>CBFHPQ010000007.1:0-52649 GCA_965657865.1 Coraliomargaritaceae bacterium | reverse complement strand
GCCGACATACGCGAGCCAGGGTGCATCTTCGGCCTGCCTTATCTTTTCAATCGCTGCATCGGTGATCAGCTCCGCACCCCAGCCCTTCTCGTTTTTCTGGGCATACCCCGCCCCACGAAGAAAGGAATCAAAGCCGCGATCAATCGGCGTCATTTCCATCATTCCCAAGCCCCCATCCATCTTACCGAATGCCCAGGTCTGGTAGCCGGAGGGCGTGAAAAACTTCGGCAGCAAGGTTTCATCGCGCCGCACCTTACCGCGCGAGCCGACGCCCCAGACGCCGGTCTCGAGGTAGTTGCGCCCGGTATACAGCGACACCCGGGTCGGTGTGCAGGCCGGCCCGACCATAAAGTGCGGATAAAACGCGCTCTCCTTCGACAACCGGTCCAGCACCGGTGTCTGCACGACCTCATTTCCGGTAAACCCGAAATCGCCGTAGCCCTGATCATCCGAGATGATCAGCAATATATTCGGCTGACGCTCCGCCCCTGAGGCACACGACACGGCCAAGCCCAACATCAACAACCAGTGAAAACATTTTTTCATCATCTTACTGCTCCAGCTTCAGCTTCACAAAAACCACTTTACCTGCGTCTGATCCCGCTTTGGCATCCGCTGCAACCGCCAACGAGAGCGGAACGCTTCCGGCCGGAAGGGTAACCGGCCCGAACACCAACTCTTCTGCGGAGCGGCTCTTCGCCTCCACCGTCTTGCCGTCGACCAACAGGTCAATCGTGGCGCATTTATCCAGGTTTTTACCCGTGGCGACAAAGGTCACAGTGAGCGATTTCTGCACATCCAGTGTGTAGTCGGAGCGGTCACCGGGATTGCGGAATCCAAGCACTCCACCGTAAAAGTCGGACAGCATTTTACCCTCAAAACTTTGCGCCCGATTCGCTTGAAGCAGCCAGGATTTGGCCCAGCGATCGACATTGTCGATCTTCAGCTGACGCATAGGGAAGGTGCGGTTGCGCGAAGCGAGATCGTCCCAGCGTGCGCGACAGCGTGCGGCCATCGCCTCCGTGCGCTCGGGCATCGTTGCGCTGAGGTCATTCTTCTCACCTGGATCGTTTTTCAAGTCGAATAAACGCAAGCGCCCGCCCGGCAGGTGATGCAACTTATACAGCCCATTGCGCAGAACCGTGTGCAGTTTGCTGTAATCCACCTCACGGGCATCTTCGATGATTTTTGTCGAGGTCACATCGCCGGGATGCCCGGGCCCATCCAGTGCGAGGCGGAAAATATCGCGGTCTTCCGTATAGCTCGAATCTTCGAGCGAGGGACGGATGCTCTTGCCGTCAAAGGGCAGATGCTGCGGTTGCTTCGCTTCAGGAATCTGCGTGAGGTCGAGTAAGGTCGGCAGTAAATCCTCCACCCGGACAACATGATCACGGACACCCGGCTTAATTTTACCCGGCCAGCGCACCAGCAGCGGACTACGGATACCGCCGTCCCAGACCTCGGCTTTTGCGCCGGTTAAGTCGCAGGCGTTGCGTAGTTCCCAATCATCCGTGAACTTGGCGTCTGCAAAGTTATTATTGACGTAAGCCGGCGTATTTTCGGTCGGCCCGTTATCGCTCAAAAAGAGCACAATCGTATTGTCTTCCTGCCCCGCCTCGCGAATCGCATCGAGCAAGCGTCCGATTTGATCGTCCATCTGTTTGATCGATCCATAACACTGCGCGAAGGTTTCAGAGAAGCCCTGTTCGCGATAAGGGTCGGCGTAGGAATCCGGACACTCCCACGGCAAGTGTGGAATGATGTAAGCCATGTAGGCTAACCACGGTTCATCGCCCGACTCCTTAATCTTTTGAATTGCCGCATCCGTGATCAGCTCAGCCGACCAACCGTCGGTCCAAACCCCACCTTCAGGTGTGCAGAGTAGCGGGCGCTGTTGCTTATAGCCGCCTCCGATTCCGCAGAACCAGTCGAACCCGCGTGCAACCGGATCGAGCTCCATCATTTTAGTGCCATCCCATTTGCCAAACAGCCAGGTATGATAGCCCGACGGATTGAAGAAGGCTGGCATCAGCACCTCGTCGCGTCGCACATCACCGCGCGAACCGACGCCCCAGACACCGACATCCAAATGGTTGCGACCAGTCATCAGCGAGGAGCGCGTCGGCGTGCAGGCCGGCGCCACCACCATCCAAGGATAAAACGCGCCGTCCTTCGACAACTGGTCGAGCACCGGCGTATCCGCCAATTTGTTGCCCGTAAAACCGAAATCCCCATAGCCCTGATCATCCGAAATGATCAGTAATATATTCGGCTGACGCGTTGCCGCGCCCAATGAGGCGCTGCACAGCGCAAGCACTCCGAACAACACAGATCTAAATACCTTCTTCATGAATTATTGAAAGATACTTCTAAGGAGACTCAGAAAGCAGCGCAACACTAATAATACAATCTGTAATTATTCGTAAGCAACCACCTATTTGATAGCACTGGTTACTTCAGCTGAGACAGTTCCTGTTTGAGTCGGTCGACCAGTTCGGGATGCTGTGAGAATACATTTTTCGTTTCGGATGGATCGTTCTCCAGATCATAGAGCTGGTCGCTATTTTCAGAGACACGCTTGGTCGGGTTTTGTGCGTCGTGCTCGACATACTTCCATTTCCCCAAACGAATGGAAAAGATAGAATTTGAAGTGCGCGCCGGAGCAATCGTGCGCGGCGATTTGCTGTCCTTCCCCGTCCAGACCGACCAGAAACTCAGACTGTCGATCGCGCTTTCGGGAGCAGCGACTTCGAACAAGTCCGCAAAGGTGGCAAATAGATCCGTTATGCAGAATAAGCCCTCATGGATTTTTCCAGCCGGAATATGATTTGGCCAACTGACAATAAACGGTATGCGACTACCGCCTTCGTAAACCGCGTGCTTACCACCCCGCAGCTCGCCATTGCTCAAGTGCCCGGCGTCATAGGTCTCCCACATCGGTTCCAGCTTCCACTTCTTGGCAAAGTTCTCATCCTTGGCTACCACCGCGCCGTTGTCGCTGGTGAAAATGATGAGCGTATTATCCAGACGTCCGGTTTTGCGTA
Organism: Coraliomargaritaceae bacterium; assembly: GCA_965657865.1. GTDB lineage: Bacteria > Verrucomicrobiota > Verrucomicrobiia > Opitutales > Coraliomargaritaceae > UBA7445. The sequence goes on along the minus strand of CBFHPQ010000007.1, from coordinate 49,605 downwards.
GTGCAGCGACCAACTCGCCGACCTGCCAGTCGAGCTCATGCACAAAATCGCCGTAAACACCACAGCCGCTGGTGCCAATGAACTGCTTGGCCGGGGTGATCGGCTTATGCGGAACAGTCGATGCGAAATAGAGAAACAGCGGTTTATCAGTTGGAGCAGACTCAATGTATTCGACCGCTTTCAGCGTGGTATCCTGCCCCACTTCGTCCTCTTTGTAGAGCACGTCCGGGCTCCACGGAGTCACCTTATTGCCTTTGATCGTAATCGTATCATTCGGGCCGCGACCGACGAAGCGATCATTTTCAATATAAAAGGCCGGCTCGTTCAACACATTGGCGGCAAGACCGAAGAAATAGTCAAAGCCGGAGGCCAGCGGGCCGCCTTCAATCGTCGGGCGATTCCAGTCGTAGCGATCCCTTGGAGAGTCTCCGTAGCCGACACCGACATGCCATTTACCAAAGGCCGCGGTGCGGTAGCCATTCTCCTGAAAAAACTTGGGGAGCGGTGTAATGCCCGCCTCCAGCAGTGCATTGGGTCCAGCCGGAGCAATCACCCCTTTGACCGGATGGAGCGGACTGCGCCACCAGTAGCGCCCGGTCAGCAGGCTGACTCGCGACTGCGAACAGGTGGATGATGCGGTGTAGGCATTCGTAAAGCGCAGCCCCTGTTCAGCAAGGTGGTCAATATGCGGGCTTTTCAACTTGATCGCGCCATAGCAGCCCACATCTCCATAACCAAGGTCATCCGCAAAAACCACCAACACATTCGGCTGCTGATTCGCTGAAAAAACTGTATTTGCCGAAACAATTAACCCGGCAAGGATCCATTTATAGCTCTTTTTCATAGTCTTTATTGCTTTAGCGCTTTGACCTCCGCGACGCTTTTCGCTGACAAAGTCGAAAACGGTATTTTCCAAATTTTGCCGCTCGGGGCCTGCTTAATCTGAACATAATCCTCGCCCACCACGAGAACTAGACATTGCATGGAACGGTTCTTTTTATCCACGATCTCCACCAGCGGCGCTTGTGCAGACTTTTTATTAGCCGCCCATGCCTTGAGCAGGCCCACACTTTCGGCGGATAAAACAGCGAACGGCACGTTCACCTCTTGTCCATCTTCAAGCCGCTTCACCAGAGCATCGCTGCCGCCCACCGAAAGGATCTGACATTTCAGCACGCTGCCTTTCTGATCCACTAGCTCAACGGCAGGACGCCGAGTTGAGCCACTCCATTGACCGTTCTTGTTAATCTCAATAAATTCCTTGGCCAAATGCGTAAAGGTGTGAGGCCTCGTTTCCGGAAGCTCCTCTTTGGGATACGGATACCAAGACTGAAGTGTGCCCATGCTTGGGTTGAGACCATTCTTCTGAACTTCGTTCAGGTAATGGATCACATTCTCGTGAAACTTCTGATCCGACTTCCTGCCACCTTCATGGTCATTGAACAGAAAAATGAAATCCATCCCTCGCTCGTAGCAATAAGCCTCCATCGCCTTCAGCTTCTCCCAGCCGTTCGGGGTCGCCTCAATACGGCTGTAGGAATATTCAGGTTGAAGCATGTCGAGCTTCACCCCTTTCCGCGCACAAGCCGCGTTCACATCTTCCAGCACCTGCCTCAAATCGCCGTAGTTGTTTTTGCTGCGCCTTTCTGCTGGGTATTGATCCGGATCTGCCCAATAATAGCAGAAGGCCGCCTCGATGATGCCGACTTTCATATCGGGGTATTTTGCTTTAATGCCCGCCACAAAAGTCGCGTAGGCCTCGACCGCTTCTTCATACGACTCCCAGGTATAATTCTCGGGGAAGCGGTACTGCGATTTGACGAAAACATTGTCCGTCACCAAATAATCCACCCGACCGCCCATCGCCACAATCGGGTCAAGCGTGCGCTTAATCAATTTCTCATGACCATGCCGAATCCCGACCTCGATCCCGATTCCGATATCCATAGCCGACATCGTTTTCACCATCTTTTCGAGTAGCTCAGGCTTACCGCGAAGCAGGCGGCCCAAAGGGGTGACATAGAATTTATACTGAGTAATATTGGCCGACACGAACTGCCACTCATCGAGCCGCTCAACAAATAAGTCCTCATACGCGCGAAACAACGTATCCTGATCTCCTTTATGCTCCACCGTGATGGCCGGGCAAATCGACACTTTCATCTCCCCTTGCACCGAAAGCGCCGAAGCCACCAAGAGGCTCCCGATCGCAAATACACTTCTTTGAATCACCATTGGTTTACAAATTCTTCGACCTCTGGAAGCTTGCCTACTTCTCCTTGATCCGGAAGAAGCGTGTGGTTCCCAAGACCTGCACATTGTTCCGGGTCGTGGTGTCGCCTGCACCCGCTTCAATGTTGGTGTGGGTAGTCACTCCATCATTGTAGGGGTTCCAGTCCGGCGGGCTAAGGGAAACCGTCGACTCGAGGTCATATAATTTTCCAGCTCTGCTGTTCCATGAAAAGCTCACGACGGCACCGTCCGTCGAAAACTGCGCATCAAACGGCGCAGACACGATGGCTTCAACAGCCGCCACATCCGTCGCATCAAAGTAGCCGTCGCCGTCCACATCGAAGTCGATCAGGTTGAGCAGTTCCAATGCGTCGCTGTTTGAAACGCCACGGGCGCCCAGCGCGTCCTGACGGTTGGTGGCCGACTCTCCGCCATCGCCCGCCAGATAGGTTTGGGCCAGCGCTAGGTCGGCAGCATCAATGACGCCGTCCTTGTTTACATCTCCAGCTTCAGGAACCGTAATCACCAGCGCCACTTTACAGACTTCCAGTTGCGACACCTGAGCGTCAAGGGTCGGATCTGGCGATGAATCGGGATATCCGGCAATGGCGGTGCTGTTCTCATGCTCAAAGATCACATTCACCGGACCGAGCGCATGCGCGGCCTGCAGCTCAGAGCCGCTGATGGTTTGGGCTTGAACCGTTCCTACGGCATCCGGAAGCGTATCCGCCGCAATAGAAATCACCGAACCAACCGCATTGGCTGTATCGGTTACATCCGACCCGGTTCCGCTGGTAAGGGCGGCAACAAAGCTTGCATTCGACTGGACGGTATCGGCATTCGGTTGTGCCACATCAACCTGTAACTGATAGGTTGCATTTGAACTGACCGAAAAATCGGCGAGCACGTTCTCCTGCTTCAGTCCGTTACGGTAGTCCATCGAGGAGTTGAGGGTCACCCCCCCGGCAGTTTTCATCACGGTATCGAGGTAGATCGTTCCGTCCAGCACCGGCACACCGCCATCGTCCTGGTGGGCAGTTCCGATGTTTGTAGTGAGTCCGTTCGGATCGGTATGATAAGGGGACCAACCGGTCAGGTCTGCCGTGCGGCCCCAGAATGAGGATGCATCCCCGAAGCTGCCGTTGATGTTAAAGCTTCCGCTTTCGTTCGGAGATCTGTTCGCAATCTGGCTTAAGTAGCCATTTGAAAGAAGGTTGGGGGCATAAATTACATCAAATGTCTCCACATTAACCGGCAGCCACACCTTAAACGAATCCAGCGTGACCTGTGTACCTGCAACCGGAGTCCCTCTATTATAGGCACCGAACATCAGCGCATACGAATCCGCTGTCCCGGAATTAAACGTCCAGCTATAGGTGTCTGAGTCCGTTGTGAAGGTGGTCCCCTCTACCCGAAGGGTCAGGGTGGTTCCGCCCAGATCAAACTCAAACGCGGAAGGCAGACCATTCAGCTCCGGCCTGATGACGGAATCGAATCCTTCCAACTCAAAACGCCACCAAACACCCTCTTCGTTGAGCCGTTGTTCGAGATTGATGCTCACCCCGGTCGTCACATCGCCATCGTTATTGAGCACACCGATCCCGACATGAAACACGTTGAAATTACCGCCTGTATTGGGAGTCCCGGTGAACGAGGCGATGTCAAAACGGGCCGACACCTGATGATCGGTAAAATCATACAGGTCCGCTCCGCCAAGCTCAACTTCCCCGTTCTGTCCGCTCGACGTCACCACCTTGGCGCGCTGGCCACCGCCGGTTGTCGAAATCGACATCTGAAGCTGCCCGTTGGTCTGCGTTACGGAACCATCGGCTGATGCATTTACACTCAAATTGGCATTAAGCGATCCACCGTCAAAACTGTCATCCCAAATATCTTTCGTCACTTCGACTGACGGGCTGCGCAGGTCAATGTATGGGCGATAATCCTCACTGACTGCGTTAGCCTCGGGGTCATAAAACGGATTCGGAATACGCTGGTATTTCAAAGGAACCACATCGTCCAACATACCATCGAGCAGTTTAAACAGCTCCTGCGCTTTCTCGGGCATCTTTGCTGCCAGGTTGTTTTTCTCTTCGATATCCTCGGCGAGATTGTAGAGCTCTAAATATCCCTGATCGTCGTAGACCAATTTGTAGTCACCCTTGCGAACGGCACTGCCTCTAGGCGCCTTATGCGAAAAAAAGGTATCGCGTGTGTAACCATTCGCACCGTTTTGCGGATCCGCTAAGAGCGGCAAAATCGACTGACCATCCATCTCGAGATTAGACAAATCGTCCGACTGGTTGGCCACGGAGAGAATCGTGGGGAAGATATCTTCCACGCCAATCGGAATTTCGCAGAAGGTGTTCGGCGTAATTGTCCCGGGCCAGTAGGCGATGAACGGGACCCGCACGCCTCCCTCATAGAGATCCGCTTTGCCTCCGCGAAGTGGGTGGTTTGAGGTGACGGTATCTAATCCACCGTTGTCCGACATAAAGATCAGCAAGGTATTTTCGGCAATCCCGAGCGCATTGAGTTCGTCCACCACACGTCCCACCGAGTTATCCAACCCGCGCAAAACGCCGGCATAATCGGGATCCGAATGGCCGTTCCAGCCGCGGGTCGCTTTATTTTCAAAATAGGCGAAGTCGTCTGGCTTGGCCTGAAGGGGTTTATGGACTGCGAGCTGCGGGAAATAGAGGAAGAACGGCTCATTGTTTTGATCGCATTCACGGATGAAGCGCACCGCGCGCTCGGTCAAATCATCAGTCAGGTAATCGATTTCATCACCGTTCTCATCGTAAAGGACATTGGAATTCTGCCAAATGTTCTCGGTTCTCCAATCAAAAAAGTGAGAGCCTCCGGCATCCGTAAAAGCGAGCTCTTCGAAACCATGATCACTCGGCTGATACCCAGCGACTCCGTGTGCTCCCAGGTGCCATTTTCCGAGCATCGCACTGCGATAGCCTTCGAGCGCTTCGGCAATCGTGTATGCATCGTATTCATCCCCATTAAGTTGCTGCCCGCTCTGCAGCGCATAGGTAAACGTTCCAGGAACAAAGCCTTGCGCAGGATCGACTTGATTCGGATTCTCCGGATCACGTTTTCTTTGGTCGAAAATGTGGTAACCTGCTGGTGGCGTCCCATTGATATAATCGTAACTCCCATTCGTATTCGCGGAAGCCGTCAGAAATCCAAACCGGGCGGGATATTGCCCCGTCAGCAAGGCCGCTCGGGCAGGCGAACAGAGCGCAGCCGCATAGGCCTGTGTGAAGGTCATCCCATCTGCGGCGAGCTGATCGATACGCGGGGTTTCATAATAGCACTCCGCCGGATCTACGTTCATCACGCGCGCCGCATTGCTCACGACATCCATCCAGCCCAGATCGTCCGCAAAAATGACAATCACATTTGGCTTTTCAGTCGCGTATACGGATACCGCGCTCCATAAGCTGAGCATTACCATGCGCAGCATTCGTTGTATGAGTCTATTCTGTTTCATTGTTTTATTTGATTAATTCGTTGAACCACGACTCACGCGTGGCTGTTGGCATTCGCCTGTGTCACCTACTTTGCGACCAGCTCCAACCAGTCGAGATTGACGCCCTTCCCGCGGCCTCTAACTTCAATCCGGTTGTCTTTTCCGGCTTTCAGCTTAATGGTTTGTGTCAACTGTTTGGTTTCGCCCCAGGAGCCGGTGGACGGAAATGCAAGGTCCTGTGATGATCCATTGACCATCAATTCGCCGCGCACGTTTCCCCCCTTCGCGGCATAGGTGATGATCAGCTCAAAGGTTCCACCCTTGCCACCATCCACCGTAAAGGCACAGCCCGCACCGTTCTGATGCAATCCCTGAACCATACCGCCGCCAGCTGTGGCTCCGCCAAAGAGCTCGGCCTCTTCCGCTTCATAGCGGTTGCTATTCAACGCGGAAGGCACCACGGGCAGGATGGTTTCACCTTGGCTGTAGCCGTTCTGGTTAAAGGCATCGACGGTGACAACATATTCGGTATCGCTCTGCAAATCGGTGATGAGGCAGCTATTGGTTTTATAGAACTGGTTGGCCAGATAGAGGCGTTCCTTTTCCTGTCCATAGCGCACGACGTATCCGTCAGCCCCTTCCACCGGCTCCCAGCGAACTTCCATCACACGGCGATCCTTTTTGCGATCCACCTGGAATTCCGGTGCGTCCGGTTTCGGGCCGAAGCCCTTACCGAAGACGCGGAAGTCGCGCATGGCAAACTTTCCGCCATACGGCGTGTGCACATTCAACAGCCGCACATAGCGCGCCTTGACCGGATCCGGTGCCAGATTGAAGTCATGCGGCGTGTCTTGGGTGCTTTGGCTTTGATCAATGATCGGGCTCCATGTTTTGCCGTCGAGCGAACCGAGCACCGTGTAACGGATCACCGCATCCGGATCCTCGGGGATCGGGAATGAAGATGCAGGAAGCAGTTGTTTAAAGTCGGCGGTCGTCGGTGTTTTTTCCTGTTTGCGGAAGCGGTTATAAATACCGCGAATGCGAGCGACTTCACGTGTTGGATTTAAATCCACTTCGCAGAAGTTGGCCTGCACCGCCTCAACGAGGCACGGCGCGCCCAGATCCACCTGCACCCATTCATTCGCGCCACCGGTTGCCGCGCTCCAGTAGGTCATCACCTCTTCGTCGACGACGCTGGCGGGGTCGCCCTTACTCGTTGAAGAAACGGCAACCGGGCGGTTGACCGTAAGCAGGTTCATACCGTTCCAGAGCCTTACGTCAGCGGGCGTGCGCTTGCGTTGCGGAACGCGGGTCGGATAATCGCCGAGCCAGGTATCGCTGAGCAGGATTCCGTTTTCGTCGATCGTGGTCGGGAACATCCCGATGCGGCGTTCAAAACGGTCGAAGGTCCAAACGGCCTCACAGGTAAAGGTCCACCAGTTACCGTAGCGGTCTTTGACAATTTCACCGTGCCCGGAACCGGGAATAAAACCGGTCATCTTTTGTGTGATCGGATTGTGCTGCTGATGCGTATAGGGGCCGAGAATGTTGTTGGCGGTATAAACGCCATTACAATAATCCGCGCCCAGCGAAGGAAGCGAATAGACCATGTAATAGGTGCCGTTATGTTTCAGAAGCTGTCCGCCTTCAACCCAACCGTGCGCTTCCCGGCGATCAAACCCGCGCTTCCCGTTAATGACGCGCTCCCAGCCGCGCGTCTTGTAATCCGGCATCATAAACTCGTGCGATTCACCTTTGGGCATCAAGGTCTCTGTATCGACCTCCTGAATCTCGAGTAGTCCGCTGGTACCGCAGCCATAAACGATCCAAAGCTTGCCATCGTCATCGAGAAAAAACTGGGCATCTGTCTTGTGCCACCCCGTCGTGGATGCCTGCGTCCACGAATCCGGATCATCGGGCGTTTTCGTTCCGAAAACCGGTCCCGGGCCGTTGCCGTCCTTAAAATAAAAGGTATCGCCGATCACCACCACCGTCGGCGCGTAGTTGTGCAAGTTGGGCAGAGTTAAAATGTTTGCGGGCTTGAGCGACTTCCAGTCGACCAGATTTTCACTCTCCCAGTAGCCCTCCTGCACGGAGCTAAAGAGATAATACTTATCGTTAAAAATCGCCATCGTCGGGTCGGCGCCCTCGCGCACCCACTTGGCCTCCTTACCACGGGCATTCGGCGGCTGCACCCGGTAATTAAGGTTCAGCGGGTTACAATGCACCGGTGCCTCCGCTGCCATCGCGAATATGGGCGCCAGCAATGCAATTAATGCGATTCGTTTTTTCTTCATCATCTTCATAACGGATAGTGTTCTTTCTTTAAATAGGATTGTTATTCTGCCGACTCTGCTTCCTGAGCGACTTTCTGGATATCAATATGCTCTAAAAGCTCTGTTCGCATCTTAGCCATCAAGGGTTGATATTCCGGATTCGTTGCCAAGTTCTCGCGCTCAAAGGGGTCGGTCTTGAGGTTCACCAGCTGCACCGGATCAAAATAGTTGCCGAAGTATTCTTCGGCGCGGTAGCGCTGCCCGTGCCAGCCGATTCGGGTCTCATTTCCCTTTTTATCGACCGTCATCTTCTTGGCGGCAATCTGCTGTTTGCGTTTATCGGGGGCAAAATATTCGATGTATTTATAGTCCCCTTTAATCATCGAACGCGCGTAATTCACTTCGAGGAAAACTGCTTCATGCCCGCGATAAGCGGAATCGCCAGCGAGCAAAGGAGCAAAGCTTTGTCCATCGACGGACACCGCCGCAGGAATCGCCGCGCCGCTCAGTTCAGCGAGGGTGGGCAGCAAATCAATATTGGCGCAGAGTGCATCCGTCCGGCGTTGTTTTTTGATTTTTTCCGGCCAGCGAATCACACAAGGCACACGTGCACCTTCGTGCGGACTGTTCTTGGCCATCGCCTGATGATCGCTCAAATAGATGAAAACCGTATTCTTGAAATTACCCGTTTCTCTGAGCTTTTTGTCAATCGCTCCGAGGGCAAAGTCCACCATGGTCAGGGAATCTGTTTTATTAGGATTGCCGCCGGCATCGCGAATGAGCTGATGGGCCACTTTGATATCCGGCAGAACGCCTGGAATCTCATCGAGGAGTCCCGCCGGAGTTCCACGCCGCATGCTCTCACTAAACCGATGCTTGCCGGTTCCGGAAACTCCATGCGGAAAGTTGAGTGGAAAATAGAGAAAAAACGGCTGTTCCCCGCTTTCCTCAATAAACTCCAAGGCCCCCTGCGTGCACCAGTCCAGGTTGAAACACTTCAACTGCGGAGGAAAGAAAAAGGCGTCGGCATTCTCGGAATAGACCCGATCAGCAACATCCCAATCATAGATCTCCTTCACCGCACTGACAAACTCACGGTGTCCGGCTGTGATCTCAGCCATGGCCTCCAGGCTCAGCGGATTTTCGTTGGAATACTTCCGATAAATTGCCCGCATCTTTATGTGTGCTTCTTCGGAATGCATTTTTCCGAAAATACCCGTCCGATATCCGGCGGACTTGAACATCTTCGACAGGTTGTATTGCCCCGGCTCAACAAAGGTGTCCCAGACAATATTGTGAACCGTCTGCTCTGGTGCAAAATCATTGCGGAGGCTGGCTGCCGAGGAGGCATATGTCCCCGTAAGCAACGAGTAGCGAGAGGGCGTGCAAATCGGCGACGTAATGTAGAACCGATCAAAGATTAATCCTTCCGCCACGAGTCGGTCGGTATTCGGAGTCACAATAACTGGAAACTTCGGGGAGCCACCCAACAGCCGCTCACTTGAAGGAAGCTCCATCAAATCATAGCCCGCACCCATTCCCGAAAAGTCCAAGTCATCCACATAGAAAACAATGACATTCGGGGCGCGTGACGTCCCACCCATAGAAGGAGTGGTCGGCAGCAACATAACGAGCACCAGCAGAATGAATGATATAATCTGTTTCATTAAGTTCAATAGTCTAATTCATTAATTTCGTTAGCCTCACCCCATCATCTCTTCCAGCTCGAGGCCCTTGGTCTCGCGCACACATTTCAACACCAGGAACAGCGAGATCAACGCGCAGCCGGCGTAAACGGAATAAGCACCTCCCAGCCCAATGCCGCTGAGCATCATCGGGAAAGTAATGGTGATGGCAAAGTTGGACCCCCACATTGCAATCCCGCTGACGGCCAGGGCCGATCCACGAAACTGATTCGGGAACATTTCCCCCAGCAGCACCCACACGACCGGGCCCCAAGAAAAGTTAAAGAAGACCACATAGAGGTTTGCGGCAATCAGCGCGATCGGGCCGGCACTACCAACCAAGGTCAACTTACCGGAAGCGTCGACATCTGCCTGACTAAAGACAAAGGCCATAATACTGAGCGTAATGACCATCCCCACGGAACCGATCAGAAGCATCGGCTTCCGCCCCATGCGATCGATCGCCACCAACGCGGCGATACAGGCACCAAAGCTAACCGCACCGCTGATCACATTGATCAGCAGAGAATGGCTTTCATTAAAGCCTGCCGACTGCCACAGCACAGAACCATAGTAAAACACCACGTTAATGCCGACAAACTGCTGGAAAGCCGCCAAGGCAATGCCGACCCAAACGATTGGCCGGAAACCGAACTTCCCGAGGATATCACGGAAACGCGGGCGGTGGTGATCGACAGCCAGTGATCCTTCGATTTCGTCATATTTAGACTGAGCCGAATCCCCCATCAGCTTACCCAGCACCCGAAGGGCTTGCGCTTTCTTTCCAGAGGCCACGAGATAACGCGGGCTTTCCGGAATCAGCAGCAATGCAAAGAAAAAGATGACAGCCGGAATCAGTTCCACCCAGAACATCCAGCGCCACGCCTCAAAGCCCATCGCCAAAATGTCCAAAGTGCTGCCCGCCATCTGCGCGATGAGATAATTACTTAAGAACGAAAAGAACAGGCCACTGATGATCGCAATCTGCTGAATGGAGGAAAGCATGCCGCGGTATTTGGCTGGAGCGACTTCGCTAATATAGGCCGGTGCCAGCACCGAGGCCGCGCCGACGGCCAAACCGCCCAGCACGCGATAAAAAACAAACTCGGCCGAGGCTTGAGAAACCCCGGACCCCCAGGCACTGACCATAAAGAACACCGCAGAAAAAAGCAGGATATTGCGCCGCCCAAAGCGATCGGCCAGCCGTCCAGCGACAAACGCCCCCGCCGCGCAGCCGAGTAGCATCGAAGCCACATTGAAGCCCGTGCCCACGCTGTCGGAATTAAACGCAGTCCGCAGACCATCCACCGTTCCGTTAATCACGCCCGAATCGAACCCGAACAAAAAGCCGCCGATGGTCGCCACCAGCGTAATAAGAATCACAAATCCTGTGTTATGTTTAGTCACAGACATCGCATTATATTATTTTCTACTTTTGAAATTCCTGATTTCACCTGATTGAAGATCGTTGCCGACAAAAGTGTAACGGCCATATGCATTCACCATTTGCTCCCCTGGGCTCGGCTCAGTCACCTCGATCCCGAGCGGACCCGTCCAGCATTCGCAGCGTAAGGTAGTCACTGCGACATCAGCGGCCAATGCCTTGCAGGCAAGGCACAGCAAAATCACAAAATAATTCCAGGTTTTCATTATGGGTTCTTGATCGGGTGACACTGAAAACTGCTGATTGAGGCCCCAAAAAAGGGCGATAGATACAGGTAGAGATAGAGGTATTTGACACGGCAGAGAGTAGCAGAGAAAAATACCATATTACAACCTGTAATGTGACATCACCCATGTCAATATCTTTTTTAAAATAAGATTACTAGAGGTCAGACTAATACCGCTTTACAAAATCTTTGGCATAGAGGTGCCCTTAAACAAAATGCTCTAGGCATTTATTTTACGACACTGTCTTCAAAGGTGCCCATCTTTTCGTAAAACAGATCCCAATCATCCATTGCATGCCAGAGCTTCGCCTGTTCGAGGCAGTCGTAGGTCCAAAACAGCATGCCGTTCACCGCCTCATTCAGTGCGAGGTCGCGAACAATCGCCATGTTCTCGACCGCTTCCTCGAAGGTTTTTTCCATAAAATCAAAGGCACCGAACTCCCCGACGATGACCGGCTTGGTCTTGCGAATTCCGGCCATCTCAGGCGCGAAGAATCCAGTGGAGGACAAGCTCTGTTCAAACGCCTCTGCAACAGTCAGTCTGGCATTATGGCGGTAGAAATGCACATCAAGAAAATCGAGCGGGCTATCGCCCAGCCTCGTCAGCGTGGGTGGGTAACGCTTGTCCTTATACTTCGCAGGCCACAGACCGGTCGCCCCCGTTGGGTCCTTGCCGACCGCCGCCGGAACAAATACGCCCTCCGCCACTAGCATCTCTGGGTCAATCGCCTTCACGGCTTCGACGATGCGCTGATGATAATAACGATAGCCTTCGTCCATCAAGGCTTGGCGTGATTCGCTACTTGATAAGTCGTAACTTTTTCCATTCGCCGCAGTAAAGCGTCCCTTCGTTTCAGAGAACGGAAACTGATTGGAGCGCAAATACGCTTCGTTCTGGCACTGCAAGCCCAAGAGGGTTGGCAGCACCGTGGGCTCCTTGGTTTTGAGATACGAAAGAAAGGAAGAGATGTATTCAACCCGTGCATCCACACCGTTCTTGGAAAGCACTAGCAGATTCTTCTCATCATTGCCCGCGCCGAACAAGCTTAGGTAATACGCATTGTTCGGTAATTCTCCGTCTCCAAAAGTTGGAAAAACACGGATATTATGGCGGGTCGCGCGGCGCAGGAAATCGAGCACGTTTTCCATGTAGGGTTCATAGAGCCCCTGGGTCGTCGTGTAATCTCCGCCAATGCCGGGATTGAAGGTGTTACGGCCGATGATAAACACGCGCACCGTGTTGTAGCCCGCGTCTTCCAAGGCCTGGAACATCGCCTCTGCGCGGTCGGGTTGATAAGCAGCTTCAGTGAACTTCGTATCCGCATCGAAGGTGGAGTGATCCCCACCGGGTCTTCCGTCCTTCGAACGTAGACGGATGTAATTGAAGCCCGTCACATAAAAGGGTTTTCCCGATTCCTTGAGCACAAACTGCGCCCCGCCCTCTCCAGTCTTGATGCCAATCCGCTCGAGCGGTTCAAGCGAACGACAATCCGCCGTTGTGGCCATTGAGATCGCTAAACCACATTTTAAATAAGTCATCATCCTCATGAGTATTCTTTAGCAGCTTTAGGCTGCGTTTTTTAGACCGAAGCATCCCACAGCATGACGCTCGGTCAAACAGAACAATTCCATACCGTATCGAGAGTTTAAATACACGATTACTGGCCTGCGTCACGATATGTGAGCACCTTGACAGCCTCTCGCCCCCATGGGTCCGCGATCGGGATCGCCAAAATACGCTCGTCCTTAAAGACAGAAATGCGCTTATTATACAGCAGCTTGGCATCACCCTCTGCACCCCGAATCGCCAAAGCCACTTTCAAATAACCAGCCCCCTTGCGCCCCGTTTTATAGGAAGCTCGCAGCAGCTCTCCTGGCTGAACCACTACTCGATTTCCATCGAGTGCGACTGCCAGCGGCTTCGGTAGCGTGTTAATGAATGTTACCTGATTCAACGGAAAGTGCTTTTTCGTAAAATCGATGGAGCGCATGCCATACACTTTTCCAGCAGCCGTCCCTGGCACATGTGGCACAAACACAGCAAATAAATCAGGGCGGCGTTCGACATTGATCTCGAACACCGGCACATAGGCGACCTTAACCTTCCCTTCGACTGTTTGGGTCACCTTTTTGAAGAGCACTAACTTAGGGCGCGGACTGATTCGGTGCACATTGCCAAAGGTGTTGAAGGCCGCCCGTATCGGCCAGTATGCATCCCCCTCTCGATAGTAATAGACTTGCTTGGTCGGGTGCGCGGTCAGCAAGAAAAAGCGTAATGCGTCGTCGTCCAGATCAGTCCCCACAGCATCCGGCAACTCAAACGCCTCCTCCTTATCAAGCCCATCCAGACCTTCGAACAGTGCCTCGGATTCGGCATCTGCCTGCAGTGTCGACAATGCGCCGAGCAGCAGCGCGAACATCGTGAATACCAAATAAGCGTGTTTATTTAAAATCATCTCAAGCAATCGATTCATAGAGAATTAGGATCCGTCGTCCAACCAACGAAATGCCGTGACGACAAAACGACGCCCAAAGTCGCCGGTCGGTTCTAGGATCGAATCGTTTGTCTCAATCGGCTCGGCAATACGCTGCACCACCGCCTCGCAGCGTGCGGAAGCGATCACCTCGCCGGAAATGGGATCGGTCGATTCACCATAGGCACGGATCACAAAGGTATCGCTGCGCGCACTGAGCTGCGAGCCAAGCGCCTGCAATAAATCACCTTGGGTCAAGTTGGCGGAACTGCCCTCCAGTGCGGTGTTCTTATGCCCCTCAGGCACCCCAAACCCGCTCTCCATATCCATCGCATAACCGGGATTACCACTATCCTGCGGCAGCACCTTCAGCGGATCCAACTGCTGCCCCCAATCACTGTTTTTCCCAATAATCTGTTGATAGTTCAACACATCTTGCGTTTGCGATGCGCGCATGATAGCCGCATCCAGTGTGCCCATCAACCCCTGATAATCGAGATCCAGATCGTCGGCATCCGGCAACAAGCGACGATTGACAAAATCTGCCATCGACAGGAAGGGGCCACGACGCTTGATCTCGGCTACGATTTGCTCAGCCAGAATGCGGATATCGCCGCGATCCGTCACGAACAGCCCCGCATGCTGTTGCGCATCTTGGGGGTCCAAACTATTGAAGGCCACAGCATCCGCGACACCATACACTGGGTCCGGAAAACGCGGGAAGGCCACGAAGCTCTCATCCCCGCCGCCATTCAATTCACCATCGCGTTCAGTTGCTATGGTCTTTCCCGCAGCCTGCAGCAACACCGCCTCCCAGGCATCCACTGAGACGGAATTGATATTAAACGCACCATCGATCTGAATATGCGCGGCACTCTGCGCAAAGGCCGTCTCCGAATCCCGTAGCACACCTTCAGCCGGAAAAGCACCGCTGGCATCGGGCGTGAGCACATGACGATTGTTTGCCAATACAGACAGATTCGAGGCATCCAAATTCAAGTTCCCGCTCTGCGGAATCGTGCTCAGGTAGAAGCGATCCCAGAGGCTGGCATTCACCATATAGGGCAGATCAATACGCTCGTTGGGCAGACTGGTATCGGCGGACTCGACCAAGGCATCACGCGGCACATGGTAGGCTGCACGCGAAAAGCCAACCTGATGAGCCGAACCAAAACCAAAAGGGTTCAGGTTCACGTGCTGCAATTGGCCGAGCGATGTAATCGGCCCGAAACGCCGCGGGTAATCATAAAAGGTATACCGAGTCCCAGTCAACCGAGGTGTCGAATTACCATTATCACCACCATCCATAAACCCCTCAACCGTGCCCGAATTTCCTGTCTGAAGGTCTAACTCACGCGCCCAACGTCTCGGTTCCCAAAAATCGCCAAGCGCCTCTTCCTGATGCATACCAATCCGATGCATCTCGACACCCCAATCGCTCAAATCAAAATCTGCACGCAAAATGCCACCACGCGGATTGCGCACTGCATTTCGACGGTCGCCGCCGTGACGCGAATTGCCACTACGAGCGGCCGCATACCAATAATCATGCATCGAGGTAGCTATCTTGTGTTGATTCGCACTCGGAGCAGAGCTGGGGTCCGAAAAGTATTTCATCGACTCAAAATTCTTAATCACCCTGTGAAGAGGCCTGGTATGCGAATCGAAACCGTTCTCACATAGGAACTTACTCGTAGGCAGCGTTTTAGTTGGATCTTTACTGCTCAGCAATGTCGGCTCCCCTGCACTGAGCAAACTCAGGCGCCAGGATAAACTCTGCTCCAGCGAGTAAAGACCATCCGCAATAGGGCTCCCAGCATCCAATTGGTAACGTATATTAAAATAAGAGTCCGGCTCACCTGGGTAAAAATCCGGCGTCTTCGGCACCGACACCTGAACTTGCGCCCCCAAAGCCCAACAATTCTCAAGCACTTCTAACTCCTCCTGCACAGGGTCTGCATAATTGATAAACTGCCCCGCACTATATTGATCTGCCAACTGATCCACATACACAGAGTCATTCAGTAGATTTTGACTGATTTCGGGTGAGAAATTGAGCGTTTCACCCGGCAGCATCCCTCCGGAACCGTCCAACAAGGAGTGCGCAGTATCGACCGCCATCCGCAGCCATGCGTGATCTCCCTGCCATGCGTAATTATCCTGCTGAATAATACCATCCGCTAAAAAATCCGCGAGCAGAACAGTCCTACTTGGATCTTCCGAAAGCGGATCTCTTGGAAGTTTATTCGGACCAGTGTTACCTGGGATATCCCTCCAATGTAGATACAAGCGGTCGGGAATCGACACTTCAAACAGGTATTGCTCCGCAGGCAGTGTGAAATTGTAAGGGTTGAGCAAGGCTACACGCAGATAGACCATTGGCTGTAGGGTGACTAACATCTTGGTTGGATCATTTGGATCCTCAGGTGGCGTTGCACTCCCAACCCTCACCACCGTGAATGAAACGCCCGCATGCATCACCGTCGGATGGAAACCATGCTGCGTATTTGTCTGCGGTTGATTCTGCACACTGCCCCCCTTCCCGATCGCCTTGCCCTGATCATGCCAGGAGCGTAACAACCCGAAACGCGGCAGATTATCCGTCAACGGGTCGGAAGTCAGCTGGGCACCAAAATCCAGGCCACGATAGTTGGTATCGTCTGAACTACCACGGACTATGTGCTCGTCATCCTCCAGACCTTTGTCGGTTTCCAGATACACGGTCAGATCCTCCTTCAGGCGCCCGTGCGTGACATCCACCGGCAGGCCACGGCTAAAGAGCGTCACACCCGGGTTGACCGTCGCAGTGACAAACGGATCAGCCGGATCTTCCGGCAGCATCCAGTCGCCCCAGTCAGATGAAAGTAAAGCCAGGCTTTGAGTATCATTGACCTTCGGCAAGTCCCCTTGAGTCCGCAGATCGGCAAATAGCTTATCGAAGCCTGTGGAAGGATCGTTCGGGTCAGCCTCGGACACGTGCGAAAAGTTCGATTGACGTGTCTGTATCAATGCGAGCTTATCTTCATCCAACGGGCCTTCTGTATCCGCATTTCCAATACCGAGATCAATAGTATTGAACTTCGCCTTCATGCCCTCGTCAGCCACCCACCAAGCAAACGCGCCTGTCTCCTCAGCATCCACTGCAACTTTCCCGACATTGATATCTTCGAGCGTATTGGTATCAGTCTGATAGACCTTAGCGATGGAGATCGTTTCCGCCGAATAGGTTGACGCAGCAGCTGCCACCGGATCAAGTATGTCTGTCTCAGCCGAGGCCAACCACTGGATTGCAGCTGCCGAAGTGTTTTGCGTGGCCCGAAAGGCCTCCAAAGACTGCGCGCTGTCATGCGCACGAAATACGCCCGTATAATGCCGAGTGGCCACACCACTGACCTGTGCGGCATCCGGAGTATCATCAAACATCTCTGAGGCCACGGTCACCCGCGAGTCCGGCCCAGCTGACATCTGCAGCTCGCCAATCGCTTGTTGCATCCCCAGCAAGGCATTCTGCTCGGCCTGTAGTCGCTGGCTCGAGATCTGGGCAGACTGTGTCTCAACCCTAACCAAGCTGGTGATCGACAACAACAGCAGCAAAATAAAAGCCATCAGGCCGAGCACAATGACCAAGGCGAAACCGCCCTGCGCGTGTGATGCGCGGGGAGTAGGAGCGGGCGAGGTGGAACGATTCAGGTGCATTCGAGCTCAGGAGCAATGGCGAGAAAACAGATCGCCGATGTAACAGCAATTTTATTATTAAAATTGCGCCTCACGCGCAAGTCAATTAATTACAAACTATAATAATACATTCACAACGCTGGAGGCAGCAGAGCGGATACTTCAGCGAGAGATCTAGAGCTAGGCGTCAGCCGCAGCATGGCGCTGGGCCAATTGCTCTTTCACCCGCTCGGCATCCTTCTCCGTGAAGGGGTAACGGAACACGAAATATCCGCCCACTAAGGTGAAGATAGATGGAAGTAAGGTAAAGAGAAGCCGCATATTTAAAACTGCTTGCGGCGTTTGCACTTCGGCGGCGTCCGAAATCCCTGCAATGTTGATCAACCAGCCACTGGCGGCCACCGCGATAGTCACACCGACTTTAAGCAGCCACGCACTAGTGGCGCTATACATGCCTTCACGACGCGTTCCCGTTTCGAGATCATCCCTGTCACAGATATCGGCATACATCGAGGGGGCAATGGTCCAGACCAAGACTAGGCCGGGGTAAATGATCAGCGACAGCCAGACCTGAAGATAGGGGCTTTCGGGAACATAAAAAAACCATTTAATGAGCTGCCCAATGACGATCAGGGCGATTCCGCCGATCAGGGTTTGTTTTTTGCCGTAGCGGCTGGCACACCAGGAAATGATCGGCACGGCCACCAAGCTTGCGATTGCACCGACAGTCCCCCCCCAGGCCATAACCTCGGACGCGAGTTCCTTGGCCTCTTGAATTGGCAGGTTGCCATACACGTAGAACACATTAATGTAATAGCTCATCGGGCCGACCATCACGACGCCGCCGCAGAACAGCGCCGTAAAGACGCACAACCCGATAAAGTGCTTATTTTTAAAAGTATATTTGGCTGACTTCAGGAAAGGCACTTTCGGTTCAGATTTTTCGGTAACATGTGACTCTTTACAGAAAAACGCTGACATAATGGCGGTGAGGGCCATAATGCAGCCCACGATGATACCAACCATGCGGACGCCGATGACCTCTTCGGCAACGCCTTCGACGCGATTGTTTTTGCCCAAGTAAATAGCCAGCGGCATGATCCATGGTATAATAAAGGCAGCGCCTGTGGCCAACATGCTACGCGTGGCTTGCACGCTGTTGCGTTCCTTAACATCTGGCGTCAGGTCGAGTCCGAGCGCCATCCAGGGAATGTTCCACATAGTAAAAAAGGTGAAGAAGAGTAGGCTCATTACGATGAACCACGTCAGCAACCCAACTTCGCTCCACCCCGTGTTGGGCATCCAGAGCAAGGCAAAGGTCAAACCGAGCCCGATGCCACCGAGCAGAATGTAGGGGCGCCGCCGCCCCCAGCGCGAGCGGGTGTTGTCACTGATGTGCCCCATCAGCGGATCAGCAATGGCGTCCCAGACGCGCGGCAAAGCCAGCGCAATACCGATCCAAGTGGCTTTCACACCCAGTCCGACCGAGAAAATCGGCATCGCCAGCAACATCAGCGCGTTGACCATATCGTTGGTGAGTCCTCCGAGTCCCCAGGCTATTTTGCGGGGGATGGATACAATATGTGCGGGAGTGGTCTTAGAATCAGAAGTCGACATGGCAATAGATTTATTACAAACTAACATTAAGGCATGGCAGTGTTTGCAGACACTAGCAAGCAGCAATCGAAGTTTCGATCAGGATCAGCGAGCGACGGCCAAGGTAGCGCAGTGCATAAGCCCGCGTTCGCTCAACACAACACCAGCACGACGAAAACTGCGGCTAAAGCACGCAGCTCCCGCTCACGCCACATCAGCACCGCACCACTTCCAAGCCTGCGTGGCTGGTATTCGGGCGCCACTCGATCGCGACCCCTTCGGGTGCGGATATGGCCACTTCCAGACGGTCGTCGACGATTTTCCAATCGACCGAAACGGGGCCCTTCGGTGTGCCGGTGGCACCACTCGCCTGCTTCAGGTCGCCCAGCCAGGGGCTGATTTCAAAGGCAGTTCCGCCGACTTGCGTTTGGCGAATGCCGAGCACAATCCGATTCAGGAACCAGATCGGACTCGAGGCCCATGCATGGCAGTGGCTGCGCGTCGGGAAGCCATGTGTATCAAAATCGCTACCGGCAAACATTTCCCATACGGTGCTCGCACCGACATCAATCATCGGCTGAAACCGGGTGCGGATGGAGTGCAAGAGCGCATCGTATTCGCCCTTTTTCTCAAGCGCTTCATACATGAACTGCATGGCGAAGGGCGAGCCGATCGTGGTCATCTCGTCGGGCGGATTGAGTAGATTATCCAGCGCCGCACTGCGAATCTCCGGCGAGGCAACATCGCACATCAGTGAAAGCATCGAGGTGTGCTGACAGACCTTTTCACTAGGCTTGCCCGTACCGTCGAGCATGGCGTCGGGATAACTCTGCTTCTCCGGGTTCCACTGTGCGTTGATCGCGTCGATCAGTTTCTTGCGGCGGTCTTCGAATTTCTGTTGGGCTGCTGTTTCACCAAGTTCCTCGGCGCAGTGCTCGGCTGCACGCAAGGCGCCAACGAGCAACATGCTGTTGTGCAACACCGTTTCGTTATCGTGATCGATCGCGGCCCATTCGAGCAGATTCCAAAGCGCACCACTGAAGAGACCGTGCTGGTCTTTGTAGCGCTCGGCTCCTTCCAGGTTTTTAAGAACGGCAGGCCAAAGCTTTTTAAGAAAGGCTTTGTCGCCGCTGTGGAAATAATGTTCCCAGACATGCATACCCCAGAGGAAGCTCCAAGCGGGCAGCAGGCACTCCCATGCCGACGGCACCTGACAGCCGACCATCGGGAATTTTTCAAGCGACTGCGCGCCCAATTCAAGACCACGTGCGGAAATGTCATAATTACCATATGCCGCGAACCCGTACAGCGCCTCATTGCGGGCATCGCCGATCCAGAGCGTCTGTTCATAAAGCGGGCAATCGGTGTAGGTATCTTCCGCGCAAAGTTTGAGCGTGCGCTCCGACATGTGCCAAATCCGGTCAAGCGCGGGATCGCTCGACTGGAAGATCTGCATCGGCTTGACCGGTGCGGTTGATTCGATGATGCGCACCGATTTGATTTCGATCGGGGTGGTTTGATTACGAAGGGTCAAAAACAGAAATTGTCCGGCGCGGCGCTTCAAGGAAAGGAAGCTATTCTCCCCCTGCTTTGTGATGTAGCGCATACCGTTGCGGTTAAAGGGCAAGGTGTGCTGGATCGTGCCCTGGGCGGTGATGAATTCGACCGCATTCAGATCAACGACCACGCCCGCGTCCGCTTCGATAAACAATTCAAAATAGCCGCAGGTCTGCTCACCGAAGTCATAACAGAGTTCGATATCGCCGCGCTCGGGCGGCTCAATCCGACCATCTGAAACTGGCAGTGTATCCAGCGCCTCGCGTTTCATAAATTCGGCGGCCGGATCCTCCATGAAAATCTGCTCCAACGGAATATCGAGCGCGGTAAAACCATTCGGATAACGTTCAGTCATCTGCATCCAACGATCTTGCACCGCCTTAGCTTCCTGCTTTTCAAAGCTGGCGAACCAACGGATGTCGTCATCAAGAAATCGACAGTCCTCCGCAATTGAAGCGGTCCATTTGCCCCAACCTCTCAGGCTGAGCCACGGAAAGGGCAAATCCTTGTTATGCCCGTAGAAACTGCGACAGAAAAACTGGATTGAATGCTCCCCTGCCGACAGCGTCACTGCGGCGTCTTCGAGCAATTTCCCGTCGATCGCTGCGGTCCACTCCTCGCTGGAGAAATCGACCTCCTGTGCCTCGTCGAGCAATAAGGTGGAGCTCAGCGCGAGAGGGCGGCTGGTGTAGAAGTTCGCCTCGACCCGTTCACCGTGAACCAACTGTGTGACCGGCACACACCATTGCCCTGGGCTCGTCTTAACGATGGCTGCAGCGCGCAGCTCCTTGGGCTGGCGCACTTTCTGAGTCAGCAGTGCAGTGTTGCGCAGAGCTAGCTCGCAGGAGCGCTCTACCTCGAGAGCGGCTTGCCAATCGAGTTCGGTTGCAAGTCGTGCGTCGTATGCTTCGAACGGCTCCATCTGAATCGAAATTTTGGGCGTCCACTGTTTCCATGCCTTTGAGGGCGCAGCCTGCCAAGTGGCGTCTGTGCCGATGACTTCGCCATCGACCAGAACCGCAGCGCGCAATCCTGCCGCCTGTGGAATCTGATGAAAGGTGCCGATGCCGAAATAGCGGGCGATCAATTCGATGGTATTCTTACCCGGCTTGAGGGTCGTGGAAATATCGTGCTCATCGTATTGGAAATGGTCCGGATACGCGCGCGCAGGTCCATCGTGAATCCACTTACCGTTGACCGAAACTCGATACCAACTGTCAGCAGTAATCTGCAGCGTCGCCCCATCGGCTTCCTGAACGTCGAACTCCTTTTGAAAGAGCACCGTTTGATTATACTCAGTCGTGCGATTCTGCGCGCACCAAATCCATTTTGAGGTCTTCATACTTCAATAGCCAAGTCCTATCTCTACAAAAAGTAAGGGCTGGAGCAAAGGGAAATACCGCTTCACTCCAGCCCTGAAATATCGTGGTTAAGCTTCCAGTGTCACTTCAACGACGTGTGATCCACCGTCAACCGGCAGCGGCTTGGTGACATCGTACGCTGCCCCGTCGATTGTGATCGACGCCACCGCTGCACCTGCCTTTTTACCGGCATTACTGATGCGGATATCAAAGCTGGTACCACGGAAGGTGCGCTGCACCGATGCATTTTCCCACGCCGATGGCAAGCATGGCTTGATGACCAAGCCATCAAGTGTCCGGCGCACACCGAGCATGTATTCAGTCACGCACTGGTACATCCAGGGCACAGATCCAGTGGTCCAGGCGTGCTCGCCCATCCCAACACGGTTTTCGCTCGAAGGGCCATAGTAACCATTAAAAAAGACGTTCGGCTGATTGAGTACTGGACGCTCTGGGTTTCCAGGTTGAACTGCATTCCACAACTCGTAGGCTTCGTCGGCCATGCCGCGCTCAAGCAAGGCCAGCAACATGAAGGCATTGCCGTGCGTATAAACGCTTGCGTTTTCTGCCGCTCCGGGGCGGATCGAGCTCAAACGGCCAACATTGTGTACATACTTTGTGTAGGCCGGCGAATTGAGCATCAGTCCCCAACCGGAGTCGAGGTGATCGCATACGCTCTTCCATGACTGTTCCCAACGATTCTCCGGCACGATTTTACCCAGCTGCGCCCAGCTCTGCATATTTAAGAAGATCTTACCTTCTTCATTTTGTTCCGAGCCGATCGGGTTTCCGTCATCGTCCAAGGCACAGATATACCACTCGCCGTCCCAGGCATGCGTGTTGATCGCTTCGGCCATCTCTTGCTGCCAGAGGCGGTATTCCTCAGCATCCTGAGTTTTGCCAACTTTCTCTGCGATATTCGCCAAAATCAAGCAACTGCGACAGAAGGCCATGGAGAGCCAAACACTTTCACCGCGTCCTTCACGACAAACGCCGGTGAGCGAGTCATTCCAGTCGCCGAAGAACACGAGGTTCAAATTGTGCGCGCCGCGGTCTTCACGCAGACGCAACAGCGAGCGACGCAGATGTTCGTAAACCGTAGCTTCGCCGTTATCAAAGAACGGAACGACTTTTTCCAAGGTGTCAAAATCACCGGTTTCAGCAAGGTATTCATGGAAGGCACTGACCATCCACTGCGAGCTGTCCGCATAGCGAAGGTCGTCAATGGGGTGCCAGCCGCGCAGGCCAAACCCGGATTCATACTGATGCGCACAGGCCTTGAGCAATTGCTCCAGCGCCGCTTCCGACTGCTGGATCACCGCGCCCTGGCACTGCTGAATAATGTCGCGATAGCCCTTGAAGCCCCAACGCGTCCAAACCACACCATAATCGATCTGCTTCGGGCTCCAAACATTCACCATATTGTTGAGCGCTTCGTCCGGCGTCTTTACCTGCAAGTTCTGCGAGAGAGCTGTTTCCGCCTCGATCAATGCGTCGAAATGAACGTCCGCTTCGAGCGAACCAGTCAGGTATTTAGTCGTCAGCGACTCAATCATTGGTGCCGCATCGCAGGCACCAATCATGAAGCGAACCTCATCCTGCGCACCCGGCGCAAGAGCCATGTCGACCTGCATGGTGCCAACCGGACTGAACATCGCGCACTTGGAGTTGGAGCACTTGCCCTGCTCGACTGCGAGCGGGTTCTGTGTGGTTCGGCGTGGGCCGATGACAGAACCGAGACTCGCGTCCCAACCCTTCGGTTCACGGTCGATTGCCAAAAAGCCGTTGTGCCACGGGAGATCCACACCTTCCAAATAGCGCGGTGCATCCATACAAATGAAGAGCGCGCGCTGTTCCGACAGGTATTCTGCAATACGGTGCAACTCCCCGCAGTAGAGGTCTTCCCCATCGCAATTCATCGGCACATAAGTGAACAACTGCATGTTCCGCGCTTTGTCGCCCGTATTGCGCAGACGCACGTCCCAAACTTCCACGGGATCCTCACTCGCGGGTACATAGATACGCCAAACCGCTTCGATGCCGTCCGTCACATTTTCAACCACCTGATAGTTCAAGCCAGCGCGGCATTCATAGCGCTCGTAATCCTTGTAGACCGGCGCGAAACCGATGGAAAAATACTCACCGCTGTCCGCATCACGCACATAAATAAAGCGTTCATTCTGAACAATTCTACAATTGCGTCCAGCCGGCGACATATGCCTAGCCATCCCGCAGTTGCTCTGGTCGAGCATCGTCAGATAGTTCGGGTTATAGATCATATTGTGCATCGTCCGATCCGGCTCCGGAGACGCGATACTAAGCTCTTTGCCGTTCGCTTTGTATTCGAACGGGACCTTCTCTGCAGACCCACCAAACTCAGCAGGGATGATTTCTGTTAATGTTCCACTATCAGCCATAATTTATTCCTTTAGTTGAATTATCTTGTTTACCAGCAAACGGCTTACGCCCATATCCGTATTGCGAACGGTCTCAGGACCAGTCACATCCGGATAAGGTTGCCAGCGCTGCAAAATCCATGTGTCGGGATTGCCGCCAGCCGCGACATACCCGTCAAAATATTCAAGTGTGTTATTCACTGCGGACGCACTGCGCTCCGCAGGGTTCTGAGCCTTTTCCTTCTCCAAAGTGGCATTGCCGCCAAGATAGGACTCATCGTCAAAGGCATTGATGATCATCCCGCTATCGATATTCAACGACTTCACGATCTCCTCGGCAGCCATAATGCGCCCGAAATCAAGCCGCTTTTCTTTGCGGCCATCAAAGCGGCAGTCCTGGTAACTGAAATCAAGATGCATGTGATCCAAAGCAATCCCGTGCGCAGCGAGCTTTTCCTGTGCCGTGACAATAAACTCCTGCATATCGATCGGATAAATGCTTCCTGGGTCGGTGGTCGTGTAGTGATCTCCAACAGAAAAATAACCCAGCGATTCAATCATGCCGATCTTCGCATCCGGAAAGGCCTCATGAATCAACGCCAGCGATTCAACCACCTCATCCATGACCTTGCGCCAATCCGGATCAGAGACATACTCCGCCATCGGTTTGGCACCCTGCAAGCAGAGTCCGACATTCCACATCACCGCGTGGTCGGTGCTCAGAAAATCAACCGTGCCGCCCGCATCGACCCAGCGTTGAAGCGTCGCAATTTCCTTACGCGCATAGGTCACGCCGCTTCCGGCACCATAGATTTTAGGCGACCAGCGCAACGCGCCAATCTCAAAGGCACATTTCAAGCCAGCCTCACGCGCAAAGCTCGCCAGCTGCTCAAGCTCGCCATCGCTGTATTTACTTCCATTCAACGACTCGATAAACTGCTTAAACACAGCCGTCTCACGATACACCGTCGGCCAGTCATTCGTATCAGTAACCTGCCCTAGAAAGTCATCACGAATACCGCGCGTCACCGTATTCAACGAGCCTGGCCCATACCAAATACCCAACGAATCGCCACGCGCAGACTCAGTGGCACCCACCGGCCTCGCATCAACCGATGATTCGTGCGCACAACCGATGATGACAGCAGCCAGCAGCAGGCTCCCCATAGATCTGAGGGCAGTCGTTAAGCGTAATTTGAATGGTGAGGTCATATTAAAAATTGATTGAGGTACGTTCGAACAACCGGTCCTCGCTCCCACAAACGAAAATATGTCAGCCGAAGATAGCGCCACCATTACAAGTGCATTAGACTTAATCAATAGAAAAATTTCAATCTGTAATAATCAATAAAACAAACCCCTGACTGCCCAATCACTTCAAAAAAGTCGAACTAATCGCCCACGGGGCGCCACCGAAGGTAAACAATCTGATCAAAGTAGTTAAGCTCCAGAGCACAGCATTCAAAGGATTCAGCCTGATCAGGCATAGTGGCTGGCCAATTCGAGATAGAAAGATGCAAGCGTCCAATACCCCTTATGTCTAATGATAAGTGATAACGCCCGTGCACAGCGTTGAACCACTCCGTCCCCACTGATCGGTGGCAAAGCAGATAAGCCTGAGTCCAAAACAAAAAGACAAGCTTCGCTCGCTACTTCAGAGCTATGAATTTTTGCTTACAGATTAACTAAAAACAAAGCAAGCCATCCAAGCCCCTGTCAATAGCGCCTACCCCGATTCCTTGTTAGGATAAAACAGGAAGCAGTTTATTCTGAACTACTTGCTCTGAACCTAAACAAAAGGAATCCGATGTCTCAAAAAGACCGTAAATACGTGGACTTCAAAGTCGTTAAAGACTGCGTGTCCATCACTCAAATCCTTGAACGTTACGACCTGCTGAAAGATCTTCGGCATGTAAATGACGATCAACTGACTGGGCGCTGCCCGATCCACAAAGGCGAGAACTCGACCGCATTCCGGGTGAGTGTCTCGAAAAACTACTGGAATTGTTTTAGCACTTGTAAGTGCGGTGGCAACATCCTCGACCTCGTCGCAAAGATGGAGGGGGTCGGTATCCGTGAAGCAGCGTTCCTGATCGCCGAATGGCTCGATGTCACAGACGCCTCTCCTAATGGAGACAGGCCTAAATCGAAGCAAAGAACCAAGAAACCGGAATCAGCTCAGCAGCAATCGACCAAAGAAGCCGCATCGCTCTTAGGCTATCACCCCAAGACCCTGCTCAAGAATGCCAGCAAATGGGGCCTGACAAAGATCTATATGAGCCAAACCAATGTCTGCTTTTACCAAGATGAGATCGTCAAACTCGCAAAAAGCCGCTCCTACAACGGCCGGAGTGCAGATACTTAAGCTACAAAAGTGGACACAGCAAAAACGAAGCGCTAAGGCTTAAATACAAAAAATCCCCGCAAGCCGCTAGCTTAAGGGGATTAAAGATGGAGGCGCGGGTCGGAATCGAACCGACGATAAAGGATTTGCAGTCCTCGGCCTTACCACTTGGCTACCGCGCCTGAAAAGTTCATACCTTGAACTGCCCTAATGTATTAGGCACGCAGACAACATTGACAAGTATTTTCGCAATCAAGCAAAAGCTTAGCATTTTAAATATCTTACAGCTCGAGCAATATTTTATGTAGCCCTCTGCGCAGCGCAAAATTTGAGAGCTGCGTTTCAATCATTATTACGGCTAATATTAACAGCAAAAAAACACGTAACTATTAGTCTAGATTTAAACAGCTATTAGATTCAAAAGCTAGGGTCCGCTTTCTTAAACAAACTGCAATATTAGTTGAAGCATGACAATTTAGAACAGTCACTCGAATCAAGAGTTTAGATTATTTGACGACAACGCACATTTGCCTCGCTGAAATCAAAAACCGACAAAAAGAAAATTACTTTTTTAAAAGCCCTTAACTACTGTGGCCTCAAGCCCTGAGTATTACTTCAAATGTTTATTAAAGAAAGCATCCGCGATTGGGCGCGCCTTCTTGCCTTCCTTAAATAAAAAGAGATGGTCGCCGCCTTCGAAAATTGAAAGCGTAAGATTATTGACTCCAACGCTTTCACATACTCGAGCGAAATTTTTATAATTAACGGGCGAAACGACTCGATCTGCGTCTCCATGCATAATAAGGATCGGTGGTTGCTTTGCATGAACCCAGTGAACGGGTGAGATTGATTTTAAAAATACTAAATCATTTCTTTGAGCTTCTGTTAAGAAAGACATACGCCCACTCCTTCCATAGCCCGCGACAAAACCAGTCGGTGCAGCTACCGCAACCACGCAATTAACCGAACTATCATACTCTGCGTAAGTGTTGCTTTTAAAAGATTCACTGCCTGCAGTGAGCCCAATCATAAGCGCTAAGTGCGCGCCTGCGCTATATCCATGCACTCCAATACGATTCATATCACCAGGAATCTGGCCAGCAATACTCTTGATATAGCGAATCGCTTCTTTTGCGTCCTCTATACAAGCGGGAAACTCTGCTTCCTGCGTTAAACGATACGCAATACTAATACCTACGTATCCGCTTTGAGCCATCCGAATGGCCTGCCAGGCAGCGTCATCCTTATCTCCCTTTGACCAACCGCCACCATGAATGAAAACCACAACTGGCAGTCTTCCTTTTGATTGTTTCGGATAGGCGATACACAATTGCCCTGCCCGCTTGGGTTCACTTTCACGGTATTGATGGACTTCGTAAGTAATGCCTGCGGGCGCTTTAATGTCCCTTGCAGGCGCACGTCCGGTCGGAAGCGCATCCAGTAAAAGAACTGTTAAAAAGAAAAGATTAAAAATCTTAAAGGGTTTCATAATGGTAATTAAGGATCTTTTTAGGGCGAATACTTCAAGCAAAACTAAAATAAGGATTCTTTTGGTTTACATACAATTGATTTAACGATAATTGTTAAAAACATTCTATATTTTGAGTATAACTACTAAAATGTTATAACAATAACCTAATACTTAAGCCTATTTTAAAAAACTTAATTCACAAAGTTAACAATTTTTAATCAGTCATTAAGAGACGATTCGAATGCATAAAACTAAGAAAGATACAGTCCCTAAATTCATCCCTAATATCAAACAATTACAGGAAGCCATCAAACAATTACCGGATCCTGAAGAATGGAATGAAAACAGCTACTACAGCGCGATCACCGTTGATGAAAAGGAAGTCGCGGTTTCATTTGCGCGCAAAAAAATTCAACGCGGTAGCAAAACAACTTACCGTTGGATTTATGAGAACAAAGTCCTCATTCGCAATCGAGATGCCAATAAGCACAACGACGTCGACTAGGTCCCCCAAAGCAAATCATAGCAGGTTTTAGTCGCTACAAATTTTTCTTTGCGAAGTTTAAAGAGAGTCGGCAACAAGCTCTACACCGAGACTGCTTTTAGCTTCCAAATTTGCTTGGCGTATTCACTGATGGTACGATCCGATGAAAATTTCCCAACGCGCGCAGTATTGAGAATCGCCATTCGCGCCCATTTCGAAGAATCTCGATAAGCTGAATCGGCAGCCTCCTGAGCTCGAACATAATCAGCGTAATCCGCAAGGCAAAGGAAGGGATCCCCTTCATCCAGTAAGCTCGAACATATCGGTGCGAAGGCGTCGGTTTCACCGGGAGTGAAAAAATCTGAGCGCAACCAATCGATCACGGCCTTCAATTCCCAATTCGTATTATAATAATCATACGGATTGTAGCCACGTGCGCGAAGTGCCTCCACTTCTTCAACGGTGTTGCCAAAAATAAAGATATTATCAGCTCCAACTTCTTCCAAGATTTCCACATTCGCACCATCGAGCGTCCCAATGGTTAAAGCACCATTGAGCGCCAACTTCATATTTCCCGTTCCTGAAGCTTCCTTCCCGGCTGTCGAAATCTGCTCCGAAAGATCAGCGGCTGGGATCATCCGCTCCGCCATCGTGATTCGGTAATTTTCTGGAAAAACAACTTTTAATTTTCCGTTTATCCGTGCGTCCGAATTGACCCGCTCAGCCACTTTATTGATCGCGCGAATGATATTTTTAGCTAACGCATATCCTGGCGCCGCTTTTGCACCAAAAATAAAGACACGAGGATGCATCTCGTAATCCGGATTATGAAGCAAACGACGATAGAGCGTCAAAATATGAAGCAAATTTAGATGCTGGCGTTTGTATTCATGCAGCCGCTTTATCTGCACGTCAAATAAGGCATCGGGGCTAATCTCAATGTCACAACTCTCTTTGACATACTCCGCGAAGGCGACCTTATTGGCACGCTTGATTGCCATAAATTCCTTTTGGAAGCTGGGATCATCCGCATACTGCGCTAGCTCTTGAAGTACATCCAAATTACGCGGCCAATCCGTACCCACTTTTTTCGTGACCAAAGCACTCAAGCCCGGGTTACACGCCAATAACCAACGGCGCGGCGTGATTCCATTCGTCATATTGATGATCTTTTCAGGATACAATGCATCAAAATCTGCGAAGAGGTGCTTCTTTAAAAGATCGGTATGGAGCGCGGCAACCCCATTAACTTTTGAAGATCCAACCACTGATAGATAGGCCATTCGCACCATCTTTGGATTCCCTTCTTCAATTAAAGAGAGTGCCGTCTTCTTATCTGCATCGCCTGGCCACTTCGCTTCCACTTCCTCTTCTAAAAAACGTCGATTGATCTCAAATATAATTTCTAAATGACGCGGCAAGACCCGCTCAAAAAGATGGACGCTCCATTTTTCAAGTGCTTCCGGCAGCAGCGTATGATTCGTATAGTTACACGCTTCTCGAGTAATCTTCCAAGCTGTATCCCAGTCCTGGGCATACTCATCAATCAAAAGACGCATCAGTTCTACTATCGTGATTGCTGGGTGCGTATCGTTGAGCTGAATCACATTAAACTTAGCAAATTCCTCCCAAGTATCGTGTGATTTAAGGAAACGGCGAATGATGTCCTGTAGTGAACAACTCACAAAGAAATACTGCTGCACCAAGCGGAGTTCTTTTCCGTTTTCGGTTGAATCATTCGGGTAGAGAACCTTTGAGATTGTCTCGCCCACCGCTTTCTCGCGCAAGGCCTCAACGTAACCCCCCTCGTTAAAAATATCAAAATCAAACTCTTGAGTCGCTCGTGAATCCCAAAGGCGCAGAAAATTCACGGTACCACCGCCAAAACCAACAATCCCAATATCAAAGGGAACACCTTCCACGGTCTTATAGTCGACCCATTGTGGATGAAAATTGCCATTGGCATCCATTCGATGCTCAACCCGTCCATAGAGTTTTACTTCCTGAATGAAATTTGGACGCATGACTTCCCACGGACACCCCTTTTCCATCCATACATCGGGATGCTCGATTTGATGCCCGTCATTGAATTCCTGACGAAACAAACCAAACTCATAATGAATCCCATAACCAATTGCGGGTAAATCAAGAGTGGCAAGCGAATCAAGGAAACACGCTGCAAGACGCCCGAGGCCTCCATTCCCTAATCCCATATCAGCCTCCTCAGATGCGATAACATCCAAGTCTTGCCCTAATGATTCGAGCGCTTCGCGCGTACTTTCGTACAATCCAGCGTTGTGCAGGTTGTTTAAAAGAAGCCGACCCATGAGATATTCTAGACTCAAATAATATGCCCGTCGCACCTTCTTAGTGGTATGCGCTTCCTGCGTGTTCATGAAACGATCCACCAACCGATCACGAACGGCGTAACATGTTGCGACCCACCACTCTTGAGGTGTCGCATTCTCTTTATGTCGTGCCAGCGTAAAGCGTAAGTGGTTTAAAATCGAACGCTTTAACGAATCGGAATCGGAATCAATTTGAAATTTGAACCCATTGCGAGGATGTTTCGTTTTTGTAACGATGACCTTTTTAGTGGCGGTTTTTTTTGCGATTTTCTTTGGCATGTAAATTTAAATGTATCGATGCATACCCGTTAAGTTTGAGAGCGGTACGCGTTAAAAATTAAGCACAATTTTGAAATATGAATTAGCAGAAAGAACGCCAATAATTTGCAAAACTGTAAAACAATTATCTGAGTTACAAAGTAGGCTTCAAGCGCGCTCAACGCAAGGAAGCAGTGCAGCATCTTTCATCCCATGAATAATTTTTTTATCCGAAGGACAGAGTGTTGCCAAAACTCCTTGTAAATCAGCGGATTGGAGCTTTTCGTTAACAAAATAATACGGACACAAGCGCACACGACCTTGCATCGTCACAACCGAACCCGTCTGCGTATAGACTGGATGCCCCGAACGCTTTGGCTTTTCGTAGATTTGAAGCACATGTAGTGAATTTTCAGCCATATTAACTGCCTGCCAAATCGCATCCTCCCATTCCTGAAGCGAGCAATCACTTCCAAGCGTAACGCTCCGCGCGCCCCAAGCAGTCTCATGATAACCACTTATTTTTATAATTAAATTGCGTTCTTTCTTTCCCGCTTTGGTAAGTGCATGCCAGTGCGTAATCGGCTTACCCTTAACAAAAGGCGCATCCAACACTGCGTTCGGGGGCAATTCTACTGGGTCCATCACCCAGGTCATCGGAATCACCTCCTTCAAAATCTCGTACGATCGCTTTGATAAATTCTCGCGCCAAAAGTCCTCAAGAATATGATGATGAAAAAGCGCGAGATTCAACTTTTCCTCCTGAAAATGACGCATCGGTGGAGTCAAGCTCGAGAGCGTTGAGTCCCCGCTCGAAAGCAGGTGCTCGGCGAGTGGTACATTTGCTAAATCAAAGAGTTCCCAAAAACGATAGATGATATCTACTTCTTGCGGGTCACCATCAATGCCCACACAAATCGCGTCCCCTAAGGGCATGACCGCGTCCGGATGAAAAACATGCACCCGACGCCCTTTTTGACGTAACTGGGAAGCTAACCACTCCATCTCAGGACGATACGTTGCGGCTTCATCGCTCACCAATATCGCAATGTAGGGCGACGAGACCGTAGGTGCTCGACTCGCCAAAGCTTGATAAAAAGCTTCGATCATATTTTCCTGCCCCGCCCCGATGAGCGCATCCCCGTGAAAGGGAGTATATAATTGATTCAGGAATGCAGTCAGACCAATTCCGCCTGGAACTGCGTCGATCTCGGTCAAAGCAAATCCATCTTCCGTTACAATCAAATCGGGTCGTAAAATCATCGGCTGCGTGCCTTGATTTACTTTATTGCGCGCGTGTTGAATCAAAGCCTCCGGTTTGCCACGATCCAGATAGGCTGCGACCCAAGGCGCTTCGAGTTTTCGATTCCGCAATAAATTTTTTCCCTCTGCCGAGCGGAGGTACAATAATTCCTGCGCATGATAAAATTCATAACACGCCTGCCCAATCTTGCGAATCGTTGCTACTTGAGAAGTATCTAATTCGTACGCTTGAGGCGAATAGCGCCAGGTCTTGTTTTCAAACAACGCCTGCTCCGCAAAAGCTTCTTTTGCCGCTTCAAAACTCAAACCTGTATCGCTGTCCGTCACCTTATCCATCATCTGCATCGCGCTCTCGTTCGGCTGCGGTCTGACGTGAAGTCGGCCCACCTGCGCGCAACCATGCATGAATGAAGGCATCTAAATCTCCATCCATCACTGCTTGCACATTTCCACTCTCTGCGCCTGTTCGTAAATCTTTCACTAATTGGTACGGTTGAAAAACATACGAACGAATTTGATTTCCCCAAGCGATTTCGCCCTTTTCCCCATAAAATTTTTCCTGCTCACTCCGTTTCTCGTCTTCCTGTTTTTCCAAAAGACGCGATTTTAAAGTCCGCATCGCAGTCGCTTTATTTTTAATTTGCGAACGTTCATTTTGGCAAGTTACCACAATATTTGTGGGCAAATGCGTCAATCGTACCGCCGACTCCGTTCGATTCACATGCTGACCGCCCTTTCCGCTTGCGCGGTATACGTCGGTGCGAATATCCGCCTCATTGATTTCGATATCCACATCGTCCTCAACCTCTGCAACCACATCCACTGATGAAAAAGAAGTATGCCTTCGAGCATTCGAATCAAAGGGACTGATGCGAACCAAGCGATGAACTCCGCGCTCTGCTTTAGCATATCCAAAGGCATACGGTCCTGAAATCCGAAGCGTTGCGCTACTGATGCCTGCTTCTTCACCCGGCATAATATCCAGCACTTCGACATCAAATCCCGCACGTTCACCCCAACGCGTATACATTCGTAACAGCATATCCGCCCAATCACAACTCTCTGTACCACCTGCCCCTGAATTCACTGTTAGCAAAGCGTTACTTGAATCTCGAGTACCCGTTAAAAAAGAAGATAGTTCCAGAGCATCTAGCTTTAGTAATTGCTTTTCGATCATGCTCACCAATTCAGGTAAATATTCAGTAGCATCATCAGGCTCTGATTCCGCAACTAACTCCAACATGGCCTCTAAATCCGCGACTTCCTCTAGAAAAAGATGTACTGGATTCACAAACGCTTTTAAACGATTTGCCTCGTTGATTACCTTCTGTGCTGCAGTTTGGTCATCCCAAAAACCAGCTTCTGCCATCTTTGCTTCTAATTTAGCAATCGATGCAAGTTTTGTATCCCCGTCAAAGGTACCTCCATATATGACCCGTGCGACGTACGATGTCTTCTATTTGTCCGCGAATCTCTGGAGTGAGTTGTTGCATACAACTAAACCAAACCAGAGAGCGGTATGGTTAAAGCAAAAAGTGAACGAATCTAAGTAATTCTTTTGGCGTTTAGTTATCTCTAATCCGTCACTGGTGTTACCTTAACTCGATAGTAACAGTTGGCGTGATCGGGGTCTTTCGGAATCGATACCTCAACTTTCTCTATATTTAGCATCCCTGCCGAAGAAGTATTTTCGGTAACTACATTAGCAGGCGACCAAGCCTTAAGATCTTGACTGCATTGTAATTCATACGAGAGCCCGCAATCATCCGTGCGACGGCGATAAACAAATTCCATGTGATCCGTTGTTTGGGAAGCAGAAATTACCGCGTCATCTGGCGCTACATCCAAGATACGAAGCAAAGATCGTGACTCACGCCTTTCTGGATCTAAACCAAAGGCAAATTCCTCGAGATTATTAAAGCCATCATCATCATGATCTTCTAGAATACCACGCTCACCGCTTGGTATTTGGTGATCCTGCATGAAGTTTTCATAGACTTCATTTTGATATACAGTTATCCGAACTGGAATATTTAAGATATGATTACCGTGAGTATCATTAGACTTTATTTTTATATGATGTTCATAGTTTCCAACCTCTATATCAGAAGTATTGATAACATACCTCAAGCGGGCTGGCTCCTTACTGATAGTACCACTCATTAGACCCTGCCACTGACCTAAATCAAAATCTATTCTCTCAAACTCGAAAGCTGCGCCTTCAGAGAGACTTGGAGAATTTAGGCCTATATCCACAACCTCGTCGTTATTCTCACCTTTTAATCCAATACGCGTATGCTGAGGATTATTAATTTTATTATAGTACATTAAGATTGTACCGTCTGGCTTGAGCCTTGCTTGAACAGAAACTCTATGTGAACTACTGAACTCTAGTGCGTCCGAGAACTGCACCACGAAGGTTCCATCCACTTCACTGAAGGTATGGCAACGACCCGCGCCCCATATATCCAAAACAAGATCCTTCCAGAAAAAAGCCAATTTATTGGAACCAGTCCTTGAACTGTCCATTGGATGGCTTAAAGCACGCGAGTAAAAATCAGGATCAAAGCTAATAAAGCCGTTTGAACTCACATAAACTTTATCAAAAGATTTTTGATAAAAATTAAAATTCTGCGGCAAGGCGATCGGACCACTGACTACGTCATCACCCATAGCAATATGCTGACCCTTGGAAGAAATATCATCCCAAACGTACGGAGCATTTAGATTTAAGTGATAGCCGCCCGATTTCACCCATTTCTTACTAGAAGCAATTTCCCAATCTAAATCTCCGTGACCCCTATTGGAAATTTCAATTTCACCCTCTAGCAATTCGCCTTGATATAAAATAAACTCTAACGCTTCAACTTCAGGTTTAATTTGTGGGTTCTTTAAAACTAGATTCAATTCTGTATCAGACGGTATTTCAAAAGATTCCTCCACTGAAGCATAGTTATCTTTAAATGCCCTTAAATTATAAGTCCCTGGCCGACTAAAGCCGATACTGTAATCCCCCCTGAAATCCGTTACAACTTCTCGATTGTCAGAAATAATTCTAACACCTGATAATCCCATCCCGGTTTCATATTCAGTTACTCTACCCTTAAGGTCTTTGTTATAAGCAACATTCAATTCAAAATAAACGGTCTTTGTTTGGTGCGCATCGTTTAATAATTTCAAATACATCGGGATAGGCACATCAAAGGGCGTCGATTCATTGATTTTGATCAAGAAAGGACGCTCACAAATTTGGGTACTACCGACTCCGATTGAATCAAAAGAACTATCCAGCTGAAGAACACTAACATGCGGGCTATCACTTGCCAATTCTGCAAGTAAATCACTTGAATCCTGAGAACCTATATTCTCTAAAGAAAGTTTTAATTCAATCGTTTCACCCGGTTCTACCACTCCATCGCCATCCCCATTTGGACGACTCGATCCTTCACCCATAGAGTCATTAATAAATAACTCATGCGTTTTGTATTTCGGCGCTTCTAAAACACGCAACTCAACCGTTATAACTTCGGGTCCATCGTAATCAGCCCAGGATCCTATAATATTAAATGAATCCATGTACACGCCTGGGGGCAAATCTTTTGCCGAAACAAAAATAGGAACGCGCTCTGATTCACCCGCCTGCAAGACCCCAAGACCCCTGCTGTGCACGTAACCAAATTCTCCATTATGTTGTTTAATTAAAAGACTAGAACGCGAACTAAGAATATTTTGCTCATAGGAAACTTGATATACTTCATCAGTTCCTAAGCCCTTTAAACCCACAGTTCCAATTGAAGGATTGGTTAGATTCTTATAGTTAACCTCAATACTATTATCATCTTTTAAAATGACTTGCGCCGACATTCTGTCGTTTCCAAAAAAGTAAAAACAAACGTCATCAAATTGGAAGGTTATCTTACCAGATTCACGTTTATAATAAGCCCTACCCGTTGAACCACCAAAGACTAAATCACTCCAGAAATATGCAAAAACTTCATTTGGACAGTATGAATTACTTAAGGGGGTGTTAACGTAAGGATTGGTATCATCTCCAAAAAGCAAAAGCCCGTTCGAACCTATTTTAAGGTTGTTATAATCCTTGTTATATAAAAAGAAATTAAATCCTAAAGAGACCGTATCTGAAACCGTATCATCATCAAGATTAATGGGATACCCTGTTGCTGAAATATCCTTCCAACTAAATGAATCACTAATAGTATGCTCGACTGTATTTTCAAAAGGCGCGCTCAAAACTTTTCGACCGGGATCACCCATGCCAACCTGATGCTCTAAATAGCTATCCCCAACATTTCTGAATTCAAAAACAGTATCAGCGGTCTCACCCTCTCTAACTTCTATGACGATATGATCGCTGTCATATTCAAGCTTAGGCGCGCGCATAGTATAGGGTTTATCCACATCCACTCCAGGCATAAGACCTTCATAAATGCTTAAGAAGCCAGTCTTTCGCAGTGTTAGCAGATAATAACCATCAATACCCTGAAAACTAAACTCCCCCTTTGCATCGGTTACTGTGACCCCTTTGATTTCTTGATGATAATAAGCCACATATTCAACTTCTACCCCTTCAAGCGGAATATCTTGAAGCGAGTGTATGCGCCTCGTGTGAGTCATCTCCTCAAATAATTTTATAGTTATACGATGGGACCAGCTATTTGCATCACTACCTCTTATTTCAAAATCTATTTGAAACTCCTCAGGCACTTCCATCGTTTCAGGAATATGAACCTGAAAAACCGCCTCCGGGTGAATCGTTTCACGACCCTCTAAATTACCTATCTCGATATGATCTACTAATAATTCTACATCTGTATTGGTCGTGCTCATCTCAGCAACCAAATCGGCGGCGGTTTCGAGCCCGATATTTTCAAATTCTAGGCGAATCGATAAAGTCTCACCTGGACTGTGAATCAATGAATCCCCTTCGCTACCTGTAATTGTCTCTGAAATTACATTCACATAAGGCACATTAGAATTAAGGACTAAATTGAAAACATTGAGTCGTCCATTTGTAACACAGCGGCCTTCCAATGCGGGAATCTCTACCACCGAAGCCAACAAATCCTCCTTCGCCTTAGCAAAGTCGGCACGGGTAAGACTTAAATACAATGCGAGCGCACCTGCAACATGTGGTGCCGCCATTGAAGTTCCCGAGTAAGTATCGTAACCTCCACCGGGAACCGTACTGTGAATACCCGTCCCAGGAGCACCTAAATCTGCTGAAATAGCACCAAAGTTTGAAAAACTAGAAAGCCGATCCAAACTATCGAGAGACGCTACCGATACGATATTATCGATTGCAGACTCAAAAGAATAACCTGCAGGATAGAATGATCTCTGCTCCATATTAGCGCTGCTATTACCCGCAGCAGCCACAAACAATTGATTCGCTTCACCCGCTCTACGGATCGCATCTTTCATCAATTGACTGTTGCCACCTCCACCCCAACTATTCGAGGTTAAATTTAATTCCATACGAACCGCATAATTTATAGCATCAATCGCATCCGAGGAACTACCGCTACCGCTATCACTTAAAAATTTTAAAGCTACGATCGATACATTCCAGTTAACTCCAGCGACACCTACGCCATTGTCGCCCACGCCACCAATTGTACCCGCACAATGAGTACCGTGTCCCCCGCCGTCCATCGGATCACTATCACCATAAGCAAAATCCCATCCATGGATATCATCAATAAAACCATTGTTATCATTATCAATTCCATCGCCCGCGATTTCGCCAGGATTGGTCCACATGTTTGCCGCTAAATCGGGATGATTATAATCCACGCCTGTATCAATCACGCCCACTTTAATTTCTCGAGAACCCGTCGCAATTTCCCATACCTCCGGTGCATCAATATCCGCGTTGCTTGCGCTCCCGCTGTTATGCATTCCCCATAAACGATCAAATCTTGGATCGTCTGGAGTGACTCCTACTTCAAAAACAATATAATCTGACTCCGCTACCTCAACTATCGGCTCTAAAGCCTTCTTAAGGTGTTGAGATTTATCAATCTCAGAAATTTTTTCCGAATTACTCGAAATTAAGAAATGCTGCGGAGTGTGCATTGCAGTCACCTCATACTCAGGTGCTTTAAATTTCTCCTTCAAAGTTTCTAAATTATCTGACTTTGAGGCTTTAACAATCATATG
Source organism: Coraliomargaritaceae bacterium (assembly GCA_965657865.1). Classification (GTDB taxonomy): domain Bacteria; phylum Verrucomicrobiota; class Verrucomicrobiia; order Opitutales; family Coraliomargaritaceae; genus UBA7445. Next base: position 10,854 of record CBFHPQ010000007.1, on the reverse strand, counting down.
GTCCGCAACCATTGCAACCGAACTTTCCTCACCGTTTGGCAATGTCTTAGTTTCAACCCGAACCTTTGAATACTTAAAGCGATCCGCCACATCATAAACGCGTACTAACTTCTCCACCGAATCTTCTATAACAATGCGTTCCTCCAGAAGCATTGATCCCTCGACTAACCTTGCGATTTTCTGACTTTCACTTCCGAGATAACGATTTTCACCAGCAGCTTCCTCGTAGGTAGGAAGAGTCTTAGGGATTCGATACGGTTCGAAGCTATCAACTGAAGATTGATCCAAACCCTCTACACTTTTCTGTGTTTCCTCGAATTGCTTGATAGCGGATTCCTCGTCTTTATTAAACCCCCCTTTCTTCAATTCTTCATTTTGGTACACGCCAGTTTCCGATGGGCTTTCTGTCGGTGACTCCTGGCATTTTTGAAAAATAAAATATCCCAGTAGTGCTGCTAGGAGACCTATTAGAACGAGTGCAATGATATCAGATTTACGCATAGCGTGGATGGATTGAGGAAAAAGGTTCCTCTCAATCTAATAGAATTTCCCTAAATGAGTCAAATATTTTAAATATTTACCCTATTTTATAATAATTTAACCTTATTTAATAAAAAAAAACGAGGGCACAAATTTCCACTCTGAACAGTTCATTTCAACTTCTATTTCTAGCGCTCTGAAGGAGAAGAAAGCGCCCACGCCCGGTAAGCGGAACCAATTGTTTTAACACTCACTACCAACCATTCTGGAATGTCATACGGATGATGCACATCTATAAAATTTTGTAGCTCTTCCTGCTCGGAAGCGCGAAATTTAATCATTAAACGGTACTCCCCCTCACGACACTGTTTGCCTTCCCAAAGATAATGCGAAATCACCTCTCCTTCAATTTGCACACAAACCGCTAAACCAGTCTCTACTAGCTTCGCAGCAAAAGAGTCGGCAAGCACTTTGCCACCTATAGTCGTCCAACCAATTAAAATCTCTGATTCTGATAGCATCAACGATGATCCCACGGTAACTGCACTTTAAGGGGTTCATGATCCCATACCTCAAACTTCCCAAACATCTTACCCGGATTTAAAATACCTTTAGGGTCGAGTGCCTTTTTTACGGCACACATCGCATTGATTTCAGACTCGGTATGTTGCAATTCCATGAACGGAATCTTCGCCAAACCAATTCCGTGCTCACCTGTAATCGCACCGCCCAAGGCAACCACTTTCTCCATCAATTTCCGAATCCCAAGCTTCGCTCGTTTTGCCTCAACCTTATTGTCACGATTATACATGATATGAACGTGCAAATTTCCGTCCCCCGCATGCCCAAAAGTCGGAGTTCCCAACCCAATCGCTTTCTTTAATTCAAGAGTATAACGAATCAACTCCGCCTGCTTTCCGAGTGGCACCACTACGTCCTCATTCAACTTTGTATCTCCAAGCGAAAACATTGACTGCGAGCAAACCCGCCGCACCTGCCATAGTCGTTCCGCCGCAACTTCCGTCGGTGCTGCCTGCATGACCTTCGCCTTGTCCAACATGAACGCTTTAAGTTCCGAAGCCTGCTTGCGTACTTCACTCACCGATCCATCCAGCTCAATCAATAAAATAGATGCCTTGGGAAATCCTTTGACCATCACCTTTCCCGTATAAGCCTCCGCGCAACTGACACTCTGACGATCTAAAAACTCCAGAATCGAAGGCTCAATCCCCGCACGCAATAAACCCGTCACCGCCCGTAGCGCCCCTGCTTCACTCCCAAATGCAAACATTCCTGCCCAACGTTTTTCGGGCTTCTTAAGCAGACGTAAATTTACTTCCGTCACCACCCCCAGCATACCCTCCGAACCAATCCAAAGGTCACGCAAATTATATCCCGAGACATACTTTTTGAGCGGCAAGCCCCATTGCACTGGACTTCCATCCGCTAAAAATCCCTTTAATCCGAGCACATAATCGCGAGTTACGCCATACTTCACGCAACGCATCCCACCCGCATTACAGGCAATATTACCACCAATTGTAGAATACCCTTTTGAAGACGGATCGGGTGGATAAAATAATCCGCGGCCCTCTAAACGTGCTTGCAAAGTACCCGTCACAACCCCCGCACCCACCGTCGCAATCCGCGAAACCGCATCAATCTTAATGCTTTTTAATTCGCTTAAATCCAAAACCCAACCGCCTCGCACAGGTACTGCAGAACCCGTTGCAGAAGAACCCGCACCTCGAGTCGTTACAGGAATCGTGTGCGCATGCGCTAACTTTAAAACTACGCCCACCTCAGCTTCCGATCGTATTTTAATCACCGCATCGGGTAAAAATGATACCCGCAAATTATCAATCGAAGCCGCCTTTAAATCCGCCGACTTGAGATGTACTCGATCCGGTAACGCCTGTTTCAAAGCATGCAACGCACGTTCTGCATTCATTGATTTTTTAGATGCCATTCAGAAAGCATGGCCAAAGCGAACACGCTGGCAAGTCTTCGAGTCATTCCTTACGATTTATCATTGCACCCTTCACGCGGAACGCCCACCGTCTGTCCTTATGCTTCAAGCTGGAATTGTAGGTTTACCAAACGTTGGAAAAAGTACCCTTTTCAACGCGCTCACTCGCACCCGAAAAGCAGAATCGGCTAATTACCCATTTTGCACGATCGACCCAAACGTCGGAGTTGTCCAAGTGCCCGACGCCCGCCTCGAACCACTGCGTGAAATTGCAAAAACTAATCGCGTCATCCCCGCTGCTATCGAGTTTGTTGATATCGCAGGTCTTGTCGCAGGTGCCTCTAAAGGTGAAGGCCTCGGAAATAAATTCCTAGCCAATATTCGCGAAGTCGACGCCATCGTCCACGTTGTCCGTTGCTTCGTCGACGAAGACATCATTCACAACATGGGCTCCATCGACCCCATCCGCGATATTGAAGTCATTAACACCGAACTCGTTCTTGCCGACCTCACTTCCCTCGAAAGCCAAAAAGAAAAGAACGTTAAAAAAGCGCGTGGTGGCGATAAAGAAGCCGCCGAAAATAATGCCCTCATCGACCGCCTTTTACCGCACCTCAACGACAACAAACCTGCAATCACGCTCGACCTCAACGAAGACGAGCAAGTCGTCCTCAAACGACTCTGCCTCCTCAGCGCCAAGCGTGTCCTCTACGCCTGCAACGTCGCCGAAAGCGACCTCGCTGACCCAAACCAAAACGCATTTGTTCAAGCAGTCGAAACCTACGCCAGAGAGCACCACGGCGCAGGTACCTGCACCGTATCGGCTGCCGTAGAGGCCGAACTCATTGATTTTGACGCAGCTGAGGCGAGTGAGTATCTAGAATCTCTTGGCGTGACTGACTCAGGTGTTTCCCTTCTGATTCGCGCTGCATACGATCTCCTTGGGCTCGCCTCCTACTTCACCGCAGGCGAACAAGAAGTCCGCGCATGGACCTTCAAAAACGGAATGAAAGCACCCCAATGCGCAGGCGTTATCCATACCGACTTCGAAAAAGGATTTATAAAGGCGGAAGTTGTCAGCTATGAAGATTTAATTGCCGCCGGCACCACCGCAGGCGCGCGCGAAGCCGGCAAATACCGCTTGGAAGGTAAAGACTACGAATTCAAAGATGGCGACGTCGCCCTCTTTCGTTTTAATAATTAATCGACGATCAACGACCCAACGCTCAACTCATTAACTGAGCGTCGGCAGTTGACTTCTTTTTAGCTTACCATCCATTTATGCTAAATATGAACGCGTTCCAGATTCAACGATTCCACTGGGTTCCTTTGAGCCTCCTTTGCCTTGCGCTTTGGAGCCTGACCGCTTGCGACCGCGCCCAACCGCAAAGCTACCAAATTCCAAAGGAAGAACGCCCCGCGAACCCAGCTCCCATTGCATCTACGCCCTCAACCACTAAAACTACCGCCACCGTAGAAGCTGAAGCGCAACCTCAAGCACAGCCTCAAAACGGCAATTCCATGCGCGTCCTGCCCGGCATGGCAGAAGCCGCTAAAGCTGCGGGCGCAATACAATTCGTTACCCCCGAAAACTGGGAAGCGCGCACTCCTTCGGGCATCCGCAAAGCTGATCTTTATTACACAAACCCGTCCACTGGAGAAACCGCAAACATCGCTGTTACGGTTTTTCCAGGCGATGTCGGGGGACTCCTAGCCAACATCAACCGCTGGCGCGGACAGGTCGAGCTTCCAGCCATTAACTCCGATGCCCTCGCCGAGTGCATCAATTCCCGCATCCTTTCAAATCACAGTGGAACCTACGCCCGTCTTATCGGAACCCAACGTTCCATCCTCGGAGGACTTCTCCCCTTTCACGGAAAAACATGGTTCTTTAAACTCTTGGGCGATACCAAAACTGTTCTTGAGCAAGAATCTGCTTTCAACGCATTTCTTGATTCTGTCAGGATCGAAGATCCGCATCACTAGCAATACATGGCAGCGCTCCTCCAGATCTTTAGCTCCCTAAAGCTGACTGTGATTCTTCTCAGCGCCTCGATGGTACTCATCTTCTTTGGGACTATCGATCAAGTTGAATATGGAATCTGGCACACACAAAAACTTTATTTCGAGAGCTTTGTCGTAGCATGGCAATACCCACCGCAATGGCCCGCAGGCGACCAACTCACATGGGTGCGCATTCCCATGTTCGGCGGGTACACCATCGGCGGACTTATGCTCATCAACCTGACTGTTTCCTATACCCGCCGCTTTTCTCTGAAAACTGCAAAACTCGGGCTCTACGCTATCCACTTCGGACTCATTCTTCTCCTCGTCAGCGAACTCCTTACCGACCTGCTCGCAGTTGAGAGTCAAATGACGATCTCTGAAAACGGACGCGCTAACTATTCTCAAACCATCCGCGAGAATGAACTCGTCTTGATCGATCGCTCCGACCCAGAGTTTGATCAAGTCCACGCAATTCCAGTCGATTCCCTGAAGCCCGGAAAGAAAGTTCAAATCCCGGATACTTCCTTGTATGCACAAGTCGTCAGCCTTTATCCAAATTCCCAACTCGTCCAGGCGCAAGGTTCACAAAATCCCGCCAATCGAGGAGTCGCTGAAAAAATGGGAGTCACCGCAATTCCCAAAGCACCCGACTATTCCGAAAAAGCGATTAACACCGTCACCGCTTATGTTGAAATTCTTGACGGACAAGAATCGCTTGGCACCTGGCTCGTTTCAAATGTTATCGACGATCGCTTCCCACCTCAAACAATTCAAGCCAGCGAACGCGATTACGAGATCGCCCTTCGTTTTCAAAGACACTACTACCCCTTCGAACTCGAACTCCTCGACTTCGCCCACGATAAATATCCTGGCACCGAAATTCCCTTTAATTTCTCAAGCAAAATAGTCACCCACAACCCCGACTCTGCAAAAAATCAGCAAGCACTCATCTACATGAACCACCCTCTTCGGTACGAAGGACTCACTTTCTATCAAGCCTCCTTTTCCCCCGACGAAACCGCCACCGTTCTCCAAGTGGTTCGCAACCCCGGCTGGCTGCTCCCTTATGTCAGCGTCCTTCTCATGGGACTCGGCATGACCTTTCAATTCGGACTTCACTTCACCAAATACCTCAAAAAAAGGAAAACCGCGTGAAGAAAATAATCTACAGCATCGTCGCTCTTTTAGTAATTCTAATCTTCGGGCGCTACCTACGCACCGAGTCTAGCGACAGCGGCTACAACCTCAGCGAATTTGCAGAACTGCCCGTACAAGTGGGCGGTCGTATTAAACCTCTCGATTCCGTCGCCCGCAATACCCTCCTCATTCTTGCGAGTCGTCAGAAAATTGAAACCCTTGAAGGTGAAACCCTCACCCCAATCGAATGGTTCCTCGACCTCACTATGCGCCCCGAGCGCGCCGATTCGCACCCCACTTTTAAAATTGAATTCCCTCAAGATCTTGGACTCGAAGGACTCGCCCAACCAGGCAAACGCTACTACTCCTTTAACGATCTCAAGCCCCACTTTGAGACCCTCAATCAACAGTATCAGCAGATTGACCCCGAACCCAAAAAGCGCGACGCCTACCAGCGCCAAATCGCAGATCTCAATAACGGACTCAGCCTATACCACCGAGTTATGCATTCACTCCATCCCATCGGAGATGGACAACGCCTCGACCAACTCGCTGACGAATACCGCAGTTACCTCAGCCTCATGCAACCTGCAATGGCGGAACTTCGAAAACAGCAAACAGGCGAAGACTATAACGAGTCCACCGTTCAACAATTCTTAGGCTTCGGGGACGATTACCTCCGCCTTTCACAAACCGCCCACCTGCGCGTCATCCCTCCGCCACCGCCCGTAGATCCGATGGATGACTGGCTCAACTTAGGCGATGAACTCCTCAATGTCATTCAGACGGGAACCCTCAGTCCGTATGCCATGAGCTACGCCAGCCTAACGATGGCATACCGTGCTGACGACCCCAAAACTTTCAACCAAACCGTCAACGAACTTCGCCAGCGCTTCATTGCCGATTTCCCTGACGACATTGGGCGCGTCCATTTCGAACGCGTTTTCAATGGCTACCAACCCTTTGCCATTGCAATCGAGCTCTATGTTCTCGTTTTCATTGCGATCTGTATTTCCTGGCTTCGTTGGCCCCAAGCACTTGGCAAAGCTGCCTTTTGGGTTCTCCTACTTGCCTTTGCCCTGCATACATTCGGACTCCTTGCTCGCATGTACATTCAAGGACGTCCTCCAGTCACCAACCTTTACTCCTCCGCCGTCTTTGTCGGATGGGGCGCAGTCCTCCTCGGCGCATTCCTAGAAAAATTCAGTCGTAACGGAGTCGGCGCCGCCATGGCTGCCCTTGTAGGATTTTCCACCCTCATCATCGCCCACCACCTCGCTATGACCGGTGATACCCTCGAGATGATGCGCGCCGTCCTCGATTCCAACTTCTGGCTCGCGACCCACGTCATCATCATCACCCTTGGTTACTCCGCGATGTTCTTTGCGGGCGCCCTCGCCATCGCCTTCCCGTTTCTTGGAATCCTAAAACGCAGCTTTGATAAAGACGCCGCCCGTTCCCTCACCGGAATGGTCTACGGCATCACTTGCTTTGCTGCCCTCTTCAGCCTCGTTGGCACCATCCTCGGAGGCATCTGGGCAGACCAAAGTTGGGGTCGATTCTGGGGATGGGATCCCAAAGAAAACGGCGCCCTCATGATCGTCATCATGTGCGCAATTACCCTCCACGCACGCTGGGGCGGCATCGTTCGTGAACGCGGCATCATGGCACTCGCAATCCTCGGAAACATCATTACCGCTTGGTCCTGGTTCGGCACCAACCTCCTCGGCGTCGGGCTCCATTCCTACGGCTTTACCGACAGCGGATTCCTCTGGATGTGTGCCTTTGTTCTTAGTCAACTGGCATGCATGGCGCTTGCCGTCCTGCCCTTCAAATTCTGGCGCAGCGAGTTTGGCCGCGCACGACGAGCGTAGTTATTGCACCACTGAAGCAACCAAGCACTGAGTTGTGCTAAAGTTTACTTGGCAAGAACACCGCACAACGGAACGATTGGGAAAGTAAAGTAACCGTTGATCTAGGGAGCTTGATAGTGCGCTGAAAATAGCTAGGTTCAGTGCGCATGTCTGGCAGCGGGCGGCTTACATTGTACAATCTGTACGACACCTATTGAAATACAATTTCAACACCTGCTTGAAAACCCAGTCACAAAAGCTAAGGCAAAAGCAAAAATTCGGAAACCGATTCCGCTGGCGCAGACCTACAGTAACTCTAAATGCCTTAAAAAAACAGAACTGCCTAGTTCGCATCCGCTGCATTCAGCACTAATGCTTGCGCGCGCGCCTTAGCACCATCAAGCCAATCAATCCGCCCATAATAAACGCATACGTGCTCGACTCGGGAACCGTCGAAAAATAAACTGAGAAATCATCCACAAATAATCCAGATTGTGCTCCAATTGCAGTTGAAAGATACTGCCAACGAAACGCAACATACTGCGAGTCATCCACAGAGAGCGTAATTGCACCATTCTTAGCAGATTGGTTCGCAACATTATTACCGTTAATTTTCGCCACGCTAGCACCCACTGTTATTGACGAAAGGTCGAGCGCATCCACATCAGTCCAGCCAGTTTCGTCGTTTATCTTAAAATTACTAAAAGTATCCAAAACTTTATATTGAAAATGCATTGTATGAGTTGAAGTTCCACGAAACCACTGTTCCCCGGTGTAGCTAATGTTCGCACCCGTAACATTGAGACCTGCGCCCACATCAAATACGACGCCGAATGATGCTTCCGCGCCTGTTCCTTGCATTACTACACCCAGTGCAGTTTCGCTTTGATCCCCGTTTGTATAATCAATCCCATAAGAACTGCCATCACCCGCAAGACCGAATCGGGTCGTTCCTCCTTTCATTTCACCAATGAAATCCTTGTCGGAGCGATTCGCCTGACCGCCCACACTTAATTGACGAACCCAGCCTGTGAAAGTGGAATTGTTGGACCAAGCCGTGCTAGTTGTCCCCGGCGGTGTCGAGCTTGGCTTTTTCCAAAGCAGAGGATTTCCAGTACCCGCAGACTCCATGACAGCAGTGAAGGCAGTCTCGTCAAAACCTTGAGTGTAAACAAACCCATTGGTCAAAAGAACTTATGTTACTAGGTTTAAAGAAAATACAAGCAAGAGATATACACTCGCACAAATCAAAAATAGCATGACAAATCGCCACGCTCTCACTTTTAACTGCTAAGCCCGAGGATGCGCCTGCTGATGTGCTTCTTTTAAACGCGCCACCGAAACATGGGTATACACCTGCGTCGTTGAAAGACTCACATGCCCAAGCAATTCCTGCACCGCTCGCAAATCAGCCCCACGATCCAACAAATGCGTTGCAAAACTATGTCGTAATTTATGGGGCGTCATATCCAAGGGCAAACCCGCCGCTTTCAAATGCGTTTTTAAGAGTCGCTGGATCTGAGCCGGTTGCATCCGTTTCCCTTTCGATGAAAAAATCACTGGCGCATCCGGTTCTTTCGAAGCTCCACTCAAGTCGATAAATCGCTTCAAACATTCAATCGCTACTTTCCCCAAAGGACATAAGCGCTCCTTCTGTCCCTTACCCATCACGCGCGCGATTCCTTGCTGCAAATCCACCTGCCCAAGCGAAAGCCCACACAACTCACTCACTCGCAAACCTCCACCATACAACAACTCCAAAATCACACTATCTCGCAACGCCGTAAAATCATCCATCGCACCCTCCTGATACAATTTCGCCGGCGCTTCCAACAACCCTACCATCTGCGCTTCACTTAAAAACTTCGGCAACGGTCGATCCAACTTCGGCAAACTCACACCCGTAAACGGATTGGATTCCACCCGCCCCCGCTCGCGTAAATAACGGTATAAACCACGTAAACCCGAAACATACGTATGTACCGTGCGTCGACTCCGCCCATTCCGCAATTCCACCAAATACGAACGCACCTGACGCGGACGCACTCCACCGAAGGTCGAGTCCCAATTGCCGTCAGCCCGCAACCAACCGATAAAATGCTCCCCCGCCTGACGATAATTTCGCAAGGTATAATCCGACAAACGACGCTCCAATTTTAAATGTGCACAATACGCTTCCAGATCTGGATGCGACTGCGGCTCGGGTGTGGTCATAACGTCCTACTTAAACAATCAATTCTTTAAGTTAAAACGCTCCACTACTTCATCCGCAAAATAGCTGTAAGCATGAGCCCCGTTACAATCCTTATCGTATTCAAAAATCGACTGCCCAAAACTCGGCGCCTCACTCAAACGAATCGAACGCGGAATCATACTGCGGAAAACCAACTCATCAAAATGATTACGTACCTCACCCACCACTTGATGCGAAAGGTTCGTGCGCTGGTCATACATCGTCATCAAAATACCGCCCAACTCAATCCCGTCATTGACCCCTGCTTCACGCAAAGTATCAACCACCTTAAGAATTTGACCCAACCCCTCCATCGCGAGGTATTCGCATTGCAGTGCGATCAACAAATAATCAGCCGCCGCCAAGCTATTCATCGAAAGCATCCCCAGCGCCGGCGGACAATCTAAAATTATGGCATCATAATCACCCGAAGCACGCAACGGCGCCAAGCATTCACGTAACTGCACCAAATAATTTTCCCGTTGCACCAACTCAATTTCGATTGCCGCCATATCGACCTCCGAAGGAATGATAAATAAATTTCCATTCGAACCCACCGGTTGCACTTTTTCCAAAGCCGTGCCCTCACCACAAAGCGGACCGTACAAACTTGCCCCCTCATGTTTTTCAAGACCCAAACCACTCGTCGCATTTGCTTGCGGATCCAAATCAACGAGGACCGTCCGCACCCCACGTTCCGCTAAACCATACGCTAAATTGACGGCGGTCGTAGTTTTACCAACCCCACCCTTTTGATTCGCAATTGAGAAAACCGTAGCAGACATGACAAAAACCTACTCCACACATCCTTCGCGTAAAGCAGAAAGCATAGCCCAACAAAAACAACTCGCACTTTTTAGTTGAACTCTGCCACCGCACCGACATAGGTTTAAGGTTCTGGCAGGGAGAAGTGGCTGAGTGGCCGAAAGCGCTTCTTTGCTAAAGAAGTGAACCTCAAAAGGGTTCCGCGGGTTCGAATCCCGCCTTCTCCGCCATTCGATGCAATCGAAACTTATCACCGCGAAGCGTGCGGGATGAAGAACGAAGTTCGACGTAAGGAGCAACGCGACTGAAGAGGGCGTAGCAATCCCGCCTTCTCCGCCATTCGATGCAATCGAAACTTACTACCGCGAAGCGTGCGGGATGAAGAACGAAGTTCGACGTAAGGAGCAACG
>CBFHPQ010000006.1:0-55971 GCA_965657865.1 Coraliomargaritaceae bacterium | reverse complement strand
TGCGTGGACGTTGCGCTCGCCAGGGAGATCAAGGAACTTCGAAGTTTTTTGTTTCACTGGAAGACGACCTCATGCGCCTCTTTGCGAGTGCGGGTCCAATTTCCCGCATACTTGAAAAATCGTTTAGTGAAGGCGAAGAGTTGGAGCACGCGTCTTTGAATTGGGCCATTGAAAACGCGCAGAAAAAAGTAGAGCAACAAAACTTTTCCATTCGTAAACGCCTCTTGCAATTTGATGATGTGCTGAACTTACAGCGCGAAGTTATTTATGGTATTCGTAACGAAGCGATCCAATCGGAGACTCCGCGCGACATCATCAACGAGATGATTGATGAAGAGCTGGAGAGTCGCTTGGAAGCTTTGGAATCGGATGCGACTGAAGAAGGAATGGCAACTTTCCTCGCATGGCTAAATGCTTATTTCCCGCTTGCGATGAAAGCAGAGGAGTTAGAAGGACTTAAATTTGAAGATCGCCATGCATTACTAGTGGCACGAATTGCGGATGCGTATGCGCAACGTGAAAGCATCGAAGAAGCGGAGGCGCTTGTTGGTCTTGAGCGCTATGTTATCATTCAAACTATGGATCGACGCTGGCAGGATCATCTCACTGAGATGGAAGAGTTACGCCGAAGTGTGAATTTACGTAGCTATGGTCAAAAAGATCCGCTCAATGAATATAAGAGTGAGGCGTATGTTTTCTTTGAAGAATTGATGCATGCTTCACGGACCGAAATTTGTAATTCTATTTTCCGTTCTGCTACGAGTGCAGAAGCTTTTGAAAAAATGTTGGGTCGAATGTCAGTGCCAGTGCAACAAGCTGGGCCTGCGCAAGGTCAACCCAGCGCATTAGCAGCAGGAGTACAGGCGCAACAAGCGGCAGCTGCGGGCGCAGGGGCACCCAATGCGGCTAGCGAGGTGAGTCTGCCAAAAGTAGAACCTGTCCGTCGCGAGTTGCCTAAGATCGGGCGCAATGACACCGTCACGATTCGCAAAGGTCCTGAAGAAAAGGAAATGAAATATAAAAAGGCAGAGCCGTTGATTCAAAACGAAGGCTGGGAACTCGTTCTAAAATAACAAAGGTAACCCGCATGGGTAGAACACATACTGATTCATCTCGAAGCAAATCTACGCATTTCCTTTGGGGCGTTTTTGCGGTTGTCCTAACGGCATTGTTTTGGGTGCTTTCGATTCCGCCCTATGAATTTGCAGAGGCTGCCTACATTGCGTTAGTCCCATTTTTGTTGTGGCTCAAGACGCTTCCTAGCTGGCGTCGTACGTTTTTCTTAAGCTTGGGATTAGGGGTAATGGCGTGGCTTCCCATTATTATTTGGCTCCGTCATGTTACCTACGCCGGAACCATTGCACTTGCGGTGATCCTTGCCTTTTTGTTTGCGTTGTGGGGACTCTTTGCGCGTTTGATTCTACTATGGGCAGCAAATGTGCCCTTCGTAATGCGCGTCTTTTTTTGGGCGGCACTTGCGGGGCTTTGGGTCTTGATGGAGTGGGCACGCGCTTCCTTTGTGTGGGGATTTCCTTGGGCGCCACTTGCTCTCAGTCAATGGGAACGCCCGGTAGTTTTGCAAGTTGCGTCTTGGACGGGTGCGTATGGAATTTCTTTTTTATTGGTACTCTTCAACGCATGTGTTGCGCACACGTTATGGGTGCGAGCGACGGTGAGAGAGCGCAAGCTTTGGTCGGGTTGGTTCAGTCCAGATCTTTATGCAGGGTTGTTCCTGCTGCTAGGGTCGATTGTAATTTTTTTCAAAACCTTGCCTCGGCCCGGGAGTCAAGAGGTCCTCTTTCGCGCGGGGGTAGTGCAGCCTTACATTCAGCCTAATTTAAAATGGGATCAAGGGCGTGAATTAGAAAACATGGCGATCTTAGAACGGCAGACGGAATTTGTAGGTGCTATGGATGGCGATTGCATTTTATGGCCTGAGGCGGCAACGCCATGGCCCGTGATGGGAAATCCTTCGGTGCGAGTGCAAATTGAGGCGCTTTCGACAAAGCTTCAAAAACCGATTCTTATGGGTAACCTTGCCTTTGATCGCAGTGAGCGATTTTGGGAAAACGGGGTCTTTGTTGTAGACCCCGAAAGTGGGCTACGCGCGGAATATTATTCAAAACGGCGGCTGGTTCCGTTTGGGGAATACGTACCCGTTCCGTTTGCGTGGATTGCAAAACCATTTGTTCCGCTAGAAGGATTCTTTCGTCCGGGAAGCGAGCCGATTGTTTTTCCAATGCGCTTAGGCGAAGGTGCGCCAGTAACGATTGCTCCGCTTATATGTTATGAAGATATTTTTCCAGCGCTTGCTCGTGCCAGCGTTCGAGCGGGTGGACAGGTTCTTTTTGTGGCAACTAATAATGCGTGGTATGGAGAAGAAGGAGGTGCGGAGCAGCACGCTGCGCATTCGGTATTGAGGGCCGTTGAAAATCGCCGACCAGTCATGCGTTGCGGCAATGGCGGCTGGAGCGGTTGGATCGACGCCTATGGAACGGTACGTGAAGTTTTACGCGATGATCGAGGCAGTGTGTATTTTCGCGGAGGGGGGAATTATACGATTGCGCACGATCGAAATTGGATGCGGAGACAAAGTTTTTATACCCGACACGGGGACTGGTTTGTTCTCGTTTGTCTCGGGCTGACCGTAATGTCGTTTTTAGGCGTATTCTTTAGAAAGCGTTAAAAGACGAAGCCGACTCCAACGCTCAAACGGTCGCCATTTCCATGACTAGGAGTGTCGCTTGCAACGCGTGAGATAAAATCATGCTTCCATTCGAGACGCGCATGGATTTGATCTTGTAAGCGATAATACAGCGCAGGACCCGCAGAGAGTCTTACGGCATCTGCGTCGTCCCATTTGAAATCACTCTCCCAGAGAATCATGGCGTTGTCTTGGAAAGTATAGCCGAAGTCAATGGTTGCATGCAGTTCAGTGGGGGCATCGCCTTCAAAGATCCAGGTTGTGAAATCGGTATAGAAGAACCATTTATATACTTCGGTTTCATACCCAAAGGTAAGGCCGCTGCCCCAGAGTCGTTTGGCAACTTGATAACCTTCTTTTTGAGAGCCCATAGGGACGCGAACTTGCGGAGCAAACGTCCAGTTACTGCTTCGTGCTGCGTGATTGAAATATTTTTTCAGAGGCAGGGCGAGGGTGAGGTCGCCAAGCCCTTGGTCGCGTTCGACGCGTTTGCCTCCAGTGCCATCGGGGCGTTCGCGGCGTGCCTCCGTTATATACGGTAATTTAAAAGTGGCGCGTATGGAGCGATCCCAAGTATAAACACCCTGCATATGGATTTGGGTGATAGCTTCGGAGAATCCTGAGGCGATTACAGAGTTGCCTTGCTTGAGGTCTGCTCGATGCAAGTGGTCAGTTAAAAATTGGATTCCATACCCATTGTCCCACCGTGGCATCATATTCATGATGGGCTGGTCGGCATTTACCGCAATAAAGCTGCCTTGAAAGCTGAAAATGCTGAGGAGTGTGAGCCGTATAATTTTCATTTTCTGCGAGACCTTACCGTAGTGGAGGAACGGTATAACGATCGATCCCTTCACCAGTCCATAGATAATAATGCCCAACATCATAGCCAGCTTTATCAATCGCTTTTTGTATGCGACTGATGTCTATATCTGTACCGGGCTTGAAAGCAATCACTAGCAACTGCATCGGGGCATCGAGCAAAATCCCCTTTGTGTATTTCTCAGAGTCTATTTCTTTTAAGCGTGATAGATGAATCCGAAGCCCGATCCCACAGGAACTACAGACTAATCCTTTCGTGTAGACTGCCAGGTGTTTAGGATTTTCTTTCAAGTAAGCCTCTGCAGCGGCGAACCGGATCGGTTCGTTCACGTCGGGACTTTCTTTTTCAGTCGCGCCGAGGGAACTCAGCGCAAGTAGGACGGAAAGAACAAGAGGCAAATGGCTTTGGATGGATATTCGCATGAGAAAAAGTTTATATACTTATTTAGGTCACGAGTGCAACACAATATGTTCCATTCAGTATGCATCTAAAGTGATGCAATTGATATGAATTAATTCTCTTCGTGTTCCTCAACAAACTCACGGAATACATCCTTGCGAACCGCTTGTATTTTTTCCTGCTTAATTTCTTCACGCGAACGCTGGCGTTCGTTGTCTGTCATTAAGCGACGCATCTTGTGGATCGCCATATTCTGAATCTGGCGCACGCGCTCGCGCGTCACCTCAAATTTTTCTCCGACTTCCTCTAGCGTTAGCGGAGCATCTCCGTTGAGGCCAAAGCGAAGCCGAATGATTTCCTCTTCCCGAGGTTCGAGGCAGTGTAAGAATGCCTGAATATCATCACTTATAGTTTTCTCTTGGAGATTTTCTAGTGGAGTCGCTTGGTCGTCATCTCCGACTAGTTCACCAAAACGGGTTTCTCCATCTTCACCGACTGGTGCGTCCAAAGACGCAGGGCGTACGCTAACACTTTTGAGGTGCGCCACTTTGTTGACGGGAATTTCCATCGCATACGCGATTTCTTCGTCGGTCGGTTCGCGATCAAGTTCATCCGCTAACTGCGAAGTGATGCGGCGCATGGCTGCAATACGGTCCACTAAATGAACAGGTAAGCGAATTGTTTTACTTTGATTCGCTAGTGCGCGTTTAATCGATTGTTTGATCCACCACGCGGCGTAGGTGCTTAGTTTACCACCTTTGCTAGGATCAAAGCGTTCAACTGCTTTTATCAAGCCGATGTTGCCTTCACTGATGAGGTCTAGTAATTGAAGTCCGAAATTGTTATAATCGTATGCTATCTTAACTACCAAGCGAAGATTCGCAGCTATCATTTGATCACGTGCTTCGCGGTCTCCTTTTTTAATACGCTCAGCAAGCGCAAATTCTTCTTCGGGTTTGAGAAGGGGAGTCTTTCCGATTTCCTGCATGTACACCTGTAGCCCATCTCGCTCACTGAACGGAAGGTTCTTAACCTCATTTTCCGGCTCAGGAGCGGTTGCAGTTGAGCGCGGGACACTGCTTGTTTTAGCAGTGAGTCGATTGCGCGCATGTGGGCTTTTGAGTGCCATAGTATAGGTATTTGGTAAGCGAATTATTATTTGTTACCCCTAAAGATCGCAGTGGGTGCTTCGAGCTTACAAAAAACCGTAATTTTACGGTTTGTTACACTTCTTAAACCGTTTTGAGGGACGCTCTCGAACTCTTTAAGAGAAGGTCGCTTCTGCCAGTGCAACGGCCTTGAGCATGCCTTTGGCCTTGTTCACGGTTTCCATGAATTCGCTCCCGGGCACAGAATCGGCGACCAACCCAGCGCCTGACTGAATATAAATAGTTCCGTTTTTGATGACCGCAGTTCGGATGCCAATGCATGAATCATGGTTACCGCCATAGGCGAAATAACCTAAAGCACCTCCGTAGAGTCCGCGTTGGCAATTTTCGAGTTCAGAAATTATCTGCAGGGCACGTACCTTAGGCGCTCCGCTGAGTGTTCCAGCGGGAAAAGTCGCACGCATAAGATCGAAGGCAGATTTATCATTTTGTATGGTTCCAGTGACCTGCGAAACAATGTGCATAACGTGTGAATAACGCTCCACAATCATGTAATCGGGTACCTCAATCGTGCCGTATTGGCACACACGGCCGATATCATTGCGTGCAAGGTCGACGAGCATCAAATGTTCGGCTCTTTCTTTGGCATCTGCGAGCAAATCTGCTTCGAGGGCAAGGTCTTCAGTTTCGTTCGCTCCACGATGGCGCGTGCCTGCAATCGGGCGAATTTCAACTTGGTCCCCAGTGAGGCGAACATGGACCTCGGGAGAAGCACCGACTACTGAGAAATCGGGGTCTTCAATTAGGAACATATAGGGGGATGGATTGACGGTGCGCAAGGCGCGGTAGAGATCGATTGGAGCCGGTTTAAATTTTTTCTCAAACCGTTGAGAGAGAACGGTTTGTATGACATCGCCTGCGCGAATATAGTCTTTAACAGTATTCACAGCTTTCTCGAATCGAAGCTGGGTGAAATTACCTTCTGGAATTTGTGGATCAGGGGCAGCACTCAAGGGGCGATGCTCAAGTTGACTCGGTGCTTGGAGGAGGCCTCGAATGCGCTCAATTTCTGTAACTGCATCTTGGTAAGGGTCTTCAGAATTAGGGTCGTCTGTATGCGCTTGCACGCAGATTCTGAGGACTTGACGGGCATGGTCAAAAATAAGGACAGAATCGGTCAAAAGATAGTACAAAACGGGCATCCCAAGGGGGTTTTCCTCAGGCTTTGGGATGCTCGGTTCAATAGTGTGAATAAACTCATGCCCAACAAAGCCAACTGCCCCACCTGAAAACGGAGGCATTCCCTCAATTTCAACTGGTTGGTACTGTTCCATCTCCGTTTCAATGAGTTTCATCGGATCGGTTGGAGTGGGGATTGTTTCGGTTATGCCGTCACGATACGCAATTTCGGCCTGAGACTCATAAATGCGAAAAATTTTACGGGGGTTGGTTCCGAGGAATGAATAGCGGCTGATGCGCTCTCCACCAACAATCGATTCAAAGAGAAAGGCAGGGCCATCGCCCTTGATTTTTGCATATGCGCCTAAAGGGGTTTCGCAGTCAGCGGTCAAATCTAGATACACGGGGATAGTATTGCCTGCTTTCGACAATGCTTCAAATTTTTCACGACTGGGATGCATTTCCATGAACGTCCAAAAATTTGAACATCCTTGGCAGAAGGTCGAATCTTTATTTCAGTCTAATTAACGGAAAGATCTGAATGGATCCCAAAAATTCAAGGCATTAAGAAACGGCGCAAACAAAAGATGGACGCGCCGAGTCCCGCGAGTAGGGCATAGGTTGAAGGCTCGGGTATGGTTTCCACTCGAAGGGAAGACCATGATAAATTTCCCGCCCAACCAAAGGTCTGTGTTTTTGTGGCTGTTAGGGTAAGGATCTCGCCTGCCTTCATATTTATCTCGCTTGAAAATCCAAAGAAGTCTGCAGTTGGATCACCAGTGTAGTTAATAGGCGGTTCGTTCATCGTTAGATTTTGGGTATTATTTGCAAGCGAGACACTCACAGTCCCACCAGCTATGCTCCCAAAAACATATCCTAGAATGGTCACGTCTTGATTAAACCTAAAAGTCATCGTCATGGGGATGTTGAGGCTGGCTTCATCAATCGGAAAAATGGTAAGACCTTCATTTGGCCCATAAAAGTTGACCGCAAATCCCTGATTGGGGTTGTTAGGTGTGGTAAAAGGAAATTTGTTTGAATCTACATTCCCATCCCAGTCACTGTTGGTGGCTATATCGAGAGTAAGATTCCCTCCATCGAGACTAAGGGTATGCGCGGTTTGACCATCTGTCACTTGGCTGAGGTCAAAGTTGAAAACAACGGCCTGAAGGGAAGCAACGAAAACACAGGAGAGACAAAGGCACTGAGTGAGAACTTTTAAAGCATTCAGTAGGCGGAATTAGGTTAGCTGAAATGTAAACATATCCGAATTAATACAGGCTGTACAAGAGCATGCAATAAATAAATGTTTATAGCTAATATGTAAAAATTTGTTTAAACGTTTTAAACACCTCTGAAATCGGTATTATTGTATTACTAGGCTTGTTTGCTCGCTAATCGCAGCGCTTGACTGGCCAATGAGTACTTCAAAAGTGCCTGAGTTGGTCGTCCATGCGTTTGCTTTAGGACACCAAAATGCAAAGGCAGAAGGCTCGAGGGTCAGAGTCACGCGTTGCGATTCGCCAGCCTTGAGAAAGACCTTTTTGTAGGCTTTGAGTTCCTTAGGCGGGCGAGGCAGGCTGGGTTCGTTTTCTTTGATGTAGCATTGAACCACGGTTGCACCTTCGACCTCACCCGTGTTGGCAACTTCAACGCTCACTTGAAGCGTGCTTCCTTTTGAAAGAGTTGCGCTTGAAAGCTGTGCGCCTGAAAGGGAGAAATCGGTGTAAGAAAGTCCGAAGCCGAATGGGAAGAGGGGCTCGATTTTCTTATGCTCGTACCAGCGATACCCGACCATTACGCCTTCTGCGTAATCGACATCGTATAAATTATCGGGGGATTTCTCGATGGAGATATCGCCTGACCAACGATTGAGTTTTTCGTGAGGGGTGCTCAGATCAAGCCAGCCTTCTTTATCGCACATGAGTTCTGCGCCTTCAGGAAGATACCCGTATGCAGGAGAATCTTTAAATTCTTTCTCAATCGTCATCGGCAATTTCCCGCTTGGATTGACTGCGCCTGAGAGGATTTCTGCAAGGGCGACATTGCCGAGTTGGCCTGGATACCAGTTATAAATAATACCTGCCACTGCATCCCAATCGGTCATGCGAATGGCGCTCCCTGAGTTAACAATCACTACTGTGTTTTTGTTGAGCTTGGAAGCGCGTTGCACGAGGGCTTCTTGTTCTTCAGAAATTGCAAAGTGACGATCGGAGCCTTCGTAATCAAAAGTGCCAATACTCACCATCACTACATCCGCAGCTTCCAATTCAGCGTCGCTTGCTTCGGGGCGGTAATCGAGATTCGGGTATACCTTTTGGAGGGCTTCGAGAATAGTTACGTTGTCGTAGCCTTTAACTTCACCCGAACCACCTCCGTACACATTTTCAGTGATGTAATTCCCAGTCAGGAGAATCTTAGCGTCGCTCTCTTTAGAGATGGGTAGTAAATCATTTTCGTTGCGAAGCAGAACGATGCCTTCACGCGCAGTCTGTAATGCGACTGCTTCATGCGCTGCAAATTTTTCCAAATAGGCAGTGTCCTTAAGCGGGCGGTCGAGGTATTCCATCTGGATGAGTGTTTTAATTAGGCTTACACACATCCGATCAATGGACTCGATCTTCACTTCTCCTTTTTCAATCTGTTCTTGGAGCGGCCCCATAGAATCACCTGCGGGCATTTCAAGATCCTGTCCCGATTTAACAAGAGCTTTGCAATCATTGACACTCCACCAATCCGTCATGACAAGATTTTGATAGCCGAGTTCGCCGCGCAGGAGTCCATTAATGACGGTATCGCTTTGCCCACACCATTCGCCATTGAGTTGGTTGTAAGCAGTCATCACGGCAAGTGCGCCTGCATCCACGCCGGCCTTGAAGGCAGGGAGATAAATCTCATGAATTGCGCGCTCGGAAATAATTGAATTTGAAGCACGGCGATTGTAGTCGGTGTTATTGGCAATAAAATGTTTGAGGGTCGCAATCACGCCCGTGTTTTGAACCCCTACGATATATTGCTCGACCATTGACCCCGCAAGAAAAGGGTCTTCGCCGAGGTATTCAAAGTTACGCCCGCATTGTGAGTTGCGGTAAATGTTCATCCCGGGTCCAAGAAGGATGCCGATACCACCTGCGCGGCATTCTTCACCAATGCTCTTTGCGTAGGCATGGGCGAGGCTGGGATTCCACGCTGCAGTCAAGCAAAGGGTATTTGGGAAAGACACCGATTTTGGCAATGCGTAAGGCGATAAATCCGCGCCTTCAAAATCCTGCCGAATGTTCACTCCTTGAGACGCATCACTTAAATACACATCGGGAATATCGAAGCGCTCAAATCCTTTGATGAAGAATCCTTTGGTCCCCTTAATAAGGGACAGTTTTTCATCAGTTGAAAATTGCGCTACGATTGCACTCGCGCGTTCGACTGCCACTTCGTGACTAATGGGGGCAGTGAAGGTTAAGTCTTGAGAGCCGAGGTAGCCCTGTGGGATAGATGCGTTTGAGTGGTTGCTGAGCATAGATAGAATGCAGGTAAAAAATAAAGAATAGGATGCGACTACTTTAGGGGAAAACATTACAGTAGATAGTTTTATGTACTTGTTGAAGGCTACACGCAGGATTGTCAATCGGACACATGCGCTCCTTGAAATTTTACCTTGAGGCGATTTTACCCCTCAGGGCACTCAATCTTCCTTTGGAGGCTCATAGAGTAGAGCATGGGCTTGGCGCAAAATCTCTGGAATCTTTTCGGCAAAGCGATTCTTGGAAAGGATTGGACGCAGGGCGTCCGCCTCGACTTCAGCAGCATTGGTGCCGGGGAACCAATGCTCAACCTTTCCGAGAAGATTGTAGCGCATCTTAGCGAAGTTGACCATATCGAGTCCAATGGCGTAGGTCCAAAGGCGTAAAATTTCTGGGATATTAATATCGCCTGGGGTCTCGGTATGGCGCGGTAGGTGTTCATGCCAATGCGCCATCCAGTCGGCGCCATGAGCAGCTTCGAGGGCATTTAATAGTCGAGTTTCGATGGTGCTGACGGTTTCGCGATGGGTTTCAAGGGTTTGAACCGCGCACACGTGTTCAACAAAATCCGAAGGGCGAGCGGCACCAATAGAAAGGGTATGTACCGCAGGATCGCGAAGGCAATAGAGGTCGTTAAAAGTCATCGGAGTTAAGGGATGACAGAGATCGATTAATTTGCTGGGGGGCTCGTAGAGTTTTCCGCCTTTATCGCACGGGCTGATTATAAAAACGCCCATATCGCGAGCCGCCGCGGCGTCGACAGGTGCGCGGTTGATGGGATGGTAAACAAAATACCAATGGAGATTTATGTACTCAAAGAGGTCGGTCTCAATCGCACGCAGAACTAACTCAGGAGATCCGTGAGTAGAAAACCCAATGTGTCGCACCCGTCCTTCCGCCTTGAGCTGCTGCAAGGCAGGCATGCTTTTAAGGGCATTTTGAAAAGTTAGTTCATTATTGATTCCGTGAATGCTAAGAAGGTCGACGTAATCAAGCTTGAGCGCGGCCATTGAAGTTTCGAAGGCTTCCAAAAATGCTTCGGGGGTTTCGGCGGGCGCAATCTTTGTCTGCAAGATGAAGGAATCGCGGGGAAGGGAGGGCAGGAACTTTCCCATTTGATACTCGGAAGTACCGTAACCACGAGCGGTCTCGATATGATTCACTCCGAGTTCAAATCCATAACGCAGAGTCGCTTCCATATTTGCCTGCGTTTCAGCTGTTACGGATTGCCGTGTTTCAGGAGTATCTTCCCAGCTTTGAATAAAGCGCATTCCCCCACAGGTAATCACGGGCATTTGAAGTTCGGTTTTCCCGAATCTTCGAGTGGGAACTTTTCCGAGGGGAGCCTGTGTTTCTGCGCGCATCGTAGTACTCAAGATGTTGGGGTCGTGCCCTCTTTAGTTCGCTTCTGCGAGTCGTTTGTAATGAGCGCTTGCATTTTCAAGCGCGAGGTCGGCAGTTTCGCCCGTTACCGTAAAGTGCCCCATCTTGCGTCCGGGGCGTGCTTCGCCCTTGTCGTACAGATGCAATTTCGCGTTGGGGTCAGCAAGTAACGGTTTCCAATCAGGCGCGCCCTTGTTCCAAAGATCCCCGAGCAAATTAATCATGACGATGGGCGTGAGGAGGTCTGTCGAACCAAAGGAGAGTCCGCAGACCGCGCGGAGGTGTTGCTCAAATTGTGAAGTAGGACAACCCTCGATACTATAATGCCCCGAGTTGTGTGGGCGCGGTGCCATCTCATTCACGATGAGCGAACCCTCTGGAGCGAGGAAGAATTCGACCGCGAGTAAGCCGACAACTTCCAAGGCTTCGGCAAGGGCAATCGCAAGGCGCGCTCCTTCCGTTTGAATCGCTTCCGAAGCGCGCGCGGGTAAAATGGAGGCGTGCAAAATATGATGAACGTGGACATTTTCCGCCATCGGAAAGGTTTGGGTGGCGCCATCTGCACGTCGTGAGCAGACCACCGAAAATTCGCCGTCATGCTCGATCCATTTCTCGACCACTACGCGCGGGGGAGCGCCCAGTTGGTCCCAAAGCGCAGGGTAGTCATTTCCTTCAGCATCGAGTTTGATCTGTCCCTTTCCATCATATCCAAAGGCGGCAGTTTTGATTACGCACGGGAAGCCTACTGTTGTGACTGCGGTTTCTAAGGAGCTTGCGGAGTCGGCGTATTCAAAGGGCGCACACGGGAAGCCCTCCGCTTTTAAAAAGTCTTTTTCACGTTGGCGGTGCTGACAAGTATGCAAAGCAGTCCATCCCGGAAGGACGGGCTTGAGGGCACTCAAAGTTTCAATGACCTCCGCTGGAATGTTTTCAAATTCAAGCGTGATTAAATCTACGCCTTCAGCAAATGCACGTAGGGCATCAAGGTCGTTATAGGGCGCGTTGACTTCAAGGTCCGCGACTTGTCCCGCCGCGCAAGGCCCAGATGGTTCAAAGATGTGAAAGCGATAACCCAGCGGACGCCCTGCTAAGATGAGCATGCGTCCCAGTTGACCGCCTCCAAGGATTCCAATCGTTGCGCCTGGAAAAATCATGCTTTCGGGATATCGTTTTCTAGAACCGTTTGGGTCTGGGTCTCACGAAATGCTTTTAAGCGAGTACTCAATTCGGAATCGTGAAGCGCGAGAATTGAAGCTGCCGAAAGCGCGGCGTTTTTTGCCCCTGCCACGCCAATAGCAAGCGTCATCACTGGAATCCCCGCAGGCATTTGCACGATCGAAAGTAAGGAATCTTGACCACTGAGCGCCTTTGATTGCACAGGCACACCCAGCACAGGCAGCGCGGTGAGGGAAGCGGTCATTCCCGGAAGGTGGGCGGCGCCTCCAGCGCCCGCAATGATGACTTGCAAGCCGCGATCCTCAGCAGACTCGGCATATTCGTACAGTCGTTTGGGCGTGCGGTGCGCACTCACGATTTTTGACTCAAACGGAATTTCGAGCGCCTCAAGAAGTTTGGCTGCCTCGCTCATGGTCGACCAATCCGATTGGCTTCCCATAATAATTCCGACTTTTGGGTGATCCGCAGTAGTTTCCATGATGGCAACTAAGAGTAAAAATGAAGGGAGTTCAACGCTCTAGTGCAGTAACTGAAAATACTTTCTGCGGGGGTTGATGGGTTCCATCAGAGGGAGTTTCTAAAGCGCTTTTAGGACGTTGGTTTTGAAGCGGTCGATGAGGGCGTTGAGGAAATCGTCTAGGGTGAGGGTGTCGTTTTCGAGCAAAGGGGTGAGGTCGAGAGCGTAGGTAAGGCGGTCAATGCCGTCGGGGCAGTGCGCTTTTTGAAAGGTGGCGTGCGCGGTCTGGCGTCCCAGAATCGCTTGGTGGTAGTTTTTCCCGCCTGCGATTTGTGACTGAAAACAGGCGTAAAGAGAATCGGCGAGTTCGGGGTGTGCGCTGGTATCGAGCGCGACTTTTTCGTCGTCGTTGACCCAATCGAGGTCGCGCCAAACTTCGCAGGCATATAGTCGACGCGGTCGGTTGTGGGGCGGTAGGCGGCGGCAGGCATTGAGAGTGGCTTGGCAGATGGCGACGTGAGTGGGGTGTTTGTCGGCGGGATTATGGGTGTAACAAACTTCGGGTTGCGATTGAAGGAGTCGGTTTTCGAGTTGGGCGATGAGGGATTCGCGTGCCTCGGGGGATTGGACTGCTGTGCTTGGATGATTGAGGAGCTCGACAAAGCTGTATTGCCCGAGGTCGGCGGCGCGGATTTGCTCCTCGCGGCGGCAGGCAATGAGTTGCGCTTCGGTATAGTCGGCAAAGGGGCCGTTGCGAGTACTGCCCGCGCCATCGGTACAGGTGATCCCTCCAAACCAAGCGAGGTCTTGTTGGTAGCAGGTGCTGATGCCGTGGTATGCCATGAATTCGAGGTCGTCGGGGTGGGCACCGATTGCGAGGTGCGAGCATCGGGCGTAGGCTTCGGGGGCAGGCACGGAGTCGGGGATGTGCAACTGTGTTTCGGGTGCTGCAGGTGGAGTGTTTTCTGATTCTGACATGGAAGTAGGTTTATGGAATCGGGTTGGAATGAGAAGACGTAAATAGTGAAAAAGCTGAGTTGCCTAGGGTGGCTTGCTTGACTCGGGTGGATGGTTTGGAGAGTCTAAGGGATGGCTATTTATGAGAAGGGACAACGATGGATCAGCGAGACTGAACCCGAATTGGGTTTGGGGGTAGTGGAGTCGGTTTCTCGTCACCGCATTGAATTGGGATTTCCTGCCTCTAATGCATCTCGAATTTATGCCACGGCGACAGCTCCCATTAAACGAGTGATGTTTCGAGCGGGCGATAGTGTGGTTTCTAAAGATGGAGTAACGGTGACGGTGGAGCGCGTTGAGGAATCGGGAGCGTTATTGATTTATCACGGAGGGGGTGTGGTTATTCCAGAGGCGGAGCTTTCGGATAGTATCAGCTTTAGTAAACCTGAGGAACGTTTGATGAATGCGCAGGTGGATAGCTCGGCGTCCTTTGCTTTGCGCTATGAATCAATTGAACGGTTGAGTCGGGCGCGTCAATCGGAGGTTGTCGGTTTGCAAGGAGGTCGGATTGATTTGATTCCGCACCAGTTATACATCGCGGCGACGGTGGCGAATCGCTACGCGCCTCGAGTGTTGTTAGCGGATGAAGTGGGATTGGGTAAAACGATTGAGGCGTGTTTGATTTTGCAACGTCTCTTACTGACGGGGCGCGCGCGGCGAATTTTGATTTTGTTACCCGAGTCTTTACAGCATCAATGGTTTGTGGAGTTGTTACGGCGTTTTAATTTATGGTTCAGCTTGTGTGATACGTCAGCGCCCGTGGAGACAGGGGCGGAGAATCCGTTTCTAGAGCAACAGTTATTTATTTGTAGCTTGCAGGGACTGACTGCGAATGCATCGCTAGCGGAGGCGGCGCAAACGGCTTCGTGGGATTTGTTGGTGGTGGACGAAGCGCATCACTTGGAGTGGACGCCAGAGGGCGCGAGTTCGGAGTATGTTTTGGTCGAAGCGTTGGCGAAACAGGCGGCAGGGTTACTTTTGTTAACGGCGACACCTGAGCAGTTAGGCGCGGAGGGGCACTTTGCGCGTTTGCGTTTGCTAGATCCGGATCGTTATCCCGACTTGGAAACGTTTAAAGCCGAGCAGGCGGATTATCATTCAGTGGCGGAGGTGGCGGAACGTTTACGTGCGGGAAAAAAATTGAAAGCATCGCAGGTTCAATTTTTGAAGGGGGTCTTTGCAGAGTGGACGGACGCGGAATTGGACTCGCAATTAAAGGATGGAGAAGGGTTGTTGCGAGCGCTTGTGGATCGATACGGAACGGGACGGGTTATTTTTCGGAATACACGCGAGGCACTGAGAGGTTTCCCCGAACGCAAGGCGTTGCCGGTGGAGGTGGAGCCGCGTGTGGGCAGTTCTAAGGAGGCGTTGCGTGAGCGGTTTTTGATGGAGTTTGAGGTGGAGGAATTAGGGGCGGAAGCTCCGCTGGAATATGATTTTCACAAAGGTCCGCGAGTTGAATGGTTGGTGCGTTTGTTGCGCGAGTTGAATGGAGCAAAGGTGCTTTTGATTTGCCGAACAAAGGGGAAGGTGGACGCGATTCACGAAGCGTTACAGGATTTGATTAAGGTGAAGGCAGCGGTCTTTCATGAGGATTTGAGTTTGGTACAACGTGACCGAAATGCGGCATGGTTTGCAGACCCCGAGGGGGCACAGATTTTATTGTGTTCGGAGATTGGAAGCGAAGGGCGCAATTTTCAGTTTGCGCATCATTTAGTTTTGTTTGATTTGCCCTTAAATCCTGAGCTGCTGGAGCAACGGATTGGACGATTGGATCGGATTGGGCAAACGGAGACCATTCGAGTGCACCTTCCGTTTTTATCGGAAAGCGTGAATGAATTATTAATGCGTTGGCATCATGAGGGCTTGGGGAATATGGAGCATTCCTTGCGAGGTGGAAATGCTTATTTGGAGCGGTTTAAGGAACGCTTATTGGAATTGATTCGGGCGTTCCATTTGCCGGAGGTCGACACACAGGCAGGGCTGGAAACTTTAGTCGCGGAGAGTGCGGATTATCGCACGGATTTGGAAGCGAAATTAGCGTCGGGGCAGGATGCGTTGATTGCCTTAAATTCGTTTCATGCGGGCGAGGCACAGACGCTAGTTTCACAAATTGAAAGCGCGGATTCAGGGACTACTTTGGATGGCTTTATGCACCGAATGTTTGATCATTTTGGAGTGTCGGTGGATGCTTTAGATGCCCGTACGTATTGCCTGACCCCGGGGCAATTATTTACTGACTCCTTTCCGGAATTGGAGGAATCAGGAACCCTAGTGACCTTTGATCGCGCGGTGGCTTTGAGTCGGGAAGATATGCGTTTCCTAACTTGGGATCATCCAATGGTTCGCGGTTCGATTGATTTAATTTTGAGTAGCGAGCGTGGGAATAGCGCGCTGGTGAGTTGGGTTGATACGCCTGATGCGCCGCCACTTTTGTTGGAGGTGGTGTATGTGCTTGAAGTGGTTGCGCCTGCGCATTTGCACGTGGATCGTTTTTTGCCGCCAGTACCAGTGCGGGTGGTGGTCGACATGCAGTATGCGGATCGCACGAAGGAGTTTTCTTTGAATCAGGTGCAATCCAATACTCGGGATGAAGCTATTTTCCGCTTAGAACAAGAGCCAGAATTATTGCAGGCTTTGTTGCCGGAACAATTGAAGGCAGCGCGGAATTTTGCACGTGATCGAAAGAGCGTTTTGCTAGAGGCAGCCCTTCGGAAAGCGCATGCTCGTCTAGAGGAAGAGGCAACGCGTTTACGTGAATTGCGTGCGATCAATCCTGCGGTGCGTGCGGAGGAAATTAAAATGGCAGACGCGGTCTTGGAGGCGGTCTCGCGTGCGATCGCAAAGGCGCATCTTCGCCTAGATGCAGTCCGATTAATTGTGAACGGAATGGGTTAAGCTAGGATAGGCTTGGGGAGTAATTCTGCGGCTTTGGAGTCGGCGGGTTGCGAACTTCTGCCTTTGAGTGGATAGCGGTAGGTGTCGCCTTGGAAATTACGGAGGACGAGTTCGTCGTCGTTAATGGTTTCTACGTAGTCGGGGTTGAGTGGAATTTTCCCGCCTCCGCCTGGGGCATCAATCACAAATTGCGGAATCGCGTAACCGGTGGTGTGCCCGCGTAGGGCGCGAATGAGTTCGATGCCTTCACGCGGGTCGGTACGGAGGTGAGCGCTGCCAGTAATGAGGTCGCACTGATACAGGTAGTAAGGTCGCACGCGCATCATGAGGAGGCGGTGAATCAGGGACTGAAGAACGGCGGAATCGTTATTTACCTTTTTAAGAAGGACGGATTGGTTGCCTAGCGGAACGCCCGCAAAGGCGAGTCGCTCGCAGGCATCGCGTAAGTCGTGGGTACATTCGTTGGGATGATTAACGTGGATGCTCATCCAAATGGGGCCGTGTTTCTTAAAAATCTCGCAGAGTTCGGGGGTGATGCGCTGGGGAAGAAAAACGGGAATGCGGGAGCCGATGCGGATGAACTCGACGTGGGGAATCGCTCGCAATTCGCCGAGGAGGTAGTCGAGTTTTTTGTCGGAGAGAAGAAGGGGGTCGCCTCCACTGAGCAAAACGTCTCGAATTTCGGGGTGCTCGCGAATGTATTGAAGACCGGATTCAAATTCGGGATGAAAATTATAATCTTGGGCGTTTGAGACAAGGCGGCTGCGAGTGCAATAACGGCAGTAGGCGGCGCAGCGATCGGTCACGAGAAAGAGGACGCGGTCTGGGTAACGATGAATGACGCCGTCGACGGCTTTAGAATTTTCTTCGCCTACGGGATCGAGCAATTCTTCAGGCGCAACTTGTGTCTCACCCGCACGTGGGATGACTTGTCGACGGACAGGGTCGTTGGGGTCCTCGGGATTAATGAGGTTGAAAAAGTAAGGAGTAATCGCAAGGGCGAGTTTCTTATCGGCAAAGAGGCAACCTGCGCGCTCATCGGAGTCGAGTTCGAGGAAGTTTTCAAGGTGCTCAAGCTTGGTGAGGCGATTCTTGAGCTGCCATTTCCAATTGTTCCAATCTTCTGCTGGGACGTCGCTCCAGAGGCCTTGACCGCGTTGCCAGTTTTCGAGTGCGTCGTTAGGAAACATGAATGGATTGGTTTTCTAGTTTGTTGGCGATACTTTGTGCTTGTTTAAGTTTTCGATATGTATTGATATATTTTAATAAGTCAATGCTTGAAGAGATGAACAAATTCGATACGGACGTGATGGCGAAACAATTTTGGGCAATCGGTGATCCGGTTCGCTTGGAGATTTTACGTTTGCTGCCGTCGACCCCGAGTTGCGTGGAGGCGTGTAATGTATCAACGATCGCGACCCGAATCGGGCTCTCGCAACCATCAGTATCGCATCATTTACGAGTTTTGAGACAGGCGGGTATTATCATGAACGAGAAGCGTTGCCGTGATATGATTTACTGGGTGCGTCCTGAAGCGCTGAGTGAATTGCAGGCGGAGTTGGCAAATGTTCTGGAAACTCAGGGCAAGACGAAGGTAAAGGGCGTAAAATGACAAAGACGGAGATTGTTTCGGCGCTGGAGGAGATTGCGGTCTTACTAGAATTACGCGGAGATAATCCGTTTAAAATCCGCGCGTATCAGACGGGAGCGCGTGCGTTGGACACCCTGGAGGATTCGTTAGAGGAGTTATTGGAGTCGGAGACGCTGGGTTCGGTTCCTGGAATTGGAGCTGCCTTGGTGGATAAAATCGCGATCCTTCACAGTGAAGGGGAGTTGCCATTTTTAGAAAATTTGCGGGATTCAATTGATGGAGGTTTAATTGAAATGCTCGAAATTCCGGGCTTGGGCGCGAAGCGAGTGCGAAAAATAAATGAGGCCCTCGAAGTCAATACGGTGGAGGGTTTGCAGGCGGCGTGTGAAGATGGCCGAGTGGCTGCGATGAAAGGATTTGGTGCGAAGACCGCAGAAAAAATAATTAACGGAATTGAGCAGCGAGCGGCATATGCGCAACGGCATTTATGGTGGGAGGCTGCGTCAGTAGCGCGTCCAATTTTAGAAGGACTGCGCGGACTGCCGCAGGTAGAACGTGCTGAGATTGCGGGCAGTTTGCGACGCCTGAAGGAGACTGTTGGGGATTTAGATTTTGTTGTGGCATCGTCAGATGCGCAGCCGGTGATGGAATGGTTTGTAAATTTGGAGTCGGTTGATTTGGTGACGGCGCAGGGCGCAACGAAATCGAGTGTTCGTTTTGCAAATGGCCTGCAGGCAGACTTGCGTGTCGTCCCCGCAGAGCAATTTCCATTCACACTGCATCATTTTACGGGCTCGAAGGATCACAATGTGGCGTTACGGCAACGCGCATTGGCGCGTGGGTATAGTTTGAGCGAGTGGGGCTTAACGGAAAAAGCGGACAGCGAGGCGGGTGCGCAACAATTTGGGATCGAGAGCGAGGCAGACCTATTTAAATTTTTAGGGGTAGCGGAGATTGCACCAGAATTACGCGAGGGCATGGGCGAGATTGAACTGGCAGAAAAAGGAACGCTTCCTGAGTTATTGGAGGTCCGTTCCATTCGCGGGGTCTTTCACAATCACACCGATGCTTCGGATGGTCGGAATACTTTGGAAGAAATGGCGGAGGCTACGGGCGCATTGGGCTTTGATTATTTAGGGCTGGCGGATCATTCAAAGGCGAGTTTTCAAGCGAAGGGTTTAGACGATGCGCGCGTGCTGCGTCAGTTGGAAATGGTCCGAGCGTTTAATGAATCGGGGGCATCGGCGGTGCATATTTTTTCGGGGATCGAATGCGATATTTTAAAGGACGGAAGCCTGGATCTCGAAGATGCGACTTTAGACGCTTTGGATTATACGGTGGTTTCAGTGCATTCTGGCTTTGGAATGAGTGAGCCAGAAATGACGGCGCGGGTCATTCGGGCAATTGAACACCCTGCCACGACGATGCTTGGACACCCGACGGGACGACTTTTGCTCCGGAGAGAGCCGTATGCGATCAATCTGCAAAAAGTTATCGATGCTGCGATTTCCAACAAAGTAATTATTGAGATCAATGCGAATCCGCGTCGATTGGATCTGGATTGGCGTCTGTGGCGACGTGCTGCAGAGCAAGGCTTACAGTGTGCAATAAATCCAGATGCGCATAGTATTGAAGGACTTAGCTACTTTGAGGCGGGGGTTAATATTGCTCGCAAGGGAGGAATTCCTGCGGAGCAAGTGTTGAATTGCCGCGATGCTAAGGGAGTGGCGCGCTGGTTTGAAAAGCGGCAATAACTGTGCAATTATGGCACAATATAAAAACTTGAAATCCGATAAATTAGAGGTTTCATAGTATTAACCTTATATCCATTGCCTCAAACCGCAGACTCATACACTCACAGTTGATTTCCCCATCATCTGTTCACATAGCACATAACATTTAATGGATTGGTTTTCTTTAGAAGGCTCCTTTTGGGGTGCAGTGGTGGTATTGGTCACTACCGTAGTCTTTATGCGCAGACGTTGCGCTCAAAAGATTAAGTCACTAAAGCTGGAGCACGCAGTCTTTGCTAAAGAGGCGGAACTGGGACTGCGAGAAAAGGAAGCAGAGCTAGAGTTAAAATTTAAAACTCAGGAAGCGGAGCAGGAAGCGCGCTTGCGAGAAACGGAACGATTTGCGGCTCAGCTTGAGGTGGATGCAAAAAAACTGGAGGCCAAAGGCTTGGAAGTTGAAAAAGCGCAACGCGAGCTGGAAACTAGCGATAATGAAGCCGAGAAAATACAACGCTTGTATCGCCTAAAGCTGCATCAGATTTCTCAAATGAACCAGGAGGAAGCGCGCGAAATTCTTCTCAAGGATACACAAAGGGAATGCGAGCTAGAGCTACAGGCATTGCGAAGGGATCAATTAGAACAATCGGAATCCTCGATCAAAGATGAGGCGCAGCGTGTTTTACTAGCGGCGATGCAACGCATTACAAGTAAGCCAATGCATGATGCCACCGCGACGCTTGTTGCTTTACCTGACGAAGCATTGAAAGGACGCATCATTGGTCGCGAAGGGCGCAACATTCGTACGTTTGAACACGCTACTGGCACGACTCTTTTGATTGATGAAGCGCCTGACTCGGTCTTGATCTCCTGTTTTGATCCCGTACGGCGCGAGGTCGCTCGAATTGCTTTAGAGTCACTTTTGAAAGATGGACGAATACAACCAGCAAGTATTGAAGATGCAGTTTTAGCAGCCGAGGAGGATATGGATTCCAATATTATTCTTTTGGGAGAGGGGGCGTTGCGTCGTTTGCGATTGAACACAATGCATCCTGAAATGGTGGGGCTTTTAGGTAAGCTGCATTATCGATTGTCCAATAATCAAAACACACTCGAGCACTCGATCGAGGTATCCAATATTTGCGCTTTAATCGCTTCCGAAATTGGCTTGGATCCAGTCTTGGCTAAACGAGCTGGATTACTGCATGATTTAGGTAAGGCAGTAGACCAAGAATATGCGAGTAGCCATGCGATTGCGGGTGCAGACATTGCTCGCCGTTGCGGAGAAGAGCCTCGGGTAGTCAACGCGATTGCGGGTCACCATAAGGAAGTGCCTGCTGAAAGCGCGTATGCTTGGTTGGTCATGGTGGCGGACGCGATGTCGGCGGTGCGTCCTGGAGTACGGACTTCTTCGATGGATGGATTTATTGAGCGAGTGCGCAGCATTGAGGCCATCGCAAAAGAAGAAAAAGGGGTTGTTGAAGCATATGCAATTCAAGCGGGTCGCGAGGTGCGTGTAATTGTTGAGCCTAAACTTGTGAACGATGAAGAAGCTCAAAAAATTGCGCGACACATCCGTTCGCGAATCGAATCGGAACTTAATTTTCCTGGCTCAATTGAGATAACGGTTATTCGGGAACAACGATTCTCAGAAACGGCGGTTTAGCCTTTGCTCGTAAGGGAACGAAAAATGGATTCATCACTTGCGTACGCATTATAAATTTTGAAAGATAGCATTCATAAAGTAATGAGAATTTTAAATGATAAGCATATTTTTTTGCTCTCGATTTTTCTCTCGTGCGCTTGTCTTGAAGCGACTCCTAAAGAGGTCAAATTGATGAGCGGGGAGCGTTTAATTGGAGAGGTGTTGCCGAGTTCCAGCGACGAAACTTTAGTCCTGCGCTCTAAACTTTTAGGAGAATTAAAATTATCTCGAGATTTAGTGAGTTCGATTCAGTCCTTGCCCGAATCAAAACCAGTAGCTGAGCTTGCCGCCAAAAAACCTGCAGCAGTAGCAAAACCTGCACCTACACCCACGCCAGCGCCAGCCGTAGAAGTAAAGCCTGCTCCAAAAATTGCGGCCGCAAAGGCGTCTCAAGTGGCTTCAAAGGAACCCAAACCGAAAGCTAAATCCAATCGGCTTCTAAAACCAATCTTAGCAATTTATAATTTTAAGACTCCTCCATCATGGAGCGGAAATTTGCGCCTTGGGATGAACTTAACCAGCGGAACAAGAGAGTGGAGCGAATCGTATGCGCGCGGACAACTCTCGATACAAGAAAAGGGCAGTCCGAACTTGTATCGTTTAGCGGGGTCATACAGTTATCGGAAGAATACGAGGACGAACGGCACGACCTATGTATCGAGCGATAAATTTGATATCAATGGATTGTATCGGCGAAGTTTCAGCAAAGGATGGTTCGCGCAAAATGCACTAGGCTATCGCGTCGATAATGTTAAAGGGATTGACCACGAATTCAAAAATTCCTTGGGCTTGGGCTACAAGTTTAAGGTTTTTAAAGATAAAATTGAGCTCAACCTCGGGGGCGGTTTTGGTCTCGAAGAATTTAAAGCTATAAATTCTTCAGACATACGGAACGGAACTAATTATATTGGAAATACATTTCAAGAGTTTGTCTGGAAATTGCCAATGAAGACCACCTTGTCTCAAAAGTTCAATTACTTCATGAACATGGAAGACTCCGAGTTGTATAATTTCTTATTCTCGATATCGCTACGGACGCGTTTGACAGATGTCTTCGGGCTAGAGCTTTCGTATCGCCAAGATTTAGATAGCCAAGTTGGGGGTACTAAAAAAGACGACAAACAATGGCGCAGTGCGTTTGTGGTATATTTTTAAAAGCGCGCAAAATAAAACCCGCTAGGGAAGAAAACCTGCGGGTTACGAAATGGCGGGATAGACGGGACTCGAACCCGCGGCCTCCGGCGTGACAGGCCGGCGCTCTAACCAACTGAGCTACTACCCCATTTCAAAAGGTAAGTGCGCTAAATTAGAAACCACAGAGTGCAAGTCAAGCGATGTTTTTGGTAAAATCGTGGAAATGAGTGCCCAAAGGGGACGGTCCAGTGTTGCCAGTATGGAAACGTGAGCTCACATTTCATTTTAGATAGTGGAATCATTTAGGTAAAAGTGGCTGAACAATTATACATCATTACGGGACCAACTGCAGTTGGTAAAACTGAATATGCGCTGCGGTATGCGGAGGCACACAATGCAGAAATTGTTTCTTGTGACGCGTCTTTGGTGTATTGTGGAATGGATATAGGCACTGCAAAACCGACTGCGGAAGAATTGGCGCGTGTTCCGCATCACTTGATTGATATTCAGCCGGTGGACAAGGGCTTTGATATCGTGGCTTACCAAGCTGCGGCCGAGGCGGCGGTTTCTGATATCGTTGCGAGGGGTCGCAAAGTGGTTGTAACTGGCGGCAGTGGATTTTATCTAAAAAGTTTTTTGGCGCCTGTAACCGATACGGTCGTGGTCTCGGATGCGATTCGCGAAGAAGTAGAAGCTTTGAAAAATTCGGAAGGGTTACCTGGATTGATGGAGGCGTTGGAGCCGTTAAACCCAGAGGGGTTTGGTACTCTAGATATTCAAAATCCGCGCCGAGTGATGCGCGCTTTGGAACGTTGTTTGGCTTCGGGTCGTCCGTTGTTGGCATTGCAATCGGAATTCGCGAATCGTCCAGAGCCGTATGCGGAATTTTCAAAGTATCTCATAATTTTGGATCGTGATGCGGACGCGCTTAAAGAGCGGGTGGCAATTCGGGCGGAGCAAATGTTATCAGCGGGCTTGATTGAAGAGGTGATTACTTTGCGAGGGGCGGGTATTTTGTCGAATCCGAGCGGGGCAAGTGCTATTGGATATCGCGAGACGCTTTCCTACTTAGAGGGGGATTTCGACAAAGAGGGGCTGCTGTCTGCGATAATTCAAAATACGATGCATTTAGTTAAGAAACAACGTAAGTGGTTCCGCACTCAAATTCGTGAGCCTGACGAACGTATATTTTTAACCTAGATGACACTTACTTTTCTAAGATGGAGTTGACAAAGTTATGGATCAACTCCCATTGTTAGAATCCAGATGGGAACGAGTCTAGACTATAGAATATTGGTTTTAAATCGTCTTTGGCAGGCGGTTAACATAGTCGGAGTTCCACGGGCTTTTAGTCTGCTTTTGCAGGATCATGCCCAAGCTATCAATACCACCGATGGGAGTTTTCAACTGCTGAAGGCGGAGGATTGGTTAGCGTATTCTGCAAGTGAAGTGCCAGCGGATGACGAAGCGTATGTGCAGACGGTTCGCTTGCGTATTCGAGTGCCGAAGGTGTTGATTTTACAACAGTACGATCGTTTGCCTGTGCAAGAAGTTAAGTTTACGCGTGAAACGCTTTTTGAACGCGATGCGCACCGATGCCAGTATTGTGGTGGAACTTTTGAAGCGAGTCAGTTGAATATGGATCATGTAATTCCTCGGGATCGTGGAGGTCGTACCAGCTGGGAAAATATTGTTACTTCGTGCATCAGTTGTAATTCAAGAAAGGCAAATCGACTGCCGCACCAAGCAAACATGCATCTTATTCGGAAGCCCGAGCGCCCTCGTTGGCGTCCTTTTATTAGTTCCTTAATTGGGCAAGATTACGACAGTGATTGGGATCACTTTTTGAAATTGAAACAAGCTGGATAGCCGATCTTTAAGATGGGTGTTGGGTCGCAATTTTTGCTACAGAGAAAGAATGTTGCGGGGGTCGTAGATAGAGCGAATTTTCTGGTTTTCGAGCGTGCCTCCGACTTTAAATTGCATGAGATAGTTGAGCGGGTTGAGGACTTCGGTAATACGTTTGAAAGGATTTAATTGTTCGCTGACGTTACCGATGAGGTCAATTCCCAAGACCATATCTAATGATTGATCCTCAAGTTGGAGCGTTCCGTTTGCTTCCATTTTGGTTTGTGGTCCAAGGATCAACAAAGGACTGAACTTTAAAAAGCCGGTATCGATTGCGAAGGCTCCGGACATTTGGTTGAGTTTGAGAGAGGTAAAATTGAGTGGGGTAATCTCAAGAATCATGGAGAGCGGACCCAGTAACTGAATCTTAGCGAGCTCGGGGCTGTCTAAAGAAAATTTGCCCCAGCCCGTGTGCTTAAAGAAATCATTTGCAGGGCCCTCAGAAACAAAATTTGCAGAAAGAAATCCGGGTGCTTCTGGATCATTCGCGTTCTCATTAGATTCCTTCTCAGAATTGCCTGCCAATTGTTTGACTAATGCACGAGTCGATTCGTAGTTGGCGCGGTGTAAATTCAACTCAAGTCGAGTCCATAACTCTTCATTTGAATCATGCTTGTATTGGTCAATTCGGCCGGTTCCATCCCCGCCAGCGAGACTGAAATCAAAATCACGAATGCTCACTCGGTCGCGATGTGCTTTAAGGTCGAAATTTAAGGAATCAAATTGGACGCCCTTGTAGATAACGGATGCATCACTTTGAGCACTGAGTAAAAGATAAGAGAGTCCAGTGTATTGCGGATAGTCCTCTTGGTTAAAGTATGCCGCTTTTGCGGTTAAGAGAGGGGCGTGAGCACTTTCAAAGGACTCAAGCGTGATCGATAGATTCGAGGGGATCAGTTTCTCTATTTTGCTTAAGGAAAGCCGGGATTCCAAATCGTATCGGATGGATGCGGAATTTAATATTCCATCTGGGAAGCCCGTGAATTGGATGCTGCCACGAAGCCAATCGGAGTCGCTGTATGCATCGAGTTTGTGTATTTCAGTATACAGGTTTCTGCCTCTTAGAATTAAGGATCCCTGGGTGAGTGGGACGTTCTGATAGGTGATCGCTTGAACATTAAATTTTCCAAAGTAGAGGTCGGTCGAGAAGGGAGTGTTCTTACCTCGTATTATGCAGTCTCCATAAACCTGACTGTCTGAGTTAAATTCAAAGCGTTCGTTAAAAATCCGTTTCCACCAACCGGGCATGATTGCGTTGTATTCTTTTGGAATGACGCTGCCGTATGTTTCAAGGCGGTACTGGTTCTGCGCGTCATCTTTTTCAAAGCTTAAATTGAGCCATTGATTGCCGCGACTGAAATAGAGGGAATCAACTTTTAAAGAATTTCCAGAATGAGACGCATTCAAGCGGAGGGTATCAAAATGAGTAGCTTCAATATTAGTTTTTCTAAAATGTATATTGATATCGGAGGTAGGGTTCTGGAAGCCCGCCTCCCATGAAAAACGGAATTTACAGAAGCTATTTTCTGATGAGGAGATAGTTGGCAAGGATGCTTGAAGGCTTTCCGTCAGCAAAAGACTAGGGTCTAGGAGTCCTTCAATTTCAAGCTCACCGGAGAGCTCGTCTTGAAGCAATCTGCCTGTGAGGGCAAACATACCGTCCAGTCCACGCGCATATCCAAAGAATTTGAGAGACGCGTCGGAAGTAGGTTCGGTTTGTAAAGTCGCTTGCTTGAGCTTATAAGCTTCGTAGCGAATGACCTCTGAGTGAAAGGCTGCAGGCGGCCAGCCGTTGTTTGAAAATTCATTGAGCGAAGTCGCTAGGATCCTACCTCGACATTGCTTAAATATGATGTGAGGATCTTTTGTTGTAAACGCTTCCACTTCAAAATGAATGGGCTTTGTGAAGTGAAGCGCTCCATCCCTGAGTTCGGCGGTTGTTTCAAGGTTGAGCCGTTGCGCTTGGAATTTTGTATCTTCGAGTGCTCGGCAGTTAAATTGGATTCGCAAGGAAGGGTCTGTCGCGTCCTCGATGTTTAAATCTAAAAAGAGGTAAGGTTGTTTACTTTGGGTAATGAGCGGTTGCGACTGCAGCGCGTTCTCAAGCAGCGTAAGGGGATCTAAGGGAGCAGTTACGTCGGTGTGGTTCGTTTCGGGGTCTTTTAAGTTTAATAATTTTTCTAAGGCGGGGAGCGAAACCTGTGCCGTTGTTCTCAAGCGAAGGTTCTCGTACTGCGCATAAAAAGAATCAATCAACAATGAATCTCGATGCAAAAATAAGCTCAGATTGATTTCATTTAAGATTGGGTTCGCTTGGTCAGCCTCAGGATTATTTGAAAAGAGGGTGCCTCCAAAAATATCTATTTTAGATATGGGGTTTGATTTCGGCTGCAGGGCGATCCGAAGGTGCGATGCTTCAAGGATGGAGTTTGGGTCATTTGCTTTGAATAGTTTAGGCGCAACGATCTTTAAATTCCCACTAAGGGAAAATTCGTATGCCTCGCCCTCAATAGAATGCTCCATGAAGGGATTCTTCTTAAACCACTCATTGATAGCCTGAGTCGGCAGAGGAATGCACCCGTACACTACGATACAGAATCCTAAGAAACATTGAAAAGAGAGGATACCTACAAGTAATAGATTGAGGCAAAAAATGCCCCAACGCATTGGAGTTGTATTTGAATTACGATTAGGCATCAGAGGCTTGCAAGTTCTCTTAATCTCTTACCCCTCCCTTTAGGGGGTTTGAATGAGTTCTGGAAGCGAAGGCGTCTCAACGGGATCTCCAGTGGCTTCAGGCGGCTTGGGCATATCCTCAAGAAAGACATAGAGCGCATCGATTAATTCCTGCTTTAATTCAAAGGCGCAGTCATGTTCAGGGCTGCCTCCAATTTGACGCATCCCGCTAAGGCGATCAGTGATGCGATACCTTCGGGTTATTTCGCGCCCGCTATTTCCATCGGGCAAAAGAATCGTGGCGATTAAATCTACCTGCCAAGGGGTGGAATCATAGCCTTCTGAATCAAAGCGAGTGCTCAAGTAATTTTTTATTTCGAAGCGTTTGAAGAATTCGGTTAGGATCTTCAGTGCATTTGTCTGATCAGGAGACAAGTCCTTGAGAGAATTCAAATTTTCGGAAGCGGAGTCATCTAAATTGAAAACAATAGGCTCTCGATCATTAGGTTTAAGAGAGATCTGAATCACTTCGGCGGAGGTGGGGAGTTGCTCCAAAACTCTGTTTCGATAGTGAAGCGGATTTAAATTCAGAAGTTCTAACATGGAGCGGCGCTCAACTTCATACACGAAAGGCGCTTGTCCTGCCTGGGCAAAGAGACGGGTTTCTTCGCCTTCGGGATGTGCTAGAAGCAGAATTAATGGGTCGGAGTCGGGAAACTCAACTTGCAGTTTTCGGCGAGGGGTGTTGAAGCGCAACTGCCCTAGTTCAGACGGAGAGGGCGCATCCATGACAAACTCGATCGCACGCAATTGATTTAAGTCGCTCAACAAATTACTCACGATTGCTGTATCTGCGCGCTCGGGCTCTGACTCGGATGCATCTGACTCGCCCATGACTTGCCAGTCTCCCGTTTCAAGTTTTTGAAGGCGCAATTCGGTAGTGCCTTCGCTCAAGCGGATCGAGTCGGCTGCTTGAAGATCAAATTCAAAAAAGTTGCGTTTACGAAGCGCTTGTTGCGCATCGCGCAACGCATCAATGGGTTCTCCAGGAATGGTAAAAACAGTCGGGCGTCCTTCAAGTTGTGCGAAATAAGTTAAATCGCCTTGGGCAGAGGGGTCTGGATTGCCCACAAGCAAGGTTTGCTCACGGTTATTTCCATAGAGAGTAATGCTCGCCTTCGGGGCATCCAGTCCTTGTGCGATGGGGTCACTTGAATTTTCTTCAACAAAACGAATAACTTGAATAGAGCTCAGGGTATTGATTGTGCTTGCTACGAGAGCAGGATCTGCGCTCGTGGCAAAGGGGGCTTCAAATTGCCAAGAATTATCTTCCTTAACGAGTCGCATTTTTAAGCTACCGCTGCTCGCGCCAGTGTCGGTTTTTAATTCAAGCCCAAGCGCATCCACCTCGAAAACAGGTAATTCAAAGATCGCTCGAGAGCGTAGTGCATTCAGGTCTTGAAAAAGGCTATCGATACTCTCGCGCTTAATTACATGAATTCGTTCGCGAGTCGGACCTAAAAGATAAATCTTATTTCCGATTTCGGTTGGAGTTCCCAAGCTGAGTAAGCTGGATTGTTCCGAGTTCTTAAGGTTGATCGTTAGGAGTGGGGGTTCAAAGCCATAGTCCGCGAGTGTTTGTCCTGCCGCGAGTACATCCTGAACCTCAAAAGAAGTTTCTTCCTCCATAAATTGGAGCTGATTTAGAATACGGTTGACTGCAAAATAGTTCGCAGGCCAGCTAACGGGTTTGGAGAGAAGCCATTGGTCGCCCTCGCGTACAAGTTCATGGGTAAGGTTGATTGCTTCTCCCGAGAATATAATATTTGGGGCTTCTTTAATTTGCTCACGGATTTGATCGGCGAGTTGATTCAGATCGCTCTCCGTTTCTAGATTGCGTTGATCGAG
Source organism: Coraliomargaritaceae bacterium (assembly GCA_965657865.1). Taxonomy (GTDB): domain Bacteria; phylum Verrucomicrobiota; class Verrucomicrobiia; order Opitutales; family Coraliomargaritaceae; genus UBA7445. The sequence continues at coordinate 26,653 of CBFHPQ010000006.1, read as the reverse complement.
GAACCAAATTGTTCCGAAGGTGATTAAATTGAGAAGGACTAGGATTATGGTATTTTTGAAACGCATAATTTTAACGGCGACGTAGGAAATAAATTAAAATGCCTAAGAGCCCGATTGCGAGCGGCATCATGGAAAAGTAGAGTAGCATCCGCTTGAGGTCTGATTGACTCATGATGAGCTGAAAACTGTCAAGCGGTTGAGTTGGGATATTAAGGTATGCGTTTCGGTCGAGTGCCCAATTCACACTATTTATGAAGAGGGTGTAATTTCCGTAAGCTTGAAAGCGGTTATTGGCAAGGAAGTCAGAATTCCCGTAGCAGATTAAACGACCGCCAGAAATAGATAGCCCTAAGCCAGATCGCGTGCTTCGGTTTGAGGCGACCGCCAGACTCAGTGGGCCTGAAAGGTCTCGCTCTGGAGTGAAAGTAATTGGGCTTTCAGTTCGATAGTCGCGTTCCGCCCAGCTTTTTTGCGAGGTGCCTATGATGTATCGGAGTGCAAGGCTGTCATCGGCGGTGCTTGCGGGGTCGATGCGAATCGGGCGCGATTGTCCAAAAAATGCGGTCGCTCCATAGTCAAAAAGAAGCTTACTAATCGGGTGTTCGCTGAAGTGGCGAATGATGAGGTCCCCTTCTTGTGAACGATAGTTTGGATCAACGTCGACCGCGACGTGGTCTTCGACTAAGATGCCCCAGTCGAACAATAAATCTTCGAGCCCGTGCTTGCGGCCAGGCTCTAGAGTCAGAATCATGCGACCATTCCGATCGCTCATGTAACGACGGAGCTTTTCAGTTTCTTCTGCGCTGAAAGCTGCTTGGGGTGCGAGTGCAAAAACAAGTCCAGCGTCTTCGGGGACGGAGTTGACGCGGGTTAAATCTAGCTCCTTGAGAGTAAATCCGCGTTCCTGCAAGAAGCTTTGCGCAAGCGATAACCCTCGTAGCGGATCGACTTCATTGATGCGCATTTCGCCATGCCCTAGCGTAAAGTACAAGACGGGCATTTCTTCGCTGGAAACTTCTATGATCGCAGAAGTGATGCTATTTTCGCCTCGAAAACTATGCCACTTGCCTTCTTCTGCTTCGTAGAGTTCGGGTAATTCAATCGTTCGGGTTTGATCCTCAGTGGCAACTACGATGACGTTCTCCTTTTCAATATTATATTTCTGGACGAGTTCTTGAGTTCGTTTTCGCTGCCTAAGGGTATCGACGTATTCGATGCGAATGAAGGGCTCACCGCTCCGCATGGACTGGACTTCGTATTCGGCAAGCAATTTGCCTAAATCATTGCGAATGCGATTCAACTCGGCGGACTCGGAGTCATTTGCAATGGTTACAAAAATATTTATAGGTGCTTCAAGTTTCTCAAGATAAGCTTTGGATTCTGCGCTCAGGCTGTATCTCTTATCCTTGGTAAGGTCGTAGCGTTTGTAATGCTTGGAAGCTAGAAAGTTGAGTCCCAAGATAAGAATAATGCTTAGCCCAATCTGCGTAATTCGATTGAAGACGCGCAGTCTGCGTGTGACCTGAAAGTCGTTGAGTCGCTCGGGTTCCATTACGCTTTCGCTTCGATTACGAGGGTTGAGATACCAAGCAGGAGAAACCCTGCGCTTAGATAATAGAAGAACGGACGGGTATCGATGATGCCATGCGCAAAATCATCTAGATGAGTAAAAATCGCTAGATAATCAAGGGTATGGAATAACCAACCAGTGGGCTCAATTCCACTTTGAGTTAAGGTGCCGATTTGTTGTCCGCCGACAATTACGATAAAGAGCAGAGTAAAGGAGAGCATCGCGGCAACAAGTTGACTGCGCGTTAGGCTACTCGTGAAAATCCCAATGGCGACAAACAAGACGCCGCTAATGGCGATAAAACTAAAGCTCCCCATGATTGATTCGCTTTGTAATAACGCGGTGCTCTCGTTGTGCGTGAGGAGTAGTTTGTTTGCAATAAACGGGTACCCCAAAGTGAGCGCCCAGAGCAAAAGATAGAATGAATATGCGCCCGCAAATTTTCCCGCCACTACTGCGATGCGCGAAGTCGGGGTCGTGAGGAGGGTATCGAGCGTACCTAAGCTTCGTTCCCCCGCAATGCTCCGCATCGTTAGGAGAGGAATGACAAAGAATGTTGGAATCCAAAAACTTTTGAAGAACTGAACCGCAGGCAATTCATTTTGGGGCGAGGTGATCATGTCGCGCAAGATCGCCCAGTAGATAAATCCCATAAGCGCGAGGAAGAGGCTGCCTGCAACATAAGTGGTAGGGCTTATTAAAAGCATTCGCAGCTCGTGTTTGAATAAAATCCAGAAATGTCGCATAGAAAATTTTAATTCACTACGGAGTTAATGATGGGGTCGAAATATCAGGAGTGCCTTCGATGGTCTCCTCCCAAGAACGTTTGGTGGCAGCGAGAAAGATAGCTTCTAGATTCGGAATATCGGGAGCAATGCTCAAGAGTTGGCATTGCGATTCCTTTTGAATGGCGGTCATTAAATCCGAGCCGTTGAATTTTGTGTCTTCGACAATGAGTCGCATGCTTGAAGTTTCGTCATCTTCCTTTTCGCAATCAAAGTGTTCAATTTTGATCCCATGTATCTTTAAGGCATCAAGAAGGGTACTTTCCTCGCCTGAAAATTTTAATTGAAAGCGATTGCCCGGTAAGAACTCTTCTCGGAGTGCATCGCTCGTACCGCTCGCGACCACACGTCCCTGATTGATAATAACCACACGATCACAGGAGCGTTCAATTTCTGGCAGGATGTGGCTGGAGAGAATGACCGTCATTCGTCCGCGGAGGCTGTCAATGAGGCGGCGAATACTTTGAATTTGATGGGGATCTAGGCCAATAGTGGGTTCATCCATGATGATGACATCCGGGTTCCCGAGGAGGGCGTCCGCAATGCCAACACGTTGACGGAAACCTTTGGAGAGGGTGCCGATAATTTTTCTTCGCGCGGTGCGAGCTAGGTCGCAAGTTTCCATAGCGGCTTCAACTTGGGTACGTACTTCAGAATTTGCTACTTCTTTCAAGCGTGCTCGAAAGCGCAAATATTCAACGACCCGCATATCATCAGGAAGCGGATTATTTTCGGGCATATAGCCGATACGTCGTTTAACCTCGTGCGGAAATTGTGCTACGGAAATGCCAGCTACCCAGGCAGAACCACTTTGGGCGGTCATAATGCCGCTTAAAATTCGCATGGTGGTACTTTTGCCGGCGCCATTTGGGCCTAAAAATCCCACAATTTCACCTTTCCGGACGGTAAAGCTGATGTTTTTAATCGCCCACGCGGAGCCGAAGCTACGTGAAAGATTTTGAACATGTATACTGATGTCTGGATCCATGGGAAACGGTACTAAATAGATAAGCTGTAATAGGTTTGTAGCAATTTCGGCTTCGCATCAAGCACAGTCGATCGGCAATGAATTTTCAATCAGGCGACTTTCGGCTTCACTTTATCAGAGCATTCATAGAACCTGTTCAAAATGATAACTGACAGCGAAGGATTAGAGGAGGCATGTGAGAAAGCGAAAGCTTCTGGAGCAGTGGGTATTGATACAGAATTTGTATGGAACCGCACTTTCTACCCGTCGCTCGGATTGGTTCAGGTGGGGTACCCCAATGGTGATACCGCCCTTATCGATGCGCCTCAGATTGAGGATTGGACTCCTTTCGCAAGTTTAATGTCGGATGCTTCTACGGTAAAAATTTTGCACGACGCACAACAAGATTTAGTAATTCTTCAGCGTGTTTGCGGAGCCATGCCGCGTAATATTTTTGATACACAACGGAGCGCAGGATTTATCGGGTTTTCCTCCACGATTTCGTTACGGGATATTTTGAAACATCTTTTAAGGGTACGATTAGATAAAACCGAGACGCAATCGGATTGGTTGGCGCGTCCTTTGACCTCTGCCCAGCTTGAATACGCAAAAGATGATGTGCGTGATTCAGTGCGATTGATGGAGGAAATTTTAGAGCGAGCAGATGCTTTAGGACGCCGTGACTGGATTGCGGATGAAATGGCTTACTACGAACGGGAAGAATTATATGTGGAAGCCGATCCCGATCAGGTGATGCCTAAAGTCCGTGGAAGCGGGGCATTGACACATCGGCAACGTAATATTTTACGCAGCTTAGGCTCTTGGCGCGATCGAAGTGCGCGACGACGCAATTTGCCGCGCAGCTTTATTCTGTCTGACGAAGGGCTTGTTTCGCTCGTTAAGAATGTTCCTGATTCAATAGACGGGTTGCGGCCTATGAAAGGATTGAGCGAACGAGTTCTGGAACGCCATCGTGGGCGGATTTGGGAAGCTATTGAGCGTGGCATTGAGGGCGACTTACCCGAACTGCCTTCGAGCACGCGAGCAACGGCGACTCCAGATGATGGGTATGAGGCGAGAGTGGATTTTGCTCTAGCTTTTTTGAAAGGAGTTTGTATGACCTCAAAGATTGATACAGCTCTAGTTGCGAATCGGGCAGATGTTACCGCTTTTGTGGTGGATTCAAAAGAAGACTCCGTGAAGGCGCATCGCTTGCTGGCGGGATGGCGTGCAGATTTTTGCGGACGCACCTTGATGGATCTACTTCTAGGGCGAGGCAGTCTGAAAATGGATCTTAAAAAAAGCGTGCCTTTGTACTCCCCAGAAGTGGAATAACGGTTTCTTAATGGCTGTGTTGGGGAGCGGGGTAGTAGACCTGAAGTGCTTGAATGCTCTCCTTTAATATTTTCGCAACGTCAGAGTGTGAATTTTGTTTGGCTTTCATGGCAGAGAGAATAACCGCATGGTGTTTTGCAAGCCGGTTAGCGTAGTCTTCTTGCGCGGGCTTTACGCGTTGGGTCAAAAAATAGTCACTGATAGTTTGAATAATTTTTTGTGCGTGGAGTTCCTTGTTATGCACCCAACGAGTTATTTGATTCAGCGATTGCGGATCGGTTTTACCTGCAAGGTTTGTTAACATAGCGATTGCTTTCTCAACGGTTGCGGCGTCCTCTAGCATTGATTGAACGCGTGCAGGGTCGTCATAGATCCCGCAGGGAACTTGGCAGTGCGCGGAAGCAGGTGTAGCGATAAAAGCGCTTCCAGAAAAGAGCACAATCGCGAGGAAGAAGAGTTGGCTTAATTTTTTCATGGCTAAATTATTAAAGTAGAAATCCTTTTTTTGCGATGGTTATTACAAATTCTCCTTTTTGACTGGCTTTAGCGACAGCTGCTTTGACTGCGCTTGCGGTGCCAGTATGCACGGTTTCGTGAAGCTTCGTTAATTCGCGGCTCACGCTGACGGTGCGATCGGGCTCAAGAGTCTCAACGAGATCTTCGAGGCATTTCCCAATGCGATGACAGGACTCGTAAAGGATAATGGAATATCCAAAATCTTTATGTTGCTCAAAAAATCGTTTCCTTGCAGCGCGTTTAGGAGGTAAAAATCCGACAAAAAGAAATCCGTCGCTCGGCAGTCCCGAAAGTGCAAGCGCGAGTATCGCGGCACATGGCCCGGGCACCGCAGTGACGGGTAATTCTAATTTCCGGCATTGACGCACTAACCGGAAGCCGGGGTCGCTGATTGAGGGCGTTCCTGCGTCCGCGACGAGGACAATAGTTTCACCATCTTGAATGCGTTTTGCTAGCGGTTCCGCAAGGGTCGCTTCGTTTTCGTCGCGGTATGAAATCAATTCGGGCTTTGTTTCAAATCCGAGTTTTGATAATAATTTTCCTGTGACGCGAGTGTCCTCGCATGCAATGGCGTTCGCGGATTGTAGAGAGGCTTTAGCGCGCTCGCTAATATCGCTCAAGTTGCCTATAGGCGTGGCGACTAAGATTAAGGATCCGACTTCTGAGGATGAAATCATGAATATTTTTAATACCCACGCATTCCGCCACCACCCATGCCAGGAGCGCCGCCTTCCCAGCTTTTAGGGCGACTCCACGGGATCGATTGGTCGTCAACATCGCTATCAAAGCAGGCGGTAAGACCCATTGAAGAAAAAATAAAAAGTGCGGCTAGTAGGAAACGAAGTAATATCTTTTTAAACATAATTAAGCTAAGGGATAATGGTTACGATTGAGCCACTGTCAATTTGACTGGTTTCAAATGCATTATCAAGGCTAGCGACCATATACGTATCAGTTATTTTAAAGATAGTGGCTTTGCCAAGTAACTTTTTCCCATAGATTAGAGTAACTTCCATTGAGCTCTTAAGTTTAAGCTCAGGCGCAACAGAAAGTACTACGATGCGATTCTTGGGATTTATCGAATTTACCTCAACTTTAGCGGAGGTCGCATTTATGTTAGGATTATAATAAGTGCGCGCTTTTTGGTCGGCCTTGTCCGTGTCAATTATTGCAATCAATTGTTCGTTAGATTGCGCTAACTCGGTCGTTAAGCGTTTATTCTTCTCTTGAAGCTTAACGAGTGCGCTTTTAAGCGATTCAATCTCTTGAAGCTGTCCAGATTTTGAATTTTTGCGCTCAGCAGTCATGAGCTTATTGCGAACCTCTTGGATTTCTATATTTAGAAATTCATTTTTGATCCGAGCGCGCTCAAGCTTTTCTTCATACAGGCCTATTGTCTGAGTCTTTTCGCTTAAGGTTTTTTCGCGGTCAATGAGGGTTTTTCTGATCTTAACATAATTGGTTCGATCTTCATTAATGCTCTCTTTGAGTTCCTCAATTGTTTGAACCGCTTTTTCGAGCTCTCTGATAGAATTATCATGCACCAGTTTAGCGGCATTAATTTTTTGCGTTTCCTCTTCAACAAAGACCCGAGTTTTTTGGAAAATTAAGAACGTGATAATTGCCGCAGAAATGGCAATGAATCTCAGAATGATCGAAAGAATTTTCATAATCTTAGGCAGCGGCTAAACTATAACCCTTTAAAACGCGTTTCAGAGGGCATTCTATTTCCAGTTGCTGCGACTCCACGATTGTTGACTGCAAGGCGGTTCAGAAGTTTGAAAATTAATTCGGCATCGTCTTGGCGGTTGATGGCGTTCGCCAGCGCGGTTGCAGTATACTCGCTTCCGCGATTGGCTCTTAATTCTTCCAGAGCGATTTGCTCAAGCTCAAGAACTGCGGCGGCGGCTTTTTTGCCTGCTTCAACTCCCGGCTGATGATAGGCGTTAATATTCACTAAGCTTGCATATAACCCAACGGCACGTTCAAAGAGCGCAATTAACTGCCCAACAGCCTCAGGGGTGACCTCTTTAATGGTGATGGTTATTGATTGGCGTTCTTTTTCATAAAGCGCATCACGAGTGCCCAAGTAAAATCCTTGTAGGAAATCACCCGTAGTGGTGCCGTTTTCAACTTCAATAGAATCACCTGTACGATCTTTAAGAACCTCAATGAAGGTAACAAAGAAATTATGAACGCCTTCACGGAGCTGCTGAACGTACGCGTGTTGGTCAGTCGAGCCCTTGTTGCCGTAAACCGCAATACCTTGCTCCACTGGATTGCCGTCGAGGTCAGTCGCTTTACCGAGTGATTCCATTACCAGTTGTTGCAAGTATTTGGAAAATAACATGAGGCGGTCTTTGTACGGAAGTACGACCATATCTTTCGCGCCAATACCGTCGGTGGCATGATACCACATCACAGCGAGGAGCGCCGCTGGATTCATTGCGGTTTCGGGATTGCGAGTTGCCTCGTCCATTGCGGAAGCACCGTCAAGCATGCGGTCAATTTCAAGACCTTGAAGCGCAGCAGGTAAAAGCCCGACTGCTGCGAGCTCAGAAGTACGTCCTCCGACCCAATCCCACATGGGGAGGCGCTTGAGCCAGGCTTCATTTTTAGCAATGGCATCGAGTTTTGAATCTTCCCCTGTGATTGCAATTGCGTGAGAGGCAAATTCAAGGCCAGCCGCTTTGTAAGCGGCTTTTGCTTCTAGCATTCCGTTGCGAGTTTCGGCAGTCCCGCCTGATTTTGAAATGACAAGGCTGAGGGTTTGCCCAAGCTCGCCCTCTAAAGAAGCAAGGGCGCGATCCATTCCATCAGGGTCGGTATTATCAAAGAAAAAGAGTTTTAATTTATCTTTCTTAGGGCAACCCAGCGCGTCTGCAACAAACTGCGGACCCAGCGCCGAGCCACCAATGCCGATGATGAGGCAGTTTTTGAAAGCACCGTTCGCGCCTTTGAGCGTGCCGGCATGTACTTGATTCGCAATTTCGTGGATTTCTTGTAGGCACGATTCAACGGCTTCTGTGAGGGCTGGGTCGGGAGCAAGCGACGCATTTCTCAACCAATAATGACCGACTTGGCGATTCTCGTCAGGATTTGCAATGGCGCCTTTTTCCAGCGCGTCCATATCGGCAAATGCTTTCTGCATTCGCGGTTCCATCTGGGTTAAAAAATTCTCCGCGAAATCAACGCGACTGATATCGAGCGCAAAGTCTAACGCATCTAGCGATAAATAATGTTTATTAAAACGTTCCCAGGACATAGTTTTTGAATTCTTAGATTAAAGGTTTTTATCGGTGACCGCACCTTCCGATGCGCTGGCAACAATCGCGGCATACTTGCCAAGTACTCCGCGTTTGGCTCCAGGGCCACTGGGCTTAAATGCCTTCATACGCGCATCAAACTCGGCAGGGTCAATTTTAAGATCAATACTATTCGCAACCGCATCAATTAAGATAGTGTCGCCCGTCTGCACGATCCCAATCGGGCCTCCACACGCCGCCTCGGGCGTAATATGCCCCACATCAAAACCGTGACTCCCTCCCGAGAAGCGGCCATCAGTGATGAGGGCAACATCTTTGATCAGTCCACGACCCGCTACCGCACTGGTCGGGGAAAGCATTTCCCGCATACCTGGACCGCCGACCGGACCTTCGTTGCGAATCACGACGACGTCTCCTTTCACAACATCACCTCGAAGAATCCCGACAAGGGCGTCTTCCTCGCCTTCGTAAACTTTTGCAATGCCCTCAAATCTGAGTCCTTCCTTTCCAGTAATTTTGCCAACCGCTCCATCAGGGGCGAGGTTACCGCGTAGAATGCGTAAGTGCGTGCTATCTTTTATGGGCTGATCCCATGGACGAATAATGTCCTGTTCTTCGGGGAATGCGCCATAAGGCTGAACATCTTTCAAAGATTCGGCGATGCTTTCGCCCGTTACCGTCAGGCAATCACCGTGTAAGAGTCCGCGATCCAAGAGCATTTTCATCATGGGGCGAATCCCGCCAATGCGTATCAGTTGGCTCATATTGTATTTACCAAAGGGTTTTACGTCTGCCAGCAAGGGAATGCGTTCTCCGATGGTAGCAAAATCATCGATGCTAAGTTCGACCTCCGCAGAGTGGGCAATTGCCAAGAGATGCAAAATAAGATTCGTAGAACCTCCGAGCGCCAAGCAGGTGGTAATGGCATTTTCAAACGCTTGACGCGTCATGATATTGCGGGGCTTCAATCCACTCTCGAGCATTTTGACAACCGCCGCGCCTGCCTGCTCGCAATCCTTTCGCTTGGCTTCGCCCACCGCGACTTGTGCGCTACTTCCAGGCAAACTCATTCCTAATGCCTCAATCGCACTCGCCATAGTATTTGCGGTATACATCCCTCCGCACGAGCCTGGACCGGGAATAGCGTATTTTTCAACTTCCTTGAGTTGCGCGTCATTTAGTTCGCCTTTTGCGTGTTTGCCCACGGCTTCAAAGACCGAGACAATATCCATGGGGTGACATTCTTTTTCATCGTTCGGCATGAAGCCCGGAAGAATAGTTCCGCCGTAAACGAAGACTGCGGGACGATTCAAGCGCGCGATTGCAATCATTGCTCCGGGCATATTTTTATCACACCCTCCGACTGCAACCAGCCCATCAAAGCCTTCCGCCGCGCAAGCAGTCTCGATCGAGTCTGCAATAACATCACGCGATACAAGGCTGTAGCGCATACCTTTGGTTCCCATGCTGATTCCATCGGTTACCGTAATGGTATTAAAAGAGACAGCTCGACCGCCGGCGTCGTTGATTCCCTTACGGGCATGTTCGCCAAGTTCACCTAAGTGAACATTGCAGGGGGTCATGTCACTCGGAGAGCTTGCGACTGCAACCTGCGGTTTTTTAAAGTCAGAATCTTCAAAGCCGACCGCTCGAAGCATGGCACGAGCAGGGGCGCGATCTGGCCCATCAACTACGATAGAGGAATGAGGGCGTGTATTATTATCAGCCATTTTAAGTACAAATGTGAGAAAAATTTAGAAAAATTACGTTAGAGGAATAACGCATCAGATGATAGAATGGATTGCAAGGCGGACGACAACATCGTTTTTTACTGTTCATGCCCGAAAACTTCGCTTTGCTAGTAAACTATATCGCATGCAACCAGAATTAAACCAGACTCTCGAAGCACTCCTGCTTTCTACCGCCGAACCTCTTACTGTAAGAAACCTCACAGATGTCTTTACCAGATATCATCGGGATCAAGTAGAGGCACTGCAAGCGGCTGCTCAAGAGGAGGGAACAGAGGTTTCAGAGATCGAGCTTCCCGCGCCAGTTAAGACCGCACAAATTAAAGAGGCCATTGTATCGATCACGGAGAAAGCGGAAGCAGAGGACAAAGCCTATCGCGTAGTTGAAGGCCCGAATGGATTTCAAATTATGACGGCTCCGCAGTACGCGGAGCTTGTGCGTTTGTTGCGCAAAGAACCGCGCCCAATGAAACTCAGTCCTGCCGCTTTGGAAACCCTGTCGATTGTTGCCTATCGCCAACCCGTTACTCGCGCCGAGATTGAAGCGATTCGCGGAGTGTCTGCGGACAGTGCTTTGAATCGTTTGATTGAGCATGAGCTAGTCCATGTAACTGGGCGCGCGGAATTGCCGGGTCGCCCGATACAATACGGCACGACGGACGGGTTTTTAGAATTTACTGGGATTAAAGAACTCGATCAATTGCCAGCTTCGGATGTTTTAAGTAATCATCAAATTGACGACTGGATGCGCGCGAGTGATAGCACAGAGCCTGAACCCAGTGACGCCGATGTGGGGCTTGCCGAGGAGCCCAGTCCGGAGGAGTTGCCCCTCGACCAAGAATTTGCAGAAATTGACTGGCAGAACGAGAATGCCGAGAGCGACGCCGCAGATGCGGTGAATGAACCCACGAAGGAGGACAATAATCATGACTGAGGATATGAAAGAAAAACTCCAAACGAATCGTGAGGCAATCGACGCGATTGATCAGGAAGTCGTCCGCTTGCTAAACGCCCGTGTGGAACACGCGAGTGCAATCGGGAAAATTAAGCATGCGAACGGGGCAGAGATTTACGACCCAGCTCGTGAAGCGCAAGTAATGGAGAAAATTGCTTTGCTCAATACGGGCAATTTGAACGGGGAGGCATTGCGAGCAATCTATCGCGAAGTCATTTCTGCCTCGATTGCGCTTGAGCAACAATTAACGATTGCGTATCTGGGACCAGAGGCGACTTACACGCATCAAGCCGCGATTCGAAATTTTGGGGTGAGCCTCGACTATCGAGCAATGAAAACGATCGCGGATGTCTTTACCGAGGTCGAGCGCGGCGATGCGGATTACGGAGTGATTCCAATTGAAAATTCTACTGAAGGCGCGGTCTTTCACTCGATGGATATGTTGGTTGAGTCCGACCTACACATATGCTCGCAAGTCTATCTGCCGATTGAGCATTGCCTCATCTCGCAATCTCCGTTGGGTGAAATCAAAGAGGTGCATTCTAAAGACCAAGCATTGGGACAATGCCGCGAATGGTTGCGTCGCAATCTTCCTGATGCGCAGCTGGTGGACACCTCGAGCACCGCGCATGCGGTGAAGCTGGCAAAGTCCAGTCGTGCAGTTGCCGCTATTGCAAGCGAACTCGCCGCTGAACTCTATACCATTCCAGTCGTGCAACGTGGAATCCAAGACAAAGCGGATAACGTGACTCGTTTCTTGGTTGTCGGTAAAACTCAACCTGGGGCACTTGGTGCGGGCAAAGATAAGACTAGCCTCGTTTTCTCGCTTAAAGATGAAGTGGGGGCGTTAGAAAAAGTTTTGGAGTCCTTTGCATCTCGTAAGATCAATCTCAGTAAGATCGAATCACGCCCTAGTCGGCGTAAAGCGTGGGATTATTATTTCTTCATTGATTTAGTTGGACACAAAGAAGACTCAGAGGTGCAAGCTGCATTCGAAGAATTACAGAGCCACTGTTCATTTGTGAAATGGCTTGGAAGTTATCCCAATAGCGACCGATCGCGTGCGGAATAACGAGACCTTCCGCGTCCTGCGAAGCAGAAGAAGTCCCAGTGCACCACCCTTATCCCAAGGGCGTAGGAAGTGGGCTCAGGAATAATCGATCCTTCCAGGTAGTGTAATACTCTTTTTATGCTAATTAGATCTAAATATTGTGAAAGCTAGGTTCTTTTTTAAAAATGTGTTATTTTGGCTGCCCCTTTAATTTCAAAAAGGGTTCTTGTGCTTTAGTAGTAAGGGTGCAACCTAGGCGCTCTCTAGAACCGTTATCAAAACAGGTTAGAGAATCACTCAATGGAAACTAAATTTACAGATCTTGGGCTATGCCCTGAATTATTGGAAGGCATTCACCGCCTCGGCTTTGAATCGCCTTCGCCCATTCAGGCAGAAACGATTCCAGTTGCGCTGGAGGGTCGTGATATTGTTGGGCTCTCGCAAACGGGTTCGGGCAAGACAGCGGCTTTTGGACTGCCCGCGCTGCAAGCAGTTGATGTGGCGCTTGAAAAAACGCAGATTTTAGTGATCTGCCCGACGCGCGAGTTAGCGGTGCAGGTCTGTGAAGAAATTCATCGTTTAGCGGATGCAATGCCGGGGCTGACTGCGATTCCTGTTTATGGCGGAGCTCCAATGGATCGCCAGATTAAGGCGCTGCGTCGTGGTGTACACGTAGTGGTGGGCACGCCGGGTCGTCTTATGGACCATATGAAGCGCCGTAATTTTGACGGGGACGGAGTGAAGATGTGTATTTTGGATGAGGCGGATCGAATGCTCGACATGGGTTTCCGCGATGACATGGAAGTGATTTTGGATGCGCTGCCACCAGAACGCCAAACGCTTTTCTTTTCTGCCACTATGAACAAGGGGGTGAGCGGATTGATCAATGCGTTCAGTCGAGACGCACAGAAAATTTCGATTGAGCGGAAGTCGCTCACGGTGGACACAATTGACCAAAGTTATTACGAAGTCCGCAACCGTTCTAAAATGGAAGTGATGTGTCGTTTGCTAGATTTGGAACGCGAGCCTCGTGGAATAGTTTTTTGCAATACGAAACAAATGGTGGAGGAAGCTTGCGGGGCGTTGATTGCCCGGGGCTACATTGCAGACCATATTCATGGCGATATTCCGCAGCGAACTCGCGAACGGGTTTTCCGCAAATTTAAAGAGGGCTCAGTTGAGATGCTGGTTGCAACTGACGTTGCGGCACGTGGTCTGGATGTGGATGACGTGAGCATTGTTTTTAATTATGATTTACCGTATGATCCCGAAGACTATGTCCATCGCATTGGGCGCACGGGACGAGCGGGGCGCTCTGGTAAATCCATTACTTTTGTGTATGGTCGCGACATTCATCGTCTCGAGGCGATTGAGCGCTACACTCGCCAAGTAATTCCTAGGAAAAAGATTCCGAGCCAGGAAGAAGTCGAGGGACATAAAGCAGACAAGGTATTTGAGCGGGTGCGTGATTTATTAGAGGCTGCGGACTTCAACAATTATGAGCATTTAGTGGATCGTTTGCTTGATGCGGGACACACTCCGACTGATATTGCGAGTGCGCTTTTCCACATATTAAGACAACAGGATAACCGCGAAACTGAAAAGATTGCGGAAGATTCTGAGCCCTTTAGCGATCGTCCGAACTCCATTGGTCAAGGTGGCGGGGGAGGTCGCGGAGGCCGTAGAGGCGGCGGGGGTCGTTCCAACTCCTTTAAAAAGAATAAGGGAGGCTTCAAGCGCGCACGTAAATCGAACGATAAACGAAGCGGTGGAGGTTCTGATGCAGGCGCAGGTTCTGATGCACCACGTGGTAAGAAGGGGTTATCGCCGCGTCGCCGCTTTAAGCGGCCCAATGGTTGAGTTTCGTTAAACGCGTTTTCTTAATTTAGACGGTTGGCGGTCGCACGTTTAATGCATTCCAACGGTGTGCGTTTCGTGCTTTATATTTTTGGATTGATGAATCCAGTCTGCCATAATGCGCGCACTTTCGCGTAAGTGGATATCAAAGATTTTCTCCTCTTCGTCTTCGTCTGCTTCAGTGGTTTCGGGATCATTGAGCTTATTCTTTTTGGAAACAGCTTCTTGTTCTTCACTGATTTGAGTTAAGAATTCTTCAGATTTGTAATTATTAGACTTAAGTGCTTCAAGGGTCTCTTCGAGGTCTTTGACGAAGGCTTCGTCCAAAATCTTTTTATGAATGCGTTGTGATAAGTTTAGGGAGACGTCTTTTTTTTCATAGCGTTCTTTGCGCCAAGTAATCTGCTTTTTTAGGTAGTTAAATTCCTCAAAATTTTGCAGGCGGTCTTTGCTGGCATCTGCAAGTGAGGCGATCAATGCAGAATCATTATGAAGGTTAATGAGATTTGTGGAATGACTTTGGGTGTTGAGCGCGGTTGGAATTTGACTCCACGCCAGTGCGTGCGGTAGGTCGGATTCCCCGATGGGCAGGAATTCATTACTGGAGGGAAGAATGATGTCGGAATGGACTCCTTTGAGTTGCGTTGAACTACCTGCAGGTAAGTAGAATTGTTTAATAGTAATTTTACTTGCTACTGGGCGAGTGGTGGAAGGCTTAGCAAGTTGCGGGAAAAAACTGAATAGAGGGCGAGTGTTCATGTGGAATACTTCCTGCACGGTGCCTTTTCCGTGGGTTGAGGAATTGCCGATAATGAGCGCGCGTCCGTGATCTTGCAATGCGCCTGCAACAATCTCTGAGGCTGAAGCGCTGAAGCGAGAAGTCAGAACCGCAAGGGGGCCATCCCAAAGTACACGTGGATCATTGTCGGGCAAAATATCTACGCGTCCAGTTTTGTCGCGGACTTGGACAACTGGACCTGTCGGAATGAAGAGTCCAGCCACTCTAATTGCTTCATTCAAGAGACCGCCACCATTGGTACGGAAATCGAGGACAATGCCCTCGGCATTTGCGTCGATTAATTTTTTCAAGAGCTCGGCAATATCAGCGGTGGTGGTTGTAAGGTTGTCGCCAAGGCCGATATTTCCATAAAATGACGGAAGCTCAATCACTCCCACTAAGGTCTCGCCGCCATCATCATTTGGAACATGAATGAGCTCCGCAGTGGCAAGATTTGCGGTGAGTTTAACTTCTCCGCGAGTGATAGAGATATCTTTGCGCACGGAGGGGTCGCTTGCTTTGCCGGGACGAATTAAAAGCCGAACAATCGTGCCTTTTTCACCTTTGATTTTCCGGACAATGTAGCGCAGTTGCATGTCGATCACATCTTCAAATTCACCTTTTACTCCTTGCGCGACGCCTAAAATTTCATCGCCTGGACCAAGAAGGCCAGAGGCTTCAGCAGGTCCGCCAGGTAAAATATCCTTAATAACGCAAATCCCTTCTTCGTCTTGTAGGAGGGCTCCTATTCCAACAAATGAATTTTGTACGGAGGAGTTAAAATTCTCTAAGGTATCGGCAGAGAGGAAAGTGGAATGCGGGTCAAAGAGCTGGGTCATGGAATTGATATAGGCCTCTTGGACTTCCGCGGCTTCGCGTTGACGGATTAAGCTGCGACGGCGTTCATAACGGCGCCGAATCTTCTCTTTTGCTTCTTCAAAAGTTTCAGCGTGGAATTCTGGATCATTGAGGAGGCGCAACAGTTTTTTTGGATCGAAGGCTTCCTCTTCGGGGTCATCACCTTCAGGGAATGCAGGGGCGGGCATTTCATTATTACTGAGTTCAGTCATTTCCTCTTTTTGCTCGGCGGCTAATGATAGAAGTTCATTGAGAAGCTCATATTTCAAGCGCTTGTTCCATATGGCATCTGCACTCGTCATGTCGACGGGCCATTCAGCTTCGCGGCGATCTGCGATAAAGCTTTCGTCGACCGTAAAATCAAAGGGGGATTCTAAGCGTTCAAGAATCCATTCGGTACGCATTTCAACTCGTTCACGAAATTTTTTATAAATTTCGAATGCGGCGTAGAGATTTCCTTTTTGGAGAAACCCCTCCATTGCTTGCGCGAAGCGAAAATTAAAATCTTCAATATCTTCCTGGAGCAAAACCATATGCGCGTAGTCAAAGCTTTCAGCATATGCTTTAATAATCTCACTACCGTCGAGTTTACCGATGCTATCGCGCAGGTAGTGTCGGGTATTAATAGTATTGGCGACCCAGCGGGTTTGCTCAGCCATCTCATTACTGGGCGCTATTGAGGGCGCATCTGCAGCTGAGTAATTGGAAGCAACAAAGAGTGTTGCGAGGAGGGTCAAAAATTTTGTGAGACGAAACATATTTATTTAAAGATTAAGGAGACGCTTATACTTTGGATGTGGATTTAACGCAGCGATTCTTTAGCGCGATGTAGGATGTCTTTTTCTTTTTTGGAGAGTGCTTCAAATCCATGCGTGTTAATTTTATCAAGGATTTTGTCGACGGCTTCTTGTTTTGTAGTGGAGCGGTTGACGGAATAGGAGTACGGCGTAGAGGTTTTATTTTTTTGGAAGCGCTTGAACCATTTGGGGGGCTCTATGAGAGTGGGTATTTTGTTCGAGAATTTAGGGAAGGTTACGCGGTCAGCGTAGCGAAAGAAGAGGTACCCAAATCCAAGCCCTCCAAGGTGGGCGGAATGAGCAATCCCTCTATGACCGGCACGTAGTTCATAAAAGAAAAGTCCTGCTAGGCTGACAATGATTGCTAATTGTAAAAGTAATCTCGGTTTGAGCGTTACGGGGATTACAAAGAAGAGTAAAATTGTGATGGGGCGATCGGGATATTGTAAACAGAAGACGGCTAAGAGGGCGGAGATTGCGGCCGAGGCTCCGATGACGCCGACCGAGCCATTAAGATGCAGCAATAGGTAGACGCACCCACCCGCAATTATGCCACCTACATAAAGGGCGAGGAATTTTTCAGACCCAAGTTGCGGTTCGAGTAAGCGCCCCAAAAAGAAAAGGCCAAACATATTTCCAATGATGTGCAGGATCGTTTGGGTGCTGTGCATGAATGCATAAGTGAGGATAGTCCAAACCTTGAGGTCTTGAAAATGGGCGCTACTTAAAGCAAACCAATCATAAAAGAACCAATTCTTGAATCCTTCTCCCGGCGTGCCAGGAAAGCAAACATTAACAATTTGCTGCAGGAGATAGACTGCAATGGTCCCTATCAACAGATACATCGTGAAGCTGTTGGATGACTGCGTGGATTGAGGTTGCGGAGTCCGCATATAGGAACGTTCAAAAATCATTTTAAGTACTAATCTATATAATATTCTGTGCTTGCCAAGAATGATGACCAATTTCTTCAAGGGGTGTTCCTTTCTTCCCGCTTGACTAGAATCAAATATCAATACCAATTAGGGAATGGCAGAAAAAGATGAAAAATGGCCTGAAAATATTAAGGGCAAGTTCTATGTAGATGAACAGTGCATTGATTGCGATCTATGCCGCGAAACAGCGCCTGACAATTTTACGCGTTTTGAAGACGGCGGTTATTCGTTCGTCTTCAAGCAACCTGAGTCAGAGGCAGAAGCTGCGCTATGCCAAGAAGCACTCGAAGGATGTCCCGTTGAGGCGATTGGGGAAGACGGCGAGGATTAACCCTCAATAGCGCTTTCCAAAATCTTAAAGAGTTCGTCTTCGGTTACGCGGCGTTGCTCGCAGGTATCGCGGTCACGCAAGGTGACGGTTCCGTCCTTTTCGATGGTGTCGAAATCGATGGTAATCCCAAAGGGCGTGCCGATTTCATCTTGGCGGCGGTAGCGTCTGCCGATTGCTCCGGTGGCATCGTAGAAGACGTTCCAGCGACGTTGGAGGCGTCGGTAAAGTGCTTCAGCGCGTTCTACGAGTTCGGGCTTGTTCTTAAGGAGAGGGAAGACCGCGGCTTTGTAAGGCGCAATTTTCGGGCTAAATTTAAGGAGGGTCCGAGTCTCAGTTTTGCCTTTATCGTTAGGGACTTCGTCTACGCAGTAGGCGGCAGTTAAGACCGCAAGGAGTGTCCGATCGACACCCAGTGAGGGTTCAATTACGTGCGGAACAAATTTTTGCTTAGAGCTTTCATCGAAGAATTCCATAGATTTCCCCGAGAACTGTTGGTGTTGCTTTAAGTCATAATCACTACGACAGGCGATGCCCCAAAGTTCTTGTTCGCCGTGAGGGAAATGGAACATTAGGTCGGTAGTTGCTTGCGAGTAAAAAGCAAGTTTGTCTTCAGGGTGAATATCTTCGGTGATTGATTCGCGTGGAAGGCCGATGCTGACGAGCCAATCAATGCAGGTATCAAGCCACTCGCGGTGGAGTTGCTTCCAATCAGCTTCGGGAGCGATGAAGTATTCAATCTCCATTTGTTCAAATTCGCGGGAACGGAAAATGAAATTGCGAGGAGTGATTTCATTGCGGAACGCTTTTCCAATTTGAGCGATTCCAAAGGGAAGTTTTACACGCCCCGTATCAACTACGTTTTTGTAATTTGCGAAAATACCTTGTGCGGTTTCGGGACGGAGGTAGGCGACAGCAGAATCATCAGCAAGGGGACCCACTTTAGTTTCGAACATGAGTTTGAATTCACGAGGGGCAGTGAGTGTTCCTAATTCGCTAGCGTCAGGCCCAAGCGTTTCGGCTCGTTCGGCTTCGTCGCTTTCGGTAAATTCTTTGGCGGCCTCGCTCAATGCGCTCTCTTCGATTTTGGCAGTTTTATCACCTCGGAAGTCCCGTACTTTTTTAGCGAGTTTAAGCTTGGTTGCGGAATCAGCGCCTTCGAGATAGGCAATAAATCCGGAAGGGGCTCCGTTGAGTTGAACGGGCGCATAGAATAATTGGTCGGCGCGGTAGCGAAGCTTCGATTCTTTACAATCGACCATCGGGTCTGAGAATCCATCTACGTGACCGGAGGCTTCCCAAATGCGAGGATGCATGATGATGCTAGAATCTAATCCGACTACATCATCGCGTAATTGAACAAATTCGCGCCACCATGTTTGCTTGATGTTGTTGCGCAACTCGACCCCGAGCGGACCATAATCAAAGAAACCATTATAGCCGCCATAAATTTCGGAGGAGGGGAAGATAAACCCACGGCGTTTGCAGAGGCCGACCAGTTCATCCATTAATTGTTCGTTTGCGACAGCAGGAGCGTTCATAGACCGAGTAAGGTTGTTGCCTAACGGCCTGGGGTCAAGATTAGGTTGCAGGATGAGTGGTTATTGCCAAGATTCGCAATCGTGTCTTCAGAAATTCCATCGACTGCTTCAAATCAAGCGTATGCGCTCAGCTTTCTCGCGCGTGTCTTATTGCGGGTTTTGTCGGGGATCATTTGGGTTTGGAATCGGACGCTTCGGTTGCGAATTTCGCCCAAAGTCGAGCAGTATCTTGGAACCCTCGGTGCGCAGCCGGGAATTATTCTCTTGTGGCACAATCGTTTGTTTATGGGGCTTGAGTTGTGTCAACGGTATGCCTTGCCCAAGCAAATGGCAGCAATTGTTAGTGCGAGTAAGGACGGGGCATGGATGGGGGCGATCCTCGAGAATTTCGGGATTCACCCTGTGCGTGGATCGAGTTCGCGACGAGGCGCTTCAGCGTTTCGCGGATTGCTTAAGGCGCAAGCAGAGGGGCACAGCATAGTCTTAACCCCGGATGGCTCAAAGGGTCCTAAGTATTGCATGAAGCCGGGCGCGGCACAACTTGCACGTGAGGCAGAGATGCCTCTATATTTGCTCGCGATTGACTTCAAAAATGCGTGGCGCTTAAAAAGTTGGGATCGTTTTTATATTCCTAAACCTTTTAGCGAGGTTTCGATTTCAGCGGAAAAAGTGGAGGCCTCTGAGATGACGACGAGTGAGAGCCTGGAGAGCGCGAATGCTGTACTTCAATTAAAGATGAATGCAACGAGGCTCGATGCGGAGTTGCCGCAGGAATAAGGCACAGAGGGACTGCACGGGGGCGAGTTCAGCCGCTTAGGTTTTCACCTACCATAAAAACATGGGCGAACTGACGGATTCTTTGCCGACAAGGACACGCATATTAGGACCTTCGGCCCACAATTCATCGTTTATGAGGAATTTAAACTCTATTTCTTTTGCCGGGAAATGTGTGGTGATCGCCCACTCATATGGTGATAGATTTACCATAATTACTCCGCTATCCCAAGAGAGGCCGCCGCCTTCTCCGCGAATATAGAGCTGGTTACCAAACCCGACATCAACTCGCGCAACAATGCGGGTGGTCTGAATTTTCTTCGCCTTTGCAGGTGCTTTCTTTTTCGCAGTCTTTTTTGGCGCCGCTTTTTTAGTGACTACTTTTTTAGAAGTGGGTTTCTTCGCCGTCACTTTTTTAGTAACCGTTTTTTTCTTTGTTACCTTTTTTGCGACGGGCGCTTTTTTTGTCTCGGTTTTTTTTGTGGCTACTTTCTTGGTAGTCGTTTTTGAAGTGCTTTTCTTTTTTGGCATACGATTCAATTGCTATTGGTATCTTGTTATGAGCTTAAAACATCTAAGCTGATAAATTGTATAGTAGCAAAAAGTAAGCCAAGAATACAGATAAAATTTCTGTAAATGGGTTGGCAATAAAGGGTTTCTTTTACTGGTCTCCGTTAAGGAGAAAAATGACTTCGCGAGCAATATTCTTAGCATGATCTCCCATCCGTTCGATAGATTTTGAGATCAGGACGCAATCAAAGCGAGTTGCATCGGAAAGCTCTCTTTGCATGTCTTCGCTAGAGAAGGTATCAAAGTGTAATTGATTTAAAGCGTCGATCTCGCGATCTTTTTCGAGCAGCGCATTTGCTTTTTCGAGATCTTCTTCGACGAAGCAGGTAATGGAATCTTGCACCAATTGACAGGTAAGGTTGCTCATTTCCTGAAGCCGGAGAGGTTGCATGAGCTTACCGTCGCGATTTAAAACCAGTTTTGCTTTCTTGGCGATGCTATGTGCTTCATCACCAATGCGCTCAAAATCATGACTGGCTTTAAGGGCTACGACAAGGAGACGTAAGTCGGTGGAGACTGGAGAGCGTAAGGTAATGTAGCGGATGCACGCATGCGCAATTTCTTGCTCTAGATTATCAAGGTAATCATCCATCCCGTAGGCGGCATTAATTTTCTCAAAGTCATTTTCTAGAAGCCCGTCCATCGCCAAGCGAGCGATTTCATTGGAGCGTTCTCCTAAAAGGATGAGCTTACTACGTAGATCGTAGAGCTCTTCGTGGAAATAGCGTTTCATTATATTTTCTGAATTAAGAATTATCCAAAGCGACCTGAAACATAGGCTTCGGTCTTGGAATTTTCTGGATGCATAAAGATTTGTTCGGTTGGGCCGTACTCAACTAGACGACCCAGGTAGAAGAACGCGGTTCGGTCTGAAAGACGAGCAGCTTGTTGCATGTTATGCGTTACAATAACAATAGTATAGTCTTTTTTCAAATTATGGATGAGTTCTTCGACTTTCGCGGTTGCGATCGGGTCGAGCGCTGAACACGGTTCGTCCATCAAAAGAATTTTTGGTTTAACCGCGAGGGCACGTGCGATGCAGAGTCGTTGTTGTTGTCCGCCAGACATTCCTAGAGCGCTCTCGCTTAAACGATCTTTAACTTCATCCCAAAGCGCTGCCCCGCGGAGGCATTCTTCAACAATATCATCGAGAGTGCTCTTCTTCTTGATTCCTTGAATGCGTACTCCGTAAGCAATATTATCGTAAATAGATTTTGGAAAGGGATTGGATTTTTGGAAGACCATACCCACATGTTTACGGAGCTCGATTACATCGACGTCTCTGCCATAAATATCAATGTCACTGATTTTGATGCTGCCTCCTTTGATCTTTGCAATATCTATAAGGTCATTCATGCGATTGAAGCAGCGGAGGAAGGTCGACTTTCCGCAACCAGAAGGCCCGATGAACGCGGTCACTTCTTTTTCATGAATGTTCATGTTGATATTAAAAAGCGCCTGCGCGTCGCCGTAGGCGAAATCAAAATCTTGGATTTCAATTACGGTGGGCGCGTCAACTTTTAGGTCTGTTTTATTGGGATTGGTTGGAAGATTTATATTCATGGGCAGGTGAAATGAGAAAATTGTGATGAAAAAAATTATGAGTGCGCTGACTGCGCAGGGCTACCATTTATACTTTTTACGAACTTTTATACGAAGAAGGATGCTGCTGAGCGCGAAAAATCCTACAATAAAGAGGAATACAAAGGCGGCACCATATTGCATATTTCGAGTGTATTCGTTTTGTGGAATTTTTGAGCTCACTACATAAATGTGGTAGGGAAGAGCCATGACACCTTGAAAGAAAAAATCGGTTGGGGAATCGAGGCCTTCCCAAGGGAGTTGATCGCGCAATGCAAAGGCGGCGGTAAACATGATGGGAGCGGTTTCGCCCGCCACTCGAGCAATGCCCATAATCGAAGAGGTCAGGATGCCGGGCATCGCATAGGGCAGGACATTGGTGCGGATGGAAGTCCACTTTGAAGCTCCTAGAGCGAGTGAGCCTTCGCGGAAACCTTTTGGAATTGAGCGCATGGACTCTTCGCTTGCCGTTATAATTACGGGCAACGCCATAATCGCGAGCGTGAACCAACCTGCGATCATAGAAACGCCCCAGTCGAAGAAGAGAACAAACATGCCGAAACCAAAGAGCCCGAAAACTATCGAGGGAACTCCCGAAAGGTTGAGAATGGAGAGACGAATGGCCTGGAGAACTCTGCCGGGGCGGCTGTATTCGCTTAAATAAATTGCGCAGAGAACGCCCAGAGAGAGTGCGATTGCAATAGACCCTAAGACAAGGAGGCAGGTTCCGACAATAGCGGGACCAATTCCGCCGCCGCTGTAGGCGTAAGTACTGTAGGCATAAGCGCTTTTATCGGGAGGATTTAAAAGAGCGCGGTATTCGGTATCGCTATATAACAAGCGTCCTTCTTTTCGCTCGAGATCTAAGGTCTCGCGTTCGCTTTCAAGGGTCAAGATTGCGTCGCTGTAAAGGAGGGCTTCTTTGGCTTGCGCGCTGCCAAGGGCTTTGGTTTTGGTCCGAAGTTTTAGGACTTCGCGATTGATTTCCTTAAGGCGAGTATCTACTTCCTTGGGCTCAAAAACATGAAGGGTTTGTGGCTTTTGAGTAAGGAAATCGGTATTGATGAAGGGGGCTTCGGCTTTAAAGACGGCTTTGGATCCGTTGATTGCGATATCGAGGAAGATGTAGCCAGCCGCTATGATGACGCAATAGGTGGTGAACCGCAGAAAATAGGTAAGGGTCGACTCTTTGATTTTTCTGCGTGAGAATCGCTGGGAAAAAGTATGCGGTTGCTTGTGAGTCATTGCTAAATTCTAGAGAGACGGATGTGTTTAACTGTCAATTTTGCTATATTTTTTAACGATCCACTGTGCGCCCCAATTGATAGCTAGGGATGCAAAGAAAAGAACGATGCCGACCATGAAGAGGGCGCGGTAATGAACGCTTCCGCGCACGACTTCGCCCATCTCCTGCGCAATGATGCCAGTCATGGTGTGTACGGGTTCGAAGAAGGTTCCGAGTCCACTTGAGAAGTCTGGGATTTTGATCCGGTTGCCAGCGCAGAGGAGGACGACCATGGTTTCGCCAATCACGCGTCCAAAGCCAAGCATGATGGCAGAAATAATTCCTGAGAGAGCGCTGGGAACAATGACCTTAAGAGTCGTTTGAAGGGGAGTCGCGCCTACTGCAAGGGAAGCTTCGCGAAGGTGACGCGGCACATTATTAATGGCATCTTCAGCAAGGGTGAAAATGGTGGGAATTGCCATGAGTGCAAGTAAGCATCCTGCGGTAAAGGCATTCAGTCGTTCTTGAAGCGGGAAAAAGGGGACCCAGGAAAGAATTTCAAATTGCGAGAAGAGGCGCAGGGCTTCCCCAAAAACAACCACACCAAAGAAACCGATTACGACCGATGGGATGGCAGAGACAAATTCGACGTATGGCTTGATTAAGTTGCGCTCTAAGGGGCGAGCAATTTGGTTGGTATAGATGGCAGCGCCTACTCCAAAAGGAACGGCAAAGAAGAGCGCAATCATTGAAATTAAAAGCGAGCCCATTAGTAGGGGTAACAGTCCGTACCAGTCTTGCTGATCGCTTGCTGTAATCCAGTCTTTACCAGAAAGGAAAGCGCCGAGCGCACGCCAAATGGAGACTTTACCTTCTTGATCCCAGTTTTCTAGCTTGGCTCTATGTGTAGGGATATTTTCGAGATAGCTTTGATTGAGTTCAATAAAACGATCGAGGCGTTTGTCGAGTTCGGGGTTTTCAAAATTAAGTGCATCAGATTTTTGAAGGACCGCTCGGATATCGAGCTCCATTTTATTGAGGATTTCGCCATATCGGTCACGCTCGTTGGTGATGGCGCTAATGGTTTTACGAAAATCGAGAGGCTGGAGCATGCGCTCGGTTTTCTCAAATTGACTTTGGAGGAGCGCAAGGAAGGTATTGCGCGTTTCAACGGTCAATTGCGCCCCATCTTCCAACGTTTGAATGAGAGCTTGATTGGATGCGACATACTCGGAATTCAGCGAGTTGCTGCGAATATCTTCTTTGAGGCGTAGGATGAATTGTGCGCGGTCGGTGGCGTCGAGCTTGAAATCATAGCGTTCAACGGCTGCTATCTTTTGAGCATAATTATCAAGAGTTTCTCGCAGGTTTTCATTCGTTATATGAAGGTCGCGCACTTCAATCGCGGCATCCATTTTTTCTTTGATGAATTTTCGAAGACCCGAACCCGTCCGCATATAGCCCAAGAACACGGCCTTAGCTTCCGGAGCCATAATGATCTTCGAAATCTCTTTTTGCGGCAGACCTTCTTCTTTAAGTGAACGAATCCATTCCGCGCGGACATCATTAAGATAGCGAGATAAAGCGGTATAATCTTCCCGCTGTTCCTTAAGGATATCAACATATTCCAGCCCTGAGAGCCGGTACTCTTGGAGGCTTTTGTGATAGAGACTAATAAATCCCGCGCCTTCTTTAAATAGAAATATGGTAATGAGCGCGAGGACCACAATTGCCACCGTGGCTGAGCTCCCAAAAAACCCCTTGATAATCGAATCAGAGTTTTTCCCAAAAAGAATCGCCCGTCGCCGACTGAATTTTGGAGTTTGGTTTTGGTAATCTGGATCAGAGTGTTCCATGCGGGAAGCGTTACTAAGAGCCAAAAATATGTATCGGATAGGACGTAAATGCCAAGTCAACAAGAGGCTTAAATGTTACATCCATGTTAAATATTGTCTTTTTCGAAACAAAAAAGCCCTGACTTAAGTCTGTCAGGGCTTTGATAAATTAGATACAGCGGACGCGTTTAATACACAGGAAGGAAGTGTACTTGTTCGATAATCTCTTGACCTTCAGGGCTTAAGGTAAACCCAATAAAGTCATTTGCATGTGAATTTAGCGCCTTATTGTTGTCGATTAAGTAGTACAGCGGGCGCGCAAGTGGATAATCGGATACAGTCGGCTCGGTGCCATCAACAAGGAGTACCTTAACTCCTGGAGTATTAATGTACGCAAGCCCCACGTAGCCAATGCCATTTGGATTCTTTGCCACTTCAGCAGCGATTTGCTCATTACCCGCCATTTTTTGAGTCTCTGTTCCATAATCACGAGAATTTATACCCAGTTTTTGGAAGACGGCATAGGTGCCGGATGAGGTGTTGCGCGTGTAAGCGGAGATTTCGCCAGCTTCGGCAGTAATGGCAGACCAGTCAGTCACATCGCCTGAGAAGATGAGTTCGATTTCTTCAAGTGAAATCGCATCGAGCGAGCTACTCTCATTCACTATAATTGCGATACCGTCTTTCGCAACTGCGATGGCTTTCATGTCCACGCCACGGGCTTTTGCTTTTGCGACTTCTTTATCTTTAGGATCACGAGAAGACATTCCGATTTCAGAAGTTGCGTCAATAACAGAGGCGACCCCAGTTGAAGACCCTTCTGCGGCGATTTCGAATGCGACGTTTACATTTTGCTTGAGCATTTTTGCTTTGTAAGCTTCTGCAAGTTGAGGAACCATCTTAGCTCCAAGCGTATCAGAGCCTTTAATTACAAGGGTGTCGCTAGCGTTGACTGCAGTTTGTATGACTAGCCAAAGGAACGCGATACCTGCTAGTAATTTTCTTAGGGATGTGAGCTTCATGAGTGTGTTTATGTGTGGATTTCTTTGTTAGGTTTTTAAAAACGAACGCTCTTTGTGGACAATTTACAAAATACGCCACAAATGTTTCACTTACATTGTGCTATTGTTACAGTAAGGTTAAAAAGTGCGCTTTTTTAGAAATCGAGAGCATTTAAATCTTTTGCTATGGCAAAATTCGTAAACTTGGGGTATTAAATCGTAATATTTTATGGTAATCTGAAATATTAAAGTAACATATTTAATAGTTCGTAATGTATTATTAACATAATTCATATTATTCATCGCTTTTTGTTACTTTAAGGCGTCAATATTTGCTAATAAGTTACGTTTAGCAAGTTTGCAACAATTATGAATTCTTG
>CBFHPQ010000005.1:0-59684 GCA_965657865.1 Coraliomargaritaceae bacterium | reverse complement strand
AACGTCCACGCAACTGGCGATCAATCCGGCGCGACTCGTGACGCTCAGTACCAATCACATAGAGCCCCCCAAGTTCCTTTACGCCCTCGCCTAGTTTAATGTCTGTACCACGACCCGCCATATTTGTTGCAATCGTAACCGATCCTTTCTGACCTGCGCGCGCCACGATATCCGCTTCCTGTTCGTGAAATTTTGCATTCAAAACACTGTGTACAATGTTTGCGCGCTTGAGCATGCGACTCAAAACTTCCGAAGCTTCCACCGACGCCGTTCCCACAAGTACAGGTTGCCCTTTGTGATGCGCGTCTTCAATTTCTCGAACAACCGCCGCGTATTTTTCACGACGCGTTTTATACACCACATCATTACGGTCAACGCGAACACACGGTTTGTTAGTAGGAATAACCATCACTGATAGTCCGTAAATTTCACTAAACTCCGTTGCTTCGGTTTCCGCCGTTCCAGTCATCCCCGCAATCTTTTCATACATGCGGAAATAATTTTGAATGGTAACAGTTGCATAGGTCTTGGTCTCTTTTTCAATCGTACAGCCTTCTTTCGCTTCCACCGCTTGGTGAAGCCCGTCCGACCAACGACGACCCGCCATCACACGACCCGTGTTTTGGTCCACGATATTAACTTTACCGCCTTGCACCACATACTCCTTGTCGCGTTCGTATAAACTGTAGGCTCGCAAAAGTTGGCTGATGCAATGAATGCGCTCGCTTGTTTGTTGGAAATTCTGTTCCGCAGTCTGTTTCGCTCTTTGCTTTGCGGGCGCATCGAGTTCCTCACGTTTATCAATTTCAATAAACTCAGACGGAAGATCGGGCAGCATAAAGGCATCCGGATCTTCAGGGTTGATTAGATGTCGCCCCTTTTCGCATAAGTCTGCCTGCTGTTGCTTCTCATCAATCACATAAAAAAGTGACTCTTTGAGCCGATAACGAACTTCTTTGTTAAAATCGCTGTTCATCTCGAGATCAAATTTGTCGAGCAGGCGACGGATTGCGGGCACTTCCATAAGCCGCAACAATTGCTTGTTCTTGGGCATGCCCAACTTCACTTGATACAAATCCCCGATCGCATCATTCTGCTTCTCCGCATCAATCGACTCGTCTTCTAAAATCTGCTTCGCCTTGCTCGCAAGATCATTGCAATAGCTTTGTTGCTTCGAAACTAACTTTTGAACAGTCGGGCGATTCTCTACAAAGGGCAAAGGATTGTCGTCCTGCATCGGCCCCGAAATAATCAAAGGCGTGCGCGCCTCATCCACCAAGATCGAGTCCACTTCATCAATGATACAAAAGAAATGGTCTCGTTGTACTTGGTCATCTTTACGAGAAGCCATTCCGTTATCGCGCAGGTAATCAAAACCAAATTCCGAAGCAGTTCCATAAGTGATGTTGCGCCCGTACATCTCACGACGCGTCGCAGGGCTCATACTGTTTTGAATACAACCCACCGTCAGACCAAGAAATTGAAACAGGTGCCCCATCCATTCCGAGTCACGACGCGCAAGGTAATCATTTACGGTCACCAGTTGGCAATTTTTTCCGCTCAATGCATTCAGATAGAGTGGGCAGGTCGATACAAGGGTCTTACCTTCACCCGTCGCCATCTCCGCAATCCGCTTTTCATGCAAGGCAATGCCCCCTAAAAGCTGTACGTCGTAATGCACCATGTTCCACGGCAACGGATGATCACACACTTCGTAGCTATGCCCACTCATCCGACGCGCGGCATTCTTCACCGTCGCAAACGCTTCTGGCAATAAATCATCTAAAGTTTCGCCCGCCTGAAAACGCTCCATGTAGTCTGCAGTCTTCGCACGTAATTCCGCGTCGCTCAACGCTTTGAAAGACTCGTCGTGCGCGTTGATTTGGGCAATCAAAGGCTGACACTTTTTAAGGTATTTCTTATAGTGGCTGCCGGAAAATTTTTTGAGAATGGAAGTGATCATGAAAAAGAACCCATACGGGCTTCAAAGGAATGATTAATCCTGCCAAAAACTCGGAATGCCCGCTTGTGACAGAAAAGCCTAACAGATTGGCTAACTAGATCCTAACTGGCAAGCGTGTTTACCGCTTCCACTTCGGTCAATCGACATCCAGCCAAACAATCGTTGCGCCCCATCCACCTTCGCCCGCGCCTGCCAATTCAAATTTTCGCACACATGCATTTTTTCGGAGTTGGCTATGTACGATTTCCCGTAGCGTCCCGATGCCTTTACCATGAATAATACGAACCCGATCCAATCCTTTTTCACGGCATAATTCTAGGTAATCTGGTACCAATTCATGCACCTCCGCAGGCCTAAAAGTGTGCAAATCCAACTCCTGGCTGATTTCAAACTCAATCGGTTCGGGTTCATCACTTGCGTCCACCTTTCTAGTGGTAGTCCTTCTAACCCTCGATTCAAGCCTGCTTGTACAAAATTAGGACAACTTTCCGTTAAAATAATAATAGAATCCTTAAAATAACAAATGCCTTGATATCAAGGCATTTGTTTAAATTTCACTAAATGTTGATAGCTATGCACTTAAGCGTCTGCATTTGAAGTTCTGATAAATATTGCCTCAGATATTCTATCAAATGCATTTTGGTAAACTAACGGATCAACTACAGGTTTATCCCTTTTAGACTTCATCCCGTACCCAGAACTTGATTCAGAGACCTCAACAAATGTTAAACGTATAGATGCAAGTTTTGGGTTAAGTGTCTCTACGAAAGCAGATACCTCAGTATTTGTCATGTAACTTCCAAAGAAAACGGTGTTTTTTGTAGGGCTGGCGCCTGTTATAATGCCCGTTTCAAAATCTGCGGCCTTTATTATGTAACCTAAGTCTTGAAGCACTGACATAAGTGAAGCAAACGCGACTTTTTTCGTGGCATTAAATTGTTGCTTCTGAAAAGCCTGCAGCTCTAAAGACGACTGTTGGTTATTTGTTGTTATACACCCAGTCAATCCGACTAAGGCAATTATAGTTATTAATTTTCGTATCATAATCTTTAAAAACTAGAATAACGGCTTTTATAGTCGCTAACTAACCCTTCAGAGCTGAAATAGATAATTAACGTCATAGTGCGCGAACTCTTTTCAAAGCCGCTAGTCGAGCCCCCTATAAGCAGAAGCGTGCCGAAACTTTCAGTCGCCTTCGCGCTAACCCCATTTCGCTGGTAAGTCCAAATCTCCCCACCCTTGCTGCTGGTAGTGGTGATATTGGGTGCGCCAAATACCTCTAAAACATCCTGCTGTGTGGTAATGCCTTTTTTCAGCTCCATCATAACATTAGCATGAGTCAACCCAGAATGATCTGGCGCATTAGAACCAGTGGTGCTACATCCCAAAAAGAAACTCAGCAAAGTTGCCGACCCTGCTATCGATAAAGCATTATAAAATATTTTTAAATTTATCATTTTTTAAATTATAAGTAAGCATAAATATCTTTTTGTAAATATATATCTTTACTTAACGCAATTTTCAATCTCCTTACCCCTCCTTAGGGAGCGTTGGGATGGTATCGATTGCTTTAGTCTCAGGAAGTGGTTCCGCGCTTTGGCTCTCGAGGGCTTCAAACTTACGAGCGGTCACGAGGAGGCGACTCTCAACGGAATTAACCGCCTTGTTATAACTGGCAACCGACTGCCCTAAACTTTTACCCACGCTGTTGAAATATTCCATTACCACCCGAATGCGGTCGTATAATTCTTTGCCTAAGGCGCTAATTTCTTTGGCGTCACGAGAAACTTTGTCTTGTTGCCAACCGTACGCGATGGCTTTGAGGAGGGCAATGAGGGTGGTCGGGGTGGCGAGAATAACGCGGTTTTCCGCACCCAGTTCGATCAGCTTCGGATCCACCTCAAGCGCCGCGCTAAAGATCGCTTCATTGGGAAGGAACAACACAACAAACTCCGGAGTGCTCTCAAATTGGCTCCAGTATTTCTTCTGCGAAAGCCCTTTAATGTGATCACGGATGTGACGCGCGTGTCGTTCCAATTGAGCCGCTTTATTTTCGGCAGTGCCTTCCTTGAGCGACTCTAAGTAGGCATCAAGCGGCACTTTAGAGTCCACAACCACTTGCCGTTCATTGGGAAGGCGAATCAGCATATCGGGGCGAAGCCGGTCGCCATCTGAAGTTTCAACGCTCGCCTGTTCTTCGAAGTCGCAATAATTGATCATGTCGGCGAGTTCAACCGTGCGCCTTAATTGTAGTTCACCCCAACGCCCCCGTCCTTCGGGTTTGCGAAGCGCATTGACTAAATTATCCGTTGTTTGACTGAGATAAATTTGGGACTTCGATAAATTCTCGATTTGCTCTTTCAGGGTTGCGTCATTTGCAGAGCGTTCTTTGTGCATTTCGATCACGCGTCTATCAAAAAGCTTGAGTGCTTCGCTTACGGGTTCGACTGTTTTTTGAATGGATTCCTGGCGTTTCTCTAAGTCGCTTTTGGCGCCCTCCTGGTATTTCTCGAGGGTTGCTTTAGCTAGGTCTAAAAACGAATTGTTATTTTTGGAAAGCGCCTCCGCAGACAGCGCCTTAAAGCTTTCTAAGAGTTTTTCTTTTGCATCTGCAAGCAATGCGAGTTTTTCTTCGGCGGCTTTATTTTCTGCTTCCCGGCGAGCCTCAAGGCGAGCAACCTCTTCCCGTGCGGACGCCAATGAATCTCGCAAGCTTTCATGTTCTGTGCTGCTCGAAGTGTCAGAAGCTTTTTTAAAGAAGACTACTGCACCACCTCCGAGAATGACTCCAATAACAAAACCAATAAAAATTTCCATATAACTATTGAGTCAACTTCATCAAACGAATCAACCTTAACCTTAGGGTTGACACACTTACTATAATGTCAGCCTTATACAAATCGTTCATGAAATCCCTATTCAGAATATCCAACTTTTACCAAGGAACTGCTGCTGCATTCTTGGCAGGGATTATTCTGCTCATCGGGCTTGCAGGCGTAAGCCCAGAACTCCACCAACAACTCCACGGAGATAACGTTTGTAAGCATGCGTGCTCACACTCGCAAGATTCGTCCACTGAAAATTCTAAGCCCGTTCCCCTTTGCGCGGTGCATCTTTTTAATGAGGGTCTAACTTACTCAATCGAATTGGAAATTCCTGAGTATAAAGTCACTTCGGGCATTCCGCTCGCAACCCTTGCTTGGATTTCCTACACCCATGCGCGTACGCTATCAAAGCAAAGCCGCGCGCCGCCGACTGAAAAAATAGTTTAATACATTCGCTCACCGAAATTTTAACGGTGAACACTTTAAACCTTTTCAGTCACAAAAATGAATTACTTTTCAAGGAGCGTCGCATGCGTGTGCGTCGTGCTCTCAAGTTCTCAAATGCACGCAAATACTAGTGAGGACCTCTTTGTCCTCGAAGATTATGTTGTTTCCGCAGGCCCAGGCCTGCGTTCCGTTAACGATTTCGCGGCTCCTGTTCAAGTGGTCACAGAAAAAACCCTTACACGTAAAGCATCGAGCACACTCGCGGCTACTCTTGAAGGAGAACCCGGTATTTCAGCCAGCTCATATGGTGCTGGGGCCAGTCGTCCGATCCTTCGTGGTTTTGATGGCCCGCGCGTACGTATCTTAGATGCTGGAATTGAAGCCTTTGATGTTTCTGATTCAAGCCCTGATCATGCGGTGGTGCTTGAACCTCTCCTACTTGAACGCGTCGAAATATTGCGCGGTCCTGCCACGCTCCTTTACGGAGGCTCTGCGATCGGCGGCGCGATAAACGTGGTCGATAAATCGATTCCTCGTAAGCCCGTTGCCGATGGACAGTTGGAAGGCGCATTCGAAGCGCGAATTGATTCCGTTTCAGAAGGGAAAACATTTGTTGGTAATGCCACTTTAGGAGGCGATGATTGGGCACTCAGCCTAACGGGCTTAGATCGCTCAAATAAGGAATATGAAGTGCCGGACCACGAGACTCCAAAGCTAGAAGGCAGCTTTCAGGAAACTAAACAGTATTCCATCGGCACAACCCGATTCTTTGGAACGGATGCTCACTTTGGAGTGGCGTTTTCTCGCTATAAATCTGACTACGGGGTTCCAGGACATCGTCATGAGGAAGAAGTCGGTACGCCTGTACCAGAGGAAGAGGAAGAAGGAGTAGCGATTGACCTAAAAGCAAATCGTATCCATGCAGAGCTTGAAATGAGTGCTCCTTTTTCTTGGGCCGAGGCCTTGCGTTTGCGGGCAAGCTATAATGATTACCAGCATGCTGAAATTGAAGACGGCTCAATTGCAGCATTTTATGACCGAGCCGGTTGGGAGATACGAGGTGAACTCGCCCACTCCGCTTGGAAATGTTTTGATACTGGGCTGATCGGGCTACAATTTTCGCACTCAGATTTTGAGGTCTTAGGCGACGAAGCATTTGTTCCGCCTTCCGAAACAAAAACACAGTCTCTTTTCATCAATGAACATTGGCATGGGGAAACCTTACATTACGAACTGGGTGGTCGCGTTGAACAAATGCAGATCAACGCTGAAGGTGCGGCAGAAGAGTATTCGGATGCAGCATTCAGTATTGCGGCGAGCGCGATTTGGGAAATGAAAGAAAATCAATTTCTTAAATTATTGCTTCAACGCTCGCAGCGTCATCCAAATGCAACCGAACTCTATGCAGATGGAGCACACCTCGCAACCAGCCAATTCCAAGCCGGAAATGCTGCGCTCGGAGTAGAGACTGCGTACGGAATGGATTTGAGCTACGAATGGAAACTTCCCAACCGTGAATTCATGGCCTCGGTCTTCTATACACGCTTCAATGATTATATTTATGATGCCCCACTAGGGTATCAAATTGATGACGAAGGTCGCCAAACGGGCGCTGCCGGATTTGAAGCTGACCACGCATTGAACGCCTATGCATTTGGTGCGGTCGACGCGAATTTTTACGGATTAGAATCGGAGTTCATCCAATCTCTCTATCGCTCAGCTGAGACCGAAGTGCGCCTTCGCTTGATGGGGGATTTGGTGCGCGCCGAAGAACGGAGTTCTGGCGAATCTCTTCCAAGAATCCCGCCCGTTCGTCTCGGAATAGGCATTGAAGTAGAAAATCCTGAATGGTTTGCAGGATTGGAAATCAAACGCTCCTTTGAACAAAATGAGACAGGTGCGAATGAAAGTGCCACCGCTGGATACACTCAAGTTGGGCTCAACCTAAGTAAGCAAATTTCGTTAAGCGCGAATCGCGAAATTACTTGCTTTGTGAGAGCCGATAATCTCTTAGACGAGAAAATCATTCACCACACCTCTTATTTGAAAGAGGAAGCCCCCCTTCCAGGACGTATTTTTAATATTGGTCTGCGGATGGATTTCTAAAGCTTGAAGGTTTTTTGACCTCGCCGGCACAGCAGATTGCTGTGTCGGCGACTTGACCTTTTGCAGGCGCCTGCTTTCTTCAAGCCATGAATGAAGCACCTCTTGGCCCCACTGGCGAAATCAGTTTTGACCTCCCCTCTCCGTATGAAGCGCACCCCTGTGGACTGCTCCACCTGCCCCGTTTTATCGCAAAGTGCCGCAAGCATTTAAAGGGGGAGCTCCCAAAATCTTATCAAAAGAATTTTTGTCGCGGCTTTGATCGTTTTCTTTGTATGCAC
This sequence comes from Coraliomargaritaceae bacterium, assembly GCA_965657865.1. Lineage (GTDB taxonomy): Bacteria > Verrucomicrobiota > Verrucomicrobiia > Opitutales > Coraliomargaritaceae > UBA7445. The sequence continues at coordinate 52,065 of CBFHPQ010000005.1, read as the reverse complement.
CTTGGCATCGACCCCAAAGATGTTTTAATGGCCGTTGAAACTGCAGGCGATGATTCCATCGCGCTCGATGGCCTACTTAAAGAACTTTTTCCCGAGGACCTACACGCAGTGGACTGGAACCGCGAAGTCGTTCACAAAGGTCAAACCGAAGCAGGTCGCGAATTTCTTGCAGAATCTCTTACCAACATGGGTACCCCAGAAAAGATTGGCGAAATCCTCTCGGTGATGGATATGATGGATTTTGATGAAGGGCGTATTCCTGGTTTCTCAGACGATCAACGCAAAGCATGGGAAACCCATCAGGCGAGTTCTTAGAGGACTACACCCTTTCGATCCGTCCCAACTGAGCACGCACAAGTTCAGCAATTTTTTGCATCGCACTAACAGGAGGCAACTCTGAGTAAGAAGCTACCGCATGAGTCGATTGTGCAAGGTGTTTCTCAAAGGTCATCACCACCGATTCAAAAATCGGGAAATCATTCAGCCGCTTAATGAAGTCCGCACTAACCGAGGTGTCCCCGGCTTGAAAGCGCGTAAGCAAATCATTTCGTTCTTCTGTTGGTAACTCCTCAAGCAAAAGCAAAAGCGGTAAAGTAAATTTACCTTTTTCTAAATCCGTCCCCAAGGTCTTACCAATCATCGACTCATCTGCATAGAGATCGACGAGGTCGTCAAAAATTTGATACGCTATTCCAAGATGCCGTCCGAATACTCCCGCGGCCTCGCTGAAAGGATCCGGATAGCCCGCAACCTTTGCTCCAAGACGACACGAAACCTCGAAGAGCTCTGCAGTCTTGAGCTGGATGACGCGGAAATAAAATTCACGGTCGTAATTCACTTCGCCGCGTTGATAGGTCTGGGCGATTTCGCCCGCACAAACCTTTGCAGTTGCTTGCGCCACCGCTTGGCAAACTTCAGTGGTGGGGAATTCTGCCGCTAGCTTAAGCGCATGGGCAAACAAAACATCACCGATCAAAACGGCCGCCGAGGAACCAAATTTCTTTGCCGCCGTTTCTTGGCGGTGACGCGTCTCCGCATCATCTAATATATCGTCGTGTACTAGAGTCGCAAGGTGAACCAATTCGATGATCGCGCCTAACTTAACAAGTTGCTGACGCGCATCCGAATTCGGACCCTCCCAGCCACTATAAGCTACCAACATGGGGCGTAGACGCTTTCCGCTGTGCCCAAAAACGTAACGCACTTGATCTTGTACTTCGGGTTCTAAGAGCTCTACCTGGGCCTGCAAAAAAGAATCGAGCTCCGCGAGGTAAGACTCCAGCGGACCATAAATTTCAGTAAATCCAGCCGCCGCTACTGCCGCCGCCTCGGACTTTGTTTCAAGGGTCATAGGAACAAGCAAAGTCAAATTCTAAAAATGTGCAAAAGTTAAAGCGTTTATTCTCAACGCCTAGAATCCATAGATTCTCTTGAGAACGCTCTATTCACTTCGCAAACCACGTTCTCCATACCTCTAGAAACCCGCTGCGATCTTCGACGTGCACATTGTGCCCCGCCTCAGGGAGCGTTTTTGATTCAAGTGCGGGGAACCAATTCGCTAAGGAAGCCACATCTAAATCACTCACAAAATTAGACTTCCCGCCTAGAATCAAAAGAGTGGGCTTTTCAAATCGATCCTCTGTGCGCAAAGAATTTTGCCGAATGTGTGGCAAGCTTGCCTGCAAAGCGTCCAAATTAATCTGCCATTTAAAGGCACCCGTTGCGGCATCGCGCACGAGGTTGGTCAATAAAAACTGACGCAACGCCCAATCTGGCACGTCTTGACTCAGTGATTCCTCCGCTTCTTTGCGACTCATCAGGTCCGTAACTGCCAAGCGTTTCATCGCGCGGAACTCTGAATCATGATACGGGGGATACTCCTTGGCGGCGATATCAACAATCACCAAGCGTTCCACGACTTCTGAATACGTGCAGGAGTAGCGCATTGCAATCTTACCTCCCAAACTGTGCCCCATTAAAATAAACGACTTTAAGCCAGCCCGCTCTCGATAGCTTTCCAAATCCGCAACTAGTTCCGACCAACGCATGGACTCAGCGTGCGGGGAGTCGCCATGATTTCGTAAATCCAAAAGGTGCACATCGTACTCTGCCTGTAAAGCACGGCCAATGGTCACCCAGTTGCGAGCACTTCCAAGCAATCCATGCAAAATGATCAATGCCGGCTGCTCCGCATTTTCAAATCTTTGACTCTTTAAAAGTAAACTCATATAATATTCTAACCTCAACTGAGAATTCTAAGACCGCAACGACTACTTTCTAATAAAAGTATACAAATAAAAGTAATTTTCGCTTTTGATTCCTAAATATTGCTGTCAGCTTTAAGGACTCTTTAATAGAAAAACTTAGCATGCCAACGGAGAAGACAAAGAAGATTACCCCCATGATGCAACAATGGCACGAAATTCGTGGCAAGTTGTCTGAGGACACTCTTCTTATGTTTCGGTTGGGCGATTTTTATGAAGTCTTCAACCAAGATGCCGAGCGCGGCGCACAGGCGTTAGGAATTACCTTAACCTATCGACACGGGATGCCGATGGCAGGCATTCCTTACCATGCCGCCGATACCTACATTCAGAAATTACTCGATCAAGGCATCAAGGTTGCGATCTGTGATCAGGTCGAAACTGCAAAGCCTGGAAAGCTCGTTAAACGCGCCCTTACTCGCATCATCACACCTGGCACCCGCTTGGCAGACAGTCAAATCGAAGCGCAACGCAATCACTTCTTGCTCGCTCTTCATCCCCAGAAAAAATCACTCCAAGCCGCATGGATGGATCTCACCACGGGTGAATTTTTTCTGGCGGCAGAAACCGCTCCACAAGATTTATTTGCGGTTTTAGAGGGCGTAGATCCGCGTGAAGTTTTGCTCCCTGAACAAGGAGCGGCACTCTGGCGCGATCTAGATTCGACTGAAGCCACGCTCTTTAAAAACTTTTGTACAGATCGCGCCTGTACCGAGTTACTCGATTATCATTTTGATCTCGATTCTGGCGCGCAATCGGTAATGTCCACTCTCGGAGTCCTTAACCTTGAAGGCTTCGGGATTGCCAAAGGGCATTGCGCCCTTGGGGCTGCAGGCGCCCTTGTGCACTACGCAAAAGAAACCTTATGCGCAGAGCCTGAAAATATTCGCAAACTGCGCGAGTTTCGCACTGAGAGTACATTGCTTCTCGATCCCGCAACGCTCCGAAGTCTAGAGATTTTTAAGTCGGCCGCCAATTCCCGAGCAGGTTCTCTGCTCGCTGCGATGGATGCAACTGTGACTGCTCCTGGTGCTCGATGTCTAGAGCGTTGGCTCGCAAGCCCGCAGCGCGACCTCCCAGAAATTGAACGCAGGCAACAATGCGTCGGCGAATTTGTTTCCACTCAAGGCTTGGCTTCTGAATTACAAACTCAGCTCAAATCGATTCGCGACCTCGAGCGTATTTTGGGACGACTCCAAAATCGGATGCGCAGCCCGCGTGAATTGGGCGGAATTCGCGATACCCTCCATGCGCTCCCCTCAATTACGACCACTCTCCTTGAGTTCCCCGACACCCCTGTTGCTGCCCTTGCCGCCCGCATTCATGATTTTTCTACCCTCTATGATCAACTGACGCGGGGTCTCGCGGATGAATTGCCTGCAAAAATTGATGACGGAGGCGCGATTCGCGATGGCTATGACGAAGCGCTCGACCACTGCCGAAATTTAACGCGCGATAGTCAACAATGGCTCAGCGATTTCGAACTCCAAGAACAGGAACGGACGGGTATCAAAAACCTCCGCATTCGCTACACCGGCGCCTTTGGTTATTACATCGAAGTCACCAAAAGCCAATTGGCGCGCGTTCCTGAAGACTATACTCGCAAGCAAACAATGAAGAACGCCGAACGTTTCTCGATGCCTATTCTTAAAGAACGCGAACGTGAAATTTTGCAGGCCGATGCAAACGCCCTCGCACGCGAAGAAACCCTTTTCTTAGAATTAATCCACGCGATTTTAGAATTTGCCGATCCACTCAAAGAAACTGCTGAAGCATTGGCAGAAATAGATGTTTTGATTGGCTGGGGCCGGTTGGCACGTGAATGGGATTACTGTCAACCCGCGCTCGATCATTCCGATGCCCTTAACATTGAGCAAGGGCGTCACCCCGTGGTCGAACAAATGATGCGCGAAGAACGCCTCGGACTCGCAGGTACCCATGCCTTTGTGCCCAATGATTGCAAACTGGACAGCGCAGGCCCCGATGCCGATGCTCCGCAAATTGCGCTCATTACAGGACCCAATATGGCAGGAAAATCGACTTACATTCGTCAAGTGGCGTTGCTCGTACTGATGGCACAAGCTGGTTCGTGGGTGCCTGCCCGAGCGTGCCAACTCGGACTCGTCGATCGTATTTTTTCTCGAGTGGGCGCCAGCGATGAACTCGCCCGCGGCAACTCAACCTTTATGGTCGAGATGAATGAAACTGCCAACATCCTAAATAATTCCACATCCAAAAGCCTTATTATTCTCGATGAAATTGGACGTGGCACAAGCACCTATGATGGGCTTTCCATTGCTTGGGCGGTGATCGAGCATTTACATCCTGCGGACACTGGCGGCCCACGCACACTTTTTGCAACGCACTACCACGAACTCACCCAACTCGCCAAAACCCTCAAACGCCTCCAAAATTTTTCAGTGGTGGTGAAGGAGTGGAACGACGAAATTATTTTTGTACGACAAGTGAAAAAAGGTGCCGCGGATCGTTCCTATGGAATCCAAGTTGCGCGGCTTGCAGGTCTTCCCAACACCGTAATTGATCGCGCAAAAATGATCCTTGAACGCCTAGAAGCCGATGATTCTTCTCACAATTTGATTCGCAAACGTATGAAGCGTTCCCATGCGGAAGGCGACGCACCTGACGACCAAATGGGGCTTTTTTAAACTTCCTGCTTGGGGATGGTTTTATCAGCGCCGCCTAGTAAACCCATCACAAAATAGATCAGAGGAACACAGGATAAAAGACTGAGGGTAAGCCAAAAGGGAACCCACCCAGTGTGTCCAACAACGGATTTTTGAAACAAGCTCTCACATAGAAGCGCCCCAAAAATGCCTGCTAAGTTTAAAGTGAGTAAAGTGTACAATGCCTGCGCCTGCCCACGCATAGTATCTGGTACGCGTTTATCAAGATAAAGACGCCCTGCGACTGCCATAAAAGTATAAACGGGGCCGTGCAAAGCAGCTCCGATTAAAAGAATCGTCAAGACATCGAGCTGCGCCCCAAGGGCAAAGAGCCCAAAACGAATCACCGCAAGCGACATCCCGCAAATTAAAAACCAACGCATGCGATACCGCCCAGCAATAAGACTCAGTAAAACCATCGCGCCCACTTCGGTTGCTTGTCCGAGCGACATATGGGCGGTTGGGTACCGGCTCCCAAACTCTGCCAACATTGTTGGCGTTATCATAAAGTGCGCAACTCCTGGAATGGCAAGTAGTGCGGAAGCAAAGTAGAAAATTCGCAGCTCTTTATTTTTTAAAAGTGTGAAAGCAGTTAGCCCCAAAGAAGCTTTCCAACCGCGACTCACTAAATCAGTGGGCAAGGTAGCAGGTAAAATAAAACACAACAGACTCATACCAATTCGTATGGAGGCTCCGATTTGGCCAATGCCTGCAGAAAAATCGAGCGCGAGCGCACTCACCAAAAGACTCCCGCACAACCACCCTAGGGTTCCTGCGAGGGAATAAAGAGGAAAGCTTTTTTCCGCATTGGGGAGATTTGCCAATTGAATCTTGGTAATGAGCGGAATCATCGGCGCTGAAATAAAGGCATTGGCTCCTTGAAACACGAGGAACCATCCGGCGTGCCAACCCCATTCAAGCGACGCGAACGCAAGCCATAAAAACCCCGCTCCCGTAAGTCCAAGAATTCCAAGCAAATATCGGGCGTCCATTTTACGATCCGACAACGCTCCAAAAATCAGGGCTGAAAACAATGCCAGCGCTGGCACTAACCCTGTAAAATACGGGAGAACCCAACGAGCATCATGCGCCTCAAGAATGTTCGGCAATGAAGGCACCCACATTCCCGGCGGGAGAGACATTAAAAACATCACTACCCCCATCATGTAGCGACGCCATGGTACTCCATTTTCCATAAACCTTTCACTATTATCTAAGCATCGCTAAAGGCAAGATTGGAGCATTTTTGCATTGAAAAAATATCGCCTTACGGAATAGTGAACAAAATAACACCTATTTCCGCTCGCTTTCACTTTTTACTATGGCGCTCCGCTATCTCTTTATCGATTTCGACAGTTTCTACGCATCGGTCGAACAACAACGGCAACCTCACCTGCGGGGTCGTCCCGTTGGAGTAGTGCCCTCGATTGGAGTCGAAACAACCTGCTGTATCGCAGCGAGCTACGAAGCCAAGGCATTCGGGGTGAAGACTGGCACGCCCGTTCGCGAAGCGCGTTTCCTCTGTCCAGATATCGTCTTCGTGGAAGCGAATCATACGCACTACATCAAAGCACATGAACGTATCCACGCACGCATTCACGAAATTCTCTACGTCGATGCAGTGCTTTCGATTGATGAAATGTATGGCCGTCTGCCCCCGCACGAGCAGGCACCCGAATGCGCGCGGGCGAAGGGCGAAGCAATCAAAGCAGCTTTGGCAAAGAACATTGGTCCGTATGTAACTGCCTCCATCGGACTCGCGCCCAATCGCTTTCTTGCCAAGCTCGCAAGCAAGATGGAAAAACCCAACGGGCTTACTTGTTTAGATTTTGAAGACCTTCCCCATAAACTCGACCCCCTTGAACTCTCGGATCTCACCGGAATTGGAAGCGGAATGTTACGTCGTTTGCAAACTGCACGGATTCACACCGTCGCGCAACTTTGCGCCGCCAGTCGCGATACACTTCGAAAAGTCTGGGGCTCGATTGAAGGGATTCGGATATGGTCGGCATTACGGGGAATTGATTTACCCCCAGTAGAAACTTCGCGGCGTACGATTGGGCATTCACACGTCCTTCCGCCTGCCTTGCGGAACGAATCAGGCGCGCACTCCACCTTACACCGTATGCTGCAAAAAGCGGGTCGGCGTTTGCGAACAATGGATTACTTTGCGGGACTCTTGGTGCTTCAAGTAAAGTTTGGTTATGAACTGCGATGGGGTCTCCAGGTTGCCTGCTTCCCAACCCAAGACGACGTCCTCTTAGGCAAACTACTCAATCGGCTTTGGGACGAGCGCCCAAAAGATGCGCCCGATCCGACCAAAGTTTCAGTCACCCTCCTGCGGCTAGAATCCGCACAGAATCACACGCCCGATCTCTTTGCAGAAAAAAAAGAAACGCGGCGTCAGGACTTACAGCGCGCAATGGACACCGTAAACTTACGCCACGGTGGACGGAGTCTCTACTACGCTGACGCACTTGAAGCACAGGCAAATGCCGAGGCCGCCCCTATGCGAATCGCCTTTACTCATATTCCTGAACTGAAAGTTGAGCGCGACTGAGCACAGGGCGAATATGACTACCGAGTCAAAATTCTTAATCGCACATACTTTCAATTAATGACCCTAAAGTTTTACTCTAAGTAATCGTACGTTTCGTCATCGGGGACTGAAAGCACGAGAGACTCGTCGGCAGCTTCGTAATCGATCGTGGTCGCAGTAAGCCGTTCAGGGCCTGAAGCTAGAATGTCATCTGCGGCTGTAAACTACGCGTCTACTGTTGCGGGAACGCCGTTTAAGGCGACAAAGGTCGAATTATTTGTATAAATGCGAACAATATTACTTGAAGGGTTTGTCGCATCACTTGGGACGTGGATTTCGCTTTGGAAACCCTAAGTAACCACTGACTCGTCTTCTTTCAAGGCAGCAAATGCAACTCCACTCGGATGAATCCCTTTCACATTGATCCGCTTATCTTGGAGGCCTGCGAACTGTTAAACACAGATATGTATTATTTTAATGCTTAATTACATCACATCGAGATCCACGAGGATTTCGCGGGGGCTGGAGCCATTTTCTGGGCCGACTATGCCGCGGTCTTCGAGTTCTTCCATGAGGCGAGCGGCGCGATTATAGCCGATGCGCAAGCGGCGTTGGAGCATCGAGGTTGACGCGCGTTTAGTGGAGCGCAGGACGTCGATGGCCTTGCCTAATAATTCGTCATCCTCGGAGCCGGGTTCGCTTCCCGATCCGCCCGAGCTACTGCCCTCCTCCGCGCTGGAGTTGATTTGGTTTTGGACTTCCTGCGCAAAATTGGGAGGCTCGTTATTGGCTTTGAGGTAATCGACGATTCCGTTGATTTCGTCGTCCGAAACAAAAGCACCTTGTGCGCGAACAAGGGTAGAAGTGCCAGGAGGAATGAAGAGCATGTCGCCCTTGCCGATAAGAGCTTCTGCGCCACCACCATCGAGGATGGTGCGACTGTCGACTTTTGAAGCGACTTTGAAAGAGATCCGGCTGGGAAGATTCGCTTTAATCACTCCCGTAATAACATTTACGGAGGGGCGCTGGGTTGCGAGGATGAGGTGAATGCCGGCGGCACGAGCAAGCTGGGCGAGGCGCGCAATACCCGTCTCGATATCTGCGGGCGCGACCATCATGAGGTCGGCGAGTTCATCGATAATACAAACGATGTAGGGCAATTTCTTGCGTGGAATTTCAAAGGCGTCGTCATCGCGTGGGACTTCAATTTGGCTGATGGCGGCACGTTCGTCGGCGGTCATTTCCGCATCCATGGCAGCCGCTTTTTCTTTTTCTTCTTTTGTCTTAACGAGCTTAGCATTGAAGCCCGCGATGTTGCGGACGTTTTCTTTGGCAAAGATTTGGTAACGGCGCTCCATTTCTGCGATGAGCCACTTGAGGGCCCCAGGCACTTTCTTGGGCTCAGTCACCACCGGGATGAGCATATGCGGGAGGGCATTGTACACCTGCATTTCAACTACCTTGGGGTCGACCATAATGAAACGAAGATCTTCGGGACTGGCGTGGTAGAGCAACGAAGCGATAATGGCGTTAATGCAAACCGTTTTACCCGAGCCCGTAGAACCTGCGATGAGGACGTGCGGCATTTTGGTCAGATCGGCAACCATTGGAATGCCGGTAACGTCTTTACCCAAGACAATGGGAATTTCAGCTTTAGCTTCGGCCCACGCTTTTGACTCCACAATATCGCGCATACAAACGGGCTGTGCGTGGTGGTTTGGAACTTCGATTCCAACCGTGCCCTTGCCAGGTACTGGCGCAAGGATGCGGACGGATTCTGCCTTGAGGCCAAGGGCGATATTTTTATCGAGGTTGACAATTTTTTCAACGCGAACGCCTGCGGCGGGTGTAATTTCATAGCGAGTGATAACAGGACCTGTATGAATTTCGCCCGGAATTACTTTAACGCCAAATTCCTCGAGAGTCTGAACAAGGGCGGTCATGGTTTCCGCGTGGTCGTCCTCCCCCGCGAGGTTCGCATCGGGCGCTTCATTTAATAAACTAATGAGCGGAAATTTATGGTCTCCGCGTTGTTCGGGGATACTGGCGACTGCTTTTTCGGTCTTTTCCCGCTTAACAATTTTGATGGACTCGGGATTGAACTTAGGCTTCGCGACGGGCGCGGGAGTAGCGACTTCCGGCTGGGTTTCCGCAGCGGGCACAGTGGCCTTTGGAGTTGTCTTCGGGCTCGGCGCATTTTTTACAGTTCCCTTCACAGCGGATGCGTCGGGAGGATTCAAGAGGGAGGGCCGCGATTCTGGAACTTTGGTTGCAGTGGCCTGTGCCTGTGCCTCCGCAAGAGCCTTCGCTTCAGCAATTTTTTGCGCCTTCGCATCTGCCTTTTGTTGCGAGCGTTCTGCTTTGAGCGCTTTCCTCTCCTCCGCTTTAAGCGCCCGCTGAGAGCGCCAATTAGTGAAGGAAGTTGAAAATGTGGAAATGGATTTGCGCGCGAACTGGAGCCAACTTCCGAAGTTATCGGTTAGCGATAACATCGAGCCGATAACGAACCCCATGGCGAGCAGAATGACTGAACCAAAAGTTCCCATGTACGGGTGCAGAACCGTGCTGGCGAGATGGAACCCTGCGATTCCACCCAAGCCGTGAGACAATTGATGTGAAAAGAAGCTTTCTTGGGGTTGCACGATCTCCGCAACGGACAGCAACTCGAACAGTCCCGCCGCCGAACAACTGGCTAAAACAAACCAAGTGAATACGAGTGCGGGTTTGCGGGGCTTCTGAACGGTGAAGTTTCGCAAGCCGAGCCAAATGGCAAACACGGGAAGGAGCCATGCAGCAACTCCCAGTGCGGCAAAATAATTAAAGCCAAAAACTGCTCCCACGACTCCAACCAAGTTGTCTCCGGGCTGGGCGTCCGTCGTCCATTGCGCGGATTGCTGGAGATCAAAACTTGCGATCGCGGCAAAGCTCAACACTCCCGATGTTAAATAAGCGACGGCGCGGACGGGACGGATGCGGGGCGTAAAATTCGCCTGAGGCGATTTCTTTTTACGAAGGATCTTTTTAGGAGTCTTATTTGGCATTTATTAAAAAATAAACTAAGTCTCTGGGCTAAGAAAACAAGTTTTGAATGCGGAGTTTGAATAAGGAAATTCGTGATGTGAAAGGATTCGATAAGCGCGCTTGAATTCTTGGCATTAATCCTCAAGCTAATCGTTCCTTTTAAAAGCAGTGGTCATTCACTGCCTATCTTTTTTAAAAATGACTGACAAAGAACAATCAATGGATGAAGCCGCTGAAGCTGAAGTCGACGCATCGACAGAGTCTTCCGATACAACCGCAGAGGTTGAAGTCGTGCCTGAATTATCTGAATTAGAGCAGGCTCAAGCAGAGGCGTTTGATATGAAGGCTCGTTATCTGCGATCCGTTGCAGATCTTGAAAATTATCGCAAACGGATGGCTCGTGAGAAAAGCGAACTATTACGCTCGGCGGCGGCAGGCGTGATGGAATCGCTTTTGCCGGTTCTCGATAATCTGAAACTTGGGTTGCAAGCAGCCGAAAATCACCCTGAGGCGAAAGATGTGACCGAAGGGTTTCGGATGGTCGATGAACAACTAAAGAAAACGCTAGCTGAACAAGGGCTCGAAGAAATTATTCCAGATGGATCGACCTTTGACCCGAATCTTCACGAATGTATTGCGCAACAACCTTCTGAGGACGTTCCTGAGGATCATGTAATCCAGACGATTCGCGCGGGCTATCGCTTGAATGATCGCTTAATACGAGCTGCGAATGTAATCGTCTCTAGTGGAGCGGCAACCGAGGAAGCTTAGAAACAACCGTTTATGTCTAAAACAGATTACTATGAATTGCTTGGGGTGGATCGCGGTGCCGATAATGACGTGCTTAAAAAGGCCTACCGTAAATTAGCGGTTAAGTACCACCCTGATAAAAATCCTGGAGATGCGAGCGCAGAAGCAAAATTTAAGGAAGTCTCAGAGGCCTATGATGTCTTAAAAGACGCCGACAAACGAGCTGCTTATGACCGCTATGGGCACGATGCCTTTACTTCAGGCGGGATGGGCCGTGCGGGCGGCGGTGGCGCAGGTGGTGGTGGATTCCATGATCCCTTTGAAATGTTTCGAGAAGCCTTTGGTGGCGGCGGAGGTGGTGGTGGCATCTTCGATGATCTATTTGGAGGTGGCAGTGGTCGTCGTTCTGGAGGTGCGCAAGAAGGTGCGGATTTACGCTACGATTTAGAGATAAGCCTTGAGGAAGCTGCGGAGGGCACGGAAAAAGAAATTCGTTATAATCGAGCAACGAGTTGCAAAACTTGTAGTGGCTCTGGGGCAGAACCCGGCTCCAAAAAGATTACCTGTAGCACCTGCGGGGGTGCGGGACAAGTTACTTCTAATCGCGGTTTCATAAGTTTTCGACAAGCGTGCCCGACTTGCCAAGGGACGGGTCAAACGATTGAGAAGCCGTGCAAAAATTGTAGCGGAGACGGTCGAGTGATGGAGCGGAGTACGGTCAAAATCCGAATCCCGGCAGGCGTGTACAGCGGTGCAAAATTGCGCTCGGCAGGCAAAGGGGAAGCGGGACAATTCGGCGGCCCTGATGGAGATCTTTACATCGTGATTTATGTGAAAGAACACGAATTGTTTGAGCGTAATGAGGATGACCTCTTTTGTGAAATCCCGATCAAATTTACGCTCGCAACTCTGGGTGGCTCGATCCAAGTGCCTACGCTCTTTGAGAAAGGAACATTAAAGATTCCGCCGGGCACACAGAGTGGAACGACGTTCCGTTTACGGAGACATGGGATGCCTCATTTGCGCGGCAATGGACAAGGGGATTTATTGATACAGGTTCAGGTGGAGGTTCCAGATAAGCTTAACAAAGATCAAAAGGCGAAGCTCGAGGCATTTGCGGATGCTTGCGAGGATCCCGCGAATCCAGTTGCCCAAAGCTTTGTTGATAAGGCAAAGAAATTTTTTAAATAGCGTTCCAGTGAATTTATAATGTCGTACCCTATCGTAATTCTTGGCTCTGGACGAGGGAGCAATGCTGAGGCCTTGCTCAAAGCGGAGCAATCGGGCGATTTAGGCAACGCCAAGATAGCTGCTATCGTAAGTGATGTTGAGACGGCGGGAATTCTTAAACTGGGTCATCCGTTTTCAGTGCCAACATTTTATATGGATCCAGGGAAACGAGGCGCGCGGCTGAGCGAAGCGGCTGAAGCTGAATATATTAAACACATTCAATCGTTCTCGCCTGAGCTCATCGTATTGGCGGGATTCATGCGTATTATCGGGGCACGTTTCATCGACGCGTTTGAGGGACGTGTGCTTAATCTACACCCGAGTCTCTTGCCTAGCTTTAAAGGCGCAAATGGAATTCAAGATGCCTTTGAGACGGGCGTTAAAGTAACGGGCTGTACCGTTCACTGGGTGACTCCTGCGCTCGACGCGGGACCGATCATTGATCAAAAGGCGGTCGCGATTGAGCCGGATGATACCCTTGAACAACTCGCAGAAAAAATTCACCTTGCGGAACATCAGTTGTTGCCAAATGTGGTCGCACGTCTGAGTCGCGGAGCACTTTAATTTTGGACGATGCAGACGGGAACTCAATTTGAATTACGCGCGGAGGTCTGCGCAGAGATGGCGGAAGCGCTGGAGGTTTATTTTTATGAGTGCGGTTTATCGCCTTGGGGGATTGTGCAAAAAGAACGGACTGACCCGTATGCAGTCTTTGGATTTTTCCCTGATACAGCCGCGGCGGATCGTGCGCTTGGAGAACTGCGCGCTGCTTTTCCAGAGCTCCCAGAAGATTTTGAGCTTCAGGAAGTCATCGATGCAGATTGGCAAAATGCGTACAAAAAATTTGTGAAGCCTTGGAGCGATCGTCAGTTGCATTGGATTCCGTTATGGGATCGTGAGGATTGTACCCCGCCGGAGGGATCGGCGATTGTGTATCTGGATGCAGGAATGGCGTTTGGTACAGGATGTCATGAAACCACGCGATTGTGTGCGCGCCGGCTAATTGATTTTTATGAAGCGCGTTTCACTGCGGGCACTCCCTTGAAAATTGTCGACGCGGGGTGTGGTTCAGGGGTCTTGGCTTTCTCGGCGGTTGCTCTCGGATTTGAAGATGTTCGAGGCTTTGATTATGATGCTGATGTGCTCTCGGTCTGCGAAGGAAACGCGCAAGAAAATCCACACCTAGCAAAAATTCCTTTTTCCGTTGGCACTCTCGAAACGGGATTAATTCCGAAAGAATGTGATCTTTTATTGGCAAATATTCAGACCAACGTTTTGATTCCAGATTCTGATTATTTAATAAAGGCATTAAAAGATGGCGGAACTCTAGCGCTCAGCGGAATCCTCGTAAGTGAAATAAAAGCGGTTCTGGAGCACTTCCATGCTCGCTGTGTTGCCCTTCGGGGTGCTGGTTTTACTATGGATTCGCGTGAAGATGAAGAATGGGCAGATCTTTGCCTGCAGCTTGAGAATTAAAGAGTTATGGATTCGTGCTTGCGATTCTTAACAAAGCTCTACAAAATTTAATAACAATTTGAAATGCAAACCATTGGCGAACGATTAGAAGAGGCACGCAAGCGCAAAGGAATTTCTCTGCGCGAGGCTGCTGAAGTGACAAAAATCCGTAGTGATTTTCTTGGTTACTTGGAGCAAAACCAATTTGATTTTGATTTGCCCGAAATCTACCGCCGTGGATTCATCAAAAACTATGCTCGTTATCTCAAGCTGGATGCTGATAAAATAATTACTGATTATCATGCACAACGTTTGAGCCAAACACGCGGCAAACGCCCCGCGTCTGAATGGTTTAGCAGCGCAGAGACTAAAGAAAAGTCTACTGAGTCCGCTCCTGAAGAGCGTACGTACGGAACGATCAGCGCTCCAAAGGCAAAACCTAGCGCTTCAAATGAGGAGGACGCTGCTCCTACTGCCCCTTCCGAGGAGGCGGTTGACACGAATGCATTTTACTTAAAAATTGGGCTTATTTTAGCCGGCACCGTTGCATTGGTAATCGTTCTCTTTGGACTCGTGCGCGCAATTATTGGTGCAGGATCTAACCCCGCGAATGATTCAACTGCAGTAACGAGCTTCGTTCAAAAAGCTCAGCCTCAGAGCACTCAGGTATTTAAGTTGACCGCAAAAGGCGGCGATTCCGTAGCGGTGGTTTTGCAGGTCAAAGATAGTAAGATTATTTTCCAAGAACTAATCCAAGATGGAGATACCGTGGTCATTGAGAAAGACGGCCCGGTCGACATCGCACTCACGCAGGCGCGCGTGATAAGCATTGAAAACGGAGGCGAGGTCTTCAGCGCAGGACGAAATGGCGAAACGGGTTCCTTGAAGGTAACCCTACCCTAGTCTAAAATGGAGCCTTGTTTGATGTAGGCCTGATGGTTGCAATCGGTACTAGCCCGCAGTCACTTTAATTGCAGCCGCAGCCACCTTCTTCGGATTTTTCTCCTCCGCCACAACACCCACCGCCTTGGTGAATATGTCCATGCGCGCGCTCTTCTTCGCTCGATTCACGGATTTCTTGGATCGTTACCGAGAAATTCAAATGTTGTCCCGCGAGTGGATGGTTGCCGTCTACGGTAACATCGTCTCCTTCGACTTTAGTTACGCGAACTGAGACGGGACCTTGTTCGGTGCTCGCTTGAAATTGCATTCCGACTTCAAGATTATCAACACCTTGGAAACGTTCGCGGGGCACAACTTGCTCCAGGCTTGGATTCACATCCCCGTAGCCTTGAGAAGGCTCAACGCGCACCTCAACCGAATCGCCTGTTGCCTTTCCTAGAAGCGCAGATTCAAGACCGGGAATGATATTATTATGCCCGTGCAAGTAGGACATAGGTTGTCCTGGCTGGGATTGGTCGATCACTTCACCTGCATCATTTTTGAGGGTGTAATCTATTGAAACTACGGAGTCGGCTGCGATTTGCATAATTGTAAGTACTGTTTTGTTTGTTTTAAGTAAAATTAAGACTTTGTCTAAGAAAATTTCTAGGTCAAAAACGAAAGCGAGTTTTTTGCGTCGATTTTTGCTGAACTCAGTATTGTAGTAAGCGTCTTCCATTCGCTATTTATTATGTCACACTTAGACGAAAAGCTTCTCAAGCGCCTTCATAAACATGCAGAAAAACGCCTAGCGTTTGATCCGGGCGTGCCTCGGAGTGAACAGCTCCCCGCCTATAAAGAATTTATCGAACTGGAAAATGCCGCTCTTAAAAAGGATCATCGGAAGGGCCTCTCGGGTCGGGTGGGATGTAAAGCGCGGACCGCGATGGTGGATGTGGTCATTGAGAATCTCTTTTTAGCTGCCCTAGACCAGTATGCTACGCAGCATGGGCGTCTTCCGTGCAAGATGGCGGTGGTCGCGACGGGTGGATATGGTCGCGCGGAGTTGAACCCGCACAGCGATATTGACATCATGTTTTTGTATCCCGATCGCATCTCGAACCGTCAGCGCTTTGAGGTTTTTCAGTCTGTTCTGACGGAGGAAATTTTATACCCGTTGTGGGATCTTGGCTGGAAGGTTGGACACGCCACTCGCAATGCAGCGGAAGTAATTGCGGAGGCACGTAAAGAAATCCAATCAAAGAATGCCATTCTTGAATCGCGCTTCATTTGTGGATCAGAGCCGCTTTTTGAGGCGATGCAGGCCCGCTTTTTGAATTATGTGCACAAAGATAAAGTAGATAACTATATCAAACAGCGCTTGATTGACGAAAGCGCGCGGCATGGCAAATCAGGCAATACTGTTTATTTGCAAGAGCCTGACATAAAGAATGGAGTTGGTGGATTGCGTGATTATCAAAATATACTATGGATGGCGCACATTAAGTCTGGGTATAAAAGCATAAAGGATCTGCAAAAAGCGCGCCTTCTTCGACGGGATGAACTGACCGCAATGGATGCCGCGTATGATTTTCTCTTAAGGGTGCGAACGGAAGTTCATCTCCAAAACAAGCGCCCAACTGACAAGTTACAAATCGAGCAACAACCGCTCATAGCGGAGGGTCTCAATTATCCTCAAGTCGATATTTTTGAGCGTGTGGAGGCCTTCATGATGGATTATTACCGCGCAGTGCGAACCATTTATCACACGAGCGAAATTTTAAAGGAGCGGTTAGCATTATCGGCGATCGATTCCCGTAATCAGCGAGTAACTTTTGTCGATGCATTGCGAGCCCACCAAAAATTTGGCAAAAAGAAGGTAGATGGCTTTATCTTAAATAACCGAGTTTTTAGCGCGGGTTCACGCACTGTTTTCGCTGATGCGCCCGTTCGGCTCATTCGTATTTTTCATTATATGCAACAATTTGGCGCCCGCCTAGATCCCGATTTAAAATATCTGATGTCGCGCTCAATCCCATTGATTGATGATGCCCTTGTCCATGATCCTTCGGCTGCTAAGAGTTTTTGTGCGATATTAAGAAGCCCAGGCGAAGTGTATCCAATTTTGGTTCAGATGCATGACTTAGGGATTTTAGAACGCTATATTCCAGAATTTGAAAAACTGACATGTCGTGTTCAACATGAGTACTACCATCGGTATACTGCGGATGCGCATGTGTTGCGTACGATTAAGCACCTCGATGAGGTATTCATGAAAAAAGGTCCTATTAATACCGCTTATGAAAGAGAATTGCGCCTTAATGATGACCCTCTTTTGTTATATTTAATCCTGCTTTTGCACGATATCGGCAAGGCGGAGGGCATTAAGGGGCATGATATCGCAGGCGCTCGAATTGCTCGCCCAATCCTTGACCGCTTCGGAATCGACCCAGAAAAACAGGAACAAATTTTATTTATTATAAGAAATCATCTAGAAATGGCACGAATCTGGCAGAGATACGACCTAGATGACCCTCAAACTTCAGTTGCCTTTTCCCAAAAAGTGGAGGACCCGCAAAAATTGCGCCTTCTCTACGTGCATACCTATTGCGACGCACGTGGGACGGCTCCTACGCTTTGGAATGGTTACAAAGACGCGATGCACAACCAACTCTATCGAGGCACCCTCGAGGCATTTGAAGGCTTGGATGTCATGGTTCGCAAACGGAAGGAGCGCATAGCCATGCTACACGAAGAATTATTTAAAAATATCCCACAAGGTTTAACCGTTGAAGAAATGCAGGCTCATTTCAGCCTATTGCCTGAACGCTATTTCATTAACACACAATCAGAAGAAATTGCGCTTCACCTGAAGATGGTACACGAGCTGATGAGTAATATCAATCGTGCGGAATCTGTTGGAAGCCTGATGCCGGTGATTGATTGGCATGATGACGTAGATCTAAATTTAACAGTGGTCAATGTGGTAACCTGGGACCGCTCGGGTTTATTCTACAAACTTGCGGGCGCTCTAACGCTTGCGGGTGTTAATATTGTAAGCACGAAAGCGATTTCAAGAAATGACCACATTTCGATCGATACTTTTTACATCATGGATGCCGAAGGTGGAGTCGTTAGCAACTTAAAGGCTCAAGCTAATTTTAAAAATTACCTGCGAGAAGCGCTTGTAGAGGGTAAGAAATTAAAGAATGCAATTAATGCCAAGGAGGCATTACTGGAAGCAAAGCAACTGAAGAAAAATAAAGACCTCCTGCCAGCGCCCTTCCCTCCCAGAGTGGATGTGTATCATGAGCTTTCGTTGAAGCGGACTATTATTGAAGTACAAGCAAGCGATCGCCTCGGACTGCTTTATCACCTAGCCCGCCTTATTCACCGTAAGGGCTTTGATATTAGCTTTGCTCGGATTGCAACGGAACGCGGGGTCGCGATGGACACCTTTTACATCGAAAAGGGAAGTCACACCGACAAAGTGGATTCTGACCGACTGCTCGAACTTCGACAAGAACTGGATAACATCGTCAATTAAAGTCTTTAAAAAGAGCGCGTTAACGCCTTGCTCCTTTTAAGTAAAATTGAAAACTGGTCGTCATGAAGGCAACTCCCAGTGAACAAGCAGCGATTGATTCGCTTTATCGAATCACGAGTGTTCTTTCACAAACAGAGGATCCTAAGGAAGCGTTAAAGCTTATTTTGAGGGAAATTGTTGATGTATTGAAACCAAACAGTGCTGCAATCTATCTTCTCAATCGGGACTCTCAGCTTTTAGAGATCGTTGCTTCGCATGAATTGCCAGAGGACTGCAAAGAAATTTCAATAAATATCCATCAAGGCATTACAGGATGGGTTGCGCTTCATGGGAAGGCACGGGTCATTCCTGAAGTAAAAAAAGAACCCCGCTACATATCTTTAAAAGAAAATATAAATTCTGAAATGGCGGTTCCGATGAAAGATAGGGGTTCCGTGATCGGCGTGGTAGTGGTTGATAGTGACATCAAAGACGCCTTTGATTCTTCCGCGTTAAAAATTTTAAGTCTCATGAGTTTGGAGGCGAGTCGCGTTGTCAGTCGTTTGTGGTTGGTTCAACAACTCCGAAAAAAAGCAGATCAACTGGAATCATTGCTCGGAATGACTCAAACTATTACAAGACAGAAAGACCCAAATTCAATCTACGAAAAATTAGCGCAGGAAGGGTTGAGTATTTTAAACTGTCATAGCTGCGCTATTTTTTTGCTGAACCCAAATAAGGACATGCTGCATATGCAGACTTTTTATGATCAAAACGGGCCTTTAGAAACCGCAGAAGCCGTTTTAATTAGTGAAAGTACATTGGGTTCCGTAATTCGTCGCGGCAAACAGGCCGAAGTCCAACGCTTGCTCTACACCGATGAGAGTTCGCTTTTAAAAGTTGTTCAAGAAAAGGGAATCGTCTCTATGCTCGCCGCGCCTCTCATTATTGGAGACGAAGTAGTGGGAGTTATTGCGGCTTTCACGAATACTTTGCGCCGATTTAAAAACGATGAAAAAGATGCCTTTGAGGCGCTCTCTGCAATCGGTGGAATCGCTGCACAAAACGCGCAGTTGTACGCACGTATTTTTGAAACCGAAGATTCTTTAAGAAGTAATGAAAAATTAACGACCCTCGGTATGCTCGCGGCTGAAATAGCTCACGAAATACGAAATCCTCTAACTGTTATAAAACTGTTATTCGATTCTTTAAATTTAGATTTTCATGAATTGGACGACCGGCATCAAGATGTGGCTTTAATCAAAGAAAAACTAGGGCAGCTGGAAGAAATTGTTGAGCGTGTTTTAGGATTTGGTCGTACTCGCGAAGGTATGAATGCATCTTATGATTTTAACCAAATCGTTGAAGAAACTATTCTTTTAATGCGCTTGAAGCTCGAACAACGTACCATCCGTTTAGAATATTATCCGAATGAACGCCCTATCCGCGTGGAGGTAAACAAGGGACAAATTCAACAAGTTATTTTGAATTTAATTCTCAATGCGGAATCTGTTCTAAGCAATGGTGGTAATATAAAGATTGAAACCTATGAAGCGGATGGGCGCGCTAATTTTCGTATTAGCGATAATGGTCCGGGTATGCCCGAAGAAGCCAAGAACAGAATATTTGAGTCCTTCTTGACACAACGTGCGGAAGGAACGGGCCTTGGTTTATCGATAAGTAAACGGATCCTTCGTTCCCACATGGGTGACATTGCGCTGGATGTCTCTACCGAGGAAGGGACTACGTTTTCGTTTTACTTGCCGATACAATAATGTCCTTAATCCGGCACAACTTTTTTTCATTAGAAAAACGGGTTTATTTTTGGCCCATCTTATTAATGGGAATTGTTTCAATACTTTCTTCGTTTTCTGTAATCGCTACACCCGATATTGGAAACTTTTTTGCTTTTGATAAATTAGCACATTTTTTAGTTTTTGGATTAATCGCAACGAGCTTGCTTCGCATTCCTTATTTTTATGAAAAGGAATTAGGAGGCGTCTTTGAGGTTATCTTTATTGTGGCCTGCTACGGCGCTTTAGACGAATACAGACAGTCGTTTACCTTAAGTAGAGCCGTTGAACTCAATGATTGGATAGCGGACTTCGCAGGAGCAATCGTCGCGAGCCTCCTCTATCTTCGGTGGTATCACTACCGACGAATCTTGGAGTTTAAAATTAACCTGTTTGGTTAATTTTAGTTCAAACGGAGCGGCATAATAACACAAATAAAGTTATCAAGTGTCTTAAATAATCCAGGGCTGAGTTCATCCTTAAATTCAAAAAATACTTCATCTTTTGTTAATGCTTTAAGGGGCTCCATAAGGTACTGAGGATTGAAAGCAACCTGTACTTCAGGGCCATCATATGCAATCGCCATCGTTTCATGCGACTCGCCGTATTCACTTGAAGAACCAGAAATTTCCAAAAGGTTTTTACTCACTTTGAGTTTAACAGAAATACTTCTATCCGATGTTACCAAGGCGGCACGATGAACGCATTCCAGCATTAATTCGCGTTCAACTTTAACACGATGCTCTGTTTCTTTAGGAATCACCTGGCGATAGTTCGGGTACTTTCCTTCGACAATTTTAGAAACTAAATAAAGTTCATCGATGAGCCCACTATCGTCTGCATCAATTGCGATTTCAAAGGCAACTTGGCGATCGTTGAAAGCAATTTTTAATTTTTCGCCTTTCCCTAGCAAACGCTCTAATTCTGCAACCGTTTTTGCGGGCAAAATAAGACTTCCGGTATTTTCTTCCGTTATTTCTGTCTCGAGCGCGGTCAAAGCTAGACGACGGCCATCTGTAGCCACTAAAGTAATTTTTTCATCTGCAAAACTGAAATAGACTCCATTTAAAATGTATCTGTTTTCATCTGTTGATTGACTGTAAGAAACGCTCTTTAGCATTCCAGATATCGCTTCTTGGTCTAATTCAAAAACATGCTGATTTTCAAATGTAGGCAGTGGTGGAAATTCTTCGATGCTGATTCCCATGATCCGGAATAAAGATCCGCCCGAAGTAATTTTAGCTTGGTTTGAGTTTCCAGTTTCAACAAAAATTTCGTTTTGGGGAAGTTCTCGAACAATGGCAGCCAACCTGCGAACGGGTAATGTGATTCCGCCAGATTCTTCGACGTCTGCTTTGATGCGACAACGAATCCCCAGATCCAAATTTGTGGTTGTGAGAGAGATATAACCTTCCGAGGCCTCAATGAGGACATTACTCAAAATTGGCATCGTTGAACGGGTCGCAACTACGTTGAGAACCTGCTGGAGACCGTTGTTAAAATGATCCTGATTGATCTTGAATTTCATGCTATTTTTTTCGGGGGATTTAGAGTCTCTGGCAACTCTTATATATTAGTTCTTATTTAATTTATAAATCTCTTAGTATTAGTATGCAGTGTTAATAGATACAAAAACGTAGCAAATCCTTAACTGCAAGAGTCTTAGCAAAAAAAATATTAGTTTATAGTTTTGGAAAAAGTGGTGGATGAAAGTGAATGATGTTAAAAACTTTTTTGTTTTACACCCTAGATCTACAGCTATTCACGGGTTATTACCATTTGAACAGTGATAAGGCTTTAACTATTTATTGTTCAATCGCTTACGGTATAAATGACGAATAGGTCCGTACAAAATGTAAGTTAAAAATGCCAGTGCGAAGAAAAATTCTCTAAAGGTATAGGCCACTCCTAAACAAATAATAATTATGATAAAAGTGCGGATCGGAGTCTTCGTTTGCCAATCAATAGTCTTAAAGCTGGGGTAGTTAATATTGCTAACCATCAAGATTGCAATGGCGACTAAAAGCGGAGGCAGTAAAAGCGCCCAAGCTCTTAAATCTAAGCTATTTAGAACAAAAACAAGCGAGGCAATCATACCAGCTGCAGCGGGAACAGGTAAGCCAATAAAATTATGGTTATCCACCATTGATTTAGGGGGATTGAGTAACGGGCTCGTTAAAACATTAAATCGAGCGAGGCGAACACAGGCGCATAAAAGATATACAAAAGCCACTAGCCACCCAATCTGTAAGAAAAAAGGATATTTTTCGGAAGGTGCAAGTATTAGAAAAATGGTCATTAATGACGGGGCAACCCCGAAAGACACTACATCCGCAATCGAATCAAACTCCTTGCCAAAAAGCGATTCTCGGCCACCCATACGCGCGACTCTTCCATCTAGGGCATCACAAATAATTGCAAATAAAATGAACCAAACTGCTTGTGAAAAATATTGAGCAACAAGAATTGGGCTTGTCGCGTAATTCGCTTGAATACACTTCAAAATAGCTAAAAAACCAAAGAATAAATTTCCCGCAGTTAGGCTATTGGGTAAAAGATAGATTCGACTCGCTTCGACAGCGTCTTCAAGTGGGGGTTGTGATTTTTCAGACACGATTTGCTTAAAATAATAGTTTAGTCCTCTTTGTGGCGAAGCGCATCCAAATATTTCCAAAAGGAATCTTCCTGCTCAATGATGAATTCTTCTGTTATAGGAAGCTTTGAGCGAAACACAAAATCTGTAAACGTATTACGGTGTAAAATGTAATGCGCGAGTAAAGCGTCATTATTTTGTTCAAAATAAATCCTAAAATCGCCTGCCCGCACACGGTAAAAAATTTTACCCTTGCGGTGAAAACGCCCCACTGAATCATCAGGATGATCTAATTGATCTTGAGTGAGGGTGCTAACGACTTCGACGATCTCCATTTGCGAGCGGGTATCGAGCTTATTGAGCTCCTGCATACTTTGTTCGCTAAAATTTAATTGAAACATGACCTAAAAATAAATTATTAAGTTCATAAATTAGGTCAGAAATTAATAAGCGCAACCGCTTAATCAAGCACCTCCAATAGTTGACCCCACCAATACCTTAGTCATCTTTAGAGCAATGTTACAGTCCGATGCTACTATTTCAGAAAAGCCTTTGCCCTGGTTATTACTTAGTTTTGATAACCACTATCGTTTGATTCTTGCCAAAAATGATCAAGGGGAAGTCGTTCCATCGCAGCAGGGTATGGACTCTTTTAATCCAGATGCTTTAAGCGATAATGCTTCGGAGGAGATTTTTTATTTATGTACCTGCCAATACAATCGAAAAGAGTACGCCTTATATTGCCAAATCCTGACCGAGGAAAGCAGTGATGAAAGTGCGCGAAGTCTTAAAGAACTTTCAGTAGCAGTTAATCAGTCACGTGAAAAACTAGATCCCTTAATGGTAGAAGCGATTGCGGTTTTGGATTTGAATTTGCACCGACTACCGTACCTAGATTTATCGGAAAACGAATATATTTATCGCTTTCGAACCTCCAAAGAGCGCAACAAAGGAATTTATTTAAATAAGAGCTCCGAAAGCCTGTATCAAAGTGCGCTGTGTGATGCCATTAAACTTGCGCGACGAACCAAAGAAAAAATTTCAAGCGACCCGGCAGTGTTAGATTTTGGCGCAGTTCGCTACACCATTCCAAGTCACTTCGGCTTTTGTTTGGGGGTTCAGAATGCAATTGAGCGAGCTTACGAGACGGTAGCAAATCATCCCCAAGCACGTGTGTTTATGCTCAGCGAATTAATTCACAACCCGTTCGTGAATATTGATTTGTTAGAACGAGGACTCAAATATCTTCAAACTGATAAAGGGTTACCCTACAAGGGTGACGGAACTTTGGCAAAGGATATGAATGATCCTGAGGCGCTCTGGAATCAACTAACCCCCAAAGACATTGTTATAATTCCTGCATTCGGAGCTACCAACGAAGATAAAGCGCGTCTTATTCGAAGTGGAATTTCTATCCGCCAACATGATGCAACCTGCATGCTGGTAGAAAAAGTTTGGAAGTCTGCTCGCCGCTATGCTTCTAAAGGATATACCGTTATCATTCACGGGAAATCTGAGCACGAAGAAACAAAAGCAACGTTTTCTAATAGTTCTGCGTATGGGCCCGCGCTTGTTTTACGCGGAATGAACCACGCAAAGGCGCTTGCTGAAGTCATTCATGCAACGGGTCTAGAAAAGAGGGAACGCTTTGAGCAAGCCTTCGCTGGATTCTATTCAGAAAATTTTGATCCAGATCGAGATCTTGAAAAGATTGCGATAGTGAATCAAACAACACTTTTGCGTAATGAGACAATTAAGATCATTGATTTCTTAAAAGAGGTAGTGATTAAAAAATACGGTGCCGAAAATGCCGAAAAACATATTTGGTCAACTGGCAAAGGCGACACTCTCTGCTACGCAACACAGGTTAATCAAGATGCCCTTAACAAAGCGCTCGAAGAACCCGTAGATCTCGCTTTGGTTGTCGGAGGTCGCAATAGTTCTAACACGTATCAACTACACCGGGTGTGTGAAAATAAACTAGGTACAGAGGCACACTATATTCAATCAGAGAAGAACATACTTTCACAGAACCAGATTGAACATTTCAATTTCATGGGGGCTATCCAGTCGGAGGGAATGCATCGCACGCCTAAAGAAACACGACCATTTTTAGAGATCAGTGCCACTTCCAAGCCCCTAAATATTTTAATTACGGGAGGCGCATCCTGTCCTGACGGAATTATTCAGCAGGTAATTACGCGAATTAACAGTTTTTTCCCTGAGGGGTCTCTTCGTTCGGTGGGTTTAGTTATCGAAGAAATTAAGGGCTCAGGTTGAGTTTAAGCCTAAAGCGAGTATCTTAATTTTTGTGTTAATCAGTCTCTCAGATTCAGAAGGGATGACCGTCCCTCGTTTTTATGAGTTGGGCGACGTTGTCTTTCATCGTATTTACAATTATTGCGGAGTTGTAATTGCAATGGATCGTTTCTGCCAAGCTGGAGATTCATGGTATTATGCAAATAAGACTCAACCGCCTAAGAATCAGCCGTGGTACCATCTTTTGGTGCATCAGAGCGGCGGGCTCAGCACCTATGTTGCACAGTCAAATTTAGAAGCCTATTTATTAGAAAAGCCTATCGAGCACCCACGCCTCGGAGTTTATTTTCAAGCATTCAAAGACGGGCGTTATGTACCCCACCCTGCGGACTCTGGCAGTTGCTCGATCTAACCAGCAACACCTTCAAGCACAAGCTCTCCAAATAAACTGCTCGCAGTTACATGCGTGATTTCCACTTGCACCAATTGTCCAACAAGTCGCGGATTTGCCTTAACGATCACTTTGCGATAGCCACGAGTCCGTCCAACGAACATAGATTCACCTTTGCGAGCGGGACCCTCAAAGAGTACTTCCTCAATTGTACCGATCAAAGTTTCATTACGCGTAAGCGAATTTTTAGCCAAGATATCCAACAAAATTTGGTTGCGAGATTCTTTAACCTCAGTGGGAACGGGATCGCCCAAAGGCTCGGCAGTTGTGTCGGGACGTACACTGTATTTAAACAAATAAGCCATATCAAAACGCAGATTCTCAAAGGCTTCGCGAGTCGCTTCAAAATCTGCTTCAGTCTCGCCAGGGAAACCTACAATTACATCAGTAGAAATATAAATGTCGGGACGAAGCGCACGAATTTTTTCGATAATAGAACTAAATTTTTCTATGGTATAAGGTCGGCGCATCGCCTTGAGAATGGGATTACTGCCGCTTTGCATCGGGAAGTGTAAATATTCACAGAGCTTAGGAAGGCGTGTATAGCATTCGATGAGATCATCCTTAAATCCTACGGGGTGTGGACTTGTGAAGCGAATGCGCTCAATGCCTTCAACCGCATGTACTTTTTCTAAAAGTTGAACAAAGGGGCTTTTTTTATCTACAAATGGAAATTCACGAATTCCGTATTGATTAACAATTTGACCCAAAAGGGTAACTTCTCGAGTTCCTTTGGAGACGAGTTCTTCCACTTCTTCCACAATCGCTTCCATCGGACGCGCACGCTCCGTTCCTCTAGTTTTGGGAACTATGCAATAAGAACATTTCATATTGCATCCCTGCATGATACTCACAAAGGCACTCGCTTGTCCGCTCGAACTGTGCGAACGAATGGTATTTTGAGACCCCGCCTCCTCCTCTAGGTCCACGATAGTTTCAGGGGCAGGGCCTTGTCCCTGAAGACTCGCAATCATGTTATCTAAATGATCAGGAACCCGATGAAATTTTTGAGTGCCAACAATTAAGTCTAAATCAGGTAGACTGTCCAAGAGCGCTTCGCCTCGATTTTGTGCCATGCACCCCATGATCCCTACAATTAAGTTTGGATTTCGTCTTTTGCGCGCATTGATGTGCCCAGCTTTTCCTATCGCTTTTTGTTCAGCTTGTTCGCGCACGCTACAGGTGTTTAACAAAATAACGTCTGCTTCCCTCTCCTCTTCCACGATGCTGTAGCCTTTTCCACGAAGCATCGCCGCTACTGCTTGTGAGTCACGTTCATTCATCTGACACCCGTAGGTTTTTATGTACACCCGATTCATGGTTTTCGGAGATTGTTTTTTCATCTGCACTTTGTAAATGCTGAAGTCGCGTTATTAAAATGTCCGTTTTGGACAGATCTCTCAAAACGCCTGTCCCATTTGAGAAATCCTCAAAGCATGTTTTGTTATGACTTTTATTAAATATTATGCCAATCAGTTCACTATCCGTTTTTGTCTATGGGACGCTTCAACCACGCGGCTATTACTGGTCGCAATTTTGCGAAGGCAAGGTAAGCGAGGTGATTCCAGCACAAATTAAAGGGAAACTTTTTGATTTAGGCCTTGGATACCCTGGGGCACGATTTGATAGAAATGGCTGGGTAAAGGGTTATTTACTCGAATTTAAGCACAAAAAAGATTTTTTGCGCGTTGATTACCTTGAAGGATTTGAGCCCGATCGCTTACCAGAGCTCAATGAATACAATCGTCTTATAGTTCCAATTTTTGACCTCGACGAAAATCTTTTAGGCAGCGCATGGGCCTATGAGATTACACCAAAATATCTAGAGGCTAGCGAAGTCGCGCCTGTTGAGGCAGGAGTGTGGCCAGCTTAAAAACTTCAAGCACTCGCATCCACCTTTTGAATCAGCTCATTTAATGAGTGAATAGTAGGAGCACCGCTGTTTGCGAGCCTTATAGGGCAATGATGCCCATGGGTTAGCAAAATGCAATCGCACCCAATTGCCTTCGCGACTTCTAAATCGTGCAAGGTGTCGCCAACGAGCACAATCGCATCGGGGCCCCAATCCAGTTGCGTCATCCATTCGCGCCCCTTTTCAATTTTTCCAAGGGCATGAATGTTATCGGTGCCCACTAAGCCCAGGAAATGCTCGGAAATTTCGTAATGCTTAATCCCTCTGTTGAGTGCATCTTGCTGAGCCGCAGACAAAACCGAGTGGCTAACGCCATGATGCGCAAGTGTTTGTAACACATTTTTAGCTTCGTGATGCAGCGTGCATTCTTCGAGCCAGCGTGATTCATATCGGTCAATGAATGCCCGACTCACGCTTTCAAAGCTTTCTATATCGGTCTCAAACCCTAGATAATTGTAGAAATCTATTACCGGAAACCCAAAATTTTGCCGGTATTCGTCGGTACTAATGCGAGAACGCCCGCGTTCTTCCAATAATTCATTGAGGACATCCACACAGAGCCAGCTATCATCAAGCAAAGTGCCGTTCCAATCCCAAATTATATGTTTATAGCGAGGTCGCATCTTTGGTAAGAAGCGTTAGCATTCAGAAATCTGCAAGCTTATGCGTGAAATATGCCTCCTTTTGAACTCCAGAAACATTTTTAATTCTAGGCAGAGCTTGATCTCTCGGCGATTTTTAGTAAAAGTAGTGAACAAATTAGCATTTATGCTTGCCATTCATAAAGTGAACCGCAATTTGATATCTTAAATAACATTATTTAATACAAACTCACTTTATTATGGCTGGAAAAACTCAAATTAAAAAAACCGAACGGACTCCCGAAGCAGACCGCAAAAACCTCGATCTTGCCTTATCTGGTATCAATAAACAGTTCGGACCCGGAGCATTAATGCGCCTCGGCGAGGCGGTTAAAATGGAGGTGGACGTTCTTTCAACGGGTTCGATTGCGATTGATCTTGCTCTCGGGATAGGCGGTCTCCCTAGAGGACGCGTTTGCGAAATCTACGGTCCAGAAAGTTCAGGTAAGACCACATTTTGTCTCAGCGTCATCGCGCAAGCCCAAAAATTGGGCGGAAATGCGGTCTTTATTGATGTCGAGCATGCCTTAGATCCCCGATACGCAAAGGTTGTCGGGGTGGATCTAGAAAATCTCATGGTTTCTCAGCCTGAATGTGGCGAAGATGCCTTAAATATTACTGAAACCCTAATTCGTTCAGGGGCAGTCGACATTATTGTGGTCGATTCTGTGGCCGCTTTAGTCTCTAAAAACGAACTGGATGGACAAATGGGCGATACCACAGTGGGCTTGCAGGCACGCATGATGAGCCAAGCAATGCGTCGTCTGACGGGTGCGATTAATAAATCGAATTGTGTAGTGCTCTTTACCAACCAGATTCGTGAAAAGATAGGCGTCATGTTTGGTAGCCCCGAAACCCAGCCTGGTGGACGCGCCCTAAAGTTTTTCTCTTCCGTTCGCATGGATATTCGCAGAATTGGACAAATCAAGGAATCTTCAGGCAAAGTGGTGGGTAACCGCACCCGACTTAAAGTTGTCAAAAACAAGGTTGCCCCACCCTTCACCGACTGTGAGTTCGATATTATGTACAGCGAAGGGATTTCTCACTCGGGTTCATTGATTGATCTTGGCGTCGAGCATAAGATGCTTGAGAAAAAGGGCTCATGGATTGCTTATAAAGGTGAGATGATAGGACAAGGTCGTGAAGCAGCGAAGCAGCATCTCATTGATACACCTGAATTAGCGAATGAATTGACACAATTGATCATGGACAAAGTGCATCCTAAAGGCGGTGAATCGCTTACTGGAGATTCTAAAGAGCCAGAAGTAGAGTCAAAATAGATTCGAGTTCAAGGGAGGTTCCCTCTTCCGCTTTAATTGATAGCAGTACGAGGAGGCTTGACGCATCGTCGCTTTCCATGATGGTAGGCTTCTATTCATTATGCCTGCTATGGACACAATTGTTGCGCTTTCAACTCCTGCTGGCGAATCTGCAGTTGCTATGATTCGCCTGAGTGGCCCAGCGTGTCCTGAAATAGCAACAGCCATTTTAAGCCAAAAAAGCGAGCTAAAGCCAAGGCACGCGTACTTTGTAAATTACAAGTCGTTGACAGGCAAGAGTATAGATGACTGCGTGTTGACCTTTTTCGAGTCTGGAAAATCATTCACTGGAGATGCAATGTTAGAAATTGTGCCGCACGGGAATCCTCTGATTGTACAGTTAATTCTTGAAGATTTGATTGCTCGTGGATGCCGACCCTCTGAGCCTGGTGAATTTACGCAAACCGCCTTTTTAAACGGACAAATGGATCTGACTCAAGCAGAGGCAGTTGCAGACATTATTCACGCTCGGTCTGAACAAAGTCTCCAATTAGCCAATAAACAGCTGCATGGGTCGATTGGACGTAAAATGAGTTCGTTGACTGAAGAACTCCTTCAGATAATGGCGCACTTAGAAGCTTACATTGATTTTCCTGAGGAAGACTTGCCAAGCGAGGATCAAGCAGGCCCTGCTCAAAGCTTACGTATTTTGATTCAAAGCCTAAAGGAATTGATCGAAACACAACGCTACGCCGCCCTCCTCCATGAAGGCGTTAAAACCCTCATTGTTGGCGAACCTAACGTTGGTAAAAGTAGCCTTATCAACGCCCTCACTGGCACCGATCGAGCAATCGTGAGCGCGACTCCAGGCACTACGCGTGATTACCTCGCAGCGTTCATAATGGTGGGACCATGGAGAATCGAAGTTTTGGATACAGCGGGACTTCATGAAGCAGGAGATGATTTGGAATGTGTTGGTATTCAACATACTATGGAGCAAGCAGAGACCGCAGATTTCTTTTTGTTAGTGGTCGACGCCACCCGCCCTACTCCTGAGTTACCGAAGGTCTTACTCGAACGGATGCACCCAGAGAACACACTCGTTCTCCATAATAAGATGGATTTGGAGTCTGTTTCTCCCGCTAAAGATTTTATGCCCTCGCTCCCCCATTGCGAGATATCCGCTAAACAAGGTGACGGCATTGAAGCAATGCGGCAGACTTGGCTTAAGGTGCTCGAAACGAAAACCGCCCCACTCCGTACGCTTGATGGTATTATTGTAAATACCCGCCATGCTGCAGCTTTAGGAGTTGCCGTTTGTGCGCTCGAAAATGCATCCGAAAAATTTCGGACTGGCGATCTTTCAGAATTGATTGCGGCGGATTTACGAGATGCGGTTGACGCTATTGGGGATGTCGTCGGACGAGTTGATAATGAACGGATGCTGGATAGCCTTTTTAAACAATTTTGTATCGGTAAATAATGAAAGGGTTAAAACATGGGCGGGATAATCCGTATGAAGTGATTGTTTGCGGCGCGGGTCATGCGGGCTGTGAAGCGGCACTTGCGGCTGCACGCTTGGGCGCGGACACATTGGTTTTAACTGGCAATTTGGATACTATCGCGCAAATGAGCTGTAATCCTGCAATTGGCGGCCAAGCCAAGGGGCATATGGTACGTGAAATTGATGCGCTTGGTGGAGAGATGGCTATTAATGCGGATACCACTGCAATCCAATTTCGTTTATTAAACGCTTCCAAAGGTCCTGCGGTGCAAGCTCCACGTGCGCAGTGCGACAAAAAGGCATACCAGTTTCGTATGAAGCATGTACTAGAGCTCCAAGCGAATCTAGATATTTTTCAAGCGATGGTTCAGGGACTGATCTACGATGGCGATCGGGTTGTGGGTGTTCGAACGAATCTGGAGGTCGAGTTCTTCGCTCACACTGTTATTGTTACTACAGGAACCTTTCTTCGCGGTCTCATGCATGTTGGGCAAAATAAAAACGAAGGCGGCCGTATGGGCGACTTTACTGCAAAAGGCCTTTCGGGTTCTTTTCTTGAGGCGGGTATTGAGCTAGAGCGCCTTAAAACTGGGACACCTGCGCGTATTTTAGGCAGTAGTATAGATTTCTCCGAGCTTGAAGAGCAGAAGGGCGACGCAGAGCCGACTTTGTTCGCTTTCTATGATACT
The DNA here is from genome assembly GCA_965657865.1 of Coraliomargaritaceae bacterium. Taxonomy (GTDB): domain Bacteria; phylum Verrucomicrobiota; class Verrucomicrobiia; order Opitutales; family Coraliomargaritaceae; genus UBA7445. Next base: position 20,613 of record CBFHPQ010000005.1, on the reverse strand, counting down.
CGTCAAGATTCAGACATGTTCCACGTGGAACATTCAGGTCAACGGAAGCTCGGATGGGCTCCAGGGACAGATCAGGTTTCTTGCTGGATGACTTACACCAGTCCTGACACGCGTACTGTGGTAAATGCAAATCTGCATAAATCGCCCATGTATTCAGGTCAGATTGAAGGGACGGGCCCTCGATATTGCCCAAGTATTGAGGATAAGTTTGTGCGATTTGCAGATAAAGATCGGCATTTACTTTTCCTAGAGCCGGAAGGGCGAAATACAAACGAATGGTATATTAATGGGCTCTCAACTAGTTTACCCTTTGAGGTTCAGTTAGAGATGCTGAGAAGCGTGCCAGGCCTGGAATCAGTTCATATGCTGCGACCTGCTTATGCGGTCGAGTATGATTTTGCGCCACCCACCCAGTTATTTCCAAGCTTGGAGTCTAAGAAGGTCGAAAACTTATTTTTTGCGGGGCAAATAAACGGTACTTCAGGCTATGAGGAAGCTGCAGGGCAGGGGCTTATTGCGGGTACTAACGCGGTGCAAAAAATAAGGGGAGGGGAACCGCTAATTTTAAAACGACATGAAGCATACCTCGGAGTACTAATTGATGATCTTGTGACCAAGGGTACTCAAGAGCCCTATCGAATGTTTTCCAGTCGGGCGGAGCACCGTCTTTTATTCAATCACGGGAGTGCTGAATGGCGCCTTTACAAGCACGCAGAGGATTTACAACTAATTGATAAAGAACGGCTTAACAAAATAAAAGCTAAGAATTCTTCTATTAAGGATTGGGTGCAACGACTGGAATCGGAGCGGACTGGTGGGAAACTGATGGGAGATTTGGTTCGTCAATTGCGAACTCAAGAACCGTTTCCCGATGCGCTACAGGAAGCGTCCGTAGAAATACGAGACGAAGTCTTTTACCAAATTGCTTTTAAGGGTTATCTAGAGCGTGAATCGAAGCAAATTGAAAAACTGCGGCATATCGATAAGGTTCGCATCCCGGAGAGCTTAGACTTTCGCAGTGTTCGCGGATTACGTCTCGAAAGTGCAGAAAAATTATCGGCAGTTCAACCACGTACCTTAGGGCAGGCGAACCGAATAAGCGGTGTTAATCCAGCGGATATAAATATATTATTGGTTTACTTAGAATCGCAGAATCGCTATAAGAAAACCGTCTAAATAAAAGTTACAGGTGTGTTACTTTTATGTATCAAAAAAGTTCCGCTTTTAAGTAGTTAACAATCAGTAACTTATGAACCAAAGACTCGCCTCTAGTCACCCTCAAAGCACGCCTTTTTTCTCGAGCTTTGTAAACTTATCGTAGATGTTAGTGACACTACTATGACAAAGCCCAATATTTATCGTATTTTAGTGCTAGATGATGAGCCGGATGTTACAGAGTTGTTAGAATTTAAGCTCGAGCAAGAGGGGTATCATTGTGAGGCGTTAAATGATCCGCTTAAGTTTATCGGTAAGGTTAGAGAGTTTAATCCACATTTGATAGTTATGGATGTTATGATGCCAGAGCTTAATGGCCTTCAACTATGTCGCATTGTGCGCTCCGATGCGACTATGAAAAATATTCCAATAATTTTTCTCACCGCTCGCGGCGAAACTGAAGATCGGATAAAAGGGCTAGAGATAGGAGCAGATGACTACTTGTCTAAACCGTTTCACAGCAAGGAGTTATTGCTTAGAATTGATAAAATTTTGAACCGCGGGAAGTCGGAAGAACCCTCGAAAGTTACAGGTCCAATTGAGATTGGCGGTGTTTGTATTGATGAAGAATTACACCAACTTCTTGTCGACGGAATTAATGTAGAATTGACCGCAACGGAGTTTCGTCTTTTAAAACTCTTAATGGAGCGCAAGGGGCGTGTTCAATCTAGAGAAAATTTGCTTATGAATGTTTGGAATTATGACAGCGACATCGAAACGCGTACGGTGGATACACATGTACGGCGTGTTCGCGAAAAGCTAGGGTCACATGGCGCTATAATTCAAACGGTACGGGGCGTTGGATACAGGGCAGTCGATTTGTAAATGTCATTTTTGCTGCTCATCTTTATTGGAGCTGTCATTACGAGCTTTTACTTCTTCGTTAAACGTGTTCGCGCCAGTACTCGCTCGCTTGAGGATGCCATTAAATCCAGAAAACGGTTACTGCTCAATCGGACGGAAGGGTATCAAAGACTTTTTGGTTTTGATTCGCTGGTGACCACATTCAATAAGCTTATTGATCAACATCAAGCCTATGCGAATGCTCAAAGCGGGCACACGAATCAAATCAAAGCTACACTGGGCGCGGTCCAGGAACCGATTTTCATTTTTGATAGGCAACGCTTTGTCGAGTATGCGAATGAATGGGCGAAGCGAACCTTTAAAGACTGTAAGAGTTTTGAGGGTGCACGACTCGAGTCCATCTTGAGATCGAGTACCTTACTAGATTACCTTGAGGCGTATCAGGAGGGAGCAAATCCTGCTCAAGCTCAAATAATGATCGAGCAGGGGAGTGAACGTTATTGGTTTGAAGCGTCCTGTGCCCAAATTGACGGAACTCCGAGTGAAGTAAGCAATTCCACGCTCTTGGTATTGCACGACATCACGCGGCTTAAAGGCTTGGAAGAAATGCGACGTGAATTTGTAGCGAATGTTTCGCATGAACTGCGAACCCCGTTGACTATTATTAAGGGCTTTGCAGAGACGCTTGTGGAAAACGCAAAACAATTGTCCGAAGCGGAACGCGAGCGTTTTAATAAGAAGATTTTAAAGAATTCGGAGCGCCTGCATATCTTGGTTGAAGATCTTTTGACACTTTCGCGCCTCGAATCGCAAGCAAGTCAAATTGACTGGGAACTCGCGTCCTTAGGTCAGCTCTTTGAGGAAACGGTTGAAAATAACAGCAGTCGACTGAAGCGGAATGACCAGAAAATGGTCTTAGAAATTGACTCCGAGTTAGAGGACTTTGAATTCGACTTGTACCGCATTAATCAAGTCGTTGATAACTTAGTTGAAAATGTATTCCGCTACGCGCCTGATTTTAAGGAATTAAAATTGAGCGCAAAACTGAACGCGGACAAATCGATGGTCCTATGTTCTGTTAAAGATGATGGTCCTGGTATTCCTCAAAAAGACCTGCCGCATATTTTTGAACGTTTTTATCGAGTCGATAAAGGACGGTCTCGCGAGCACGGCGGCACGGGCCTTGGGCTCAGCATTATGAAGCATATCGTGCAGCTACACGGCGGTGATGTTAGAGGGGAAAGTAGCCCGGGGCAGGGCACAGCAATTCATTTCAGCATCCCTTATCGCTTCGAGGGGTAGACTTCCACTTGACCTCTTGTCTATCGAGGGTTCATAAAGCCTACATGGAATTAAGTGATGGATATGCTCGCGAATTAGCGAAACAGGCACAACGCAAAGAAGCACTTCGGGAGGAGCTCTCAAGGGTGCTACAAGGAGTTGAGCGCATTGTCTTTGAGGCAGGCTGCGGCCATGGGCACTGGCTTACCGCCTACGCCGAAGCGCATCCCGAGCAGATTTGCATTGGGATTGATCTTATTAATCAGCGCATACGCAAGGGGCAGGAGAAGTGCGCTAAACGAGGACTTATCAATCTACACTTTATGAAGGCAGAACTCGGAGAATTTCTCGAGGTCTTGCCGCCAGCAGTGCGCTTTGAGATTACGGTCTTGCTCTTCCCAGATCCCTGGCCAAAGGCGCGACACCATCGACGCCGGATGGTTCAGGCAGAGTTTTTAGATTGTGTTGCTGAGCGCACGGACGGCGGGGGACTATTTTGCTTCCGCTCGGATGACTATCCTTATTATGAGTGGGCATGTGAGCATTTACAAGCCCACGCAGCATGGACTGTGGACCCAGCGGCTAAGTGGCCCTTTGAAATGGAGACCTATTTTCAAAGCTTGATGGATGCGTATCATTCAGTGATCGCAGTCCGTTCTAATGCAGAGGGGGACTAGATTATATCTAACCAGACAATCAAGCAGAGTTGAGTCAACAAAGCCGCCGCAAACAGCGCGTAACTGAACCACATAAATAAATCGTTCGCCATGTTGCGTCCTTTGAGGCGAGATTCATTTTTTTGGGGAGGCGTGTGCTGTCCTTCAGGCATGAAACCACCTTCACGTTCTCGCAGGCGCGTTATTTGACCAGTTAAATTTTTGGGACTTACCATATGCGTAAGAATAAACTGTATCTAAAGGGTATCTGGCGGCGCAAGTCTCTAAATTCTTATAAAAAAGTTATTAAGCTTATTAGAAGGCCTTATGGTAGAACGCAAAAATGAATTACAGTGTTGACGCAAGGGCTGGTTTTAGGAATCTAAATTTCTTTTATTAAAGGCAACCCGCTCAATAACAGGTTCTTCGTGAACAAATTTTTAAGTATTCTAACCGGTTTAATCGCCGCTACTGCAACCCTAAGCGCCGCGGATGGTTCTGTAAGCCCCAGTCCTTATGAACTGAGTGAGCTTTTTGGACTCCCATTAACAAATACAATTGTTACGACTTGGGCGATTTCCATTCTCTTTATTTTGGTTGTTCGTTTTACGGTGGGAACTCCGAAGTTAATTCCCGGAAAAGGGCAGGCCGTTATCGAGAACTTAATTCAAGGACTGCGCGAGTTGTTTGAACCCATTGTTGGCAAGAAGGCGTTTCCAATGACCTTCCCTTTACTCATAGGATTTTTCATTTTTATTCTCATTCATAATTGGAGTGGACTCATTCCAGGAGTCGGGGTTTTTGGACACTATGATGATTCTGGGCAGTTTAAATATTGGATGCGCCCCGCTAATTCCGACTTGAATGCAACTCTTGGAATGGCGCTCATCGCAACTGCAGCATGGTTGTTCATCTCTATAAAAGTCGCAGGGCCGAAATTCTTTATTTGGGAACTCTTCGGTAATAAGGCAGACAAGAAAGAAACTCCAGGTGCGATTTATGCATTTCTAATTCCGATCTTTCTAATGGTCGGGTTCATTGAAATCGTATCTATTTGCTTCCGTCCGATTTCACTTTCTTTCCGTCTGTATGGAAACGTCTTTGGCGGCGAAAGTTTGTTGGTCAGCATGACCGAGAAAGCACCGTTTATTGTGCCTGCAGTCTTTTATTTTTACGAAGTGCTTGTTGGGGTTGTGCAAGCCCTCATCTTTACTATGCTAGTGGCAATCTATATTGGTCTAATGACTAATCACGACGAGGACCACGCGCATTAATTACTTTCTTCGTCCATGACCATGTAGCAAGCCGTGGGTGGCGCAGACAACAACTATAACAAAAAAACCAAAACACATAATGATCATCGAAATCCTAGCAGAAGTATCCGGTAAGGTTCACGTTGCAGCAGCCGCTCTTGGTGTGCCTCTCGGTATTGGGCTTATTGGCCTTGGCGCCTCCCAGTCCGTAGGTCGTAACCCAGAAGCCGCTACAAAAATTCTTGTTCAGTCGATTCTCGCAATGGCGTTCGCCGAAGCGATTATCTTCTTTGCCATCTTCCTTGGCTAATTTGAAAATCTTTGAAAGCCGACGGCTCCTTAAGGGGGTCGCCGGCGCTTCAACTTTATCGCAAAAAACGTACTTTATGAAGGCACTCATTTTAACTTTCCTTCTCGCTATCTGCATTCCTTTTGCCCTCAGCGCTGCCGGCGATAGTCATGCAGACTCAGCTCAGTCCCTTGGGCAACTACTCGAGGAAGCGCCCGCGGAAGAGGGAATCCTAGAAACCTTTAAGGCAATTTTTAAAAAGTTTGATGTGCGTTGGTCGACCCTGATTGCGCAAATGGTCAACTTCACCTTAGTTGCTTTCGTTTTGTACAAATTTGCGGTTAAACCAGTGGTTGCGACGCTTGACGAGCGTCAGCAGAAAATTTCAGAAGGCTTGCAATATGCCGAAGAAATGAAAGCGCAACTTGCAGCAACTGAACGCGAACGCGCTGAAAAGGTGCAAGAAGCCGCCGCCGAAGCACAGCGCATTTTAAGTGAAACTCGCGAGCAAGCGAAAGAAATGATCGAAGTCAAAACTCAAGAGGCGGCCTCTCAAGCAGAAGCAATCATTCGTAAAGCAAGTGAAGCAACCGAATTGGAACGACAAAAGATGCTATCAGATGTGCGCAAAGAAGTTGCCCGTTTGGTGGTCGATACCTCAGCTAAAGTTCTAACTCGTGAACTCAGCGATGATGAAAAATCTGCTTACTCGAATGCCGCCAGCAAAGAACTCGCAAGCTCTTAAATTTTTAACTCGTTTCCATGCAACGTAATAAAAAAGTCACTCAACTATCCAAGCGATTAGTCCTGCTATCTAAAGATAGCGCGGGAGTAGTTACGGAAGCAAATGTGACTGAGGTGCTCGAAGGGCTTCGCAAATTCGAGCCACGGCATTATCTGCTTACTTTAAAAACATACCTTGTTTTATTGCGCCGTGAGATTGCACTACAAACCGCGCTAGTCGCGTCTCCAGCTGCACTTACCAACGAATCTTTAGAGGCAATCGCCAAACATTTTACAGAACACTACCAACGACCTATCAACGCAGTCGCTGCAGAGGATTCATCTTTGATTGCAGGTGTCCGCGTACGAGTCGGAGACGACAGCTACGATGCTTCAGTTGCAGGTCGCTTGCAACGACTTGCAGAACGCGTCCAATAATTTTTTAACCAACACTTTACTTTTCACACACGCTTAAATTTCTCATGAGCTCTATAGTCGAACAAATCGAAAAAGAAATCGCCCAACTTCAGACGGGCGCCGTCAAATCTAACACGGGCACCATCGTTACCATTGCGGACGGGGTCGCTAAACTCGCTGGCTTGTCTGGCGTCATGTACAACGAAATGATTGATTTCGGAAGTGGCGTGTACGGCCTCGCACTCAATCTTGAAGAAGACGAAGTAGGTTGCGTTATCTTAGGAGACTATTCCAAGCTGAAGGAGGGTGACGAAGCTTCAACCACAGGTAAGCTTCTTTCGGTTCCCGTAGGGATGGGGCTTCTCGGTCGCGTGGTTGATGCTATCGGTAATCCAATCGACGGCAAAGGACCCGTAAGCTCGGACGAGACCTACCCAGTAGACCAAATTGCTCCAGGTATTATTCCACGGAAATCAGTCGACCAACCGCTTCAAACAGGAATCATGGCGGTCGATTCAATGATCCCGATTGGTCGTGGTCAACGTGAGCTTATCATTGGTGACCGCTCAACAGGCAAGACGACCATTGCAATTGATACCATCATCAATCAGGCGAACATCAACAATCAACACCGCAACGAAGACGGCACATTCGAAGAAGGATTCCGTCCTGTATATTCGATTTATGTAGCGGTCGGACAAAAGAACGCGAACATCGCTCGTACAATTAACGTCCTCGAAAAAGCGAATGCGATGGAATACACCATCATCGTAGCAGCGCCTGCCGCAGACAATCCTGCCAATCAATACATTGCACCGTTCTCGGGAGCCTCAATGGGCGAGTACTTCATGAACAACGGCATGGACGCGCTTATTGTGTATGATGACCTTTCAAAACAAGCGGTAGCGTATCGTCAAATTTCACTCGTCCTCAAACGTCCTTCGGGTCGTGAAGCTTATCCCGGCGACGTGTTCTACTTGCACTCACGCCTTCTTGAGCGTTCTGCGCGGGTTAACGAAGACAACGGAAATGGGTCCTTAACTGCCTTGCCGATTATTGAAACCCAAGCGGGTGACGTTTCTGCGTATATCCCTACCAACGTGATTTCTATCACCGACGGACAGGTCTTCCTTGAGACCGATCTTTTCAATCAAGGCATTCGTCCAGCGATTTCGGTGGGGCTCTCTGTTTCGCGTGTGGGATCTGCCGCACAGATCAAAGCGATCAAAAAAGTGGCGGGTAAAGTGAAACTTCAACTTGCGCAGTTCCGTGAACTCGCCGCCTTCGCTCAATTCGGTTCAGATCTCGACGCCAAGACCAAAGCTCAGCTAGAGCGCGGTGCTCGTGTGGTGGAGCTCTTCAAACAAACCGCTTTTAACCCGATTCCCGTCGAAGTACAAACCGCGCTCATCTGGGGCGCTCAAAATGGGTACCTCGACGCAGTGGACACCAAAAAAGTCGTTGAAGCGACCACTAGCTTGCGTGAATTCTTTGAGACACGTGGCGCCAAAACTATGAGCGCAATTCGTAGCGAAAAGAAATTAACTGAAGAAATTGAAGCCGACCTCAAAGGAAACTTCGAAGAGTGGCAGGCCTCATTCTCTGCTTAATCGCTTATACCGAATCGAAACTTTACTGATTTCATAAAATGGCAAACCTTCGCGACATTCGCCGCCGGATTAAGTCGGTTAAAAATACCCGACAGATCACCCGCGCGATGCAACTCGTTTCTTCCTCTAAGATGAAACGCGCGCAAGACTCTGCAATCGCGGGACGTCCTTACGCCCTTATGCTTGCCGACCTTTTGGATTCAGTCAGTGAAAAGCTCAACCTTTCTGGCGCAGATTTTGAGCATCCTTTCTTTGAAAAACGCGAAGTCAAAACTCGTGGGATCTTAATTCTCTCCACTGACAAGGGTCTTTGCGGCCCCCTCAATACAAATCTTTTCCGCGAGGTCCTAGATCAAGTCAAAGGACCGGCCAAGTTCATCACTGTTGGGCGCAAAGGAACACAGTTCATCGCGCGTTCCCAAATGGATTTACTTGCAGATTTCACGGTCAGCGAAAAAGCTGCGTTCTCTGAAATCCGCGCACTTCTTAAACTTGCAGTGGATGCTTATTTTGAAGGAACAATTGATACGATCGAAATTGCATATCCAAGTTTTGTAAATGTGCTTGTGCAAGAACCCGTGCTTCAAAAGCTGCTTCCTATTGTGGATCTTGAAGAAGTCTTGACCCAATTACGCAAGCGCACTCGGGGCGAAGAATCAGCCCTAGATGCACGGAAAGATAACCGAGAAATGACCTTTGAGCCGAGTGCGAAATCGGTACTTGCCGATCTTCCAAACCACTACGTTAAGGTTATCGTTCACCAATTGATTTTAGAAAGTCGCGCCGCTGAGCATTCCGCTCGCATGGTTGCGATGAAAGCGGCTACCGATAACGCAAGTACGCTCGTCGACGACCTTACCCTCGATTACAACAAAGCACGTCAGGCTGCCATCACGCAGGAAATTCTCGAAATTGCGGCTGCCGCTGCCACTAACTAACTTTAACTTTTATTTTAATCAGCTAACGAAATATCTTCTATCATGAGCAAACACGGTAAAATCGTTCAAGTCATCGGCGCGGTCGTCGACGCATCCTTCCCAGCCGACAACGTCCCGGAAATCCTCGACGCGGTCATCATTGACTTTTCTGTCAACGGCGAAGACAAGCAACTCACCCTCGAAGTGCAACAACACCTCGGAGAAGGCGTCGTACGTGCGGTAGCGATGTCATCAACCGACGGACTGGTTCGCGGCATGGAAGTTAAGGGCACAGGCGCAGCGATCTCAGTTCCAGTTGGCGAAGCAGTTCTAGGACGCATCTTTAATGTAACAGGCGATACAGTCGACGAGCGTGGTCCAGTTGGAACCGATGAGCGTCGTGGAATTCACCGCATGCCCCCTGAACTTGTCGACCAAGCGACGGAAGCTGAAATCCTTGAGACTGGTATTAAGGTGATTGATTTGATTTGTCCCTTCACAAAGGGAGGTAAGGTGGGCGCTTTTGGTGGCGCGGGTGTGGGTAAGACCGTTGTTATCATGGAATTGATTAACAATATTGCCAAAGCACACGGTGGATATTCTGTTTTTGCTGGAGTGGGGGAACGTTCCCGTGAAGGTAATGATTTGTATCACGAAATGTCCGACGCAGGGGTTATCGACCAAGAAAATATGGCAAACTCAAAAGTTGCGCTGGTGTACGGTCAAATGAATGAGCCTCCAGGTGCTCGTATGCGTGTTGCGCTTTCAGGTCTCACAATGGCTGAGTATTTCCGTGATGAGAAAAACCAAGACGTGCTTCTTTTCGTAGATAATATTTTCCGTTTCTCCCAAGCGGGTGCGGAGGTTTCCGCGCTTCTTGGCCGTTCACCCTCCGCGGTGGGTTATCAGCCTACACTTTCTCAAGAAATGGGAAATCTTCAGGAACGGATCACCTCAACTAAAAAAGGTTCGATTACATCTTTCCAAGCAGTCTATGTCCCTGCGGATGACTTAACAGACCCCGCGCCTGCTAACACCTTCGCTCACTTGGACTCCACAATTGTTCTTGAGCGTTCCATTGCAGAATTAGGAATTTACCCTGCGGTAGATCCCCTTTCATCAATTTCAAATGCGCTCGACCCAGCAATTGTAGGCGAGGAACATTATAACGTCGCTCGTGGAGTACAAAACGTACTCCAACGCTATAAAGACCTCCAAGACATTATCGCGATTCTCGGTCTTGATGAGCTTTCTCCTGAAGACAAACAACTCGTTTACCGCGCTCGTAAGGTACAAAAATTCCTTTCACAGCCGTTTCATGTGGCAGAAGTCTTCACAGGCATCTCAGGACAATACGTCTCTATCGCGGACACCATCAAAGGCTTCAAGATGATCCTTGACGGTGAATGTGACGACCTCGCTGAGAACGACCTCTACATGAAGGGCTCCATCGAGCAAGCGCTTGAAGGCACCAACGTTTAAACCTTTTATTTCGGTATCATGATCGCCCTTGAAATCATCACCCCCGACGCAAAAGTCCTAGAGACTGAAGCTGACCAAGTGGTTCTCCCTGCTGAAGCAGGTGAGACTGGTGTTCTTTCAGGGCACATCCCTCTAGTGACAAAACTCAAGGCAGGTGAAATCAAGGTAATCAATGGCAATCAAACTGAATACATCGCGGTCGATCATGGCTTTGCTCGGGTTTTAGGTGACACCGTAGAAGTTTTGACCGAAGCGGCCATTGATGTGAACGACATTGATTTAGCGGAAGTGGAAGCAGCGCAATCGCGCGCAGAAGCGGCCCTTGAAAAAGCTAAAGCCGAAGGAGTCGACCCCGAAGAAGCGCTTCAACTCGCCAACAAAGTTACCTTCCTCGTCGCGCAAAAGCTCGCCAAGGGAAGGCGCCGTTAATCGAGGTGTTTCTTGCTTGCAACCGCGAGCCCCAGGAGCGTTAAGTTTTCTACGAACTGAGACTTCTCTGCCCAATCATGGGTTAAGTTGGCAATGCTGCCGCCGGTAGAAAGAATGATGGGGTTCGTTCCTTCTTTGTTTGTAATCTCATTAATGACGCGCGCGCAAAGAGCGTCGAGCATGCCGGAATATCCGATTGCCACTCCTAGCTGCATCGCTTGGCGAGTGGATTTTCCAATCGCGCCTTCCACTTGAATAAGGTCTTCAGGTTTGAGCTCGGGCAGGAGCGCAGTTTGCTCATGCAAGTAAGAGGTCATAAGACCCAGTCCAGGAGCAATAATTCCGCCCTCATAGCCGTGAGACGTTATGATATCAAAGGTCACCGCCGTGCCCATATCAATTACGATTGCAGGCACGCCATAGAAGGCCTGAGCTGCGAGAGCGTTCGCAAGTCGGTCTTCGCCAATTTCAGTGGGCTTCGGGTAGGTTATCTCTAAACCGTTGCAGGTTTCTGAAGTTAAATGAAAGAATGGGACTGCAAGATCTTCAAATAGAGATTCGAGGAAAGGATTGATCGCAGGCACGACGGAGCAGTAGGCAATGCCATCAGCAAGTTTTAAAAGTGGAGACAGCGCGCTGCTAAAACCGTACCCATTAGCTAATTCAAGGTCCGCAGTTACAAAGTCGGCGGTGTGTGTGACCGTTTGTCCTTCGACGATCCCGAAGTGAATGCTGGTATTTCCAACATCTATGCAAAGCGTCTTCATGCGTCTTTAGGCGGAGTCATATTTTCGTTTAGTATTGAGTCAGGCTGACATCGCCTGAACAGATAGCGACTTCGGAACCATTCTCAATATCAAGCAACAAAGCACCCGTAGAATCAATGCCGTTTGCAATCCCGCTGAGGGTGCGACCTTCAAACTCGGCAGTAACTTTGCGTCCCTCTAAACAATCTAAAGAAGCCCATGCTTCGGTTAATGACTGAGTGGAGCTCGTAGAGTTTTCAATGCTAGTATGATAGGCTGCTTGAACTGCCTTAAGTGCTAAAATTGCAGTGCGATTTATTGGGAGCGCCTCTCCGGAGATGGCCTGTAGGCTAGTGGCACGGTTTCGAATTTCTTTTGGGAATGCATTTGGGTTACTATTGAGATTTAAGCCGAGACCAAAAAAGAGGGCTTTCAATCCGTCGGAGTCGAGCTTCGCCTCTGTCAGCATCCCTGCAAATTTTCGTCCTTCACAAAAAAGGTCGTTGGGCCATTTAATTTGTAGATTCGCTTTAGGGAGTAATTTGCGAAAACTTTGGCAAAGATGGATACCACACCAGAGAGTAAAATGTTGAAGTTGTTTTGCAGGGAGGCGGGGTTCAAAAGTGACAGTCAAGTAGAGGTTTTCAGCAGAAGCGCTAAACCACTCACGCCCTAAGCGCCCGCGCCCCTTAGTTTGGCAACTCGATAAAATTGCAAAAGGGCCCGCGCGCCCGTTCGCAATTTGGCGTTCAGCCTCATTATTGGTACTATCAATGACGGGAAAATAAAGGCAGTCCATTTCGACTGCGTGCGCCTCTGCTTCCAGTTTTAAAAGAGCGGGGTGCAGGGCATTCGGTTGCGCCAAAAGGCGATAGCCTCGACTGCGAACGGCCTCAATTTCAAAACCCGCCGCTTGTAGTTTTTTTAATTTTCCCCATACCCCAGGAGTGGAAACATTAAGCATTTTTGCAAGTTCGCTACCCGAAACAAATGCGGAGGTGTCCTTTAACAATGCCTTTAAAAGCGCACAGTCATCATCCCGCGGGAAGTCGATGCGAAAGGTATTTTCAGAAGTCATAAAAAGAATTTAAAGCCAATCAAGCCCGATGTCCTTCCAAGTGCTTTGATGTACTGGAGCGCCGGTTGAGATAAAATCGAGACCGAGTTGGCCGAGTTGTGGCAAGGTCTCGAGGGTGATGCCTCCGCTCGCCTCAGTGCAGGCGCGGCCATTAATTAACTGCACGGCATCGCGTAAAGCCGCTATGGAAAAATTATCTAACAAGATACAATCGGCTCCGCCCTCAATCGCAGATTCGATTTGATCCAAGGCATCGACTTCGACTTGAACGGGGAGATTTGGATGAACGCTCCGGGCGAGCGCAACGGTTTCAGTCAGTTTTGCGCCAGTCAGGACGAGATGATTATCTTTAAACATGACGCGGTCAAAGAGTCCAATCCGATGGTTGTATCCGCCACCGCAAGCAAACGCATATTTTTGAAGCACGCGATACCCCGGCAAGGTCTTTCGTGTATCTAGTAGGCTGGTTTCGCTCTCTTTTAGGGCAGCGACATACGCGCTTGCTTCCGTTGCGATTCCGGAAAGGTGTTGAAGGAAGTTCAGTAAAACACGCTCAGCTTGAAGGAGGGCAGTAGCAGGACCTCGAAGAGTGCCGATGGCGTTGCCGGCATTTAAGGAATCTCCATCGGTATGTGCTGCTTCGAAATCGCATCCCTCTCCGTAACTTGCAAGCACAAGCGGAATTAATTGGGTGCCGCAGACCGTTAACGGCTCACGAGCCACAAGTTGTGCGGACCCTTCAAGACCTTCAGGCATACAGGCAGTGGTGACATCGCCCAGTTGCTCAGGGCGTGTGGCGAGCCCCGCTCCTGCGAGGTCTTCAATCTTTGCCAGCCCGATGAGTTGCCGCAAGTAATCTGGATCTAATTGATCCCAGCTTAAGCGGTTGCGCAAAGTGTGTTTAGTAAATCGGGCATTTTCCGACATAATTTTTTAGCGTGTCGATAGCTCGGCAAAGGGCAAGGTCATTGCATCCTTACAAACTCAATACAAACTCAAATCTAGAGATGTGTTGCTTTTGCTTGGAGATAAATTTTTTCGAGGGCAGTGAGGTCAGCTTCGGGAGTATCACTTTTTAAAATATGGTCGTAATGAGGCGCTTCAAGCATTTCGTCTTTTGCAATTTCCAAACGGCGGGCGATCTCTGCCTCGCTGTCAGTTGCGCGTCCGCGAAGCCTTTTCTCCAATTCATCAACGCTTGGAGGCATTATGAATAGGGTGATCAAGTGATTCTGCAATAGAGGGTCATTGAGTGCAGTCGTACGAAAACTCGCGGCTCCTTGAACATCGATATTCAAAAGTAGGTCGATGCCGTGTGATAATTTTTCGCGAACCGTTTCTTTGAGAGTCCCATAACGATTCCCATGCACAAGGGCATGCTCATAGAATTCACCGTTTTTAATTTTATCTTCAAAAGTTTGAGTATCAAAGAAATGATAGTCGATTCCGTCTTGCTCGGTTCCGCGAGAAGGGCGGGTTGTGGCGGTGATTACGCGCTCAATGGAATTGAATTTTTTCAAGAGGCTTGCGCAAACGGTAGTCTTTCCGCTTCCGGCGGGACCTGAAACAATCAGTAGAAGACCCGATGCACTCATGCTTAGAATTTAATAAGTTAAAAGGGCGACTCCAATTAAAAGAAGCCCGTAGAGAAGGTTCAGCGCACCGAAGGTGCGTGGGCGCGAAGCCTTTGCATACAGCCAGTCAATCCAGTTGCGTAGATGGTAGGGACTCGCGCCGATAATAATGGCAAAGATAATAACTAGGTATACAAACCCAACTAGGAAAAGCCGAGTTGGCACGTCTTGCATGTAAGCCGAAAAGAGAATGGGGTGCGCAGTCAGTAACAGTAGGCCTGCGAATCCGCGAACTGCGAGAAAGTCGGGCACAAAATAAAAGGCGCCAACTGCAACGAGGGAAAATATCACAAAGAGAATCTTTTTATATTGCCCAAAATCTGCGGGACCGAGTTGCGTGATGTGGTATAAAAACCATGCCGCTGCAGTGCCAAAAAGAATATAGGCTGCAAGCCGTGAACGCGGAAATGCTCTGACCGCAACAGCGCTTCGCATTCCATGCCATAGGAAATGTGCGCCAAATAAAATGAGTGCGAATCCGCTTAAGAGAGTGGCTAAAAAGAGTGTCATTTGAAATTCTCGTCTAGGTATACGGGGTCGGTGGAATTTGGGAAGTATAAAAATAAAGAATAGTTTTACAATTAATTTAATATATTTATATTTGACAGGATTGTTATTTATATAATTAACGTAACTAGCCTTAAATTATAAACATATGACTAATAAAACATTTTTGTATCTCGGGGCGGCATTTATTGCTACTCTTCAAGTTCAAGCCACCTATGTTCTTTCAGGAGAGCACATTCGGACGGTTGCAGCGGATCAGCAAACCATCCGCCCATTAACGGCTCCTTATCTACATGAGGATTCATTTGTGCAGAGCGACCTCCGCGCATGGTATCTCAATCATCAGCTCGAGAGCATCGGAGGTGAAGTCACTGTTGCTGCTTTGCAAGTGCGTGTGGCCATTAATCAAAAAATGCAACTTGTAGCTTATAAAGATGGCTATACACGTTTTTCAGGGGGAGCTTTAGATGGAAACGATGGCTGGAATGATATCGGTTTAGGTTTGAAGTACGCCTTCTTGCAAGACTGGGAGAATTCGATGCACGCTGCTCTGGGGGTCGGTTATGAATTCAATTGGGGTGACGAAAGCGCTTTCCAAAATACAGATGAGTTACGCCTTTGGGCATCCTTCAATAAGTCGTATGATAATTTACATCTTGGATTAACGACAAATTACATAACAGCGATTGATTTAGGGCAAGGGGCAGCTGGAAATTCGGATATGCTTACCTTCCACTTCCACAGCGATTACTATGTCGCAGACTGGATTAGCCCCGTGTTTGAAATCAACGGCTATGTCGTTACGAATGATGCAGGAACAGGAGCATCGAATCTCAGCGGTATTGATGCCGTGAGTTTAGGTTCTGGGCAAAACGAAGATGTTTGGACAGCTGCCTTAGGCGCAGAAATTCGTCCGCCGAATGTCGAAGTCGCCTTACGAACAGCGTTTGAGCGACCGTTCCTCAGTAGCGATAACATCTTTGATAGTCGCTGGACTTTTTCCGCAGTCTACGACTTTTAGTTTAAAGGAAATTTAAGATCTGCGCTCCATTTGCTTCGTGCAAATGGGGCGTTTTGTTTTAATAAGCCTTGATGGGTGCGAGCCACTTCTCACACACTTCAAGACTAAGTCCTTTGCGCTCAGCATAGCTTTCAACTTGGTCTTTTTGAATGGGGCCAACTTGAAAATATTTAGCCTCTGGGTGCCCAAAATAAAGTCCACTGACCGCGCTTCCTGGAGCCATCGCAAAGTTCTCAGTTAAGGTTGCGCCGCTATTCTTGACCGCATCTAAGACTTCCCAGATCAAGCCTTTCTCCGTGTGATCTGGTTGGCTCGGATACCCTGCGGCAGGACGGATGCCGCGATATTTCTCCATAATAAGCGCTTCATTATCGAGGGTTTCCTCAGGTGCATAACCCCAAAGCTCTTTGCGAACATGGGCATGCGTGTATTCTGCAAGTGCTTCAGCAAAACGGTCCCCAATGGCTTTGACCATAATGGAGTTATAGTCGTCTTGAGCATCTTCAAATTCCTTGGCGAATGCATCAACGCCTTCGATGCAACAAACAAATGCGCCACAGGCATCGACTTTGCTGCTTTCTCTAGGAGCAACAAAATCTGAGAGGGCATAGTAATGACCGTCTTGCGCTTTACGCTTTTGTTGACGCAAGGTATGCAAGGTCGCAAATGCTTTTTTGTCATCAGGGTCTTGATAAAGCTCGATATCATCACCCACAGAATTTGCGTGGAAAAGCCCGACTGTAAAACGAGCGCGGAAACGTTTTTCTTCAATAATACGAGCAAGCATCTTTTTGGCATCCTCAAGGATAGAACGTGCTTGTTCGCCGTAAGTTGCGTGCTGAAGAATGCGCGGATAAATTCCTTTCAGCCCCCAAGTCCAAAAGAGAGGAGAGTAATCAAAAAATTCTGCGAGTGCTTCTAAGGAGACATCGTTTTCAACCGTTAGGCCTGGTTTTTTAGGCGGAAGGAGCGTCGCTTGTTCCCAGTCGCAGGTATATCTTTTTGCCCGTGCTTCCTCTAAAGATAGAAACTCATTCGCGCCTTTGTTCGCTTCAAAGTGAATTCGCTGAACCTCTTGTTCGGCTTGAATCGTATCAACGTAGATCGCTTTTTTGTCTGGATTGAGCAATTCATTACAAACACCGGTCGCGAGCGAGGCATCACCCACTCGGATAATAGGTTGATCGTAATGGGGAGCGATTTTAATGGCAGTGTGGGCACTGCTAGTAGTAGCTCCGCCAATTAAAAGCGGTTGTTTGAATCCGCGTCGCTGCATTTCCTTAGCGACAAAAATCATCTCATCAAGGGAAGGGGTGATTAAGCCAGAGAGTCCGACAATATCCGCGCCCCATTCTTGAGCTTCTTTTAAAATGGTATCGCAATCAACCATCACGCCGAGGTCTTTAACTTCGTAATTGTTGCAAGCAAGGACTACGCCAACGATATTTTTCCCGATGTCATGAACATCCCCCTTAACGGTTGCAATTAAGAATCTGCCTTGGCTCCGTGCGGAAGGGTTTCCTGCTTTTTCTTCTTCGAGGTAGGGAGTTAAGTAAGCAACCGCGCGCTTCATCACGCGCGCGCTTTTAACGACCTGTGGGAGAAACATTTTTCCCGCTCCGAAAAGATCGCCCACAATTTTCATCCCGTCCATGAGCGGTCCTTCGATCACTTCAAGTGGTCGTCCAAGTTCTTGGCGAGCTTCTTCGGTATCGTCTTCAATAAAGTCAACAATCCCTTTTACAAGGGCATGCGCCAAGCGTTCTTGAACAGTGCCCTCACGCCAAGCAAGTTTAGTCGAAGTATCTTCTTTTTTGGTATTTCCCTTTACCGTTTCTGCAAATTCAATGAGAGCGTCCGTCGCCTCTGCTTTTCGGTTGAGCAAGACGTCTTCTACTTTTTCGAGTAGGGCAGGTTCAATTTCCTCATAAATTTCGAGCATCCCTGCATTTACAATGCCCATATCAAGTCCCGCCTTAATCGAGTGGTATAGGAAGGCAGCGTGCATCGCCTCGCGGACGGGATTGTTCCCGCGAAAGGAGAATGAAATATTACTGACTCCTCCGCTTGTGCGTGCGCCAGGACATTGCGCCTTAATTTCTTGAACCGCCTCAATGAAATCAACGGCATAGTTATTGTGCTCCTCCATTCCCGTAGCAACTGTCAGGACATTGGGATCGAAGATGATGTCGTTGGGATCAAAGTCTGCGCGATCAATAAGGAGGTCATATGCTCGTTTACAAATCCTAACCTTATCTTCTTTAGTGGCTGCTTGTCCCTTCTCGTCGAATGCCATTACCACAACTGCAGCGCCGTAGCGACGGCAGAGGCGAGCATGCTCGAGGAACAGATCCTCGCCTTCTTTAAGGCTAATGGAGTTGACGATACACTTACCCTGAACGCACTTAAGGCCAGCTTCAATGACCGACCATTTAGAACTGTCTATCATGATGGGAACGCGCGAGATTGCGGGCTCAGAGGCGACCAAGTTTAAAAATTTGGTCATACATGCTTCAGAATCTAGAAGCCCCTCATCAAAGTTTATATCAATTATGTTCGCACCATTTTCAACTTGTTGTGAAGCAATCGCGAGGGCTCCATCCCAGTCGTCGTTGGTTATCATTTTTTTAAAGCGCGGTGAACCAGTAACGTTTGTGCGCTCGCCGACCATAGTAAAACTATCGCCAATTTGCATATTGAATGACTCGAGCCCGCTCAAGCGTTGTCTAGGAGGCAAGCTTGGAACGGTGCGTGAGGGGTACTGACTCACCTCACGCACCACTGCAGCGATGTGCTCGGGCGTAGTGCCGCAGCACCCTCCGACTAAATTCACAAGACCATCTTTTGCAAAACCGCCTACCGCATCGCCCGTATGGTCAGGAGTTTCGTCATAGCCTGTAGCGGCTAAGGGGTTTGGAAGTCCAGCGTTCGGATAGACATGCACATAGCAGTCCGCAACGCGAGCTAGGTCTTGCAGAAACGGGCGCATAAGGTCGGCGCCCAGTGCGCAGTTAAGACCGACGCACAGTGGCCGTGCATGTCGAATGGAATTCCAGCAGGCCTCAACCGTTTGCCCTGAAAGTGTACGCCCCGATTGGTCGGTAATGGTTACCGAGATAATTACTGGCAAGCGCTCTTCAAGCGTGTCTTGAAAATCTTCAATGGCATGCAAACAAGCTTTGAGGTTTAGGGTATCAAAGACAGTCTCTGGTAGTAGTAGGTCGACGCCACCTTCAACCAACGCTTCGACTTGCTCGTAATACGCTTGGTAAAGTTCATCGTAACTAGTGGCGCGGTACTCAGGACGATTGACGTCTGGCGACATGGATGCAGTCCGATTTGTTGGACCAATCGCACCCGCAACAAATGTTGGGCGTCCTTCGTTCTCAGAGACTTCGTCTGCCACTTTGCGAGCCAATTGCGCGGAACGCAGATTGATTTCACGCACAAACTCCTCGAGTTGATAATCTGCTTGTGCGATAGTAGTACCAGAAAAAGTGTTGGTTTCGATAATATCAGAACCTGCCTCCAAAAAGGAACGATGTATGCCTTCAATAATATCGGGCCGCGTAATACTCAGCAGATCGTTGTTGCCCTTTAAGTCGCCGGCAACAGCTTTGAGACTTTCGTTTCGGAAATCAGCTTCTTCTAGGGAATGTTGCTGAATCATGGTGCCCATCGCGCCATCTAAATACACAATGCGTTCTTCAAACAACTTAACGAGTTGTTTGCCTTTTGAGGAATAGGGCTTTGTATGCGTGGAGTTCATTTTATATATCAACATATCATGATATTATGATATGTAATTTGCAAGAGACATTTGAAACTTTTTATTAAGATGTTGTTATCTTAAAGCTCGTCAATCTGGATAGAGGAAGAATAAGTTTGGGCATGAACGACTTAAAAGCGCGGTTTCCAAATATAGAGAGTGTCACTTGGCCGCTTTTATCTGAATGGAGCGCAGCGATTCGTAATTGGAATAGTAAGATAAACCTTATTTCACGGAAGGATATTGATTTCTTGGAATCGCGTCATTTGGCCCCGTGCTTAGCAATCACAAACCACCTAAAATTGATGCAAGGGACTCGAGTGATGGATGTTGGGACTGGAGGCGGATTTCCAGGTTTAATCATGGCGATATGTTATCCACAGGCGCATTTTACTTTAGTCGACTCGGTAGGAAAAAAAATTAATGTGGTGAATGCGATCGCAGAACAGCTTGGATTAAAGAATGTAGACGCAAAGCATGCGCGGGCGGAGAGTATGAATCGTCAATTTGATTTTATTACTGGGCGTGCAGTCAAAAATTTGCCTGAATATTTTAGCTGGATACGGGAAAACCTCCGACGCGGGCAGCGGAATTCAATTCCAAACGGAGTGCTTTATTGGAAAGGCGGCGCATTGGAATCTGAATATGCGGCGATTGGCATCGAGCCGCGTCGCACGATTGATTTAATGGCGGAATTAGCAGACCCTTATTTTGAAGAAAAATATATTCTTCATTTTGACGCGCGAGATGTGCCGAGAGTACGAATGCCGCGCACACCGTAG
>CBFHPQ010000004.1:0-62420 GCA_965657865.1 Coraliomargaritaceae bacterium | reverse complement strand
ACCGCATTTAAGCTCCAAAGAAGCACGAGCCTTTGCCAAGCAACTCACCCCAGGCTTAGTCTATTTTAGAAACAATATGAAAGCCATTCGTACCTTGATACAAATTCTAGATGCCTCGAATTCAAAAGTAGCAAAACAAATTGATACTATGTTTCAGTTATGGGAAACCCGTGAAAGCGGACGCTATCCAGAACTCAAAGCCGCTTTGCTAAAGATTCGCGAACGCAGCGGATTCTAAATTCATAACCTTAGTAGCATGAGGTTTATAAAAGCTCTCTTTGTTTTAATTCTTTGCTTTGTATTAGCTTTTGTTGCGTACTCAGCTCACCGCATCAAGCAGATGCCAAAAGATCATGAGTTAATTAGTCATGTTGATGATACGTTAATATACCGAATGCCTAGGGTAGAACTTGTATATGAAGATCGTTCTCAGCCTTGAAGTGATAGATAATCGTGAAAAAATACATCCTTATTTATTTTCTAATCTTTGGTGCATTAGCTTTCGTTATCAAAGAAGTTTTCTTCTTTGATCCTACTAATCCATATAGCGCTAAAGAAATTGGCCCTGATGACCTGAAGCGCTTTAAACAACAAATGGGTGATCAGTATCCTGAGCTAATGAGTCCAGAAGAATTTGCAGAATCCCAAATAAATGGAAATCAAGGTCCAAAAAAACCCCTTCCTGGTGCTGATGCATTGGAACTGGCTACAGCTCAGTTTGAAGCGTATTGTGATAGTCAGGCTCTAGATAAACTCGATTTTAAAGTGCCTGTTGAAGTTATGGATACTAATTTTTTATGGGTTTTTGACTTCCATGCAAAGAATTCATCGATAAACGATGTTAAAGTTACAATTGATAAATACCTTCGAATTGCAGTCTCCCAACTTCCTAAAGGTAACCCACGCGCTAACCCATAGCATGTGTACTAGTGATGCCATTTTAACCACGAATGCACACAAATAAGCACGAATACTTGGCAGGCTAACTTTCAATAAACGGATTCAAGTAATTCGCGTGGATTCGTGTCCATTTGTGGTTTGATGAAAATTAATTTGTTAATTCTAAAGAAAAGAAGCATACTCTGAAAGTGTTCAATGATCTCGAACCCGGTAAAAACTTAATCAATCGTATCCTCGGAAAACTCAGTCCCATGAATCTTAAATTTGCTAACGGCGCTATGTCCGCCGCAAGTATGGATCACCTTTTTAACGGGGAAGGGTTAACTTTTATAGAAAAATTAAAAGCAACTTTGGATGGAGTAAAAAATACTCTTGAACACTGGCGGGAGGTGGGCACAGCTTGGCATTTCGAAGGGAGAGAGGCCGCAAATGGCATCCATCCTACTTACGACGAAGTCATAATGTCTGAGGGCGGTTGGAGAAAGCTTTCAAGGGCTGAGTCAACCTATCATGATAATGGAGAAGGTGCGCCAGAATTGAAGTTTATTCACGACAGATCCGGTCGAGAAGCAGTCTTTACAATGGATCAAGTAGCTGGTGGTTCAACAAATGGAAACTATCAACCATATACAGACCCAAAGTATGTAGCTACTTTTAATTATGTTACTACATCGGCGAGGCCTGTTAATTTGACAAATGATATCCTAGGGGCTGCAAAGTGGGCTGCTACTGGCATAGGACATGTTGTAACCGATGTAATACCATACAAGGCTGGACTAGGAAACGTCCGAGGTCCAAATTAATCCTAGTCATTATGTTTAGAAACTTTCTATTATTTATATCAATGTTATCAATTGGCTGTAGCACACCTGACTTCTACGGAAATGAAACTCTAGAGGGGATGGCTAATCACTACGAATTAGGAGGCTCTTTCAAAAGTGTTCCAGAGTGGGAATTATACGAGGTTGAAGGCAAGTATCATCTAGATTTACATATTACAGGTGGTGTTCGTTCCAAAGACTATAACTTCAATCTGATTCAGCGTCCTGTAGTAAAGCCTAAAGCTAGGATTACTAAGATTGAGATAATTAGTTCTGAGCAGGTAGACGTTCTTTTCTCGGGAGATGCTGAGATCAAAGGTACTGCCACTTTGGGTTCTCGGAGTAGGAAGCAATTGAGGAAAATGTGTAATGATAACGGCGTCCTCACTATACGAATTACAACTACTGTAAAAACCATCCTTTACAGAATGAAGAGAACTAAAACTTCGATCCTTAATATTACCTGAATCCGTTCGCTTCGTCCCCTGGGATCGCATTGCGATCCTTCGTCCTTCGCTTTCGTTAAGGTCACTGTAACGTAATGCGATGATTTCACTTTGAAATCCTTAGCCGCCAAAGTCCACAACGTACAATGCCTATCGATTTACACTCGTCACTCGACTCTCAAAGTAACCCACGCGCCAACCCATAGCATGTGTACCAGTGATGCCAGTTAGGTCATTCGTGTGGATTCGTGTCCATTCGTGGTTCCTTAAAACCCCGATTCTGCCGTTTCCTCTCCACCTATCCCCTCGGGCATCCCGCCTCCTCTGGCTTAATAAAAGCAAATAGGCACGAATGCTCAACAGGCTGACCGTCATTAAAGGGATTCAAGTAATTCGTGTGGATTCGTGTCCATTCGTGGTTGAATCTAGGACGCTAGGTTCCGGGTGTTTTGGACGGTGTAGGATGGAGCTTCAAAATGTTTATACGTTTGTAAACAGGGTTATACGCACCGCCACTGTTTATGTTTGTGGAAGTTTCTGTGTTTGAGGAACAAAGAAACCGTAACTTTTTCGCGTATAACGAGGTAACTAGAGGTAAAACGGTAATAAACGACCGTATGTTTGAATCCTCACTGTTTGTGTTTGTTGAATTTTATTTATTTTTATACAAGTTCGCTCTTCCAAAAAGACAGGCGTTCGGTAATCATTTTAGGACCTGGCATACCGGGTTTTTCGCGTGCAGCGAGGGCGCGATCCAAGCTGAATACTTCAGTCCAATCCGCTTCGAGGGCTTCGTGGATTTCTGTCACTGCTTTGAAGGGTAATTCATTGAGCGGTTTATCGAGTTTTTCGGAAAGTGAAACGAGTGCTCCGACGACGTGATGGGCATCGCGGAAAGCAACGCCTTTGGTGACGAGGTAGTCCACTACGTCGGTAGCTAAGAGCATGGGATCTGCGACAGCTTGTGCGCAAGCGGCGGCGTTGACTTCAAAACCCGCGAGGCATGCGGCAACGCACTCAAGCATGAGGAGGGTTTCGTCCGCGGAATCAAAAACGGGGCGTTTATCTTCTTGGAGGTCGCGATTATAGGTAAGCGGTAATCCTTTAACTAGGGTGAGTAAGGTTTGGAGGTTGCCATTCAAACGCGCGGCTTTGCCTCGAATGAGTTCGAACGCGTCAGGATTTTTCTTTTGCGGCATCAAGCTTGAGCCCGTAGTAAAGGCATCGGGTAAGCGGACAAATCCAAATTCGGAACTACTCCAGAGGATGCAATCTTCCGCGAATCTAGAGAGGTGGAGTCCAATGGTGTTACAAGCAGAAGCGAAATCGATGAAGGCATCGCGGTCACTGACAGCGTCCATGCTATTTTGGGTCAGGATGGGTTCACCTTCGGTATCAACGAACTGAAGTTCGCGAGCGACGAATTCGCGGTCGATAGGAAGGGTTGTGCCTGCGAGCGCACCAGAGCCTAAGGGGCAGGCATTGGCTTGTTCGTGTACCATTGCCAAGCGGTCGCGGTCACGGTTCAGCATTTCAACGTAGGCAAGCAAATGGTGTGCGAAGGAAACGGGTTGGGCACGTTGTAAATGAGTATATCCCGGAATGATGGTGCTTTGATTTTTGTCTGCTAAATCAACGAGGGCGGCCATCGTTGTACTCAATGCATCGTACAATTCTTTGGTGGTGTCTTTAAACCATAAACGCATATCGGTCGCAACTTGATCATTGCGACTGCGAGCGGTGTGTAATTTAGATGCGGCAGGGACACGAGCGGTCAATGCCTGTTCGATATTCATATGGACATCTTCAAGGGCGATGTCCCATTCGAAATCACCGGACTCAATTTCATCAGCGATGGCGTCGAGTCCTTCAAGGATAGCGTCGCGCTCGGCATCGGTAATAATGCCCACGTGCGCGAGCATGGCGGCTTGGGCGCGGCTGCCTAAAATATCATAGGGGGCTAAACGGTGATCCAAAGAAACGGACTCCCCGAGACGCAGCATCAACGCATCTGGACCTTCGCTGAAGCGCCCACCCCAAGTAGCTTGTGATTGTTTATCAGTCATAGTGGTAAAAATTTACGTGCAGCGCCCTTCTGGCAATAGTCAACTTTTGTTTAAAACGGCGAGGATTGCGGTGGGGTCAGCACTGGAAACTCCACAAGTGGAGTGTTGGCAGAGTTGGAAATGTTCCTTTGGAAGCACCCCTGCTTCGAGCACGCGAAGGCTGCAACGTCGCCACGGATGGTTGAGTAATGCCCGACGCAAGGCCTCTAGGTCGGCATCGGGAGCGGCAGTCAAGGTGAGTATTCCGAGGGCATCGCTTGCCAATGCCTCGAGACCATGCGCCACACCAGATGCCACGCGATTTGCATAATCCGCGTAAACTGGACGGCTTGCTTGAAGAGCTTTCAAATATCGGGCTTCACCACTGAGGGCATATTCCGCGCTGAGGGCATGCAATAGACTACTGTTACCCGATGGCTGTGCGTTATCGAACCATTCTTTGCGACGTGCAACGGGGGTTTCGGTGTTGGATTCCGTGAAATAAAAACCGGGGTACTGCGGGTCTGAAAAGCGATCGAGTGCGGAATCAAGGCAGGCTTTTGCGCGTGCACGGTAGATGCTCGAAGCACCTGCATCAATCCAATCAATTTTACTCGCTAGACTGTAGAAAGCGTCGGCGAGTAAGGCGTAGTCATGGAGAAACCCATCGACTTGACTGCCCCCATCCTCGTAATACACCGAGCATAATTGAACCCCTCCGTTGCTTGCAGTTCTTTGCATGGACTCACAGATAAAATCGGCGGCAATTCGAGCGCGTTCCATCCAATCGGGTCGATTCAAATAAAAGCCTGCCTCAGACAATGCACGAATCATGAGCGCGTTCCATGCAAGCGAGACCTTGGGATCACGGCCGGGAGCGATTCGATTCTTTTCACGATGCACGCGCAGCGAGGTACGCGCGGATGCGAGTTGCTCGCGTACCGAAAAATCCGACTCAACAAGGGCGGGATTACTGGTGCCGTTTTCAAAAGTACCTTCAGCGGTGATGTTGTATGCGGCACGGACTTCGCGTGCGAGCGAAGGACCGAGCACGGAATCGATTTCTTCGGGTTCCCAAACATAGAAGCGCCCTTCTTCGCCTTCGCTGTCGGCGTCGAGTGCGGCATAGAATCCGCCCTCGGGAGCGGACATTTCACGCTCAAGCCATGCGATTGTTTCGGTAACGATGGCTACGTAGAGCGGAGATTCCTGTTCAAGGGTTGCTCGAGTGTAGGCCTCGATCAAGAGCGCGTTATCGTAGAGCATTTTTTCGAAGTGCGGGATGAGCCAATGAGCATCGACGCTGTAACGCGCAAACCCGCCTCCGAATTGATCGTACAATCCACCGTGCGCCATCGCTGTTAAGGTTTTGGAGGTAACCGCTTCAATGCGGGCGGGCAACTCAGGAGCCATTGTTTGAACCTGCGGTAAATGACGCACGCTATTGAGGAAATTTAAAGTCATGGCGGGCGGGAATTTTGGAGCACCCCCGAAACCGCCGTATTGATCATCGTGATTCCCACAGATTCCTAAGGCAGCGTCCACCAACACTTTGGTGTCCCACGCTTCCCCGCTCGCTTGATTGCTCGCAAGGATATTTTTTTGAATGGAATCAGCGTTTTCAATCAGTTCCGCTTTTGATTGATTATAAAAATCTGCGATACGCATCAACAGTTGCGGCCAGGGGATCATGCCTTGTCCGCGCTCTTCTGGCGGGAAATACGTGCCTCCAAAGAATGGACGCCCATCGGGCAGACAGAATACGTTTAAGGGCCAGCCGCCTTGATGTTGAAGCATTTGAACCGCCTCCATGTAGACCTGATCAACATCGGGGCGTTCTTCGCGATCCACTTTGATGCAGACGAAGTGTTTATTCATAATCCCCGCGATGTAAGGATCTTCAAAGGATTCATGCGCCATGACATGACACCAATGACATGCGGAGTACCCAATCGAAACGAGGAGCGGTTTGTCTTCTGCTTGAGCCTGCTGTAACGCCTCCGCGCTCCACGCTTGCCAGTGCACGGGGTTTTGAGCGTGCTGCTGTAAATAAAGACTCTTGGAAGTATTGAGTTGGTTTGCCATAGGACACCTAACAAGGTTTAGAAAATCCGCTCGAGGTCAACTCCTCGCAAAGTGATAAAATGACATTGCAAGGACCGATAAAAGCAGAACATTCTTAATTTTATAAGATGTCTATGATTCGAGTATTATCCGACAACGTTGCGAACCAAATTGCTGCTGGTGAAGTGATTGAACGCCCTGTTGCGGTGGTCAAGGAGTTGGTTGAAAACAGCATTGATGCAGGCGCAACCCGAATCGAAATCGAATTTCGCGACGGTGGAAAATCTTTTATACGGGTGACGGATAACGGCAAAGGAATGAGCTCGGATGAAACCTTGCTTTCGCTGGAACGCCATGCCACGAGCAAAATCAAGGAGACCTCTGATTTAAACTCGATTCAAAGCTTTGGGTTTAGAGGTGAGGCCTTGCCGTCGATTGCCTCGGTATCCCGCTTCACGATGTCATCGCGCACGCACGATGCCGAAAGCGGTACCGAAATTCAAATTAATGGCGGCAAGCTCTTTGATAAAAAAGAATGCGGCATGCCGGTAGGAACCGTGATCGAGGTGGCACAGCTTTTCAACGCAGTCCCTGCCCGACGGAAATTTTTAAAATCAACGGCCACTGAGACCGCGCACATCATTTACAATTGCCGGTTGTTCGCACTCGCCCATCCGCAGATTGCGTTTCGTTTAAACGAAGGCGAGCGCACGGTTTTTCAATCCCCACCCTGCGAAGATCTGAAGCAACGGATTGAAGAAATTTGGAGTCCCACGCTCGTTAAAGATTTGATTCCTGTATTCGCTGAAGATGCGGAAAAGGGGCTGAAAGTGAGTGGGCTGACCGCGAAGCCTGGAGTTGCTCGAAGTTCTCGCCGTGAATTAATTACATTGGTCAATCGACGTCCTGTAGATAGCCGTACACTGGGCTTTGCAGTATTGGATGCGTATCAAGGGAAAATTCAGAAAGGCCGTTACCCCCCTGCGTTTTTGTTTTTGGAAATTCGTCCCGAGCTCGTAGATGTGAACGTTCACCCTGCAAAACGGGAAGTACGGTTTCGCGATGAAGGCACGATCCGTCGCTTTGTGATGAAGGCAGTTAGCGAGACTCTGAATCACTACGATTTAGAAAATAAAATCGTAACTGCGCCCAAGCCGATGCCCGTCATTGATTCCAAATCGCAGCAACAACCCTCTATCGCACCCGAGATCAGAGCGACTTCGGTTCGACCTAAAGACACCGCCCCAATTATTCCAAAGCCAAGTGCTTCGTCTGAAAGCGCAAAGCCCATAACTGCGCCCGTGCCTGCGCCGCAACTTTCGACCCCAGCCCCCACTACTTCCGTGCCCGTTACGCCAAAAGCGAACACATCGACCGAAACCAAATCGCCCGCTCACATCAACGACTGGAAATTGATTCAACGTTTCAAAGAAAAATTTGCGCTCTTTGAGACTGCTCGCGGACTGGTTTTACTCCACCTAAGACGAGCGGATCAACGGATTCGTTTTGAAACAATACAGTCTGAGTCATCCACAGGTCAAGAGTCGCAACAAAGCTTACTGCTCCCGATTCCGCTTGAACTGGAACCGCTTGCCGCGAACGCGCTCGAAGAAAAACAAACTTTCTTGAGCGAACAGGGTTTTGATATTCAAACCTTCGGAAGGAATTTCTATCGAGTGGAAGCGATTCCATCGTGGCTACAATTAGAAGACGCTGAAGGGTTTGTTCGTGAACTGATCGATATTCTGCGCAGTGGTGGCACACTTAAAAATAATGTCCTCGAATCAAAAATTGCACACCTTGCCATCAAGGACAGTTATCGCCGTGGCGACGCCTTGAACGATTCACAAATCGAGACCCTTGCAACTGATTTGCTTGCCTGTGAAAACCCGCACACCGCGCCTGACGGGAAACCGACTTTTGACGAAATCAGTTGGAACGAATGGATGCGCCGCATGGGCGGGGAATAATTGAAGCCGCGCGGACTTTACTTTCGTTCGTGCCGTCGTCTAACCATCGCTTGGGCTTCTTCAGGAACCCATTCTTCCCACCCTGCTGCACCCGAGTGAATTTCTTTGAGCACGGCGCGTCCAGTCTTCGCAAGAAGCGCGGGATCACCGACCCCGATTGCGCGCACACGTTTGTTTTGCATGAGGTGTTGATAGAAATATTGCCAGCTGTCTGGCGCTTTAAAGTTGTCGGCGGTAACCAATTCTTTGCTCTGAGTATTGTGCCAGGGGTAGACGTATAATTGAACGCGGTTTTTAAAGAGACGCCCGAAGGATTCAAGCACCCCACCGGGAAGATTGGCTGACCATTTGGGCTTAAAGAGCTCATTTAAAAGACCAATGCTCAAGATGATCCCAATTGCTTTATCGGTATAGCGACTTAAATACGAGGCGATGCGGTGGAACTCTGCGCTACTGGAAATAAGGACGGTCTTCCCAAGCGATTGAAGGACGTCCGCTCGATCCAAAAAATCTTCGTGATCAAGGGAACCATCGCGCAGTAAATTATTGGTACTGATTTCGCACAATTCGATCGAATCCTCTGGCGCCTCTGTTTCAACTTCTGGAGCAAAGATGGAGCGCGCCTGTTGAATCATATCTAAGTGCAATTTAAGGACGGGATTAAAACTACCACGGAGAAGCAAAATAGAACGCCCGTAGAGAGTGTCGGCGGCCTGCACCACTTCCCCGTCTTTATTGAACATAGCAGCAGCGGTGAGTCCGCTTTGTACCAACTGCAGTGCACATAAACGATTGTCGACGTATTTAAATCCATCACCACTGAAGCAGAGCATGTCGATTTCCATTGAGTCCGAATTTAAACCATCCGCCAAGGAACAGACAAAATCTTCAAGGTCGTCTCGGTGATTGAAAGCGGCATAGATTAAATTAACGCCTACTTTACCGAGGACATCCATTTGTTCTTTGTTAGTATCATCGAGCAGACGCACATGGATCACGATGTCTACGGGATCAGTATTGGGTTTGAGTTGGAAGCGCACCCCGATCCAACCGTGACATTCTTCGGTGTCTTGATAACCCCGCGCACGAACGGTATTGCAAAAAGAAAAGAAGGTCGAATCAGAGCCCCGTTTTGGGCCTAAGCGCTCATCGAGTAGCATGTATTCGTAGGCAAGCATAGAGCGGAGCCGCTCTTGTGATACGTAACGCTTCGCCTTACCGTAGAGCGCGTCGCTCATAGTCATATCGTACGCCGAAATTGTCTTTGCGACTGTGCCCGCACTCGCAGAAACGCGAAAGAACCAATTAGCGGTCTCTTGCCCCGCCCCGATTTCAGCAAAAACACCGTAGATGTCTTCGTCTAAATTTAAGGCGAGCGCTTTTTCGTAAGTTGATTTCTTAGTGCGTTTAATAGTCTGCATAACAGGTCCGAAATACTAGAGGTAGCACTGCAAGATGCGAACCAGAATTCATGCAAAATGAATTTAATTCATAAAAACCTATTCCAAACCGAGCTTAGTCCGACCATTTTCAGAAATCATGTGAGGCGTCCATGCGGGCTCCCAAACAATTTCAACGCTTGCCTGCGAAACTGCTGGCAGTGCTTCAATGCGTTGACGCGCATCGTCGGCAATCACTGGACCCATTCCGCAACCTTGAGCGGTGAGTGTCATTTTTACCTCCACTGCATGTGTTCCATCGGCGTCCGCTTCCGCGATGCTGAGGTCGTAAATGAGACCTAAATCTACAATATTGAGGGGGATTTCAGGATCAAAGCATTGCTTCATTGCCTCCCAAACAATCGCTTCGCTAAACGGTTGGCTGGTGACGTCGGTGGCTTTGTCAGCTTCCTCAGTGGCAGCGCTCAAAGCAGCCGCCGCTTCCGCACCGAGCGCGTCCCAATCTTTGCCCGATAAACGAAACAAACCCGAATCGGTGCGAATGGTAACCGTGCCACCTAAAGCTTGCGAAATAGAAGCCCGTGTTCCTGCAGGCAAAACCTGAGTCGTGCCTTCAGGTATGATGGTGGCGGTTGTATCGCGAGTAAGGGTGAGTTCTTGATCAGAGGACATGTCCCTAACTTGCTTGCTAGAGTCCATCTGTCAACGCCCCTTGACGCCCCTTTATGTGATATTAAATCTTGCTGTTTTTCAGAATTCCCTAAATGAATACGCGCTATGTCTAAGGTAGTCATTATCGGTGCAGGCGGTGTGGGAAATGTAACCGCTCACAAATGCGCGCAACTTAAAACAATTTTTACGGAAATCGTTTTGGCATCTCGTACTTTAAGTAAATGCGATGCAATCGCAGCAGATGTTTTTGAAAAACAAGGGGTAACGATCCGTACCGCTCAGTTGGACGCCGATGACGTCGCGGCCACTACCGTTTTTCTCGAGGCCGAGCGACCTGAGTTAGTGATCAACGTCGCACTTCCCTATCAAGATCTACCGCTTATGGATGCGTGTCTTGCGGCGGGCGTTCACTACTTAGACACCGCGAATTATGAGCCGCCCAATGAGGCTAAGTTTGAATACAAATGGCAATGGGCATATCAAGACCGTTTTAAGGATGCTGGCTTAACCGCGCTCTTGGGCTCGGGTTTTGATCCGGGCGTAACGAATGTTTTTTGCGCCTATGCTCAGAAGCATCTTTTTGATTCGATTGAGACTATTGATATTCTCGATGCCAATGCGGGT
Organism: Coraliomargaritaceae bacterium; assembly: GCA_965657865.1. Lineage (GTDB taxonomy): Bacteria > Verrucomicrobiota > Verrucomicrobiia > Opitutales > Coraliomargaritaceae > UBA7445. Next base: position 51,478 of record CBFHPQ010000004.1, on the reverse strand, counting down.
GATCACGGTTATCATTTTGCGACTAACTTTAATCCCGAAATCAACATTCGAGAAATCACTCAAAAAGGACGCTATTGGGAAAATGGAGAATGGAAAGAAGTCGATGCAATGAGCGTGCATCGGGTATATGATTTTCCAATCGTCGGTGCGCAGGATGCGTATTTGATTTACCATGAAGAAATGGAATCGCTCTGCCAAAATATTCCCGGGCTCCAGCGCATTCGCTTTTGGATGACTTTTTCCCAGAAGTACCTCACCCATTTGCGCGTGCTTGAAAACGTGGGGATGACCTCGATTGAAGCGATTGATTTTAAAGGTCAGGACATCGCTCCCATAGAATTTTTAAAAGCGGTTTTACCCGATCCTGCAAGTCTCGGTCCGCGCACTAAAGGCCGCACTTGTATTGGTTGCGATATCGTGGGCATCAAAGACGGAGTGCGTAAGCGCATCTTTATTTATAATTCCTGTGATCATGAGGCGTGCTATCAAGAAGTTTCCAGCCAAGCGATCAGTTATACCACGGGAGTGCCTGCAATGATTGGCGCCCAAATGATTGTGCGTGATCTGTGGAAACAACCTGGAGTTTGGAATTTGGAACAACTGGATCCCGATCCCTATATGGAAGCCTTGAATACGTATGGATTGCCTTGGGAAGTGCTCGAGCTTCCCCTCAATGACGGGTAACTCATTGGTGCACAGTGATCTAAAGCCAATTCTTGACTTTTATACTAATAAACCTAAGTTAAGGTACATGAGTCATCCGCAGCAGTCTGCATCACTCTCGGGGATCGAATCCTTAGAGACCGCAAGTGCATCCAGCCGAATCCAATGGGGCCACGAGCAATTTGGATCTGACCTCGTATTGTCTACAAGCTTTGGCATTCAGAGCGCGGTCATGCTGCATTTGGTCACGCAAATCATCCCAGATATTCCGATCATATTTATCGATACAGGATATTTGTTTCCCGAAACTTATACATTTGTCGATACTTTGAAAGAACGTCTGCAACTCAACTTAAAGACTTACCATCCTCTGCAATCCGCAGCATACCAAGAAGCCACCTATGGAAAACTTTGGGAACAGGGTCTTTCAGGTCTCGAGAAATATAATCAAATCAATAAAGTTGAGCCGATGAATCGAGCGATGAACGAGCTTTCAGCGAGCGCTTGGCTTTCGGGCTTACGGCGTGAGCAATCCAATTCACGGTTGAAGCGCCCTGTCATCGAAAAACAAAAAAAGACTTGGAAGCTCTACCCGATCCTCGACTGGTCTGATCGCGACATTTATAATTATCTGACTCAAAACGAACTGCCTTACCATCCATTGTGGGAAGCAGGCTATGTCTCAGTTGGGGATTGGCACAGTTCCTCGAAGCTAAAGGATGGAATGTCTGCTGAAGAGACCCGATTCAACGGACTGAAGCGAGAATGCGGATTACATGAACCGAGCGCTGCTTCGGATTATCAGATCTAATTAAGTGCACTCGCTACTTGCTTGCTACGGTTTAGCATTCAGGCTTTATTATTTCAGTAATGAATCATTTAGACCCTCAAAAGTTACCTCGCCACGTTGCCATTATAATGGACGGGAACGGTCGCTGGGCGAAACAAAGAAACCTGCCACGGATTGCAGGTCATCAACGGGGCGCAAAAGTAATCGACTCAACCGTTGAAGCTGCTCGTGAATGCGGCATTCAGTATTTGACGCTCTATGCTTTCAGCGTTGAAAACTGGAATCGTCCGAAAGTTGAGATCAAAGCCTTGATGGGATTATTAGAAACCTATCTCAAAAATAATTTTGCGAAATTATTGGAGGAAAAGATTCGATTGAAGGTCATTGGGCGCTACCGAGAGTTACCAAAGCATATTCAAGAACTTCTGCAAAAGACTGAAGAAGCGACTGCAGAGTTTGATTCTTTCACCTTATGCTTGGCTCTTAATTACGGGGCACGCACTGAGATTGTAGATGCGGTTCGAAGGCTGGCAAAAGACGCCAGCGAGGGTACTCTTGAGGTGCAGGATCTTAATTATGAGATGCTGCAGACGTATTTATACACAGATGGCATCCCCGACCCAGATCTCATGATCCGTACGTCTGGCGAATCGCGGTTGAGTAATTTCTTGCTCTTACAGAGTGCATATTCGGAAATTATTTTTTGCTCGGAGCTTTGGCCTGATTTCGGCCCAGAGAGTTTTAAAAACGCGCTCGCGGAATATGCCTCTAGGGAACGTCGCTATGGAAAGACTACCGAACAAATTGTATCGTCAGCATCCGATGCATAGTGCACTCATTTTAAGCTGAACCCATGAAACAACGAATTTTCAGTTTCACCGCCCTATGGATCTCAGCGAGTCTGGCGCTGTATTTCCTTGGAACCCTAGCAGGGGTTCTAATCATTACTGCTGCTGCCCTTTTTACCCAACTAGAACTCTATCAACTTTTAGAACGGATGGGGCAACGTCCGTACAAGCGTGTGGGTTTGAGTTTAGGAGGTGTTCTCTTGCTCGGTGGTTTTTATTTCGGACCCAGCTTATCGATTGGAGCGGAACTGCTGGTAATCAGTTATATTATTTTAGCACTCGTAATTGCATGCGGAGAGTTGAAAAAAGATATTTTGAAGAGCGTGGTGCCCACCTTTTTTGGTCTTACCTATGTTCCTTTTTTGCTCCATTTTTTATTGATGATTACCAAACATGCGGAGCTTGCAGGCTTGAGTGCGGCAACGGGAATTTATTTGACGGTGTGGGTAATTGCAGTCGCGAAAGCGACCGACGTAGGCGGCCTCTTATTCGGAATGCGCATCGGGAAAACCCCGCTTTCTTCTATCAGTCCTGCTAAAACTTACGAGGGCGCAGCGGGAGGAATTCTCACCTCCGTACTTCTCGGAATGAGCTTAAACTTTATTTTTAGTGATTTAACTCCGAGTAACTTTACTTATTTGCATGCGGCTTTATTTGCGGTCCCGATTGGCATTGCCTCAATCGCATCGGATTTAGTCGAATCCGCCTTTAAACGCGAAGCGAAAGTAAAAGATTCAGGGCAACTAATCCCGGGCATCGGTGGAGTATTTGATTTAACCGATAGCCTCGTTTTAACTGCGCCTCTCGGATACTTGCTATTTAAGTATACCTTGTTTACTTAAGTGAAATGGGCTTAAACGCACGCAAAAAAATTGTTCTCCTTGGCGCCACTGGCTCGATTGGTAGCAATACCCTCCGTGTAATCCGCAAGCATTCAGATCGCTTAGAATTGGTCGGCGTTTCTGCGCATTCAAATTACGAAGTGCTCGCTAAAATATGCGCTGAATTTAAAGTGAAGGATGCGGTCTTGACGCATCCAGATGCCTATCAAAAAGCCTGTGCTGAAAAGACTTTTGATTCTGATGTTCAACTCAGTGAAGGTTCTGAATCCCTCGAAGCACTCGCTACACTTGAAGCCGCCGATTTAGTGCTCGTTGCAGTGGTTGGGGCATGTGGCTTAAAACCTGCCCTCGCTGCGATCGATGCGGATAAAGACCTCGCACTGGCCAATAAAGAACTGTTGGTACTGGGTGGTTCTTTCTTAATTGAGCGCGCCCAACGCAAGGGGGTTCGTCTCCTTCCGACCGACAGCGAACACAACGCAATTTTCCAATGCCTTGAAGGGGTCGGAATCGAGCACGTCGACCAATTGATTTTAACCGCCTCAGGTGGACCCTTTCGCGAAGCTTCTTTAGAGTCATTGAAAACAGTCACTCCTGCACAGGCAATCCAGCATCCTAATTGGTCGATGGGAAAAAAGATTTCGGTCGATTCCGCAACAATGGCAAACAAAGGATTGGAATTAATCGAGGCACATTGGCTCTTTGGACTCCCTGCCGAACGACTCAAAGTCGTGATTCACCCTCAAAGCATTGTCCATTCATTCGTGCAATGTTTAGATGGTTCAGTCCTCGCTCAAATGTCACCGCCTACAATGACTTTCCCGATCCAGCATTGTTTACTCTATCCAGACCGCGCACCGTCAGTTGACGCGACACTTGATTTTGGAAGTGTGATGGATCTCAACTTCACGCCAGTGGAGTATGAACGCTACCCCTGCTTAACGCTAGCCTACGAGGCATTAAAAGATAGCGCAACCGGGCCAGCAGTTTTCAATGCTGCGAATGAAGTGGCAGTGGAACAATTTTTAAAGGGGTCACTTCAATACCTCGAAATTCCGAAGCTAATCGAACGCTCTTTAGAACATTTTTCAGGAGCAACGGTCTCTAATATTTCAGATCTTTTCGCGCTCGATAATGAAGTTCGAGCACATGCACAAATTTTTAAATAAGCCTGCAATCAATGGATACATTTTATAACTTTTGGTACATTCTCCTCGCCCTATTCGCGCTTGGATTTTCAATCTTCATCCACGAATTAGGCCACTTCGTAGCTGCACGAAAACGCGGGTTAATTGCAGAGCGTTTTTCAATTGGCTTTGGACCCAGACTCTTTGGCTGGAAATATAAAGGGACCGATTTCCGTTTATCACTGTTGCCACTCGGCGGCTATGTGTCCCTCCCTCAAATGGCAGACATGGGACGCCTTGAATGTGCGGAGGATGCAGAGACTCGTCCCCTTCCTCCGATATCGTACGCCGACAAGGTAATCGTGGCTGTGATGGGCGCGGTTTTTAATTTCATTTTGGCATTCCTATTATCTTTAATCCTGTGGGGCGTGGGGCGTGAAATCGTGAAAACCACCGAAGTTGGATACGTTGCGCAACAAATTGTTAATACTGAAAATGAAATAGTACCGGGTCCTGCGCATCTGGCGGGAATTCAAACGGGCGATACTATTTTAAGCGTGGATAGTAAACCGATTGCAGATTGGATGCAGTTTCAAAGCGCGCTGGTAACGAGCACGGGACGCGACGCCACGGGACGACCTGAGATAGAAGTCACCCTGCAACGAGATGGAACCGTTCAAACCGTTGCAATTTTCCCAGAACTGGTATCAAGAGAGGCGATACGCTACATCGGGATTGAACCTGCATCCGATAGTGATGCTGCTCCGATTGTAATGTTTTTGGAAAAAGATATGCCCGCTAAGAAAGCAGGGCTTAAAGCAGGCGACAAATTGATTCAACTCGATGGCCAAGCAATTATTTCTGGAGGATTTCTCAAGACTTATCTCAGTCGACATGGTGACCGAAGTATTGATGTAACAATTGAACGAAGTGGACGCGAACTGGTTATCCCGATTCAACCGCGCATTAAAACAGAGAACAATGAAACCGCGCCACGTTTTGGGTTTAGTTATGATTTTCCCTATAAAACGGAGCGCATTCACTACACCCCGATCGAGCAGTTGAAACGCTTCGCCAACACCGTGAGTCAGACCTTTTACGCATTGGTACACCGTCAATCAGATGTCAAAGTGCGCAATATGAGCGGTCCCGTTGGGATTGTACACGGCTTGAGCAACATGGCGCGCAATGGTTTCATTCACCTGATTTGGTTCACCGCATTTATCAATGTCAATTTGGGTTTGATGAATCTCTTACCCCTACCCGTGCTCGATGGCGGTCACATTTTATTTGCTACAATCAGTAAACTGATCGGTCGCCCTCTCCCGCGAAAGCTGATGGAAAATCTTCAAGTTGGGTTTGTTATCCTTCTTCTCAGCTTTATGATGTATGTTAGTTTTTACGATATTGAGCGCGTGGGCGTGGATACGGGTCTCATTAAGAACCCGGCTCCAATTGAAACAGCCCCTATCATTGAAGCTGAACCTTTAGCACCGCCTCAAAGCGAACCCTGATTTTATCATGCCCGAGTCTAAGAGTTATTGCGCCTCTCGCTTCATAACAAAGCGGCGTGTGAGCCGAGAGGTTACGGTTGGTTCCACTTCAATTGGAGGCACTCAGCCTTTACGAGTGCAGTCAATGACCACCACTCCGACGCAAGACGTGGATGCTACGGTCAAACAGACCCTCGCTCTCGCGGACGCGGGCTGTGAAATTGTTCGCATCACCGCACCCAATAAAAAAGCAGCCGAAGCGCTCGAAGCGATTTCAAAAGCAGTACGGGCTGCGAAGTGTACCGTTCCCCTTGTCGCCGATATTCACTTTTTGCCCAGCGCCGCGATGGAAGCCGCTAAACACGTTGAAAAAGTTCGTATCAATCCCGGCAACTACGCAGATAAAAAGAAATTTGCGGTTAAAGAATACAGCGACGTTGATTACCAAGAGGAATTGGAGCGCCTGCATGTAGCGGTCACACCAATCATTTTACGCTGTAAAGAATATGGACGCGCAATGCGGATTGGGACCAATCACGGTTCGCTCTCCGATCGTATTATGAATCGCTACGGCGACAGCCCTTTGGGTATGGTTGAAAGCGCGCTAGAATTTATACGCATCGCAGAGAGCCATAATTTTCATGATATCTGTCTCTCCATGAAAGCCAGTAACCCAAAGGTTATGATCGCTGCTTACCGCCTAGCAGTCGCTAAAATGGATGCCTTAGGGATGAATTATCCCCTACATCTGGGCGTAACAGAAGCAGGTGACGGCGAAGATGCGCGTGTTAAAAGCGCAATCGGAATTGGCAGCCTTCTTTATGATGGCTTAGGCGACACAATCCGAGTTTCCCTTACTGAAGATCCCATTCACGAGGTTCCAGTTGCTCAGGACTTAGCGGACAAGGCGATGATGCATTGGAAATTGAGTGCCGATGCCAACGATGCCGAGTCCTCTAATGAAGCGGTTAACCCCTTTGAATATGAACGCAGAAAAAGCAAGGTAGTCCATTTAAATTCAAAGACCTCAGTGGGCGGTGACCACGTACCTGCGGTGATAATCGCCACGCATCGAGACCTCTCTGATACCCAAGCAATTATTAAAGATGTATGCCGTACGCAATTGACGCTTAAAGACAGTCCGCTTGAGGGGCTGATTCTGCCGATTCAATCTGCTCAAGACTTTGAACATTTAAACGATTTGTATGCCGCCTTGGATTCGGTCCTTCCGTTACTGGTTCTCAATCTAGAAGATTCGATTGATTTATCAGAACTCGAGCAAGTTCAGTGGCCTAAAATAAATCTCTGTTCACTTGCGATTATGCAAACCCTCGAGTCAGAAGATGCGTTTTACGCGCCACAACTGCTGCAATTCTGTCAGAAAAATGCATTTAAACTCGTTATCAATTCCACTGCTGAAGCACTCGATAATGGACTGGCGGAACAAATAAAGTCTACGGACTCGGATCATTTAATCCTCAGCTGTAACACGGCTTCGGAATCCAACACACATCCGCTAGGCGCTTATCGAGCTTTATGCGCAAGTCTACATCAGCACGCAATGACTACGCCATTGTGGATTCGAAATACCACTGAAGCGACCCTAGCGCCAAAAGACTATTACGGAGATCGTTTGCTGGAAAGTAGCATTCTATCGGGAACTCTTCTTTGCGATGGTTTTGGCGATGTCATCAGCATGGAAACCGAACCCATTGCCGAGAAAGCAACGACTCTTGCGTATAATATTCTTCAAGGATCACGGGCGCGTATTTCAAAAACTGAATTTGTGGCATGTCCAAGTTGCGGGCGTACCCTCTTTGATTTACAAGAAGTGACGCAAACAATTCGAGCACGTACCGATCATCTCAAGGGTGTAACTATTGCGATTATGGGCTGCATCGTAAATGGTCCAGGAGAAATGGCCGACGCCGACTTTGGATATGTGGGCGGTGCGCCCGACAAAATCAATTTGTACGTAGGTCGCGAATGCGTGGAATACAACGTCCCTGCAAAGGATGCGCTCGATCGATTGATTGCTTTAATTAAATCAAATGGTAAATGGGTCGATCCCTCATGAGCAGAGCGCTTGTAAACGTTTCGATAGCTTTTGAACTGCGCGCGCACGGTGACTGAGCGTATGCTTTACGGCTTCCCCCAGTTCACCAAAAGTTTGCGAATAGCCTTCTGGAATAAAAATTGGGTCATAGCCAAACCCTTCAGATCCCTGAGAAGCACTCGCAATCGCGCCTTCGCAACTACCATCGAAATATTCAGGGTCTGCCCCGTAAGTCAGTAAACACAACACACAGCGAAAACGTGCGGCACGTTGAGCCACCGAAAACGCTTTAAGCGCCTGTAAAAGTTTCTCGCGATTGGCTTGATCGTCGGCATCCAGTCCTGCGTAACGCGCCGAGTAAACACCAGGTGCACCATCGAGACAATCCACTTCCAATCCAGAGTCATCTGCTAGAACGTACGCGCCTTGTGGAATTTGTTCTAATAATCCTTGTGCTTTTAAATAGGCATTAGCAGCAAAAGTAGTTCCCGTTTCCTCGACCTCTGGCATTCCACCAACGGTCAATGCAGACTCAATCTGACAGTTATCAATTTTGAGAAGCTTGATAAGTTCTTCTACTTTGTGAAGGTTTCCCGTGGCAATGATCAGTTTCATACAAGTTAGAATTTATTGCTTTAAGTGGCCGCTTATTAATACATCCGCATCAAAATCCGTGCGTCGAGCATCCGTTAGTTGAACGTTTGGAATCAAGGCATTGAGAGCTTCAAAGGGATCGAAAGTTTCAACGCGATCACCGACAGAATTCATGGGGGCGAAATAATGAAAAAGAAAATCAACCGCTTGATTAGCAATCAGCGCACGCGTAAGTCTTGGACCCGTCTCGAGATACACTCCGTAGATATTCTCAGAAGCGCAACGAGCTTTAAAAGCACTCCAATCTAAATGCCCGTTTTTTTCAGGTAGTTCCCAAATTTCTATGCCCGCATTTTTAAAATCTTCAATTCCTTGCGCATTTTGCGCGCAAACAACAATGGTTTGATCTCTATATGCATCTGTAAAAACCTTTGCTTTCCGCATATGACTCAGCGTCTTTAAGCTGCGATCTAAAACAATGCGAGTGGAGGCGGTGATACCTTTTCCCTCAAGGCGAATGGTCAACGCAGGGTCATCTTTTATAAGGGTTGAGGCACTCACAGCGATCGCAGGAAAATAGCTACGCCAGCGCATAACATCCTGTCGAGCAGCTTCGCCCGTTAAATAGCGAGCACCCGAGTCTCGTGAGTCTAAACCAAACTGCCCTGTCACTGTGGTGGCAAATTTTGCAGCAATGAAGGGTTCTTTGGTAACTATCCAATGATTAAAAATCCGATTTAAATCCAAACATTCAGCCTCTAAAATAGATTCTGTTACCGTGATGCCTGCCGAGCGCAAAGTATCCAGACCTCTGCCAGCGTGCGAAGGGTTCGGGTCACATGCGCCCACAACAACGTGCTTAATCCCAGACTCAATAATAGCTGCGGTACAAGCGCCCGTCTTACCTGTGGTGCAACAGGGTTCGAGAGTAATGTAAAGCGTTGCACCGTCGGCGGGCGCTCTTCCTAAATCTCTCAATGCGCGCACTTCTGCATGCGGCTCCCCTGCTTTGGCGTGCCAACCCTTGGCGACGATCGTTCCATCCTCAACAATCACAGCTCCAACTATCGGATTAGGATGCGTTTTTCCCCAAGCTTTTTTTGCCAACTCTAAGGCCACTCGCATAAAAATTGTAGGGTCGTTTGCTTCCATCAAAGTTTTATTGGCTCACAAATTAATTTGGACGGACGAATGGATTCGTAGCAATTTCCTTCTCCACTGTAGTTGTGGGACCGTGACCTGGATAAAGCATTGTCGCCCCTGGCAAGGTGTAAACCTGTGATTGAATCGACTGTTCGAGGGTCTTGAAATCGCCTCCCGGAAGATCGTAACGCCCCACGCTTCCTGCGAAAATTACATCGCCGACGAAAGCAGCCGTCTCAGATGCTGAATACAGCAAAATATTTCCCGGACAATGACCTGGCACGTGTCGAATTTCAAAATTGAACGCGCCAATGGAGAGCTCCTTGGCATCATCCAACCAATGAGTTACCGCAACTGGCACAAGCGGTGTACCAGGAATCGTAAAAGTTGCCATTTTTTCTGGAGCTTCAAACAAGACCTTATCCGCAATATGGCCATAGGTCGGAATCCCCGCAGCTGCAAACTGGTGGGCATCTAAAATATGATCCCAGTGTCCATGCGTAAGGACTAAGCCTTCAATCGAACAGTCGTGCGCTTCCGCTAATTGACTGGCCCAAGTAAATGCCTCCGCAGGCGCATCAATGACGAGCGCGCATTTTGCTTCCTTATTTAAAAGAAAAAAAGCATTTGTGCCTATCGGAGGTAACTCTTGAGCAAATATATCCATAAACGGTTACAATGAGCAGCGCATGGGAGCTTTCAACCCTCAAGAATGAATTTGGCTCTATTCTTGCGTTACGCATTCCTATTTAAGTAATATAAGGTATTTTAATGCGAGATGTAACTTTCAGATTACGGAATCGACCGCCTGTACGAGTCCTCAATGTAGCACTCTGCGCGTTGTTTTTACAGTCGAGTTGGGCTGGTGAAACCCCTGCTCCCGCGGTAACAATGAAAATGGCTTATGCGACTCTCGGAGCTGGAAAAACCTTAGAAGCATTATCAAATTTTGAGTCCATCATACAGAAGGACTCGCAAAATCTGGAAGCTTTGCTCGGTCAAGCTATGGTTTTTAGTAAATTAAAACGCCACCCCGAAGCATTTGATGCCTACGATTCGTTGATCCAAAAGATGCCAAATAATGCCTTCGCCTGGAACGGACGTGGATTGGCGGCGCTCAATCTGGACGCCTATGATGTCGCGCTGAATTCATTCAAAGAGGCTTCAGATAAGCTTCCGAACGGCCTGCATTATGAATCATTGGCTTGGACTTTTATGTGTTTGGGCGAATATGAACAGGCTGCGATACACGCCAAGCGAGCCAATCTTTACTACACAAGGGATGGTGAACTAACGCTCTACCCACTTCTAATCGCCTATTTCTCACATCACGAGGCAGGTGCGAAGTCCCAAGCGAGTCAAACACTCGACTATCTTATTGCTAATCTGACAAATGAAGATTGGCCCTACCCAATTATAAAATATCTGGTCGGTCATATTGATGCGTCCGAACTTATCAGCCTCGTTCAAAATTTGAGCATGGAAACGGAAGTGCATGCCTACATTGCTTTGAAACTTCGTTCGCAAGACAAGCCTGCTGAAGCTGCTAAGCATTTAAAATGGGTTCAAGGAATGGGCGAACATTCTCTTTTTGAGTCCATTCTTGCGCGCTCTATGAACAAAAAAGATTCTCTGGCGCTTCTCGTTAAGTAGCGTGATCCTTCGGTTTTTCAGTGCCCTTCAATGAGCTCTTGCGCGCATTTAAAATGCGACGCGGATTATCGCTTCTCGATGACCGACGCGACAAGTTTCCTCAGCTCACTTAAGCCTTCAAAGCGGAGAAAATACAAGAGAACTCCATAAAGAATTGCCCCCATGGGGACGATTGTTAGAACCGATAAAATCGCATTCTGCTTAGAATTAAATCCGAAGCTTGCGACTAAATGAAGCGACCCCCAACAAACAAACGCCATGCCTAAGGCCGCGATACCCACCTTTAAGACGGGCTCTACTAAAGAAACTATCTGGATGCGGGCATGACGTTTTTTAACTGCACCCGTCAAAAGAATAAACTGAACCGCTGCAGCGAGAACATTCGAGAGTGCTAAACCTGCGATCCCTAAAACTGGCATCAATGCAAGCGCTAGAAATAAATTGATAAATAAACAGATTAGAGCTGCGCGAACGGGAGCACGCATTGATTTCCCCGCATGTAATCCCCGCGTTGCATACATTGCTAACGAGTAAAAGGGTAAGCCTAAGCCGTAGATGATAACAAGCGGAGTGGTCGCTTTTACATCCTCAAGAGTAAATGCTCCCCATTGAAACAAGCTGATCATAATGGGTTGAGCTAAGATCGAGAGCCCGAGTCCTGCTGGAATCGTAATCGCAATGATCAAAAGAAATCCCTGTTGGAATGATTGCTTGAAATCGAGCTCCGACCCGGACGCTAAGGCACGTGCCATTTTCGGGAAAAACACGCTCGTAATAGCAAAAACGAATACCCCCAATGGTAATTCCATCAATCGCCCAGCAGCATACAACAAGGCCGCACCACTTTCATTAAAATTATACGCAAGGATTCGCGAAACGAGAATATTAATTTGTAAGACTGCTGCGCCTAAAAGACCGGGTAAAAACAAAGACCATAATTCTGCAAGTTGCGCTTTATTCGTAGGCTCTGCACGAAACTTCCAGTTCAATTGTTTCAAATCTAAATATGGAATCAGGAATTGAAAAAAGCCTCCCAAAAGCACGCCTCCGCACAACCAATAGACTCTAACCGCAAGCGATTCAGTGAGGAAGATTCCACATGCAAGGGAACCTATCATAGTGATGTTGAGAATAATGGGCGTTGAAGCGGCGACAAAGAATCGCCCCATGACATTGAGCGCGGCAGTGATCAAAGCCGCCAAACAGATACAAAGCGTGTACGGCATTAACCATACCGCCAGGCGATTACTAATCTCCCAGTTCTCGGGTAAAACAGAAACACCCTCTAAGAGCTTTAAAACTGCAATCAGACTGACCACCAGAATAATTAAAATCCAAAATACCCTTAGCAAAACACGGTTTAAGAAAGCGAATGCAGCTTTCTGTGATCCTTTTTCTGACAGCGCAGAAAAGATCGGTACAAATGCGGAAGTGAGCGCGCCCTCACCTAATAGCCGGCGAAAAAGGTTAGGAATTGTAAAAGCTAGAATAAAGGCAGAATTCCAAAGACTTGCGCCCAGTGCTGCAAAAATCAAAACATCCCGACCTAAGCCCAGTATCCGAGAGAATAATGTCGGCAAACTGACCGAAGCTATGTTTCTTATTGTATTCATTGTTAACGGTTTAAGGCTGCTTTTAAAAAGTCGTAGCTAGTCTAAATATAAGAACCTTATAAACCGCAAGACTCTATACCCAGACAAAATTCTTAAAAGACAGGAATCTATCCAGCTTGCCATAGAATCAAAATGTTATCTAAATCTGAAACTGCATCATGCCACTCATAACAAATCTATCAACGCGTCTCAAGCGTCACCCTAAGCGTGTTATCTTTCCAGAAGGATCGGACGAGCGCATTTTACAAGCTGCGCGGATGTTCGCGTCGCAGAATCTTGGCATCCCTATCCTGCTGGGCGACAAAACAGAAATTAAAGAGAAAGCCGCTAAGCTCAATATCAATCTTGAGCACATTCGGATCATTGAGCCACGGCGCAGTACCTCTTTTGAAGAATTTGTTACTAAATTCAGAAAGTTGAACCGCTTTAACAAGTTATCTCAAATTGAAGCTGAGCGCTATCTTGATAACAATAATTATTTCGCCACCCTCATGCTGGCGACTTCGCAGGCAGATGCCATGCTGTCAGGGGCTACAAGTACAGCCTCCAGTGCGTTGCGCCCTCTCCTTCAGTTGATACGTCGTCAAGAACACGTGGGAAGTATGTCCTCATTAAATATCTTTGATCTTGAAGATCCTGAAACTGGGAAAGATCGGGAACTTTTCATGGCGGACTGTGCGGTGATTCCGAATCCCACAAGCGAACAACTCTGCGATATTGCAGTTACCACCGCCGCGCTTGCCTATCATTTAACTAACAATAAACCGCGCGTTGCTCTCCTCAGCTATACGACCAAAAGCTTAAGCAGTAAGAACGATACCGTTTCAAAGATGAAGGCTGCTACAGAACTAGCGCACCAGAAAGCATTAAAACTGGGTATCCCGATGGAAATTGACGGGGAAATGCAAGTGGATGCTGCCCTTGATAGTTTTGTCGCCAAGTCTAAGGGCGTGACTGGTTCTGTTGCGGGACGCGCAAACGTTCTCATTTTCCCTGATTTACATGCCTCTAATATTGCCTCTAAGCTCGTCGATGTGTTGACCCGCGCGCGTACCTATGGGCCGATTTTAACAGGTTTAAAACGCCCTGCTGCAGAGATCAGTCGCGGCGCAACTGCGAACGACATTTTTGGAACTGCTGTAATGATTGCCTCTCAAGCAATCGATCATCGTCTGCTTTACCCCACAGACGGAGATGAATTAAATGAAGATGTAACCATCTTAGAATAACCGGGGGATTATGTCTGATACACATATAAAACAAGTAACTGGGGTCAGTGAAGAACTTCAGACCGTGCCGTTGAACGCAACCACGAAGCGTTTATACATTGCGGCAACGCGCATGAATGATGGCAAGACCACTACAAGTTTGGCTCTTTTTGCAGCGTTACGAACATTAACAAATAAAGTTGGTTTCATAAAACCAGTTGGTCAGCGTTACGTTGAAGTAGACGGCGAACAGATCGATGAGGATTCCGTTTTATTGCAGTCGATTTTTAACGTCGAGGTTCCAATGAAGGCTATGAGTCCAATCTCGATTCATTCAAACTTCACCCGAGAATTTTTAGATGATCCTCATAATCATCTCAAGAATCACATCGACAACATGTGTCGCGCCTTTGATCGTGCGGCCTATGATAAAGATTATATTATTATTGAAGGCACTGGGCACGCTGGTGTTGGCTCCGTGTTTGATCTATCGAATGCTGAAGTTGCAAAACGCTTAAATGCTAAAGTTATCATTGTTGCGGGCGGAGGTATTGGTCGCCCCATTGACGAGATCGCGCTCAACCAAGCCTTGTTTAAAAACGCAGGCGTTGAAGTCATCGGCGCAATCATAAATAAAGTGCTTCCAGAAAAACTTGATTTTATAAAGCACTATTGCGGGATTGCGCTCGAGCGAATGGGCATACCCCTCTTAGGCTGTATTCCAATTGAGGATAAATTGAGCAGTCCAAGTATTCGACAACTCGCGAGAGAACTCGAAGCAGAATGGTTGAATGAGCCTTCACACAATTTTTCAGGGCGCTTCGTGAGCATCATTATCGAACCAAGTTCAGAAAAACAAATTCTCAAAAATAAAAAAGAGACTGTATTAATCGTTTCCTCTAATAAGGGTTCAGCCGTTATTGATTCGATACTGGAAGCACCCCAAGGCGAAATTGCTAAGGCTGTGTGTGGAATTGTCTTAACACAAGGTGCTGAACTGAGTGAAACAAATTTAGCTATGATCAAAAATTCTCAGCTTCCAATCATAATCACCTCCCAAGACAGTTACTTTATTGCTTCGAAAATTAATAATATGAATGTCAAAACACTCCCGAGTGACGCCGATAAAATTCCTATTATTAAAAGTCTGATAACCGAGAACGTTGATTTAGAAAAAATCCAAAATGCGTTTGGTTCTGAAACCTTACCACTCCCAGACCTAAACGGTTAGAATTATTAAATTTTACAAAGATTAACATTTATAATTTTGTGCATTAATATTGCTGATTAGATACTTTTAATGCCTCGCACTTAAGCTAAGTAAAGAACTATGAAAACAGACTTCAAAACTCAACTCGGTCTCGATCCGCTCACCGCTGAATCCGTTTATGACGCCAAAACTATGGTTGATTATGTAAACTTAAAGCTAAGCGCGATTGGACAACCTGTATATGGAGACCTAAAATCATCTGACTTTTATGAGCTCGGTCACTCTTTACTCGCTAGCTACCAGGAGAAGTCGCGTTTGCTAGCGAATTATCTGCCTCCAGTAGACCAACGGATTCAAAGCTTTTTGATGGAATACTTTTCAGATTTAGAGATTGATGCATTACCACATCTCCCAACTTCAACTTTAGTGCTCGATCGTCACGGTGTTGCGCGTACGCTCTCCTTACCTGCAGGCAACGATCATTTCAGCTCTGATATCATTGACTCCTATCGAATTCAACAAGGCGTTCTACACAATCCTAAGAGTGACCGTAGAACTACGAAGGGCGTGTTCCATGTTGCTGAAGGCGGATTACCGATTCCAAACGATAAAAAATCCGTACCCAAAATCGCAGCGGCAAAACTGTTACTAGCAGCCTTACAGCCGCCCAAAAAGCTTCAGCAATTGCCATTTCTCTCAAGCGAAACACAACAGGCAGAAGCGTGGGTATCGCTCCTTTTGAAACCCGTTGTCATTCCAGAAGTCGACGGTTTTATCAGCGAGAAACGTATGGAAGTTCGTTTCTTCGCTCCGGGAAATTTAGTAAGTAATCTTGATTTCGTAGAATCTATATTTGGAAACGGTGGAGATCCGTTTGTTGCTGAAAATGATTCCGCTCTCGATCCAGAGCATTGGACCGGGCACACGGGTTGTGTGATTCTAGCGCCTCATTTGGTAGGCGTTAAAAAGAAGGATCTTGGCTTACCGCATATTTCAGAAGCGACGGATCGTCAGAAACGCGACGGGATGTGTTGGGAAAATGAAGACGAAGCCTACAATGATGGAGGCGCCTTTAAGATCACCTGCCGTGATGCTTCAGGCCGTGTAGTGACCGCAATCGCAGATAATTATTTTGGTTACTGTAAGAAGGAAGTAAAAACCCAGATTGGATTTTCTGCTAATTTACATGGTTTAGCAGAAGAGGAACACGCGGGCGGCACTCTAGCTTTCACGGGCTATGACCTTGGTGAAGATTTTCAATTGAGTCGCTACTTCCCCGTGGTGAATCAAACCTTTGAAGGTGTGGTAGCACGCTATCTGGACGCGATGGAACTGCAACCTGAGGGCTATGCAGTTGATAAAAAATATTCGAATATCATTTATATTCCCGAAGATTCGCATATCCAGCTGAACAAACAAACTATCGAATGGACGAAGGACGGTCAGCTTCAAACAATCAAATTGCTTCCTAATAATACCTACGTCCTACCATCAGGCTATAAAGTAGAAATGATTAAACCTGCAGAAGGACGCCGCTGGCGTTTAGTGGGCTATACTGCTGAAAGTCGAGTTTGCCACAAACCGAGTACGGTTTCTGGAGGGGGAAAGTCTGAAATCTCTAAGTCTATTTCGGACGCCATTATTTCAGGCCCAGTATTTGTCAGTGACTTTGAAAAAGACTTTGATCTAGCTGAGACCATCATCCAAAGGGATTACAGTGATCGCTTCAAAGATCCCTCGCGTAAAAAGCCATCAAGCCGCACCGTGCTTGCGAGCAATCGTTCTTTAGGGTCCGTTATTAAAATGCTCACGCCTTCCGCTGATTATAGCGATGCCTACAATGAGTGGCTCGAGACAATTCCACAGCATGTTAAGGAACTGGTCTTGGTCATTAAACGTTATTATAAAGACGATTGGGGCGACGACTGGCGCAATCGTTTCAGCGTTGATTTAATAAATGGCGCCCCGGGAAATATTCTTCGTTATCGTGGAACTCCGCTTGTAACGCAGTACCTCCGAGTGGGTTATACAGGCAATGGCTCATGGCGTACCTTTGGGCTTCGCAAGGACTTCATGCCAGCCTCAAAGATCTCCTTAGAAGACGACATCACTGCATCTGTGGTCGCTCCAAGTAATTCTATCAAGCACTTACCTGTTGGCTGGAATGCACCCTCTTCAAAATTCGTACATAATTGCGAATTCCGTTTCTTCCAACGTCCAGACGATGCAATAATTCGTGGATATGACACTCAAGCTGAGATTGATTTAAGTTCATCTGGAAGTTTCTTGAGCAATTACCAACCTGAAGATCGCGATCATGCAAAAAATGAGATTGAAGATGCGATCCGCTTTGAGCAGTACACCGAGCCGATGCAGGATTTAGTGAAGTCGTTTTACAATGAAAACCGCAGAGATTATTACTCAACAAATGCATACCCGCGCATGGTGGATGGGAAACCAACTAAGAATCCGAGGTATCTCCAAGTGCGTCCCGATCTCCGCAATCTCCGCGCTTCCTATTTAGCAGAAATAAGTACTCGGCTCTACCGTAGGCAAGATCTGAACTCGGCGCTTTTACGCCCAGTTACTTCAATTCTTCCGGGTCGCAGAAACAATCCCGCAGATCCAAGTAGTGGCGTGAAACCGCTTTGTAATTTTAATCCAATTCATTACATGGAACTGCCAGAGCTCTTTATGGAGTTCATCGCAAGTATAACTGGGAAGTCTCCGTCAACTACTGGCGCAGGTTCTGAGGGGGCGTTGACCAAAGCGCCCTTCAATGCACTCCTCCCGATTTATGATTTGAATAATGCGCTTGTTGCATTCCTCACAACCGAGCAACCCGCCTTCATTACTGCGGCTGGCTATGTGGGGCCCAATTATCGCGTCGATCACGATATCAGTTTGTTAGTGCCAGAAATCTGGTGCCGATTACGTGCTGAAGAATCGGACCCCAATTGGATGATCGAACATAAGTACCTCGAAAAAGTTGAGGACTTTGAACACGACGGGAAAACCGTGATGGCAAGTCGACTGGGTTATCGAATCACTAAGAAATTTGTGCGTATCTTCTTTGGGCGCGTCTTCAATAATCCTGACTCCATCATAACCGATGAGATGCTGCGGCCTGAACTTCAAGATATGGATACTTTCATTGAAGGCATGGACACTACCTTGGCGGCCCACCGCGAAGTCTCAAATCACTATTTTGAAGATGGCTCTATTGAAGTTGCTTGCCCTCCTTTGCGCGCGCTCTTGCACATAATGGCTCATGGCGAATTTGAAGGAAAAGATATCAATCACCCAGATATTCGCGGAATGTTCTCACGCGAGGCGATGCTTGAAAGTAATTGGTATAAAGAACGACTCATAAACCAACAAGAGAGCGATACAGTTGCTTGGAAAAAACACGTCGAATACCTCGACCATTTCCTCAAGAAGGACTCCCATCGAGCAGTTGCAAGTCGCCTCAATATTGAAGAGCGATTGACCTCAGCTAAAGCACAGCTGGAAAAAGTGAGTAACGAAACTTACCTTGAAGAGTTAGTCGGAAGCCTTGGCAAACAACCTATTGACTAGGCGGCGTCTTTTTTAGAGCGAGTCTTCTTTGCGTATTGCAAATTAGGCTCGCCCTTGCCCTCAACAACCGCGCGGTTGATGACTACCTTACTGAGGTTCTCTTCGTCGGGAATCCTATACATTACATCCAACATTAAACGTTCCATGATGGAACGAAGCGCACGTGCCCCAGTCTTTAACTCAATTGCCTTTTCCGCAATTGCCGCGATTGCATCACGGGTCAGTTGAAGCTTAGTACCATCCATCGCAAAGAGCTTAGCGTACTGCTTAACCAAAGCGTTTTTGGTGTTTTGAAGCACGTACTCTAAATCTTGGACCGTCAATTCATCTAAGACTGCGACCATTGGTAAACGACCTATGAATTCTGGAATCATCCCAAAATGAACAAGGTCCTCTGGTTGTGTTTCCCGCAAGCGCTCGCTAACTGGAACTTCGCTGTTAGGAAGGTTGTGTTGGGTATCAAAACCCATTGCTTTAGAACCGAGACGATCTTGGACAATTTTATCGAGACCCACAAATGCACCGCCGCAAATAAACAGAATATTCGATGTGTTTAATTGAATATATTCTTGGTTAGGATGCTTGCGTCCTCCTTGAGGTGGAACATTGCAAACTGTTCCTTCGATAATTTTCAGTAATGCCTGTTGCACTCCTTCGCCAGAAACATCGCGAGTAATTGAAACATTGTCCGTCTTACGGCCAATTTTATCGATTTCATCAACGTAGATAATTCCATTCTCTGCTCGCTCAACATCGTTATCAGCGGCCTGCAATAACCTCAGTACAATATTTTCTACGTCTTCACCTACATAACCAGCTTCCGTCAGTGTCGTCGCATCAACGATCGCAAAAGGAACTCCTAAGACATCGGCAAGAGTACGTGCCAATAAAGTTTTTCCTGAACCCGTCGGTCCCAGTAAAAGGATATTACTTTTCTCGACCTTAACATCTTCAAATTGTTTTCCGACCTTTGAAAATTGCTCAACACCGTCAATTTTAGATTCCGACTGTAATCGTTTGTAATGATTATATACTGCCACCGCGAGTGCGCGCTTCGCATAATCCTGACTGATAACGTGTTCATCCAGAAAGGCTTTTAATTGAGCAGGCTTCTTTAATTGAAACGATTTCTTTGCAGGCACGTTACCCGTTGCAACATTTTTCGCTGCTTCTACTTCATTTAACTCACGGTCGATGATGGTTTTACAGACTGTAACACAAGCATCACAGATGTGTACATTCGCAGGACCTGCAATCATCTTACGAGTCTCGTTTTGTGCCTTCCCGCAGAATGAGCAAAAAGTCATGCGTGTCGCTTTAGCCATAATTTAGAAGTACGTTAAGCTTGGTTAGAAGCGCTAAGAGTTCGCTTTGTTATCAATCACTCGATCAACAATGCCATAAGCTTTAGCATCTTCTGCTGTTAAATAGAAATCGCGATCTGAATCCGCTTCAATCTCTGCGACAGTCTTCTTGGTGTGCCTTGAAATTAAGGTATTCATTCGTTCTCTCCAGCGGAGAATCTCGCGAGCTGCAATTGAAATATCAGAAGTTTGACCCGTTGCTCCACCTGTAGGTTGATGCATCATCACACGGCTATTCGGCAATGCATATCGCTTACCTTCAGTTCCAGCTGCTAAGAGCAATGTCGCCATGCTGGCCGCCTGCCCCACGCAATAAGTAACAATATCGCATTGCAGAAAATTCATGGTGTCGTAGATCGCCATGCCATCAGTCACGCTTCCACCAGGGGAATTGATATAGAGACTGATATCCTTCTTGGGATCCTCCATTTGCAAAAACAACATCTGGGCGATCACAGCGTTCGCAACAAAATCATTAATGGGCGTGCCAATGAAGATGATACGGTCTCGCAATAAACGACTATAAATGTCCCAGGCACGCTCAGTGCGCCCCTCGCGTTCATAAACTGTAGGAAGTGGTACGTAGCTCATAAGTATTTAAAACGCACGTTAAGTTGACTCATCGTTTGAAGCAACTCGAATTCGTAATCTTGTATTTCTTTTATTCGGTAACGGTTGCCTCACTGGGCTCACGAGCTGCCTTCTCCAAAATTGCATCCATGGTCTTACCCATGATGATATCGAGTCGCATACGATCGATCCGGCTTTGATCCTTTTGAATATCTTTGACAAGCTTTTCAGGCTTTTGACCGGACTGCATCGCCTCTTGCATGATGATTTGGCTAAAATCTTGGTTCTCTGCCTTAATTTTTTCTTTTTCAGCAATTTTACCCATAATAATGCGAGATTTCAAACGATCCGTAGCAGCCTTCGATGCACTTGCGTGAAGCGCTTCCTTGTCCTTTTCAAAGTCTGCTGGATTCGCGCCCTGCTGCATATTACGTTGCATGAAATCCTGAAGGATAACTTGAGTTTCGTTTTCGATTCCGCTTTCTGGCAATGAAAACTCAACCAAAGTATTCAATTGTTCTGTAATTTGCTGACGCTCAGATTGAAAGTTTTGTTGCTTCTTCTGGTTCTCAATGTTGGAAGTGATTTGTTCACGTAGTTCAGACTCGTCCTTAACTTTTAGAGCTTCAAAAAAGGCTGCATCCATTTCAGGCATGACCTTCTCGCGGACCTCTTCAACCGTTACTGAATAATCAACTTTTTTACCTGCTAATTCAGTGGGTTCAAAATTTGAATCAAATTCTTGTGTTACTGTTTTTGTATCGCCTGCTTTCATACCGACAACCCCATCCACAATCGCACGTACTCCAGGTGCATTTTTTGCGCCCGCTTCTTCCCAAGTAGTTTTTTGAGTTCCATACATTGGAGGTAATTCAGGAAAGCTTTCGCTCAATGCCACACCGTCAATACTACCCTCGTAGCCGCAGCGAACATAATCGCCCTCGCCTGCTTCCTTTTCTACAACGTTGTACTCCGCTCGCTGACTCAAAATCTGGTTGAGCATGGTATCAACTTCTTCAGAACTCGCTTCAGTAGGCGCATTGGTTACTTTGAGGCCTTCGTAATTCGGGATTTCAAACTCTGGAATAATATCAACCGTGAATTCAACCGAAGTATCTGTGCCGGAAACAATGGCATCCTCTTTGAAATCAACCACTCCAAACACTTCAAAATCCGAACCATTCACTCCATCTTTGTGTGCTTTAGAAACCACTCTCCCTTTAAGTTCCTGGGCAATGTCCTTTGCAAAACGAGTGCGGACAATCTTCTCAGGAGCCTTTCCAGGGCGGAACCCAGGAACTTTGGCCTGCCTCTGGAAATCTCGAGTAAGCTGATTTTCCATTTCACTGATTTCTTCAGCAGTAAATTGGACTTTGATGGTTTTGCGCGTTGCGCTGATATCACTGACGTTGGTTTTCACAATAGGTGTACGGTTGAGCCTAGATCATTGCACTAGGCGTTGTAGGAAAACCTCGAACCAAGAGTAAACAATTTTATTGGTCAATGCCTATATTTCGGAGCTGGCTGCTTTTCAGCACAATATGAATAGAGAGCTACTTAAATTTCAGGTAATCTGGGGCAACCGAATCATAGAGATCCGACCATGATTCGAGTGCTTCAATTGTTTTTGGAACAGCGTCTAGGTCTGTATTCAAAACACTTAAGACCACTACACTGTGCTTACGATTAAAGTTTCGCACACGCAATCCCAGCTTTTCTAAAACGGGCGATATTTCTGTGACGTCAACATCCTCTTTCAAACGCACAACAATTTGATCCGCTGCCATGTAAGTAACAGAGCCACCTTGAAGGGTTTCAACCACCCGTACGTATGGATAACTATCACGAAAATTAAGAATCCATACACGTTCTTTCGGGTCAGTAGCATTTGGCAGATAGCCGAAACTCAAGACCTTCCCCAATAAAATACTTGCTTCAATAGATTCGGGGAGTTTTTCGGCATTCGCCTCCTCTGCAGATGCGCTGTGAACAGACCACGGATCTTCAATACGAGCCTCTTTCTTTGAAGCGCGTCGCGTTAGGATCGCAGACACAATCAAAAGGCCTATTAAAAAACCAATAAAGAAGATAAAAACCCGTTCACTTTGCTTCATGATGCGCGCCTAGTTTTATTTTGAATATATTCATTGTGAGCACGGATCACGCATAACACGATAGCAACTCCCCCAGCCCAAACACTTCCATATTTTAAACCATGTAGGAATCCCAAAGAAGCATAATAGCCAAAGTCTGGGGAATCCACAAAGCAGACCGCAAACAGAAAATGCGTAACAACTCCAACTGTTGCGCCCGCAAAACAGATCAGCGAAACAAAGTACAGCCAATCCATAATCCAACGCAGCGCGATTTTTAATACCGTAAACATGCTAAAAGAAGATTTCTAAAAGAAGTTAAATTTAAAATCATGGCAAGCTTGCCTCGTTCTTAATCCAAAATTCATAAATTCACTTTTATGACTTCCACAAACTGACAACAGACCTTAAATATAAAACATGCTAGATTTTTCCACCGAACTTCGAGTCCGATACGCTGAAACAGATCGCATGGATGTTGTGTACCATAGCAATTATTTTGTTTGGTTTGAGACCGCTCGGATACATCTCTTGGACCACATCGGCCTGCCATATAAAGATCTAGAGGCACAAGGACTCTTTATTCCAGTACTGGAGGCACATGCAGAGTACAAAAGCCCTGCTCGGTTCGATGACATCCTGGCCATCCACTTGCACTTGGCTGAATTTCCACGAGCACGATTTAAGTTTCATTATGAAGTTAAACGAGAAGGCGAAGTCTTAGCTACTGGCCATACCATTCACGCTTTTATGGATGCAACGGGCAAAGCGCTCAAGCCGCCGAAACTGTTTCTTGAAAGCCTTGATGCTGCCATCAAAAGCTGAACCCTTCTCTCAACCACAAGCTTCAAGCATCGCCCTCAATCCAATTGAGATCGATAGACTCGAATCACATGATTTATAATATCGTTTAAAGAACGATCATCAGTTGAAATACAAGTTCCCGAACTCAGGTAGGTCGCTTCACGCTCCTTAAAAAGCCGCCGAATTTCAATTTCACGCTCTTCGACTTCTAATAAAGGTCGGTTACGGTTTCGTCCTGTGCGCTCAATAATTGTTTCGATTGAGGCAAACAAGCAAATGACTACCCCACGTGACTTGAGAATATCCGCCATGCCCGGTTGGATTACTAGACCCCCTCCGCACGCAACCACTTGACCTGAAGCAGCATGTCCAGAATCAATAAAATCCTTTTCTAATGCACGAAAATGGACTTCTCCCTTTGTTTCAAAAATCTCCTTTATCGAACAACCCGCTTTTTTCTCAATCGCGTGATCCGAATCAACAAAATGCATCGATAGCTGCTTTGCTAATCGGCGTCCTATCATTGATTTGCCGACACCCATAAACCCTACAAGATATAGGTTCGGTAATTTGCTATCGGTGGGTTTCATGCAGTTAATTTGCAAGGTCTTGTCATGATTTAGCGATCAAAAAAGTAAATTTTCATTTTATCGACCCAAAAGCTTGCTGAAGGAACGCTATAAGCTGTAAGGTTAACAGATGGGATCAGAAATCGACAAAGTTCAAATTCAGGGAGTTATGCCCACCTCTAACGGGTGTGCTATTTTTTTGAAGGGGACTCAAAAAACTTTTGTCATTTATATGGATAAAACCATCGGGAGCACAATTGAACAAGCGATCAGCGGCATGCAGTTTGAACGTCCCCAAACCCATGAACTAATGATTTCATTATTCAATGGTCTCGGAGTTGGTATTGAGCGCGTGGTGATCAATGAAGTTTCGCAAAGTACTTTTTTTGCCCGTTTGATTGTGTCGATGAAAAACGAACTCGGGCAGAAAATTGTTGAGATTGATGCACGACCAAGTGACTCGATCATTTTGGCGCTTTTATCTGAGAAACCTATATACGCCACTCAGAAGGTTCTCGATTCCGTTGACGACATGGCATTGATCTTTGAGAAAATTCTTAAACAAAATGAAGGCGATGCATCCACAGGAGAAGCCTAGCGCAGACACGCAAAGCGCCCCTTCTTGCCTTCGGCCACTTCCAGAGCCTGTAATTCAAGGAACTCTATGGACTGCCTTGGCGCCCATGCAAGATGTTACAACGCTAGCATTCATGAAACTCTTGGGCACCTACGGTGTTCCAGATCTTTTATTCACCGAGTATTTTCGCGTGCATGGACATTCAAATTTGGAATCGCATATAGTTGCTTCGATCCAAGAAAATGGAACGGGGCGCCCAATTTTTGCTCAATTAATTGGAGAAAGTTTACCGGACCTCAAACGAACCGTACAAGCCATTCACAATAAAAAACTCGCAGTTGCAGGTATCGATTTGAATATGGGATGTCCTGCTCCAAAAGTTTATAAAAAGAACGTGGGTGGTGGTCTCCTCAGAGATTTGAACGCGGTGGATCGAGTGCTCGGTTGCTTGAGAGATAGTATCGACGGTCGATTTACAGTAAAGATGCGGATTGGGTTTGAAGATGATCAAAATTTTGAAGGACTTCTTGAACTCTTAATTAAACACGAGGTTGATTTACTTAGCCTACACGCTCGCACAGTTAAAGAAGCCTACCGCAGCGAAGTTCACTACGAATACATTAAACGCGCAGCAGAGGCCTTACCCTGCCCTGTACTTGCTAACGGGAACGTCACATCCGTTAAGAAAGGGCTCTGGGTTTTGGAACAAACTGGCGCGGATGGATTGATGGTAGGACGTTCCTGTATTCGAAATCCCTGGATTTTTCGCCAATTTCGAGAACATTTTAGCGGTGAGCCTGTTTTCGCACCATCCCTTGCCGACGTGCGCCAGTACATTGAAGATCTCTACCAATCCACTCTCCATGCCGATCGCGCGGAGCGTTTTCATATCAATCATCTAAAGAAATTTCTGAATTTTATTGGAATCAGCGTTGATGCAGAAGGACTTTTCTTGCAGGAAGCACGACGTGCTTCGAATAAAGCTGAACTGGATCGTATCTGTGATCGTCATTTAATTGAAAATGGACGCGCGACAAAACAGTTCTCCGATGAACCGCTCAAGGGTTTAGTCGCTCGACCCAATTGTGAGACTGCCAATGGTTGTTCCCTCTGAAAAATTTCTTAATTGATAAAAGTTTTTTTGAAAAATTAACGAAATGAATTGCACCTTCTTATAGTAATGACTTGCTATTGGACTCTTTATTTAAAGCAAAAGCTATGAACATTCACGAGTATCAAGCGAAACGACTTCTAGAAGAATACGGAGTGCCCGTCCCAAAGGGATATGCCGCTCAGTCCACACGCGAAGTCCAAACTGCCATATCGCATTTTAGCGACGACAAGAAGATTGTCGTGAAAGCGCAAATTCACGCTGGGGGGCGCGGCAAAGGCACCTTCACTGATGGTTACAAAGGAGGCGTTAAAGTGGTTGACGACAAAGCTGCAGCCCTAGAAGCCGCCAACCATATGCTCGATAATACTTTAGTTACCAATCAAACGGGACCTAAAGGTCGAAAAGTTCAAACCCTTTATTTTACAGAAGCCTGTGAAATTGAACATGAATATTACCTTGCCCTCGTACTCGATCGCGAAACATCAAATACTGTGATCATCGCTTCAACGGAAGGTGGAATGGACATCGAGGCGGTTGCAGAAAGTACCCCAGACAAAATCATTCGCGTTCCGATTTCGACCACAATGGGGCTTCGTCACCATCATTGTCGCCGAGTCGCTTTTGAATTAGGATTCGCTGGTGACCAAGTTAAACAATTCGCTCGTCTCTTAACCAACCTGTACAATCTGTACTGGGAAAACAACGCGATGTTGGTCGAGATCAATCCCCTCGTCAAAACAAACCACGGCGATATTGTAGCGCTGGATGCAAAAATGACTTTTGATGGAAACGCGATTTTCCAGCATCCAAAAATTCAGCAACTCCGTGACCTCAACGAAGAAGATCCAAAAGAAGTTGAAGCCTCCAAACATAATTTAAGCTATATCGCACTCGACGGTAACATCGCTTGTTTGGTGAATGGCGCAGGCCTGGCCATGGCGACCATGGATATCATAAAGAGCTTTGGAGGTGAACCCGCAAACTTTCTTGACGTAGGGGGCGGCGCAAACGAAGACCAAGTAACCGCTGCTTTTAAAATAATTTTATCAGATCCAAAAGTTGAGGGTATCTTGGTAAACATCTTCGGCGGTATCATGCAATGCGATGTGATTGCTCGCGGAATCGTTGCGGCAGCGCAGAGTGTTGACATTCAAATACCTTTGGTGGTTCGCCTCGAAGGCACGAATGTAGATGCAGGGAAAGCCATCCTTCGTGAAAGCGGAATTGCATGTACGCCTGCCGACAGCCTTGCCGAAGCTGCTGAAATTATCACTCAGCAAGTAAACGCATAAATTCAGAACGGATCTTAATATTTAGCACTTTTTATAATGAGCATTCTCGTAAATAAAGACACTCGACTTGTAGTTCAGGGCATAACTGGAAAGACAGGTACATTCCACACAAAGCAATGCCACGAATACGGCACTAATGTAGTTGCGGGTGTAACTCCTGGCAAAGGTGGTCAAATGTGGGAAGACCGCGTTCCCGTCTGCAATACCGTAAACGAAGCGGTGAAAGAATACGGCGCAAATGCTTCCGTCATATACGTGCCGCCAGCATTTGCAGGCGATTCTATCCTCGAAGCGATTGAAGCAGAAATCCCGCTTGTTATCTGCATCACCGAAGGAGTTCCCGTGAGAGACATGGCGGAGATTCGCCGTCGTCTGTACTTCCATAATACTAAGACTCGTCTTATCGGACCTAACTGCCCTGGCATTATAACTCCAGGAGAATGCAAAATCGGTATTATGCCCGGTTATATTCATAAGCCAGGTCGCGTTGGAGTGGTTTCCCGTTCAGGCACCCTTACCTACGAGGCTGTTTGGCAATTAACTCAGCGCGGTCACGGTCAAAGCACTTGCATTGGCATTGGAGGCGACCCCATAAACGGCACATCTCAAACTGATGCGGTGCGGATGTTTAATGAAGATCCTGACACCGACGCAATTATTATGATTGGTGAAATTGGCGGCAGTGCTGAAGAAGAGGCCTGTGCCTACATCAAGGAGCACGTCACGAAACCAGTGGCTGGATTTATTGCGGGTGCTTCGGCTCCCAAAGGACGTACGATGGGGCATGCAGGAGCAATTGTCTCCGCAAGCGGAGCTGGAACTGCTGAGGCCAAATTTGAAGCGATGGAAGATGCGGGGGTAGCCATTGCGCGCACTCCTTCAGAAATCGCAGACGCGCTTCTCACAGTCTACAAGGGTTAAAGTCGCTCCGTTTAGGATTCGATTTAAATCGGATTCTCAATATCTGAACTCCGCTAGCAACGAGGCTGAGCGAATTAATCTTGCATGCTTGGTTCCATGAATCCTTATTTAGGGACAAACTTGTTTCCCAAAACACTACCTCTTTCCTTAACCACATTACCCAAATTTTATGGATTTTATAGAAGTCTCTCTCTTTCTGATTGCGGTCATAGGGGTCATCGCAATTGGCATCTGGAAAAGCCGTGACGAAGAACTCGAAGGTGAAAAAGGTGCGACTGACTATTTCTTAGCAGGGCGTGGGCTAACTTGGTGGCTTGTCGGGTTCTCTTTAATCGCCGCCAATATCTCAACGGAGCAATTCGTAGGAATGTCAGGTGCGTCTGCTAACTGGTTGGGAATGGCAATTGCCTCCTATGAATGGATGGCAGCAATCACCCTTGTGATTGTAGGTTTTTGGTTTTTACCGCGCTTCCTCAAGGCGGGTCTCTACACGATACCAGAGTTTTTGCAGTATCGCTTTGATGGAGTGGCTCGCTTAGCAATGGCAATTCCTGCAATCGTTACGCTCGTATTTGTTACGACCTCTTCTGTTATTTTCTCGGGCGCTAAATTTGTTTCGGAATACTATAACACCATTCCAGTCCTGAATAATCTCACTGCAATGTGTTGGTTAATTGCCCTTTTTGCAGCGGTCTATGTGTTTGTTGGAGGACTCAAGGCTTGTGCTTGGACAGATTTAATATGGGGTTCCGCTTTGATCGCAGGCGGTGCAATCGTGATGGTTTTAGCATTTGGTGTGTTAGCTGAAAAACCCGCTGAAGAATTAATTCTGACTAAAGTCGCTAATTCAACCGCAACTGTTGAAGATCTTAAAAATGCAGGTGCATGGGAGCGATTTATGTTACTTAATGACGGGGTTGATGGAGAAGCAGAGGCTCTCAACGGACCAAATGGAAGCGGCGGTAAAGTTCATATGGTGCGCCCTAAGGAAGACTCAGAGATTCCTTGGACCGCGCTTCTCATTGGACTCTGGATTCCAAACTTTTTCTATTGGGGACTCAATCAATACATTGTGCAGCGAACCCTCGGTTCTAAATCTTTAGCCGAAGGTCAAAAAGGAATCGTTTTTGCGGCTTCTCTAAAACTTGTCATACCCTTCTTGGTGGTCATTCCGGGCATCCTCGCTTACAATCTTTTCTCAGGGGATTTATTTAACGCTGCTACGGGTGAGTACGATTATGATCGAGCTTTCCCTGTCCTTGTACGTAATTTGATTAAACCGTTCCCTTATATCTCATGGTTTGTTTTGGCTGCACTGAGTGGAGCGGTTATTAGCTCACTTGCCTCCATGCTGAATTCCGCGTCAACGATTGCGACGATAGATCTCTATTCTAAATTTAGTGGCGAGAAGAACCCTGCCAAGCTCGTGAAAGTGGGTCGCTTATTTGTGGTTCTCTTTGTTGTGCTTGCGGGACTCGTCGCACCAAAACTCAATAACTTCTCAAGCATCTTCTCCTATATCCAAGAGTTTCAAGGATTTATCTCACCAGGCATTCTTGCGGTCTTTATCTTTGGATTCTTTTCACCCCGTACCCCTCGTTATTTTGGTGCGGTCGGTATTGGTTTAAATGTAGTTTCTTATGGCGCCTTTAAATGGGTCATCGGTGACTGGCTCACCTCTAAAGGTTGGTGGTATGCCGAGCAGATCGCATTCCTTGACCGCATGGCAATTTGCTTCTTCATCGTAGTTTTGGCAGGCATTCTTTTGACTCTCATCAAGCCGATGAAGCAGCCCGTCCAAATGCCAGTCAACGAAGCGATTGAACTTGAATCCTCATCTGGAGCTAAATTAATGGGGGGACTTGTTATTCTAGCTACCTTAGCGCTCTACGCCTTCTTCTGGTAGGCTTCAATTATCTTTATAATGCGTCTACACAGTCTTGGCCTTGCGCCACTGTGTAGGCGATTGTCCCGTTTCCTTTTTGAAAACAACTGCCAAACGTTCTGGATCATTGAAGCCAGACATTTCCGCTATCCTTGAAATGGGATGATTGCTCTCAAGGAGAAGCTGTTTTGCTAAATTAACTCGCATGCGGCAAAGCATTGCACGCGGCGTGCAACGATAAAACTCTTTGAACTTTCGCTCTAAACTTCTTCGCGCAATTCGCAATTCATCGCAGAGAATTGCCACGTTTATAGGTTCATTCAAATGATCTGAAAAATACGTCATAGAACGTCGTAGGACTGGATCGTCCACTAGAAGATGATTTGCAGAATGACGCATTACGACGGAACCTGGCGCAACCCTGAGTGCCTCTGCAGGCGGTTTCTCTCCGCTGAGAAGTCGTTCCATCCAATCGCCGACTAAGGACCCAATGCGTTCCCATGGAATTGAAACACTCGATAAATTAGGGTAACTCATTCCGCAAACTAAAGGATCGTTATTCGCTCCAATGACCGCAACTTGGTCGGGAACTGATAATTCTAATTTATTACAAGCCGCGCATAGATAACGTCCCAAAGGATCGTGCACTGCAAAAACACCGACAGGCTTTGGTAACTCGTTGAGCCATTGAAGCAAATTCTTGCCAGGTTCTAGAAACTGCTCGCTGTAACGTGCATCTTTAAATCCCTTCTCTGTAAAAACAGAAACTCTTTCGCCGAATGCTGCTTCAAATCCTTCGATGCGTTGTACCGAATACGGAGTTCCATTTCCCAAACATGCCACGCTTTCATACCCTGCTTGACGAAAAGCTTTCGCTGCTTCCGCGCCTACTGCCCAATCATCAACATCTAAACTGACCGCTCCGTCATATTTATAATCGGTATCGGCTACAACTGTAGGTAATTCTAATTCCAATAAACGATCGGTAACCTCAGGAAGCCATTCCGTTATCAATCCATTTGGCCTTAATACGTTCAAGCGGTCAATAATCGCCTTAATCGGTCGATGAATACTCAATATAAAGAAATCCTGCTGCCTTCGCACCAATGGCATCAATGATGGCGAAAGTCGTCGTAAAAAAACTTCTGACATAACAATTGCGACTTGATTACTCATAAAAGCGAATATGCTTGGTCTTTGACGCAAATCAACAGAATACATACGCAAATTGCGGTTCCTTAACTGAGTCTAAAACACTATACTGCGTCCCTTCTAAATTTTCTACTAAACATTTACCATTAACACCAACAATACACTATGAACCACTTCGACTGTGATAAAATTCAATTTGAAGGCGCTGACTCAAAAAATCCGCTTGCTTTCAAACACTACGATCCTTCTGCCGTAATCGACGGGAAAACAATGAAGGAGCAATTACGCTTTGCGGCTCCATACTGGCATGTAATGCGCAATGTTCTCTCCGACCCATTTGGAGGCGGCACCGCTCAAATGCCTTGGGATGATGGTTCTGATTCCGTCGACAATGCATTAAATCGCGTCGATGTCTTTTTTGAATTTCTCGATAAAATTGGAATTGATTACTACTGCTGGCATGATCGCGACATCGCGCCAGAGCTCAGTGATCTAAGTGCATCTAATGCCGCTCTCGATGCGGTAGTAGCAAAACTCAAAACCAAGCAAGCCGAGACTGGCGTTAAACTGCTTTGGGGAACTGCCTGCCTTTTCAGTCACCCACGCTATTCTCAAGGTGGTGCAACATCACCTGATGCCGCCGTTTATACCTATGCCGCAGCGCAGGTTAAGAAAGCACTTGAATGCACCAAGGAACTCGACGGCTTGGGCTACACCTTCTGGGGCGGACGTGAAGGATATTCCACCCTCCTTAATACCGACATGAAACGTGAACTGGATCACTTAGCTGCCTTCCTACATATGGCAGTCGATCACGCTCAGAAAATCGGTTTTAACGGACCCTTCTATATCGAACCCAAACCGCGCGAACCTTCAACACACCAGTACGATTCGGATTCAGCAGCATGTTTAAATTTCTTGCGTGAATACGGCTTGATGGATCATTTCAAACTAAATATTGAAACCAATCACGCAACCCTTGCAGGACATACGATGGAGCATGAACTAACCGTTTGCACGAATGCAAATATGCTTGGAAGTATTGATGCCAACCGCGGAGATGAACTCATTGGATGGGACACCGACCAATTCCCAACAGACATCTACCTAACCACACAAGTGATGCTTTGCGTTCTTAAAATGGGTGGATTCACAACTGGTGGCCTTAACTTCGATGCCAAACGTCGACGCGAATCTCATGAACCCATTGACTTAATGCATGCCCACATTGGCGGGATGGACGCATTTGCTCGCGGCTTAAAGATTGCACACGCAATTCGTGAGGACGGTCGCCTCGAACAATTTGTCAAAGAGCGCTACTCTAGCTTTGACGGTGATCTTGGCGAAGAAATCGAATCTGGAAAATGTAGTTTTGAAACTCTTGAAAAGATTGCACTCGCAAATGGTGAACCGCTCCTCGCAAGCGGTCGTCAGGAGATGCTAGAAAACCTGATCAATGAATTCCTATAAAAGGAATCTACCCTTCCATTCATCGCCGGGCGTGGCTTAACACGCTCGGCACTACTTTTTTCTGAACCAGCCATGTATACTCTAGGATTTGACGCTTCGACACAAAGTTTCTCTGCTATCGTGATTGATCCTGCCGAGGGCATTATTATCGCAGAGCACACCATTAACTTCGGGAAACATCTCCCGCAGTACAATTCTCCGCAAGGATTTATTCAGAGTGGTTCAGGTAAAGAAGTGCATTCCGATCCGTGTATGTGGCTGGATGCGCTCGAATTACTTTTAGAGGACCTCGCCAAACTTTGCGACCTCTCTAAGGTGAGTGGGATTTCAGGCGCGGGACAACAACATGGTTCAGTTTATTTGAATTCTGAGTGGAACAAAATCCTACCAGTTCTTCATACGAATGCATCCCTATCCGTTCAATTGCGACCGTGTCTATCGCGCTCAACTTCTCCTATCTGGATGGATGGCTCTACGAGCAGGGAATGTGGCGAGATCTCGGAAAGCGTTGGTTCAAACCAAGAAGTTTGTAATAAATCTGGCTCCATTACGATCGAGCGGTTTACGGGTCCGCAAATTCGACGCTTCTCTAAAATAGATCCATTGGGGTACCAAAAGACCGAACGCATTCATTTAGTAAGTTCGTTCATCTGCTCTATACTTTGCGGCACAGATGCACCCATTGATACAGGAGATGGTGCAGGCATGAACTTGCTGAACTTAGAAAATTGGGACTGGGATCCCATGCTACTTGACGCAACCGCCCCAGAGCTCATGCAGAAGTTGCCCGCCGTTAAAGATGGATCGACCATATGCGGACAGATTGCCCCCTACTTTGTAGAAAAATTTGGTTTTCAAGAAGCCACTCCAATAACAATTTTTACGGGCGATAATCCGAGTAGCCTTGTTGGAATGGGAGCGAGTCAGCCCGGCAAAGTAGTGATTTCCCTGGGAACATCTGATACTGTCTTTGCAGCTATGCCTGCTACAGTCTCAGATCCTGATGGATGTGGTCATGTCTTTGGAAACCCATCAGGGGGTTCGATGTCACTTCAGTGCTTTATCAATGGATCATTAGCTCGGGAGAGTGTGAAAGATAAATTTCACTTTGATTGGGATCAATTTACATCCGCATTAACGCGAACTAAACCTGGGAATGAAGGTGCGGTCATGCTGCCTTTCTTTAGACCAGAGATCAGCCCCCGTATAAATTTAAAGAAACCCATCCTCAGTGGCTCAAGAGATTTCAAACTATGGTCGACTCCTGAATCAAACATTCGTGCCTGCGTGGAAGGACAATTCTTAAATATGAAGCGATCCACGCAATGGATGCAATTGACTCCAGAAACCATCTATTTGACAGGAGGCGCTTCAACAAATGATGCGATTGCTCAAATTCTAGCAGATATTTTTCAGGCGAAAGTTCAGCGCCTAGCAGTCAGCGGATCCGTTGCACTGGGTGGAGCCTTACGCGCTGCAGTCAATAGTTTGAAGATTCCATTAGAAGATCTTGAGTCAAAATTCTGTCAGCCCGACGCAGGGAGTACGCTCGATCCTCAGGATAATGTTGAAGCGTATCAATTGACTGAAGAACGGTTTGCTGCGTTGATTACAAAAGCTTCGTCTAAATAAGAGAGTCTCCCAGTTCTGACTTTTTTACTCAAAAAGTTGAATATATCTGGAATTACTCCTCATTAAATACAGTCGAAGCAAGTAGCATCTCCCTTCTTTGAGGGTTGCGCTCTCTCAGAATTTCATGATTTTAAACGATTGCCTCACTCTAAACTATAATAAATTCGAATTATGTCAGATCAACACACACTAGGATTTGGAACACGCGCTTTGCATGCAGGTCAAGAACCTGACCCTGCAACTGGCTCACGAGCAGTTCCGATTTATCAAACTACAAGTTTTACATTCCGCGATACCGATCACGCAGCAAAGCTCTTTAGCTTGGAAGAATTGGGTAACATTTATACCCGTATAATGAATCCCACTACTGACGTGGTTGAAAAACGAGTGGCTGCGCTTGAGGGCGGAGTTGCTGGACTCGCCCACGCAAGTGGACAAGCGGCCATCACAAATGCGATCTTAAATATCGCAAAAGCTGGAGATAATATTGTTTCCGCTTCACAGCTTTATGGAGGTACCTTCAGTCTCTTTAAATACACACTACCTAAGTTAGGAATCGAAGTGCGCTTTGCAGATGCCGAAGACCCAGATAGCTTTAAGCCATTAATCGACGAAAATACTAAAGCAATTTACGGGGATTCTATTGGTAATCCTAAGTTAAACATCTTCCCGTTTGAAGAAGTCTCAGCCGTTGCTAAGGAGGCTAAGATTCCGTTGATCATTGATAATACTGTAGCTTCACCCGCTGTGTGTCGTCCACTTGAACATGGTGCGAATGTCGTAATTCATAGCCTCACAAAATTCATCGGTGGACATGGAACTAGTATCGGAGGCATCGTAGTTGATGGCGGTAATTTTGACTGGGGAAGCGGTCGTTTTGATGAATATACCCAACCCGACGAGAGTTATCATGGATTGGTACACTGGGATGTCTTTAAAGCCTTTCCGCCCGCAGGTGGTGCCAACATTGCGTATATAATGAAAATGCGCCTTCAGTGGCTTCGTGACACAGGAAATTGTGCGGCTCCCTTTAATTCATTCCTTCACTTGCAAGGCTTGGAGACGCTACATCTTCGCATGGAACGCCATTGCTCAAATGCGCTTAAAATTGCTGAGTATCTTGAGGCGCATGACCAAGTTTCTTGGGTCAATTATCCTGGATTACCTAGCAGTGAGCACCACGCTTCAGCTAACAAGTACTTTGCTCCAGGACATTATAATGCCTTGATTGGGTTTGGTCTTAAAGAAGGACTAGAGGCAGGCAAGAAGTTCATCGATAATCTCGAGCTCTTCAGTCATCTCGCTAATATTGGAGATGCAAAGTCGCTTGCAATTCACCCCGCTACTACCACTCACCAGCAACTGGACGAAGCACAACAAGCTTCCACTGGAGTAACTGCTGACTTTGTTCGTCTTTCAGTTGGGATTGAGGATGTTGAAGATTTGATTGCAGACCTTGAACAGGCGCTTGCAAAATAGACTTCTTAATCCGCACTCTTTTAAACAAGCCACTAATTCACGTTAGTGGCTTTTTTGTACTCTCTAAATCAACTCCGTGCTCACGTTTTCGGATAACAGAAAAACTCAAGACATGATCTCAGCATAGGCTTGCTGATCGGCATACAATCGGTGGAAGACCTTATATTTTGAATCGTGGAACATCTTGATTTCTGACTGTGGCTCTATGACGGCATTGGGGCGTGACATCGCAGCCATTGCATGTGGAAGATCTTCAAACTGACCCGAAGCGACTGCACCTAACATTGCAGAACCTAAAAGCACTGCCTCGGGTTCTTCAGGAATAATGAGTCGGCAGTTAGTTGCGTTTGCATGTTGTTGCAGGAAAACGGGATTCTTTGTCCCACCCCCACAACACACAAGTGTGTCTATTTTATATCCAGTGGCATTCATGGCTTCGATGATATGACGCGTACCGTAGGCGATCGCCTGAATTGTTGCTAAATATAAACGAGCTAAATCGTCTATACTTGCTGACAATTTAAGTCCTGTAATCATTCCAGTTAAATATGGATTGGCTCGCGGCGAACGATTCCCATGAAAATAAGGACAGACGTGTGTCGTTTCAGTAAGAGTATCTGGCAGAGTTTCGCAGCTTAATTCAGTTAGTCGGTTGTTTAAAAATTCATAAATGCTTTGATGCGCTTTCTCTGCTTCTGCATTTGCCTCTGAATATGCAGCATGATTAAAAATAACGTGGTCTACTAGCGAGCCAGTTGCGGACTGCCCGCCTTCATTCAACCACATATTGGGAATCATTGAGGAATAATACGGTCCCCAAACTCCACTGATGAGGCGTTTCTCAAATGAAGCCGCCATGTGGCAAGAAGACGTTCCACCAATGAGCGCTAGCCTGCGGTCAAAATCGATAACTGGATCGCCTTCGGAAAGGCCTATCATACCGATCCCACCAGCGTGGGCATCAATGATTGAAACTCCGACTGAAGTCCCCTCCAATAATCCCATTTCCTTGGCTGCCGTCAGGCTTAAGCCAGAACCTATGGGCTCACCCATCGGACGTACTAAGCGCCCAATTCGTGCAAATTCTTCTTCTACAAAATCCTCTAAACCGACAGCCTTAAAAAATCCTTCGTGCCATCCACCTGCTTCGTCCTTCTCTTGGCTTGGCAGATAAGTCCACTTACAGGTAGTTGAGCAAAGCGAACGCGTTAATTCACCTGTTGCTCGGTAAGTCAGATAATCTGGGAGGTCAAAAAAATGCGCAGTCCGTTTCCAAGATTGAGGTAAGTTCTTTTTAATCCACAGTAGTTTTGGGATCTGCATTTCAGGAGAAATACTACCACCGACGTAATCAAAAACTGGAAAGTTATTTTTTAGAGCATTAACAGAGGCAGTCTCTACAAGCGCCCGATGATCCATCCACACTACAATATTTTTTTGATCGTCTCCATCAAAATCCACGCTAACAGGATTTCCCTCCGTATCCACTAAGACAAGCGAACAGGTTGCATCAAAGCCAATTCCCTTAATAGAGTCAGCAGAGACCTTCGCCTCTTTTAAAGCGACCTGTGTACATTCACAAATTGCGTTCCAAATATCGTTCGAAGATTGCTCAACATAATCGGATTCGGGCTTCCAAGTTTGAATGTTTTGCACATGGTGCCCAAGCAATTGACCCTTTGCGTTAAAAATCCCAGCACGAGCACTGCCCGTACCAACGTCTATGCCTAGAAAATTATTCATGATTCTCTAGGTTAATAAACCAACCCCAAACGGAAATACAATTTAATCAGCCTTAATCCGCAGAAAACCTTTTGCATTGATCTTATCAATCGAGGCATCCTTAAGAGTCTTAACGCCTTGAGAGCCTTGAGTGGAACTTGTCACACCACTCGAACTCCATGTGCCAGAAAGCTCAGTGCTTGATTCAGGGATAAGACTTACGTCGGTACGACCGGTTACTTCAGCATAGGTAACAGAAATCGAAGCAGAATCTTCACTCATACTAACTGGATTTTGATCAAATTCAAAAGGATGTGTACCCATCGCGTACTCCAGCTTATTTTTCATACCATCATTGTCAGGGTCTGCGTCATCTAATAATTCAGCATTTGGACGCCCCGGAGACCAATACCATTGCCTCCATTCAGCTTTAGTATTTGCATAGGCTGCTGGTGCTGCAGTTGCACTTTCACGCCAACCGCCACCACGGTAACCCGTCTCAGAATCATCGTGAAGAATACTCTGTAATTGAGATATAATAGCGGAGTAATCATTGCCACCAGGATTGTAATAAAGATTTACAGTTTCCTTTGGATCGTTGAAATAATCATAAAGTTCATAGTGACTCGGTTCAGACACAGTGGAAGGAATCGCATGCGCATTTAAATCGGCAGAAGTCGCAGTCGTGTCTATTTTTTGTATTTGGTAATCTGTAATCCACCATTCGGTGTACCGATAACGGTCTGTTCGAACGCTGTAACCCATCCCCCATCCGTTCCCAGCAGAGCTAAGGGAAGTATCACCTTCTTTATTACCAGATATGTAACGGTTGTACTGACTGAAGGCAGCTTCTTTCCAAGGTTGATTTGGATCTTCAAGCAGAGGTAAAAGCGTAGTCCCCTCAAGTTCTTGAAAGTTTGTATCTGGAACTGGCTTTGGAACTGGCAGCGAGCAAAGGTCTAGAAGCGTTGGATAGATGTCAACCAGTTCGACTGGCGCACCTGTCAACGATCCATTAGACCCTAAAGAAGCCATCTGTGGGGTTGAAATAATAATAGGGACACGCGTAGAAATTTCATAATTTGTATGCTTAGCAAAGAACCCGTTGTGATCTCCAAGGTGGAAGCCATGATCTCCCCAGATAACAACGATGGTTTTATCTACAATTGAATCATTGGTTGCAGGATTCCCGTCTGGATCTTCAAGCGCATCGAGTAAGCGGCCTAGTTGTGCATCAATGAATGAAACACATGCCATATATCCATGGGTAAGGTGGCGTGCCTCTGCTTCTGTTGGAGCCGGCTCATTGTGATCCGGATGCGCAACACCAACTAACTCAGTTCCATATTGAAAAGGTTCCCCACCAAAAGGAGCAGTGAAACGATTTGAACCCAAAGGCATTGAGCGCGTACCGGTGTAACCACTGAGATCAATTGCGCTTGGATCGTACAAATCCCAGTACGATTTAGGACAATTGAAAGGCAGGTGCGGTTTCTGGAAACCAACGGCTAAAAAGAATTTAGTATCGTTCGCAGCATATTCAGCGATTTTAGCAATCCCTAAGCTAGCAGCATATCCATCCGTATAATCAACATCTTGAATAGGATTTCCGTCGCGGTCGACCTCACCGACATCAACGGGTGAGATAGTGTTGTTGCCTGCATCTTCGGCAGCAGCTTTATCGTAGGTTATGGAAGTGCCGGATTCATAAGTGCCAGTGAGCCAAGACTCATTATCACGGTTTTGACCATCCTCATAATATTTCTTAAGACCTGAACCAGGATTGACCCAGCCAGTATTCCAAGAATTTGCAACATCCTGCTTAGTATCATTCATGCCATGAAAAACTTTCCCAATACCATGTACGGTGTATCCATTAGCTCCGAAATGCTGAGGCAACGTGATTACATTTGGTAAAACATCCCTGAACGTGGTTTCTAAGTGCCATACTTTACTAGTGTCAGGGCGTAACCCTGTTAACATCGATGCCCGAGAGGCCGTACAAATCGCGAACTGGCAGTGCGCGTTTGTGAAAGAAACTCCTGAAGCCGCCAAACGATCAAAATTGGGCGTTATGGGTCGTAGTGGTTCGTCCTCACCGTAGATATTTAGGAGCGGTCTTAAATCGTCAATCGGGATGAATAAAACATTATAATCATCACGTGCGTGTAGACGCTGCCTTGCTGTTAAGCCTGCACCCTCCTGAAGAGTAACAGTCACTGTTTCTTGCTCTGAATTGGAGCCGCTTGATTTATCAATGATAACAGTGAAGCTTTGTTGATTTGCGTAAATTGGCGGGGTATTAAAGGAAAGTAATCCAGATCCATCAATGCTGAAAGAAGCGGCGTCCGCACCAGATAAAACATAGTTTGTGTTACTATCTGCAAAGGTTTGTGGAGCAAAAGTACCCACCTCTGATTTTAACTCGATTAAGGAAATATCTGTGGACAAAGCTACTACCTGCTCGATAGCGGTAACGGAAAATTCTGTAAGACCCACATTAACACCTGAGAGATTTGAACCTCGAATGGTATCTATTCTAAAACCAACATATGAGATGTCTGAAAATGAGGGTGTTGCACTTGAACCCGTTGTCCCTACTTCTGAAGACCCGTCTGACAAAGGGTCAAAACTAGAATAGTTCAAATCTAAGGCTTCATAAGAAAAATTTTGCCCACTTGTTACTGCAAACGAATTTGATATAAAGTACCCTAAACTGTCTTTAATCACAATACTGACGGTAACGCTCGAAACTCTGTCACCCCCTGATGCATTAATGAAACCTATCTTACCAGAGATCGTGTCGTTGGCAGAATCCATGGCGTATGCAGTAAAATTCGTTAAGAAATCATCTTTCTTAAATAAGAAAAGAGCCGAGGCAAAATCACCCACTGTCCCGCCATTATTGTAACGAATTTTTAATCCACTGTTGGTTGTATTTGATGTACTAAACAGACTCACTCCACCAGAAGTCTCGTTGAACGCACAATAAATGGGCTGTCCTGAATAACCAGGCAACGTTGTGGAATTTACGACTTCCGTAGTTTCACTAAAAGAAAATGGACTACCAATTGATAGGCTTCCAGTTGGTACCGTGTTGGCGTTAAAATCAACGATTGTTGCAGCATTCAGGAAATTGAACGCGCAAAGAAAGTAGACGAGGACTAAGTAAGGAGTATGTTTTAACATGATGGGGTAATAAAATAGTATTCTAAATTAATCAAAATACAGCATTTTAGCAATCTTGCTTGTTGAAAAGAAAAAGTAAAAAAATGACACTTCAAGGGGCTTTTTAAACGCTCTCAGGTCGTGAATTATCTATAAATTGAGGAACCCATTCAACTCCGAGCGCATTTCGTTAATTGCCTCAGTATAGCTAGGATTCTTAATTTCGTTCGTCCATTCATTGGGATCAGTAGAATGGTCATAAAATTCCTCTTCACCATTACGGCAACGAATATAACGAAAACGATCTGAACGCACACTGAAGTGCTGATCTTCAATCTTAGCAGGGGTGTTTTTAACAATGGGGGCTCTTGAACCTGAAGCAGCTACGCTCACTGCAGGGCCTGCCCAAAACGTTGCATCTGGATTTTCTAACAACGAGCGCACACTGAACCCATCAAGTGAATAATCTGAATCTATCGAAGAAAAATCCAAACATGTTGGGTACACATCAATTAAAGAAATCGGAGCCTTACATTCCATACCCACAGCAACGCCAGGTCCAGAAACTACAAAAGGGATACGCACACTTTCTTCCCAAGGTGTAAACTTAAATAGGTATTCTTTTTCGCCCATGTGATACCCATGATCACTCGTAAAAATTACAAGCGTATTGGATGCATCTTCCCGGTCTTCAATCGCATCTAAAACTTTCCCCACTTGAGCATCTACAAAAGCAACACAAGCTAGATACGCTTGTGTCCATTTCTTAAGCTGTAAGTCGCCCCCGTCTTTTTGGATTTTTTCATATTTCTTCCAACCCCAGGGTTCCGACAAGTCGTGGTTTTGGGTTAAAATCTTCGCACAATCCTCAACATCATTTTCAAGGATGGGTGTTAACTGAACAGACTCCAAAGGAAACAAATCAAAATATTCTTGAGGTGCGTACCAAGGTGAATGGGGGCGAGAAAAACCAACCGTTAACAAATACGGCTTATCATGCGTTTGCTTCAAAAAATCAACCGCTTCGTTCGCATGTATCTCATCTGGCATTAAATCGCGATTATGTCCCTCCCGGAATTCCCATCGCTTACCGCTGTAGAAGAGCGCCCATCCAAATTCAGAACCATATGCACTTAAGTCCTGAATCGGCCCGAATCCATCACCCCACCCTCCAGAACTACGATGCGCCTCAGGCCACCAAGGCGGCAAAACGCCATCAATCTTGTTTTCTGGTTTTCCGTCGGTTGGTAAAGGCCCAAAATTGGGATGCGATCCAAACCCACGAAATCCGTCTGGGTTTTCAAATATCTTAGTTTGTTCGTGCCCGTTGTGATGAATTTTTCCAGTGGCGAAATTTCGATACCCATTTCTTGTAAATAACTCGAAGAGTGTCGGTTTATTTTTCAAAATTGGATTCTCATACCAGCGATTTTGGTGCTGCTTACCGCCGTACAATCCTGTAGTTATCGGATGTAAACCACTCCACAAACTTGCACGTGAAGGACCACAAATCGGGCTATTTGAAGCTGCATTTAGAAAACGAACACCTCGTTGTGTCAGTTTATCAATATTGGGAGTCAAGGCTTGCGGATGCCCTCCCATACCCGCGATTGAATCGTTCAAATCATCGCAAATGATGATTACGATGTTAGGCTTTGTGGTGTTCGCATGAATTGGAATAAAAGAAATTCCAACTCCAATCCATAGTGCAGAAAATAAAACCGCTAATTTTGAGAATCGCATTAATGAATTAAGTTTCGAAGTGCGTGGTAGGCAGGCTTCGGTTGGTAGCTGCGATCAAAAAGAAGCGGCAATGCTGTCCGTCCTTTGACTGGCCAATCATTGATCCAAGAATATTGATCTAAGACGCCCCAGAAACTGACGCGTTCGATGTGCTCACTATTGTTAAGAAAAACCTTAAAGATTTCAGCGTAGCGTCTAGCCTGTTGGTCTAAAACCGCTTGAGGCGCACCATCTACGTAGGGATTTAACTTTGGATCCTGATCCGCATTTTTATTAACGTCCGCTCCACCGTAATTATCAACTAAAGGCAAAACGCCGATGTCTAATTCACTCACACTTATTTGCACACCAGTAGAGGCCAAAGTATCGATCGCATTTTGAAGCTCCGATGCTTTTGGGTATTTAAGGTGCCAATGACCTTGAAAACCAACGCCATGAATCGGAATGCCTCTTGATTTCAGATGCAACACAAGATCTGCAACAAAACGCGCCTTGGGAACCTCAAACATGCTGTAATCATTATAAATTAATAGGGCATCCGGATCTGCTTCATGCGCGAATCGAAATGCCATTTCAATATATTCTCTGCCAATTATTTTGTACCACGGCGATTCCCTTAAAAAAGCAATCTGTTTTTTAGGGCGAGTCCCATCGGCTCTTTTTGGGGCCCCTAGGTCTTCCACCCATTTTGTATCGACCGCTTCATTTACAACGTCCCAATATTTTATCCGTCCCTTATAACGTTTCACGACCGTGTGAATGTGCACGCGCATGCGTTCAATCAATTCCTCGCGCGATACTTCAGAACCATCCTCTGCTTTAAAAATCCAATCTGGCACCATTGCATGCCAAACAAGCGCATGACCAACAACTTCCATTCCGTTAGCTTCTGCGATTTCTACTACCGCATCCCCTCCTTTGAAATGAAAGAAACCTTCCTTTGGCTGAATGAACATCATTTTCATGTTGTTCTCCGCAGTGAGGCAATTGAACTCACGTTTTAAGATTTCGATTTCCTTAGCATCCTCACGGTACGGGGGATCCTCTGGATGAAATCCACCTGCTAAAATGTTTCCGATAAGAAAATGATCCTTATAGAACTCCCATAGTGGTTTCGATTCGGAATCTTTTGAAATAGCAGGCATAGCGTGTAGAACGGATGCTGCACTCAAAAGGAAAATGAATACTGAAGTAAATTGTTTCATTAAAGGGATTGTCGGTGTTCTTGTAGTAAACGTTGCATCTTCTGAACAAGCTCAGCGTGCTCAGGGTTTGAAACTATGTTAAGGTTTTCGTCAGGGTCTGCTTTGTGATCATACAACATCTTAGCGCCAGAGACCCATTCAGTGTACTGAAAATCATTAATGCGCACACTTTCGCCACCATGATAGCGTCCAAATATTGCCTCCTTAAATTCTGCCTTAGGATCTTCTAATAATGGTAAAAGACTTTTACCCTGTAAATGACTCGGCAACTCAACTCCCGCTAAAGCGCAGAGCGTCGGATAAATATCGACGAATTCCACGAGCGAATTGACACGTTGCCCAGACTTAAAACCAGGCGCATCAATCAACAAAGGAGCATGCAGCGAAGTTTCAAATAAAGCGTGCTTACACCAAAGCGAATGTTCGCCAAGTTGCCAACCGTGGTCACCCCATAAAATAACAATGGTATCCTCCCGCATTTCGAGGCGGTCTAACTCGCCCAGTATGCGGCCAATCATTGCATCCGTGTAAGAAACACATGCGTAATAACCCTGCATTAACTTACGAGCCATCGCATCACTCACGGGCCCTTCTTTAGGAATATCACTATACATGTTGCGGAGCTCATGCCAGCCATGCATTGACTCACGAGGTGCTCCGATAGGCATATAAGGATTATCAACTAGTTCAATCGAATCATAATCATATAAATCCCAATAACGCTTAGGCGCATTAAACGGTAAATGCGGTTTTGTATAACCCGCTGTTATAAAGAAGGGTGTACCTGCCTCTTTAGCTCGCTGTAAATCACCAATGATTTTTTCGGTCATTTCACCACCAGCGTACGCACTGT
This sequence comes from Coraliomargaritaceae bacterium, assembly GCA_965657865.1. Classification (GTDB taxonomy): domain Bacteria; phylum Verrucomicrobiota; class Verrucomicrobiia; order Opitutales; family Coraliomargaritaceae; genus UBA7445. The sequence continues at coordinate 7,046 of CBFHPQ010000004.1, read as the reverse complement.
CCGGAACATCGGCATCCTCGAACGCAGGACGTTCCCCTTTGGGAAGTCCTTTATTTTCTGGCAAATTGTAAATCCCAAAGTCTGGTGGACGATAAAACTCATCCCATGAGTCTGAGCTGTCTTTCCATTCATGGTAGATCTTACCATTTGAGATGGTTGTGTAACCTTGTCCCTTTAACCAAGTCGGTAGGTCTGGAATTCCAGGAGCGTCCTTATCCGCACGCGCAAAAAAACGAACAAAGCGATCGGGCGTCGGATAGAGCCCAGTCATTAAACTTGCACGCGAAGCACCGCACACTGGAACTTGGCAATACGCATTTTCAAAAAGCGTTCCTGACTCTGCGAGTTTGTCGATGTTTGGGGACAACGCAACCTCGCTACCATAACACCCCAATTCAGGGCGAAGGTCATCCACCGCAATGAATAAAATGTTTGGATGCTTTTCCGCATGCGCACAGAGCGAGACGACAAACGAAATTCCTACTAGGGGAATTATACGAAAGTACTTAATAAGGAGTTTGAAGAAATACATAAGGGATAGATGAAGTTAGAGTAAGAATTTACCCAAATAATGGGTATCCGTAAATGAATGCTTTTGAGTTAAGTATGAGCGAAAACGAAACAAAGTAATCGTGGTGAGCAAGGGATTACTCAACAACGACTCGCATGATCGCCTCGACCGGTGGATTGTATCCGTCCGTAACGCTCACACGAAATTCGTTTATACCAACGTCCTCAGGAGCTGGAGTGCCCTGCAAGCGTCCGAATTGATCGTTTGTCATTTGCAACCATGCTGGACCTGAAATCTTTGCATAGGTTAAACCGTCCTCATCAAGATCAGTGACTCTAAAGTTTATGTATGATGAGTAAGCCTTTCCAACTGTTGCATTTTTTTGATTAAAGGACGTACGGTTCCATTTGGGTGCTGAATTCTCCAAGACCATTGGCGAGTTAGCAACGTAAGCCGCGTATGCTTGATCAGCCTTCCTCACTTTTTCTCGATGCGATACAAGAAGCCCTTTAATTTCCCGAACAATCGCAGAATATTTCGGATCGTTCACCCGATTAACATTTTCATCTGGGTCTAATGCGTGGTCATAAAACATGCGACTCCCACTCCCCCATTCTGCGTAACTATACTGATCTGTCTTTATCGCCTCACCGCTATGGTAGCGACTGAATATTGCTGATTTAAACTCTAGCTCTGGCGTTTGCATCAAGGGACGCATGCTTTGCCCTTGAAGGTGCGCAGGGAGTTCAAGACCCGCAAGTTCACATAACGTGGGATAAATATCTACAAATTCAACGAGCGATTCAGTCTTCTGACTGCCATTAAAGTTTGGAGCACTAATAATGAGAGGCGCATTTAATGACGTCTTAAAGAGCGCATGCTTGCACCAAAGTGAATGTTCTCCCAATTGCCACCCATGGTCGCCCCAAAGCACAACAATTGTGTTATCCCACATCTCTAACCGATCTAAAGCATTCAGAACACGCGCAATCATTGCATCCGCATACGAGACCGATGCATAATACCCATGAATCAACTGAAGCGCCATCGCATCCGAAACCGGACCCTTTTGCGGGATCATTCCATATTGTCCGCGCAACTCTCCCCAGTTGTGAATTGCTTCGCGAGGAGCGCCTTCGGGAATGTAATAATTATCAGGCAACTCAAAAGAATCAGCTTCATAAAGATCCCAATATTTACTCGGCGCATTAAACGGTAAGTGCGGCTTGGAAAATCCAGCAGCAATAAAGAATGGCCTACCCGTTTCTTTTGCTTGCTCTAGATTCTTAATAACAGCTAGAGCGGTTTCCCCGTCAGGATAAGCATCATCCGATACATCCGCTTTTTCAAAAGGCGGTTGCTGTGGATTCGGGAGCGACTTATTCTCTGGCAAAAGATAACGACGAAACGTTCCTGGGTGATTAATGACATCCCATGATTTTTTGAAATCATTCGCTTGGTGATAAATCTTGCCGTTAGAAATGGTAGTATAACCGTTTTCCTTGAACCATCCCGGTAAATCATAAATCGCACGCACTTCCGTATCAGCTTTAGTATGATAGGAAAGAAATCGTTTAGCTGTCGGATACAATCCCGTCATTAAACTCGCGCGCGACGCGCCACAAACAGGCACTTGGCAATGCGCATTTATGAACAAAGTACCTTTACTAGCAAGGCGGTCAATTCCTGGGGAAACAATCTTAGAATTTCCGTAACATCCTAATTCGGGACGCAGGTCATCGACTGAAATAAATAGTACATTTGGCTTTGTTACGCCGACACAAAGCTGTGTCAATGAAAGTATGCAGATGCACAAGAAGAATAAAAAAGGATTTTTAGTAAACATGGACTATGAAGGGATTGGTTTAAGATTTACAAGTTTATCGACTACTCAACAACAATCGTGATGGTTGTTGAAACTGGAACTCCGCCAGCTTCACTTACAGAAAAAACAAAGACGTTGTCTCCAATATCATTTGCCTGGGGACGTCCCTCGATTCTGCCATATTCGGCTTGGGTAACAGATAACCAATCGGGACCTGATACCTTAGAGAATTCTAAAGCGCGTTCCTTAGAACCCTCTACGCACCAATTAATATGCGCCGATAAGAGTTCTCCAACTGCACCTTTTTTATGCAAAACAAAATCAGCCTTCTCCCATTTTAAACCAGAACCACTACTGGCATCTGCAAGAACTCTCTCTTTAGACTGAGTGAAACGTTTTTCGATTGAAACGCCTGTATCTAAGTAATGCTGATAGGGCATCGTATCGTAACTCCGTAACTCTGCCTGCACAACTGGATCACTCCTATTCGGCCATGGGTTGTGCGCTAGTATCGCATCAAAGGCTGAGCGCGCTGCTATCACTTTAGGGTCTTTAGAATCCGAAACATCCGTGTAATCTTTTCGGAGATGCGAGCCATTTGTGCGGTAAATCCGCCCTCTCTCAGTGCCATAAATAGGATCAACTGCTTCGAGCAAATAATCACGAGTACGCGCCATACGGGCTGTCGCTATGTAACTCATAATCCATTCTCTGTGACTGTCGCTTCGACCAGTAAGGAATGGGAACAAACTTTTACCGTCTACCTCATAGCTATCGGGTAAATCGGTAAGCGCAAATTCCAACAAAGTTGGCAGTACATCTGAATATTCAAGCAACTCGCTCGTTGCACCTCTTGCTTTAATTAAGCCTGGAGCACTTACGATAAATGGGACGCGTGGCCCATTCTCGGTCGCATGCATCTTCATTCCAGACTTTGAATCTCCATTGTCTGAAGTGAAAATAACAATGGTATTATCGCGTAATCCGTAATCTTCCAAGGCATCCACAATCCGTCCCATCGCAGAATCAATATAGAGATACAGATCTTCTAACGATCCGCCCTTGTTCGATCCAGGTTTCCCGCGAAACGGCATTGTTGGTACTCCCCCACCTGCAATGTCATGAACCAAATTCATAGGATAATACGCGAGGAACGGCTGTTCTCGATTTCTATCCATAAAATTAACGAGATAATCCAAAAAGATATCCGATCCAAAATCATCAGCATCGGTTGGCATCAGCTTACCATTTTCAATAATACAGGGGTGCCAGTAACGAGACGGAACAGGCTTTGCATCTGGGAAGTTATACTTACCTTCATAGAGCCCCGTGAAATTTTCACCCTCAGGAATCGAGCATTGTCCCGCAGCGCGGTGACAAAATTCATCAAAGCCAACAGATCCACCTACTTGCCCGCCAAGAGCCATATTGTTCCCAACTAAAACGGTTCGATATCCATCCTCACGCAATATTTGAGCAAAAGTCTTGTGTCGTTCCGTCCAGTTATAACGATCACTGGGATCTGCATTGATTCTCAAATCATTGTGCCAAACACCCGTCCGAAATGGATAACGACCCGTTGTCAAAAGCGCACGCGACGAGGAACACATCGGGGTTGCCCATGCGGTTTTAAACAAAACCCCAGTTTCCGCTAGCGCGTCTAGATGCTTTGTCTGAGGAGCCTGCTTGTTATAACAACTAAATTGTTCAGGGCTTACATCATCCACGACCACAATTACAAAATTGGGGCGCCTTTCGCCTGCATCCAATTTCAGGATTCCAGTAATAGAGAATAAGCTAATAATAGCTAAAAGAATTAGAACACTCTGTTTCATCGTATTAGATTTTTTTAATGAGTAGTTGTGGGTTATTGATTGGGGCAAATGATTTTAATTTTCAATAGAGCTGTTAAATTGTTTCAAAATTGAGGTATTTGTTTCCTTAATCGCAGAAGCGAGTTGCTCGTAGGGGTTTCCATCCTCTTGAAGAATGCCCTGTTTTAAGACGCCTGGGTGCTCAACAAAACGATCAATATACTGACACCTTTGATAGCCTATGATGTAAGGCTTGCTGAATGCTTCCTGAACATAATCCCGATACATGTTGGCAACTGCAGACTCGCTTTCAAGTTGTTGCCACATTGTATCAGGGTAGACGTCTGTCGCAAAACTGCATTGATGATCGCAGATAATAATCGGCTTTTGATACTTCTGATAGAGCGCGTCAAAATACTCCGCCTCAAAAACTCGACCTCCAGGTTGAATCGATAATACGTCAATATAAGGCATCGCCTCTTCAAGCACACAATCGGGATGATCATCTTTTAAATAACGCTCACCAAGAATTAACGCGTTAGGATTTAACTCCCGAGTTACTTCTCCAATAAAACGATAATGTTCTCTGGCGATGATTCGCAAAAACCCTTCGTCAGAGGGTTCAATTTCAGCGGATTTACATTCCTCCAGATACGCCTCGTAACGCACTTTACCAGGCGCATTTGTAGGCAACTCTTGAATCGCTTTCACCCAATTAGTGCCACGAGTTTTGAGTGAACGATCTAAATCCCACTGCGGAGTATCCGTCCAATAGTAACCAATTAAATTTTTACTCTTCGAATGCTTAACCATCCATTCAATTTGAGAACGCTTCTGAGACTGTACTTCTGGATCAAAAACATCTGGATAAAAGAACTCATTATCAGACAAGTAATTAGAATTCCTCTCAAGAAAGCAGTCTGCGATGAAAGGCATCAAAGGATATATCGCATCTGGCGCTCCATACCCTGCCGTATTAAAATGCCATTTTGATAAATCCTCACGAGCCGCTAAACAAAAGGAATGCCAGTTTTTTTGAAAGTTTTCAGTGAAGATATCCTCTTTAGAATGCTCTTGAATCGCATTGATATGATTCACTCCCAAAGAAAAAAACGGTTTACCGTTGGGGTCTATAAAGCACGCACGGTCACCGACTGTACCTAGATTAAAAGATCTATCGCCGTCGGCAAAAGTAGAATCGTTTATAGTGGAAAATATCATTATAATTAGCCAGTAGTGTTTTAAAGATATTGATCTCATTGGGCTGCCCTCGCCTCGTATTTATTTATAACAGTTTGGAGCATTTCCTTTGCCCGAATTGCAGGCTTACGCTCTGACCTCAAAGCAAGGGGTCGCTTTTCTCTAACATCGTTTTGAAGATCATAGAACTCTCCCGAGCGATACAGTTTGTATCGTTGCGTCCGAGCAAAGGATTGATTCTCGATACCTGGAAAATGCTTAACCATGAAATCAGGAATCTTGTACCAGCAATAAACATAGTCACGAGCACGCTCACCTTTTTGCCTAAGTTGAGGTAAGAATACATGGCCATTAGATTCCATTTTTTTAGGTACATCACGATCCGCAATAGCACAAAGCGTTGGCAGTACATCTGTGAAATCAACAAGGTCCGAGCTTCTCAAGCCTGCATCAATCTTCGGACCACGAACAAGCATGGGGACACGCGTACCCGCATCCGTCATCCGGCCTTTACCGCCTTTCACTAATTGATCATTCACTTTAGAAGTAACCGTACTCAGCGTTCCATTATCACTTGTGAAAATGATATATGTATCTTCAAGAACACCAGACGCCTCCAATTGATCTGTAATAGCCCCAACCATCTTATCCACATAATAAATCATGTCATCAAAGTGTTCGGGCGTAAATGTACCCTTTTTTGCACCTGGGCTGTCTGGATTCCAATCTTCTGAGTCGGGATTAGGAACAAAGGGCGAATGCGGTAAAAGCATGGGATAATAAACTAAAAAGGGTTGATCCTTATGAGTCTCAATAAACTCACCAATGAATTTGACCATGAGATCCGGTCCGAACTCTCCATCTGAATAATTCTCTGGAACTCCGTTTCTTTCAATGTGTGGATTTTCATATCGAGTATCGGTCTGAGTCGCATTGGAAAAATTCCCGCGCGTGTGCTGCCACAACAAAGCGGTATCAAATCCAAAGTGCTGAGGCGCGTCAGCGTCACGCCCAAGTTGCCATTTTCCCGCAATGCAAGTTGCGTACCCCCTCTCTTTTAAAAGATGCGCAAATGTCTTCTCCTCGCGATTGATGTGCGCAAAACGAGTATAATTAAAAATATTATATTTCCCCGTCATTATCTGCACACGAGAGGCAGTGCAGATCGGCGTTGAATAACAATGATCAAATCGCATCCCTTCTTCAGCCAAACGATCTAAATGAGGGGTCTCGTAACTACTTCCACCATAAGCTCCTACGCACTCATAGCCCATATCATCAGCCATTATAAGAACAACGTTTGCGGGCTTTGAATATCCCGTAGCGGTACAAACAGACAGCCAAATACCTAAAAGTATAATTCTACTAGCGGATTTTTTAGAAGGTAGAAGATAGGATTTCATTGAGGGGTTTTTCTATAAGTTTTATCTTTAAAGTAGATGCATTTGACTTATCGAGATCGAAGTAGCCAAGAAATTGAGTTCCCTTATATTCGAGTTCAAGTTCATATTGACCGTAAAATCCTTCGACTTCGAGACGCCCGTCCGCAACAGAACTTGAAACGAAACGAGTTTTCCATTGGTCGTTAATCAGTTGATCTAAAACATCATAAACAGGTTTAGAATTCCCATTAGCATCCAGTAAACCTGCGGGCATTCCGCGCCAGGGCTCTAAGTCCGTAATCGTCCACCAAATA
>CBFHPQ010000003.1:0-73847 GCA_965657865.1 Coraliomargaritaceae bacterium | reverse complement strand
CTGGGTTCATCAATGGAGGCACTCTTTGTTGGTGATGCCAGTACGGCGCTATCAATCATTGGCAAATTAGGTGCGGAATCCCTCGGACGGGCGTGCTTACAAATTGATATTGAAGCGGCGACGACAGTCTCACGATCGGGGTTACCTGAATCAATACGCCCGGCAAACTCAGTTGTGACTGTGCGGGAAGATGCCCTGTTTGCTCCCGTGCAACGCCTTTTAGCAGGATGTTATCTCACGGATTCTCTCAGCACGTTTGTTGACTATTGGAAGGCGCATCCAGAATTTAATTTCCTGATGGTAGCGACCAATCGTGGAGAAGTTCTAGATTGTAGGGGGCTGATTCATGGAGGCCAAACATCGGGGCAACAGTCTTCAAGTGTCATCGAGCGGGAATCGGAGATTCGCCGTTTGCGAGGAGAAATTGAAACGGAACGCAAAGCATTGAATCAACTGCGCGTGGATGCGACTCAGGTAGAAGAAATGCGCGAAGTTGCTGAGGCTACCGTGGAAACACGTCGTCAACGCTTGGAAGAATTGAGCAATGAGGTTTCTGCTTTAAATGCAGAAGTTCGTGGTCAGGCTCAAAAACAAGAACAGAGTACGTTGAGTCTTGCGGCAAGTTCGCATGACATCCAGTCGTTGAACACGCATCATGCAGAAGCTATAAACGCTCTTGAAGCTGCCAAAAAAGAATTGCAGGCTGCGGAAGTTGATTTGGAAACGAATCGGCAAGGCGGTTTTGATTTAGAGTCGGCAATCACGCAAGCCCGAGAAGATCGTGATGCGCGCCGTGATGCCCTTGCAGACGTACGTCTTGAACTCGCCGAGAAGAAACAACGCCTCGCCTCCTTAGATCGTGCCCTAGGTGAAGTGGAGCGCGAAAGTGCGGATCTTCAGGAACGAATTTTAAGACGTAATCAAGAGATTGATACCCTTAATGAACAAATTGAAAAATTAAAAGGCACGACTCGTTCTGAGCAGGAAAAAAGTGTGGAACTTGAGCGAACTTTAAGCGTTGCAATTGAGCAATTAGACACGGATCGCACGGCTTTAAAGAATTTGGACTTAGAATTAGCAGAGCTTGAAAATGGACTGACTCAACGCCGTCAGGCGAGTCGTCACGAAGAGCAAGAATTGAGTAAGCTGGATGTACGCCTTGCCGAAGCGCGTTCTCAAATCGGCTTTATTGAGAGCAATTCACAAGATACGCATCAGGCAAATCTTAGTGAAGTTGATTGGAAAAGAGAGCTGTGGGACGCATCTGTTGAATTTGAGAAGCGAGTCAATTTAGACGAAGTAGACGATCCAGATAAGCTCTTGGCGCGGCCAAAAGAAGATCGTCGCGAACCGACGGAACAAGAACTCGCTGAGATGGATGGAACCGATTGGGAAGCCATTGAAACTGAGGTTAAAGAATTGAAAGGACGTCTCACCAGTATGGGTCCTGTCAACCTTGAAGCCATTAGCGAATACACTGAACTCAAGGAACGCTATGACTTCTTGAAGGGTCAGAGTGAAGACCTCTGGAATTCTAAAAATGCTTTAGTGCAGTCCATTGACTCCATTAACGAGACCTCTCAAAATCTTTTCCGCGATACCTTTGAGCAGGTACGCAAGAATTTTGCTTTCACCTACGAGAAACTTTCTGGAGGAGGCGAGTCCGATTTGAAGCTAATCGATGCTGAGGATCCTCTTGAATCTGGGATTGAAATTATAGCGCGTCCTCCAGGAACACGTCTTAAGAGCGTTACTTTGTTATCGGGGGGACAGCGCACGATGGCCGCAGTGGCATTATTGTTTGCTATCTATCTGGTGAAGCCGAGCCCCTTTTGCGTTTTGGACGAGATCGATGCGGCTTTAGACGATGCTAATATCGGGCGATTCTGCGACACCTTACATGGATTTACTGACAAATCGCAGTTCTTGATTATCACGCACAACAAACGGACTATTTCAAATGCCGATACGGTCTTTGGAGTAACAATGCCCGAGAAAGGGGTTTCTACCCTTATTTCGATGCGGTTTAACAAGGAAGTAAACCGTGCGGAAGCCTCTGGAGCTTAATGACAAGGAAGGCGTAAGTGATTCAAATCGGTTTTGATATTCTTTTAATCTTTAGCCTCACTTTTGGGTTAGTCTTGTTGTTTAGCTTGTGGTTTTACTATGATCGAAAAGACAGTCAGCGAGAAGAATCCGCGCGCCACGATGTGATTTATCACTGCATAAAATGTGGTAAAATTTATACAGGCCGAAAGGGTAGTGAAGAATGCGATTGCCCTGCCTGTGGCTTCTGTAATGGTCGCTTACAATTTTAAATTTTACTTTAACTCTGCACGAAATGTGCTCTCTAATTTATTCAATCCAACAATTTAAACTTTAAGTTACAATGTCCGAACATATTGCCGTCCTAGATTTTGGTTCTCAATACACGCAGGTGATTGCGCGTCGCATTCGCGAACTTAAGGTGCTCTCACGAATTTATCCTTACACTACGCGTGCAAGTGAATTGAAGCGCGCTGGGGTTACAGGCATTATTTTATCAGGTGGACCTGCTTCCGTCTTATCTAAGGGATCGCCTCGCCCGGACAAAAAATTATTTGAATTAGGGGTTCCCGTATTGGGTATTTGTTATGGTGAGCAATTAATGGCGCATCTTTTGGGCGGGAAGGTTGGTAAGAGTAGCCACCGAGAATTTGGTCATGGCACGCTCACTATTAAAAAGAAGGGAAAGCTCTTTGCGGGCTTGCCCAAAAACTTACGTGTGTGGAATTCGCATGGCGATCGCCTCGAAGCGCTCCCCCCTGGATTTGAGGCAATTGCATCCACCGAAAACTCACCGTATGCGACCATTCAAGATGCCAAGCGTAATTTCTACGGCATGCAATTCCATCCTGAGGTGGCGCACTCTGAAATGGGGATGGAAGTTTTAGGTAATTTCATTTTGAAGATTTGTAAATCAAGTGTCAGTTGGTCGATGGCAAATTACATTGAACACTCGGTGCAACAAATTCGTGAAACTGTAGGAGATCAACGCGTGATCTTAGGATTGAGTGGCGGGGTTGATTCCTCTGTGGCGGCAGCCTTAATTCACAAGGCGATCGGCAAACAGCTCACTTGCGTCTTTGTCGATAATGGACTGTTGCGCTTAAATGAGCGGGAGCAGGTTGAGAAATTATACGGTGATCATTTCAACTTAGATTTACGAGTCGCGCGCAAAAGCAAACTCTTTCTAGATCGATTGAAAGGAGTGGCAGACCCTGAGCGCAAACGTAAGATTATCGGCAATACCTTTGTAGAGGTGTTTGATGAAGCAGTTACGAAACTTAAAAAACGAGGAGATTATGCTTTTTTGGCGCAGGGAACCTTGTACCCCGATGTGATTGAGTCGGTTTCCATTGACGGAAATCCAGCGGCCTTAATTAAGAGTCACCACAATGTAGGCGGGTTGCCAAAACGAATGAAGCTGAAGCTCCTTGAACCACTTCGTGAGCTTTTTAAAGATGAAGTTCGTGAACTTGGAACCGAGCTTGGCTTGCCAAAAGAAGTTGTCTGGCGGCAACCGTTTCCAGGGCCTGGTCTTGGGGTTCGAGTGATGGGACCAATCAAGAGACAAGACCTTGATGTTTTACGCAAAGCTGACGCTATCCTACATGAAGAAATGATGGCGAGTGATCTTTATTACAAAGTATGGCAGTCTTTCTGTGTCTTTCTTCCAGTGAAAACTGTGGGTGTAATGGGGGATGAGCGCACCTATGAAAACGTGGTAGCGTTGCGTATCGTGGAGAGTGTCGATGCAATGACTGCGGATTGGTCGCGCGTGCCGTATGATGTACTTCGCACGATTTCAAATCGTATTATAAACGAAGTGACGGGTTGTAATCGTGTGGTATTTGATATCAGTTCCAAGCCGCCTGGTACGATTGAGTGGGAATAATTTTTTCTAGCTCGAACAAACCTAATTTTGAGAGGTCTTAATAAGAGATGCCGCTGAGATGCATGCTTTTATTTTCTGCTATGGGATTGAATCTTTTCTCCCCATTGCACGTTGCTGCAGTTGATGAGGTCTCTGGGCAAGTGATTGAGCGTGCGCGGGCAGCTATCAGCGCGGAGTCTACTTTGGAGAATATTGTGACTCTTATAATCGAGGGAGAAATTGAACCTATCGAGGATGGCTTGATGCCGGCGCAGGTACGCCTGATCGCTCGAAAACCTTGTTCGCAACGCCTGGAGGTGCGTATGGACGATCTCTTGGAAACTACTCTTTTACACGGCGATAATGGGTCACTTATCCGAACCCACATTGCCGAAGGCATTTCTCGCATGCGTGAGCTAACCGATGCGGAACGTTCAACTATTCGTCATAGCACGCAAAATCTTTTTAATTTCTTTAGACCTGCTCTTAGGGATAAAGAGGTCGTCACATACAAGGGTAGGGTAGAACGTCACAACACGCTTTGCGATATTCTTGTTTATAATTGTGAAGATGGATCAAGTACGGTGCGATATTTTTCAAAAGAAAATGGAGATCTAATTGCCACGATTCGCAAGACTCCGACTACATCCTTAGAAATTGTAGAGGAGGGCGAATTCTATGCTGAGGGAGTTAAATTTCCTGCACGCCAATTTTACTATCAAGACGGCAAGCCTTTGCACCGTTTTGAAATCAAGACGATTCAGATAAATAAAGCCCTCGCATCTGGAACTTTCAGAATGCCTGAACCCAAGAAATAAGAGACCAATTCTTGCAGTTTTTCGGCAATGCATTCTTAATCAACGTATGCTACAGACTATCCAGTATTCGGAAACCCCTAAATTCGCTAAATCTTTACAAGGCTTTTGCGAAAAAGCTTCAACCTCTGTGGATGTCTCGAAGGTTGTGACAAAGGTTTTGTCAGAGATTCGCAAGGGAGGTGATCCTGCGGTTCTTGCTGCTACCAAGCGCTATGACGGTGCAACGCTTCGCGCGAGCGCGATGCGAGTAAAGCCCGAAGAATTGGAAGCGGCATTCCAACGCTCTAGCTATGCCGAGCGTCGAGCGATTCGAAAATCAATTTCGATGGTTAAAGATTTTCACAAGAAAACCTTACCTCGCAACTGGGAGGGTCGTAATGCGCACGGAGCCATCGTAGGCGAAAGATTTTATCCAATCCAACGTGTTGGCTTATACATCCCAGGTGGAAATGTGCCTTTAGTTTCAACTGTTATTATGACTGCAGTGCTCGCAAAATTGGTAAAATGTCCCGAGATAGTAGTGTGCACGCCTCCAGGTCCAGATGGTTTAATTGCATCAGGGATGTTGGCAGCGCTTCACCTTGTAGGAATTGAAGAGGTTTATAAAGTAGGTGGGGTGCAAGCAATCGGAGCTATGGCGTATGGAACCAAGACAATTCCAGCAGTTGATAAAATCTATGGCCCAGGAAATGCCTTCGTAATGGAAGCGAAACGTCAAGTGTTGGGTACGGTCGGGATTGATCTTTTGCCGGGGCCTAGTGAGGTGATGTTGATTGCGGACGCAGGCGCGGATCCTAAGTTTTTGGCAGCAGATCTTTTAGCGCAAGCGGAGCACGGGAGTGGAAAAGAAATTTTGTATTTAGCAACGACAAGCCGAGCTCAGCTCAAAAAGATTGAGCAAGCCATTGAGGCTCAGTTGCCAGCTTTGAGCCACGGTGAGAAGTGCGCCAAGATTATTAAAGAACGCTGTTTAGTCATCGCTTGTCGTAACTTGAAGCAAGCAGCAGCGGTAGCAAATTATATTGCCCCTGAGCATTTGGAGCTTCAAGTCGCAGAAAAATCGATAGCAGGTCTGACGCAGTCGATTACTACTGCAGGTGCAATTTTGCAGGGGTACTACACTCCAACGGTTGTGGGTGACTTTACCGCAGGGCCGAGCCACACCTTGCCAACAGGGCGCGCGGGCCGTTACTTCAGCGGTCTGCAGGCGATTGATTTTCTTCGTCGCTCTAGCATTGTGCGCTACGGTAAAGAAAATTTAAAAGAAGCACAAAGCGTTGTGGAAATCTTCGCGGATATTGAAAAACTTGATGCTCACGGAAATTCTTTAAAGATTCGACTTTAAAAATTTGGATTTTAAGAATGTGACTTCTGAAATGAAAAAACCCTTTGACCCTAAGGCGCGAGCGCAGGCGCATGTTCAAAACTTGCACGCTTATGTGCCGGGAGATCAACCGCAGGGTACAGGCTGGACGAAATTAAACACTAATGAAAATCCGTATCCTCCGTCGCCTGCTGTCGCGGAGGCAGTTGCGCACGAAGTATCAAAGCTACAGTTTTATCCTGAACCGACAAGTGGCACGCTTCGCGAGGCCATCGGTGTAGCGCATGGATATAGCGGCGCACATGTGATCATAGGGAACGGTTCGGATAATATCTTAGATTTAATAACGCGTTGTTTTGTGGAGAGCCCTCCCGGAGCGGGTCACACCGTACCGAGTTACTCCCTATATCCAGTTGTCGCGGGGATGTCGGGTCAGGCATTACACACTGTGCCGTTTGACCGATCTATGGAGTTAAACGTGGAGGCGATTATAAATTTAAATGCTTCGGTTTTCTTTTTAACAAATCCAAATGCACCGACTGGGGTGGGATTTCCTCGAGCATCGATTGAAGCGATTTTGAAGGGTATTGATGGGCTTTTGGTAGTGGATGAAGCCTACGTTGATTTTGGAGGGGAGAGTGCGCTTTCCTTACTTAAGGATTATGATAATCTAATCGTAGTACGAACGTTTTCAAAATCCTACGGACTGGCGGGGATGCGGGTAGGGTATGCCTTTGGGGCACCGGCTTTGATAGCGATCCTAGATCGCGTGCGTGATGCGTATAATTTAGACCGAGTCGCGCAGGCCGCGGCGTTGGCTGCTTTCCAGGACGTTGAATATTTCAAAGCCCAACAGGCAAAAGTCATCGCAACACGTGCTGCTACATTCGCAGCGCTCGAGGCGTTGGAATGGTTTACTTATCCGTCTGCGACGAATTTCTTGTTTACTGAACCGCAGAATGCTGCCGGTGAAAGTGGAGCGGAGGTGGCCGCAGACCTTTTTGAGTTTCTTAAGGAAAATCGTGTGCTAATCCGATATTTCCCTAAACATCCTTTAACTTGCTCTTTTCTGCGAGTCAGCATAGGAACAGATGCTGAAATGCAGGTCTTTTTAACCGCTGTCGAATCATGGCTGAACAACGCAACGCAACCTTAACTCGTAATACTAAAGAAACTCAGATCTCAATGGAATTCGCGGTCGATGGTACCGGGCTTTCTGAAATCGATACTGGAATTCCTTTTTTAGATCACATGCTCACGCTTTTTGCGCGGCATGGGTTCTTCGATCTAACTGTTAAAGCGACGGGAGATATTGATGTTGATTATCACCACACAGTTGAGGATACGGGCATTGTTTTAGGGCAAGTTTTAAAGCAAGCGCTTGGAGAGAAACGTGGTATTCGCAGGTATGGATTCTTCGTACTTCCAATGGATGAGTCTTTAGCGCGCGTTGCGTTAGACTTATCGAATCGCCAAGCTTTTGTTTATAAAGTAGATTACAAAGATGCAATGGTGCGTGACTTTAGCATCGGACTGGTTAAGGAATTTTTCCAAGCCTTTGCTAATGAAGCAGGTTGTAATTTGCACATCAATTTGGAATACGGGGAAGAGCCACATCATATAGCAGAGGCAATTTTTAAAGCTTTTGCTCGTGCTTTAGACATGGCAACTACGTTGGATCCGCGTCTTGGAGATGCTGTGCCTACTACTAAGGGAACTTTAAGCGAATAATTGAGTTTTGCGCAGCTTGTTGAAGAAGCGCTTGCGCTCAACAGTTATGAATTTAGGTTATATCGTATAAACCGTCGCTTCTTTATGCCTACCCAAACCAGAGTGCATGCTCCGAGAAGAAGTGCATAAGTAGAAGGTTCGGGAACTAATTGTTGCTCGAAGCCAAAACTAGTAAGACCAACTTTGGCTCGATCTGCTTCTGCTAAACCACTCGCATCGATTGTAAAGCGAAGGACCCGACTAGGTGTTTCTCCAAAAATCCACCCCATTGTATTGAGTTGTTTACTACTATTTAGGTAAGAGAGTGTCTTATCGCTTTGAAATGCATCTTCCCAACTATTTGTTTTGTCTACATATCCATCAATTTTTACATTAATAGTTTGGTCTGATGACATGTTTTGAAGTGCAAATCCTAACAAACGTAACGAAACGTAGTAACCAGGATCAGCAGTTAAGGTAAAGACCGTAATGCCTGAAGTATTTGTGCTGAAGAGTGCACCGTCATTTCTTACCGTGCCACCAGCCCCATCATTAACATCCCAGTTCTGCTGGATGCGTTGACCCGCATCCCAAGCAATAGTGATATTGGGAGTCCATGATCCGTAGGTGGTGGCATCGTAGATATAGCCATCTTTTGGTGAGGAATCGATCCGGTCGCCAACAGTTCCTGTCTGAATTGGCGTATTGAGTGTATTTGCTGGATTAGCAAAGGTCATGTGGATTGCGCTTAGGTAGTGTGTGCTGGTGAAAAGCACACAAATTATAATGCGTATGAATCTAAAAATGCGTTCCATTTGTATATTTATTTATCTTTGACCTTAATTAATTTTTTAAAAATTAACAATTTAAATCCATTTAAACAAATAAAAATGTGTAAATTGGTATATAAATTTTTAATGTAAATTTTCACTTTTCTTTCTAAAATGTCTTAATGGTGATGATTAGCTGCATTCATTCTCGCATAAATTTCTGATGTAATTGGTACCTTAGTGTCTGTGGGCTTGCATTTATGTGGGAAGCGTTACAAATAGTGAGATTCTGTTTCTTTGTTCGATGTAATGAAAATGGGACTGATTCCTATCGCTATGAAAACTGCTGAGACAAAACCCACAGTCTTGATTATTGATGATGACGCAGATTTGCGTTATTCGCTAAAGCGTGTCCTTTCTGGCGGCGAATACCGTGTGATCGAAGCTGATAGCGGGGAGGCAGGCCTAAAGGTTGCTGGCGTAGAGCATCCACAGGTCATTCTACTAGACAATCGTATGCCAGGAATGACGGGTATTGAGGCACTTCAACACCTTCGAGGCGTGAACCCAAATGCGATGATTATCTTGATGACGGCTTATGGCACGACTCAGACAACTATCGAGGCAATGAAGTTTGGGGCGTTTGATTATATCATGAAGCCGTTCGATTTGAAAAAGATCTTGGCGTTAACGCAGTCTGCGCTTGAGGCATCCTTAGATTTGGACAAAGCAAATGCGGATTCGGAGGCTAATGAAGACAGTAATGTCAAAGTGAGCGCAGAAGATCTTGAAGGGGGAATTATTGGTAGTTCTCCAGCAATGCAGGCTGTTTTTAAAACAATCGGGCAAGTAGCTGCTAGTGATGCTACCGTTATGGTAACAGGCGAAAGCGGTACAGGTAAGGAGCTCATTGCACGCGCCATTCATCAAAATAGTTTGCGAGCAAATAAGCCATACATCGCAGTCAATTGTGCTGCAATTGCTGAAAACCTTATTGAAAGTGAGCTTTTTGGTCACGAAAAGGGAGCGTTTACGGGCGCGACACAGCAGCACGTTGGAAAATTTGAGCGCTGTGATGGAGGTACTATTTTTCTCGATGAAATTGGGGATATGGCGTTATCAACGCAGACAAAAATTTTGCGAGCGTTGCAGGAGGGTGAAATCCAGCGGGTTGGTGGAGATAATACCATCCAAGTAAATGTGCGTTTACTTGCGGCCACTAATAAACCCTTAGAGGCGATGGTTGAGGAGAAGACCTTTCGAGAAGATTTGTATTACCGTTTGAATGTAGTTCGGGTGCAATTACCGCCTCTGCGCGATCGAATAGACGATGTGCCAGCCTTAGTGGATTTTATGTTGAAGCGTTTGCTCGGCGAACGTAAAGCGCGGGTAAAATCAATTTCGCCTGAGGCAATGGAAGTTTTAGAGTCGCATGATTGGCCGGGTAATGTGCGAGAGCTAGAGAACTTGATTTATCGAAGCGCAGTGATGGCGCAGGGGGATGCTATTTTGATCAAGGATTTGCCATCTGAACTCGTTGAGTCTGTGGATTTGCCTGTGAAGCCGAAACGAACCGCTAAGCAAGAGCCTCAAAGCGAACTTGAGTCAGATTTGGAGCCTAGCGCCCCGCTAGAGGAAGATTCGATAGTAGGGGTCTCAAAAGAAGCGGCTTTAGTTACAGGGGTGGGTGATACGGAAGCAATTTTTAATGCGACTTACGCCCAACTACGCGCAACTGCTAATGGGCAAAATATTCTCCATGTAATAGAGAAAGAGCTGATTCAACGCGCGCTTAAGGAAACGAAGGGTAAACAAGTGGCAGCTGCTGAAATTTTAGGAATGACTCGAGCAACCTTGCGTAAGCGAATTGATCAATACGACCTGAAGAAATAGGAAAAAGAAAATAGGCGTATGCCTAGAGTTCTTCTTTAAAATCTTTATTGCGCGCAAATTTTGAAACGGGTCAGTTGGTGCGTACAAGAACTTGAATGTGGGTCTCGATAGGATTGCCGCTATGAGTTAACGCGCGAACGGTAATGATATCTCGCACTGGGATGGCAAAATTAACAGGTTCAATTGTTAGTTTAAAAGAAGCAGGGTTCTCAGGGTCACTCGTTTGAGTGAGATTGAATTCTAAGGGATCGTAGCGAATGGTTTCTATATCTTTTATGTAACGTGCATCAATGGTTAGGAATACACTTTTTGAAGTTTTTTTATCTTCTGGACCCCAGTATAGGAGATTTGGCTTGGTGGATACAAGTTCTGGAATATGTACGTATAGATTAAGAGTGGTGATGGGTTTTTCAAAGCCCTCAAGATACACAAAGAGACTTTCTCTATGTTTTCCTGTACGTTTTCCTTTATTAAAAACAGCACGGATATTACAGCTTTGTGCAGGTTTTAAAATTCGGCGATCCGTCCGCACCGTAATATTACCCGCAGAGGTTTCAATTTCACTTATTCGAAAAGTCTCTTCATCGCGGTTTGTTACTCTGAAGTCAAGATATGCAACTGATTGATCTGGTTTCATTTCAGTCCGGACTTCAAGTTGATTCCATTCTAATAGAGGAATTGCTTGGCAGTGCAGAATGCCGACCCACACAAGTGGCAATAGGACTGAAGCTTTTAAGTTAAGGATGCAGGCTTTCATTAAACTTCTAAGAACTTACCGTTGGCATTCTAGAGATGGCAAGAATTAAGGCTCTTTGACTCTCTGAGTCTTAAGGTTTGCGACATTGCAATCGCAGGATGCCGTACTAATTTAATTCTTCAATACAATATAACCCTACAATTTTAAACAGTAATGAAGGTATATACAAAAGTAATTGAGGCGCGTGCATCTGGAAAAGAGACTTCGGAAATAACGGAAGCGGTTGCAAAGGGTTTGAGTGAATCGGGACTTCGCGAGGGAACAGTGACCGTCTTTTGCTGCCACACAAGTTGCAGTCTTGTAATTATGGAAAATGCGGATCCTTCAGCGCGTCGTGATCTAGAGCGATTTGTTGATCGTTTAGTGCCAGAGGATGATCCTGATTTTACCCACACGTATGAAGGGGCAGATGATATGCCAAGTCATATAAAGATGGCGCTTACTCGGACAGCGGAGGTGATTCCTTTTGTCGAGGGGCGTTTGTGTTTAGGTACATGGCAGGGGGTTTTTCTTTGGGAACACCGAACCTTGAGTCAATCGCGTCGCATTGTTCTGAGCTATCAGGGTGAATAAGACGGAATACTTTAATTAGCTAATTTGAGAAGCGTTTCAATTTCAGGAACGTCTTTAATAATTTGACTGGGTTCGGGGCCGACTCCGATGTAACGAAGATTTGGTAGAATGCGCGTGTTTTGATCACCGTGGTTGGCGACGGTCACGAGGGCCTTGAGCATTTCAGCGACGTATCGCTTAGCGTTGTCAGGAAGGTCATTGAAGTGGCGGACAGTTGAGATGTCTTCAGTCCAGCCAGGTATTTTCTTATAGACGGGCTTGAGGGTGCGGCGGTACACATCGTCGCGCGGAACGTGATAAAGGGTTTTGCCGTCGGGGTCTTGATAGGCAATGCAGATTTGGAGTTCACTATTCCATTCACCCGAATGAGTAAGGGCGTCGAGTTTGTTGAGCACAAGGTCTTGGTAGCCTCCGTAGCGAAGGGCATCGCCTTTTTCAACGGCATCGTACCAACCGACCATGCGTTGGCGTCCCGTAGTAGCTCCGAATTCGATTTGCCGCAGTTGTTTGCTGAGGGGATGATCGAGGTCTATTTCTGATAGAAAAACATGGGTTCCAACTTTGGTATCGTAGGCTTTGCAGCATCCAATGTTGTGAATGGGTTGCACGGGAATGCCTGCCGATTGGAAAAACTCGGGGGTAAAGGTATGCGAAGCGGTGACGTTGGGAGCAAAGCCATGACGCTTGTCGAGCCAGTAAGCTTGCCCAAATTCTCCGATGATGAAACGTCCTTGATCTTTTTCACGCAGGACGAGTTCGCGTACGTCTTTGATTTGAGGAGCGAGTATTTGTCCGGCGTTCCAATAGGTTTCGATGAGGGCTTCGACCTTAAGGGTGAAGGGCTCGGAACCGGCAAATTGACTAAAATCAAATTCCTTAGCGGCGACTTTACCCGCGTCGATAATTTCTGCGTTAGCACGCGATTCAGCCTCGGTAAGTGTTTTAAAAAAGCCTTCCCAGCGTTCGGGGGCAACTTGGCAGACGTGCTCAATGATGCGAAGGGTGCGCGCAATGCGTTCTTCAAATTTTTTGGAAAAAGTTGCTTTAGGCGCGAGGAGATCCGCGTAGTAAATTTGGAATTGCCCAACTTCATCGAGGTAAGCTGGTGTAATGCCGCGACCCGTTGAGCCACGCGGTTCACCGCCTAAAACATGGGTTCGATAATCTTCCCAAGCAAGGTCGAGGAGGCGATGACTGAGGTCGGAGAGTAGACATCGTTCATCAATAGCAAGACGCGTAAGGGCACAGTGTCCATGCAGTTCGGCGTATTCGCACTCCCATAAAAATTTGCGTGGGTCGGCGACGACTCCGCAACCAATTGGGAGGTAAGGGATATTAGAATCTGCTACACCTCCAGGGAGAAGGTTTAATTTTAAACCTGCAACGGTGTGTCCAGAGTTCGAACCGCCGTTGACTTTCATGACTGCTCCGACTGCGTCTTGGCGGCCTGTGACTTCGCGAAGTTCGTTAACGATTTCAAGGATGACGCGGCCTTTGCCTTCGTCGCCAGTAGAGATGCCAGTATCGGCGATAAGTTGGCTCTGGAATGGAGTGAGCATTTTAATGAACTAGTTTATTTCGTAGAGTCAGTTTCACTGGTCTTGACGGTGATAACGTCATGCGGAGCGGATTCGCGCTGCCCCGCTGGGCTTACGCGGATATAACGGGCGTTGTTGCGTAATTCGGGTAGGGTGGCTGCGCCGAGATAGCCCATGCCTGATTGGATACCTCCAATTAGTTCGCTCAGTACCCCAGAAAGGGAACCGGCTGCTTCTTTAAGTGCTTCAATGCCTTCGGGTGCCGCTTTGGTGGCAACGTCTTTGCGGTCGTGGCCATATCGAGCTGCGGAGCCGTCTTTCATGGCTGCGGAGCTTCCCATTCCACGATACTGTTTATAAAGTTTTCCATTGATTTCGATAATCTGACCAGGCGCTTCATTGCAACCTGCAAGGAGGCTTCCGCACATAACGCCGTCAGCTAAGGTAAGGGCTTTGACAATATCTCCTGATTTTGTGATCCCACCATCAGCGAGAATAGAAATGCCTTTTTCTTTAGCAGCAAGGGAGGCAATGTAGAGGGCGGTCATTTGTGGTATCCCGACACCCGCAACCACGCGAGTGGTGCAGATAGAACCGGGCCCTTGACCAATTTTAATACTGTTGGCGCCGGCTTCGGCTAAGAAATTGACGCCTTCGGCACTAGTGACGTTGCCCGCAATGAGAACCAGATCTTTAAATTGAGAGCGAAGGAGGCGAACGGTATCACCAACGCCTTTAGTAAATCCGTGGGCAGTGGAAACCGCAATGGCATCAACGCCTTCTTCAACCAGTAGAGAAACGTGGTTTACGATGCGTTCGGTATCGAGGCTCCCGTCTGGGTTGCGGTGAGCGGAAATTGCGGCACCACAGCGGAGGCGGAATTGATCATCGCGAGCAGGTTTTACGGATTGTCGCGCTTCGTCCTCGATGCGTTCGATGTCGCTGAGTGTAAAGAGGCCACACAGGCGGTCTTCAGAATCGACAACCAAAAGTTTATGAATCCCGAGGTGTTCAGTAAAGAATGCGTCGGCTGTTTTAATGGGATCTTTGCAGATTTCTGTTTCTTGAATGGTATAGACTTGATCGCGCGGGGTCATGGCCTCGGTGACGAGACGGTTGGCATACCGTGGTTTAACGACGCGCCCTGGTAGGAGTCCGAGTAATTTGTTTTTGGCATCTACAACAGGGAAGGTGCTGAATCCGAAGCCCCGTGACTGAATAAATTCTAATACTTCACCAATGGTTTGCTCGGGGGTTGTTATAATTGGGTCTTGAATGTAACCATGAATATGATTTTTGACGCGAGCGACTTCGTGCACTTGTTTTTCGTCGCTCATATTGTAATGGATCAAACCGAGTCCGCCGTTGAGAGCCATTTGAATCGCCATTTTGGACTCAGTGACGGTGTCCATGTCTGACGAGATAATGGGAATCTGTAATTCGAGAGACGGCGCGATGTGGGTACGCAGGTCAGTTTGTCGCGGAAGAATCTCTGAATAGAGGGTCGCGAGGGAAAGGTCGTCGTAGGTCAAACCTACGGGCAAGTTCGCGGTGAAGAACTGGTCGGCTGGTAGATAGAAGCCGTTATCATTCATATTAGCAGAAGCTTTCATTCGCTGATTGCATCAAATAGTTGTCTTTTCTCAAGCCGAAAACACACTCTATGTAATGTTATATACTGTTGAGAGCTTAGCGTATGGGCGCACATTTGTGAATCCACTCGAAACGAGTCGAGGGGTGTGGTCGCTTAGAGAGGGCTTGATTGTTAGGATTGAAGCGGAAAGCGGGGTTGGATTTGGTGAGGTGGCGCCTTTGCCTGAGTTTGGTACGGAGGACTTAAAGGCGGCTGAAATGGGCTTAAAAAAATTTATATCTGAAGGCAAAATTTTGGGTTTAGAGGGGTTGCCGTGTTGCAATTTTGGGGTGAGCGCTGCTTTAGCGCAAGCAAGGGGCATGTTTTCTACTAATGAAAAACGTGAGTATTTAGTGGCGGGATTATTGCCTGCGGGCACGAGCGCTTTAGAAGTTTTAAAGACGAAGCTGGAGGCAGGGTATGAAACGTTTAAATGGAAAGTGGGAGTTGCGCCGATTGCAGAGGAGCAGGCGCTTTTTGAATCGTTGATTGATTCCTTGTCGCTGGGTCAGCGATTACGATTGGATGCCAATGCGGGATGGACTGAAGCGGAATTTGCGGAATGGTTGGCATTTTTAAAACCTCGAGCGAAGTGGGTTGAATTTATTGAGCAACCCTTGGCGGTGGGCGCAGAGGCAAGGATGTTAAAGGGGCGTGATGTCTCGGGAATTGAAATTGCATTGGATGAATCACTAAATGGTGAAAGCGCTGATACGCATTTAGCTGAGTGGCCGGGTGCGCTTGTCGTGAAGGCGATGTTGATGGGAGATTGTGAAGTATTGCGAGATCGCTTAGAATTATTTTCGGAACGAGTGGTTTTGTCATCGGTTTTTGAAACGGGTGTGGGTTTGGTAAATGTGCTTTCGCTAGCGGATGCCTTACCGTCTTTGAAGTATGCGCTTGGGTTTGATACTTTGGCGTTTTCGGATTTACTTTCAGGTCGCTGTGAGAGTCCTCGTATAAGGATGACTGATCGAGCGGAGATAAATCTTGAACAACTATGGACTGGAATCCGCCATTTGAATTAGCTTCACTTGAACGCTCTTGGATTGTTGGGACTGAGGGCTCGGTATTTTCTGGGGGTGTTCAAAAATACTTGAATGCGCTTCGGGGAAATTCGGAAGGAACGGTTTTATTGTGCGAGAGTGATTCGTATCGCTTTGCTCAGATTTTTATGGCGGCGGTGTATTTGGGTCGTCCTGTAGTTTTAGGAAATCCTGAATGGGGTGTAATTGAGTGGAGGTCGGTTTTAACTTTAATTGAACCCACAGATATTTTCGGTGGAGATGCAGTTGTGAAGCAGGTTGCAGAAGTGGCTGCGTCGACTGAAAGCACAGAGCGGCAACGCATCTCATTACCCAAAGGTTCGATTTGGATTGCGACGGGTGGAAGCACAGGTGGTGTTAAGTTCGCGCAGCATGATTGGGGAACCTTGGTTGCATCTGTTTCAGGATGGCAGTCTCTGTTTGATTCTAACGCGAAACGTTTGTCCTGCTTACTGCCTTTGTATCATGTAAGCGGTTTGATGCAGTTGATTCGCAGTTTCGAGCTGAGGATGGAAATTGTTTTTCCGAATCGGGAATTGGAGACGGAATTAATTTCTAGCTTGGATGCGGGCACGGTGGTTTCTTTGGTGACGACTCAGTTGGAACGATTTCTAAAGTTGGATGCGGTGCGATGTGCTTTACAAGCGGTGGAGGGGATTTTGATGGGAGGCGGTGCGATGTCTGAGGACTTAGCAAATAGAGCGCGTGCGGCGAAGCTTCCGATATTTTTAAGTTATGGGATGACCGAGACGGCGGCGGTGGTGACGGCTTTACCAAAAGCAGAATTTTTAGAGGGAGCGCTGAACGCGGGACGAGTGTTAGGTGCTGCCAAAGTTTCGGTGGTGAATGCTGAAGGCAAAGACTGTTCAGTGGGTTCCCTAGGTCGAGTGCATGTGCAGACACCTGCATTGTTTAAAGGCTATTTAGGAGGAACACAAACGTCTGATTTAGTAGATGGATTTTTAACGGACGATCTGGGTTATATCGACGCTTCAGGCTGTCTGCATTTAGAGGGTCGATTAGATCGTTTAATTATAACGGGCGGTGAGAAAGTCGACCCGCTCGAAGTGGAGGCAGTTTTGAAATCGATTCCAGAGGTTAGGGATGCACTTGTATTAGGGCTACCCGATGTGGAATGGGCAGAGCGCGTAGTGGCGTTTTATGTGAGTACCAAAGAACTCAGTCTAGCGCCGCAATTAAAGCGTTCCTTGGTAGATTATAAACTTCCGAAGGTTATTTGCCGAGTCGAGGCATTACCTTTAAATGAACAGGGTAAGCCTAACTGGAAAGCGGTACGAAGTTTACTGGATTCATAAGCACCGTACTGAATCAAGAATTAGTAAAGCCAGTAACGTTTGTATTTTTTCTGAAACTCGAGGGCTTGACGTTCCCAGAGTTGGACGAAACTTCCGACGCGTGCGTTTGAATCGCGGGTGCTGATTTCCTTCCACCAAGCAGAACTGCCAACGTGTTTATTAAAGAGGTTTGCGTTTTTTGCTGTGGCAAAGGGATTACCAGAGTCCCAGCGGGCGGCGAGTTGCATCATGTAGAAACTGACTTCCGTTGGTCGAAGGGCGTTCCAATCGGTCACTTGGGTGTAAACACCTTCGATAGGTGCGCCTGCTTTGGTTTTTGTTTTTAAGATTTTAAATTGGAGTCCGGGGAGGCGTATGCGAGCGAGCGCGCGTTGCACTTCAAGGGCTGGTTTACCTTTATAGCGAAGTAGTCGAAACGGATAAGGAGTGCCTATGCCGTGAGAGAAATCACCTTCTTGCGCACCTAGACCGACCATCGAGTACCCTAGAACTGCAGATAAATTTTGAATATACGGGGAGGTGGGAATCCACTTCAGTCCCGTGTCGGTCCATAACATAGAACGCTTCCATCCGCGCATTGGGACGAGAGTTAAGCGAGCGCGGCGCAGTTGGCGGCTATCGACTTTCTCGGGGCGCAACCAACCTTTGGTATTTCGGGCGATGTATGCAATTTCTGCGATGGTGAGACCGTGCACATAGGGGGTAAAAATATCGCCTACGTAGGAACGCCATTCAGGGTCGAGTGGAGGTCCGTCTACTTTCAGGCCGCCTAGAGGGTTGGGGCGATCGAGCACAATAACTTCGATTCCATTTGCGAAGCAGGACTCCATAGTACGAATCATGCAACTTACGTAGGTGTAGGAGCGGACGCCGATGTCTTGAAGATCAATGACCATTGCATCGAGGCCTTTGAGCATTTCGTCGCTTGGCCAACGGTATTTTCCGTAGAGGGAGTAAACAGGAAGTCCAGTACGAGAGTCGATTCGATTGGGAATAGGCTTGTTTGCTTTTTCGTCGCCATAGATCCCGTGCTCGGGCCCGAAGAGGGCAACAAGGCGAGTATTTTTTGCACGATAGAGGATATCAATGGTGCTACGTCCAAAGCGATTAACACCTGCAGGATGCGTTAGGAGTCCGATGCGTTTATTGGCAACTTGTCGGAAGTTATTTTCTACTAGGACGTCGATGCCAAGTTGAATCTTTTGAGCGCTTGAGCTAGCGAGAAACTGCGTAAGGGTTATTGTAAGAAGGATGCAGCTAGTGAAGAGGGTTTTAATCATCGTGCGTTTCAGATTCTTTGTTGAGCAGTGTTTTTTTGAGTTGCTCGAGTTGGTTATGAAGCAGTTGGTAGCTTTTTTGGGTGCGCTTAGCGACGATGCGATAGACAAAGCCGAGAACGATGCCAAAGAAGGTACCGACAATAACGCCGCCGAGGGTAGTGATTCCGAAGACGGATGCTAAGGTATCAAAGTTGTTACCCCATTCTCCTGAAGTGAAATTATCAATCAAGGTTGCGATGGACTCTCTATGAAAAGCGCTTGCTTGGACTCCGACAATGGAAAGGGTTTGCCGTCCGATTTGGTAAAGAGTGAACCAGATCGGGAGCACGGTAAATGGATTAGTGATGAGCTGCAGTCCTGCAAGGATGGGCAAGTTTGCGCGCGCGACGAGTGCGAACAAAAATGCCAGTGGCAGTTGGAGTCCATAAATTGGGAGGAGCGTTAAGATACAACCAATTTGCAGTGCAGGCACGGCATGCTCGGAACGAAAACTCCACAAGTAGAGTCGTTTGCGAGCGGTTTTTGAAAACCAATTGAGAATTGGGTAGCGATGAATGTTGGTCCGCCTCGGGAGGGGGCGTAACCATCGCTTGAGCCGCCGAATGCGCCGGTTTTTTTCTTCAAACAAATGCTTTAATTCATCTTTCATTATGAGCAAGCGTTTGAGAGACAATTCATTAGCAAGTTTTCTTAGCGTTGTTCTTGACCAGTCTCCGCATCAACAATTTTGAAATTTTCGACGTGATAAATCGGGTCTGCTCGGAACGAAAGTTTTGCTCCGTAAGATTTTTCGATTTCAAGTAAGAGGTCTTCGTCTTCATTGCGAAGACGTTCAAGATTGGTTGGGTGCAGAAGCACACGCAGGCAAATTTCTTGATCGACTCCATCGCGTGCGCGGTAATGGCGAATTACGCTGATGAGGCGGCGTTGAATTTCAACACTGAGGGTACGTGAAGATTTTACCGAACCGCGACCATTGCAGTAAGGGCATTCGGTATTTGTCCCGCTTGAATGACTCTCGCTGTGGCGCTGGCGTGTCATCTGCATGATTCCAAGCGTTGAGATCGGGAGGATATGGCTTTTAGCTTTATCGCCTGCCATTTCACGACGCATTCGCTGGAGAACAGAGTTGCGATCCTTTTTGGACTTCATGTCGATAAAGTCCATAATGATTAAACCACCGATATTGCGGAGACGGATTTGGCGAGCAATCTCGGTAGCTGCTTCGAGGTTAACTTGAAGAATAAAGTTTTTGCCGTCCTTACTCTTGTTTTTATGGGAACCTGTGTTCACATCAATTGAGATCAGGGCTTCGGTTTCTTCGATTACGATTTCACCCCCAGAAGGAAGTGGCACACAACGCATGTAGGTTTGCTGTATTTGTCGTTCAATATTGAAACGCTCAAAGACGGGAATGTCGTCCTTGAAGAGCTGGACTTTTGATTTCGAGCGGGGAGAAATTTTTAGAACCTCTTCGAGAACATGTTCGTAATCTTCTCGCTTATCTACCATCACGCGATCGATATCTTCGGTCAAGAAGTCGCGAATGGTGCGTCCTACGAGATTGGGTTCAACGTACAGGCAAGTTGGTTTATTGGAGGACTCCATGCGTTTTGTGATGGCGTCCCAACGTTTGAGGAGAATATGAATATCTCGCACAAAATATCGTTTCTTTTTCCCTTCGCCAGCAGTGCGAATAATAATTCCCATGCCGGGAGGTAGGGTCAGTTCACGAAGGATTTTCTTAAGGCGATTGCGTTCACCTTTGTCTTCGATCTTACGAGAGATTCCCATAGTGCCTGCATAAGGCATTAGAACAAGAAAGCGTCCTGGGAGTGCAATGTTTGTCGTTGTGCGTGGACCTTTGGTTCCGATTTGTCCTTTAGTAATTTGGAGGACAATTTCGCTCCCAATGGGGTAGAGTTTTGGAATGTCCTTAGTGGTGATTTTCTCTTGCTCACGTTTGCGTTGCTTTTCGGATTTGTTGTCGCGAACGACTTCAACGGAGGTGTCATTGGCTGCAGGTAAAATATCCCAGTAATGCAGGAAAGCATTTTTAGGTTGCCCGATGTCGACAAAAGCAGCTTTAAGGCCGGGCTCTAAATTTTGGATTCGGCCTTTAAAAATAGCGCCGACTTCGCGCGCATCGCCCGCGTGTTCCACCTCAAACTTTTCTAGGACTCCGTCCTTGAGTTGGGCAACACGCTTTTCAAGCGGCTCAGAATTTATAATGAGTTCGGAATACGCTTTGTTTTCTTTCTTTAAAACTTTGAGGATGCGGCTGACGAGCGGTTGTTTTTTAGCGCGTTCAGCGGCAGCATCTTTGAGCTCTCGCGGATTGATGCGCTCGGCTTTTTCCTCAATGGGTGCTTCAATAAGCTCTTTAGTGAATTGTTCGTTAGTATCGTCTGATGGAATTGTTTGTGAATCTTGCATGATATGGGTTTCTCCCCGGTTGATTGGGAGTCCCTTTATTTTGATGGCAGATCATATTCATAAAAATTGGGTCTGAGAGCTCGATTTAGGTGAAATCTTTACGATGTCGGTAAACGCTTTGAATGAGACCTTGAAGAATGAAACAGCTCAAAATAAAGGAGCCTCCGTAGCTTAAAAACGGAAGCGGGAGTCCGGTAATCGGTGTGATGCCGATGGTCATGCCAATGTTAATAAAGAAGTGGACTAGGAATAGGACACTCACTCCGATAGCGAGATACATTCCAAATCTGTCTTTAGCGAGTCCGGCAATTCGTATGCCGTTGGCGACCATCAGACCAAAAAGTCCGACGACGAACACGCTTCCAAGAAAACCTGTTTCCTCTGCAATAACAGAGAAAATAAAGTCATTATGTGCGACCGCTTTAGGGAGGTAGCCAAGTTGGGCTTGGGTGCCTTGAAAAAGACCTTTGCCTGAGGCGCCTCCAGTAGCGGCAGATATTTTTGCTTGTTTGGCATTCCAGCTTGCGCCGGTGCCTTGAGGATCGACAACTTTAGGTGCGATAAAAGTGAGGATCCGATTTCGTTGATAATTGTGAATTGGTAGAATGGAACGATATGCCTCAACTTTTTGTACTGTATTAGAGTTTTGCGAGAGGAGGCGGTTGCGTTCAAGATACTTGCCGTAACCGAATATATCGACACCAATAGCGGTGACAGCGAGTGTGAAAATTACAAAAGCGCTTAGAAAGAATTTCCCAGAAAGGCGGGATACATATAAGAGCGCGAAGATCATAGGTGGAAATACTAATGTTGAACCTAGATCAGGTTGCATGAAAATCAGCAACATAGGCAACAAAAATACGATTGAGACCTTAAATATAACTAAAAGTGAATCGCTGACGGTGCCAATCTTGGAGCGGGATAAAATACTAGCTGCCATAATCAGGGTTCCGATTTTAGCAGCTTCGGTGGGTTGAACGGTGGTAATTCCTAAATTTACCCAACGTCTGGCACCCATCATTTCCACGCTAATAGGACTCAATTTAGTCGCCAATAGTAAACCAATGATCCCTAGGGCATAGATAAAGTGGGCGTACTGTAAAAAGAGTTTGTAGTTACTTAAAGAAATGAAGAAGTAGGTTCCAATTCCCATTAGAGTCCAAACAATTTGTTTTTGCCAATCGTTGCCGCTGTGAGAAATTTGGGCTGAGTAGATGAATAAAATTCCAGTTAAGCAGAGGAGGATTATAGTGAGCGGGTTTAACCAATCAAAGCGCAACTGTTGACCAGGATGCATCAAGCTTTGGTATTGTTTGTTAAAGATGCGGCTATAAACGCTCACTGCAGGTAGCTCTTATGTTTGAAAATTAGTTAATGTCCCCAAGGTATAGGTCGTTTTCTTTAAGATGGATGTCTTGGATAAAGCTATTGAGGATTTCCGGTAGAATTTTGTAGTCTGAAATTTTTGCAATCGGAATCCATTCGACTCCGATTTGTTTATTATCGGGATTGTGTGCTTTCTCTATTTCTGGTGAACTCTTGAGGGAACAAAAGAAAACGGATTCGAGTTGGTGAAAAGAGTGGTGGCTTTTGCGGAAGCAATGATTTTTGCCAATGTATTCTCGGACGTATGCGAGTTTTCCAACGGAAATTTCTGCACCGACTTCTTCAAAGACCTCTCTTTCCAGGCTTTTTTTCAAGGTTTCGCCATGATTCTGTCCACCTCCTGGCAAAATATAAAAGATCCCGTTGGCGTCTTTCATTTTGATGGTGAGGAGATTTTCGTTTTGAATAATAAGAGCACGTGCGGCAGTGCGAATCGCTTGCATCCAAGTATTTAGTAGAAAGTTGAGCTTAGGGTGCAAGACTCAAGCACAGATTAGTTTAATAAAAAGTTCATAAGATTGATTTAGCGTCTTTACTAAATTGGATTTCGTGGGCAAAAGAGGAGTGTGATGAGCGAAGAAACACAAACGAAGGAATTAGAAGTCAACGCGCTGATTTCTAAAAAATGTTTCAAGGAAGTCGCTATCGCACTCAAAAATTGGGCAGATCCAGAAATTGCAGATTTTTTATTAGCGCTAGAAAGACCGGATCAAATTCTCATGTATCGCGCTTTGAGCCGTAAGCAGGCGGCGGACATGTTTGCGCACTTGGAGCCCGAGGCTCAGGATCATTTTCTAAAAGCGCTAACGGATGCGGACACACGCGCTTTGCTTGCAAATTTGAATCCGGATGACCGCACCGCGATGTTGCAAGAATTACCCGCACAAGTGACGCGTCGGTTGATGCAACTATTGAGTCCTGAGGATTTGGCGGAATCGCGGCAGTTGTTGGGATATCCGGAAGAGAGCGTGGGTCGCTTGATGACTCCCGATTATATTCGTATTCGCGCGGAATGGACGGTTGAGGTCGCCCTTGAGCACATTCGTAAGTACGGGCGTGATTCTGAGATCTTTAATATTTTATACGTCACAGATGGGCTTGGAAAGCTCGTCGATATAGTTCGAATGCGTCGCCTGATAATGACACCAATGGATACTGTCATTGGGGACATGCTGAATTATAATTTTGTAAGCATTTCTGCTTTTGAGGATCGCGAGGTAGCGGTGGAAATGATTCAGCGTTACGACATAAGTGCGCTTCCTGTTTTGGATTCGGATGGTTTGATCGTTGGTATTGTTACGGTGGATGACATCATGGACGTGGCAGAAGAAGAGACCACTGAGGACATTCAAAAGAGTGTGGCGATTGCGCCATTGGAGACGAAATATAGTACTGCAAGCGCGGGGTTATTATTTAGAAAGCGGATAGGTTGGCTTTTGGTTCTTATTTTCGTGAATCTAATTTCGGCGGGGGTGATTGCGAGTTACGAGAATTTCGTGATAGAGTTTATAACGCTTGCTCTATTTATGCCGCTGGTAATTGCAAGTGGCGGTAATTGCGGTGCGCAGTCTTCGACTTTGATGGTTCGTGCAATTGCAACGGGCGATTTAGATTTAAATGATTGGGTCAAGGCGATTAGCAAGGAGGTTTTTGTCGGCTTATTGCTTGGAATTGCGATGGCGGTCATCGCCGGCTTGGTAGGGCATTGGTACGGTGGTGATTCTAAAATCGCGTGGGTTGTCGGTGTAAGTATGATCGTAATCGTCTTTGTCGCGAATGGATTTGGTGCGCTATTGCCATTTGCTTTAAGTCGTTTGCGCATTGATCCCGCAGCAGCGAGCACTCCTTTGATTACTTCGGTAATGGATGTACTCGGACTGATTATCTATTTCGGTATCGCAGCAGTCCTTCTAGGTGCTTGATCTGATACCTGCACTGGCCTTAACGATTTATTGGAGCCATTGCTGCCATTTCAAGCGGTAATTGTTTAAATTCCTCTCATTAATTACCTGTGGGTCTGTGACAACTCTAGCGGGGTCAGGTTGTTTTTTATTGTGAAGAGCTTCGACTAACAGCTCTACGCTTTTGTAACCCCAGTCATAATAAGCGTGGATTATTAGGGCATCCAAATATCCTTGATCGAGATGAATAAATGCCGAAGGCGAGGATTGAATAGCGACGGCGGGCCGCTCGCCAGCTTTCCACGGGAACGCCGGCATTCCCAAAAGAGGCCAGTCGTCTAAAAATACCCATCCACTGATTAGGTCATTGCGGTCGGTATCTTCAGCATTTCGAATAGCATCAATAGCGGAGAAATAATTAGGTTCGGTTGTTACGATTGTTTCAATGCGCTTATAACCGACGGCAGCGCGAAGTCCACGCAAACGCTCTTGCTGGACGGGATTGACCTCAGTGCTCATCAAGATTGCGATGCGCGCCCGCGAGGGTAGAAGGTCGGCAATTGTTTTGCCCGCGAGAAATCCTGCTTGGTATTCGTCGGCAACAATGGAAGCGAGGGGATCGATGGATTCTACTTCGGTCTCAAAGAAAACGATCTTTTGTCCCTGTTCCTGGGCAAATTTTATCGCAGCATGGGTGGTTTTTTGGTTGCCGGGACTGATGATGATTCCATCGGCGTTATCAATAAACAATCGTCCTAAGGAAGTTTCCTGATCTTCGCCAATAGTTTTGTCAGGAGTCAGAACAAAGATTTCGACATCGATTGCCTGGCTTTTACTAAAGGAAAGCGCAGCATCAAGTGCACCTAAATGCGTCGCTTGGTAAATGCTATTGTCTTTATTTTGCCCGACAATGCCAATCCGATACTCTCCTAAAATCTCACGGTTTTGAGACTGTAAAGAAGTGTTAAAACACAGTGTTAAAGCTGCGCACAGGTACAGATAAATTTTGAGTTGTGACATGCTATTTCAAGTAAAGTCTATATCAAACTGTCTAATGGGAATTATCTATTTCGATGCGTTTATCAGTGCGCATATTCATAGAGTTCACCTCCATAATGAATACTTAAATGGTTTTGATGATTTGCTTTTTGGCTTGGTTCAGTGCGCCCAACAATTTGTGCAGGAATTCCGTGTGATTCAGAAATCGCTATAACTTGAGCGGTGGTATCAGGTTCACAAAATATTTCCATGCGGTGCCCCATGTTATAAACTCTAAACATTTCTTCGGTAGTGGTTCCACTCGCTTTTTGGATGGCTTTAAAAATGGGGGGAACAGGCAGAAAGTTGTCTTTAATGTGATGGACTTGTGTTCCAAAACGAAGGCATTTACTCTGTCCACCTCCAGAGCAGTGAACCATGCCTTTAACACCCGCTCGGGCTTCACTTAAAATTTGTTTGATAACTGGAGCGTAAGTGCGAGTCGGACTCAGTAAGGCTTCGCCAACGGTTAAGGAAGACTCTGGTAAGGGGTCTTCCATTTTGTAGGGTCCACAATAAAGGTAATTGGAGTCAGTTTTTGGATCGCAGGTCTCAGGGTATTTTTCGAGGTAGTATTTCGAGAGCAAGTCATGACGCGCGCTCGTGAGTCCATTGCTTCCGATGCCAGAATTTTCAAAGGTTTCGTATTTTGCCTGACCCGCAGAGGCCAGGCCAACAATTTGAAGTCCGGGTTTTATTTCTGCATTATCGATAACATCAGCGCGTGGCATGACTACAACTGCGCAGGAATCAACAGTAGCGGTATTGGTAAGGTCGCCAACATCGGCGGTTTCTCCGCCTCCGCTAATGACGCCTACTCCATGCTGACAGAGAGTCTTGATAAAGTTTTCAGTGCCTGAAATAAGTTCAGCTAGGGCCTCGCCTGTAATCGCACGGGCGTTTCGATTGACGGTGCTGGAAATAAGAATGCCATTAATTGCGCCTACACACAGAAGGTCGTCTATATTCATAACGAGGCTATCTTGCGCGGTCTTACGAAAGGCGGAAGGATCGCCCGTCTCGCAATAATGAATATATGCGAGTGTGCTTTTTGTTCCAGAGCCATCAGCATGGATGATGTTACATTTTTCTGAATCTCCAGTAAGGACATCGGGGCCAATTTTGCAGAATGCGCCAGGAAATACTCCGCGATCTAGGTGGTCAACGACTGCGTGTACTTCAGACTTTGAGGAAGAGACGCCACGTTTGGCGTAACGGTCGGAGGCTTGGCTCATAATTTAAAACGATTTATTTAGATTGTTGATTCTTTAGGAAGTTTGAGGGCAGCGATGCGTGCCATGATTCTACGGGATGCTTCCAAATAACGATCGGGATGTTCTTTACCGGGGTCAATGGTTTCTGAGGAAATTGGTGTACCGTATACAATATCAATAGGTCCGAAAAATTTGGGAAATTTTTGGTGTCGCCCGAATGCCTCGTAGGTGCCGAAGACGCGGGTAGGGACAATCGTTGCGCGGGACTTACATGCGATCATGCCTGCACCCGGCTTAGGTTCCTGGAACGTGCCGTCTTTGGAGCGCGTACCTTCAGGGTAAATTGCTACTGCGCTTTGTCGTTTTAATGCCTTAAAAATCGCTTTTAGGGAACTGACATCAGCGTTTTCGCGAGCAACGGGAATAGTGTCTAGGGCGTGTAGGTACTGACCGAACCAACCTTTGTAAAGTGTGTCGCGGGCGAAGTAATTGATCTGACGCTCAACACATGCTCCAATTGCAGGGGGATCGAAGAAGCTGAGATGATTTGCGGCAAAGATTAAGCTTCCAGTTGAGGGAACATTGCTAACTCCATGAATTTTAAAATCGTAGAGTTGACTGAAAAAGATGCCTGCGGAAATTCGAGTGGCATTGTATAAGACTGGAATCGGTAGTTTTTTTTCAGTCATATTAAGAATTTATATGCTTGTAGATAATAGCTACAACAGCGTCAAGCGTGTGAGGGCCAGTGTCTATCTCAACTGCACCTTCAGGGCAAATCAGAGGAGCTGTTTTGCGAGAGGCGTCGAGGGCGTCGCGTTCAGAAATAGAATCCGTCAGACCTTCGGCGGCGCGACGCTTAGCGCGGGTCGAAGCATCGGCAAAGAGAAAAAATCGAAAATCTGCATCTGGAAAGATCACGGAACCAATGTCGCGGCCTTCCATGATGAGTCCTTTGAAGTTATTTTCCTGAGCGAAGTTGACTTGCTCCCGTTGGTATTGAAAAAGAAAATTTCGTACGTCGGGTTGAGAGGCAAATAATGAGACAGTTGCATTGACCTCTTGGGAGCGAATATCGGTATCAGGAATGCTGGTGTTATTAATAATTAGTTGAGCGCGATTTCCATTTAGCTGGGTTCCGAGAGTCAGAGTATGTAAAATTGCGCTAGTTTTTTCGGTATGCGAAGGATCAGCATTTTCCTTTAGGAGAGCATAAGTAAGGGTTCTGTAATAAGCACCTGTATCGACATGCATGAAGTCTAATTGCTCAGCAAGCGCGCGAGCAGTTGAGGACTTCCCGGTGGCGGCGCCTCCGTCAATCGCGACAATTTTAAAGTTCGAGGTTTTGTCAGACATCTCGAAGTGAATTTAGGGTTTCAAAGAAATTTGGAAATGTTTTTCCGCAGCAGTTAGGGTTTTCAATTGAAAGCCAAGGTGCTCCGTCTTCCAGAAGGTCATAGGTGCCCAAGATTGCAAAGCTCATTGCAAAGCGATGATCTTCGTAAGTCTCAATCTTGAGGTTGCTTTTTTGAGTTCGCGCCGCTTGAGCTCTTGATCTTAATGCCTCTAGGTCTGGAATAATGGTTAGACTATCGTTGGTTTCCTCAATTCCTTGACCTAAATTTTTGAGTTCCTTTGCCATGCCTGCGATGCGATCAGTTTCTTGATGGCGAGTGTGACCGATTCCAGTGATGGTCACAGGTTTGCCTAAAAGGGGTGCGAGGGCGGCATAGGTTAGAAAAGTATCGGAAAAGTTTTCAAAATTTAGGGTTCGCTCGGGGGCGTGAACTGGTTTTGAAGAAGCTTTTGTCACGGTCCATTGCGAAGCTAGTTTCTGAACTTCTAATCCATGCGGTTGTAATGTTTCTACGAAGCGTGCGTCTCCTTGCACGGATTGGAGTCCTAAGTTTGGAATGTGGAGCGTTCCACCGTGGAGTGCTACAAGTGCTAAAAAATAGCTGGCGGCGGATATATCAGGTTCAATCAGGAAGGTATTATTTGAGGGCGCTTGATAAGGTTCGGGTGCTAAAAAGTAGGCGCCTACTTCATCGGCTTGAGTGGGAGTCGCGCCAAACGATTCTCTTAGGGCTAGGGTGATTGCTACATATGCGGGACGCACGCGAGGTGCTATTAGTTGGATGCTCGAAGGTCCAGCGGAGGCCGCAATAAGTAGGGCTGAGAGAATTTGACTACTTGCGGAAGCATCTACCGAAACGCATCCGCCTTTGAAGCCCTGCGTGTGCATAGTAAATGGGAAAAAGCCGGGTTGTTCATGGAACTCAAAGGAGGCGGCACCGAGTGATTCAAGTGCTACGAGCAGGCCTGCCATAGGGCGCTTACGCATTGCTGGATCTCCATCAAGTGTGTATGAACCCTTTTCTTCGAGCGCTAAAAATGCAGTCAAGAAACGGGCAGCAGTGCCAGCATTTCCAACATCAATTTTTGCCGTTTGCTTTGGGATCCGTCCACCTGAACCGGTAATGCGAATAGTTTGATTCTCGGAATCTGCGGTGAAGTCGAATCCCAGTTCTTGTAAGGCGTTAAGCATTATTTGTGTATCTCGACTAAAAAGTGCTCCTTCGAGGGTAGTGGAACCCTCGGCTAGAGCGGCAAGAATCAAGGCGCGATTTGTAATGCTTTTAGAGCCAGGCAGTTGAGCGGAACCTTGGATTGGAGCTCTAAAGGGTTGTATTGATTGAAGCTCAATCATGATTCAGCGTTTCACGGAATTTTTTTCCGTCTTCAAGAATTTTTGTTACTGCATCGGTGTCATTTTCGCTAAGCGCGATTTTAAAGCGCTGCAGTATGGACTCAAAACGTTCAAGCGCATCTAGGACAGAGGTTTTGTTTTGGAAAAGAATTTGTTGCCAAAGTTCGGGGCTTCCTGCGGCAACGCGCGTAGTATCTTTTAGCCCAGCCCCAGACATGGAGGCCCAGTCTGAGTCATGGTTAAATAAATGCGCACTTAAAATTGCAGCTAGTGCATGCGGTAAATGACTCAAGTGCGCCACAATGGTATCGTGCGTTTCAGGAGTTTGAATAAAAACCTGCATTTTGAGTGCTTCCCAAAAGGATTTGAGTGTTTCTAGATGCGCAGGGTTGGAACTTTCTGTTGGCGTAAGAATACAGGCGGATGACTCGAAAAGATCAACCCTTGCATGTTCAAGCCCGGTTTTTTCAGATCCTGCCATTGGGTGTGAGCCCAAGAAATTCAACGAGTCTGTGTTGATGGATTCAGCAACTTTACAAATTTCGGCTTTTGTGCTGCCTACATCCGTGACTAAAGCATCTGGATGCAGGTGGGGAGCAATTTCTTTAAGGAGATTCCCTATAGTAGCTACGGGGGTGCACAAAATTACCAATTCGCTGGAAACAATTGCCTCAATTGGAGTGTCGTAAACCTGATCGCACCAAGCCTGGGGCTTACATTTATTTCTCGAGTATTCACTTCGAGACCAAATACTTACTTTCTGGCAGAGCTTATTCTTTTTTGCCGCCATCGCCAAAGATGCACCAAGTAAGCCAGGTCCTAAGATTGTAATCTGATTAAACATGTTCTTCAGTATTGGGGAACGATTTTGAATTTTTAGAGTCAAGATATTGAAACAAATAGCAAACCATTCCTTTTCAATCATTGCTTTAATCGTGAGATTAAGATTTGTTTGAGAGTTATGTTGTGCTCAAAATATAACTTTTTAAGTTAATTGGGTTTCGAAGTATAATTATTTATTTATTGTTTCCATGTTTAGACGCATATCTACAGGATTTCTTTGGTTTTTGGCTAGTATTATTGTCATAGGGTCATTTTGGCTTGCTTCAAGTTTAGGCCCTAAACAAATCGATTTTTTATCGGTTGATAAATCCAATTACGAAATTCCGCCTGAAGTTGTAAAATTACAGGAAGACAGTTTGGATTTTGAGAGTCAGTTTGAGTCCATACTTGCGCTCAGGCAACCTACTGAAGGCGACATCGAGCTTTTGCAACAAGCGGTTCGATTACAAAAGGCTTATCTAGATGAAATTATTGGATATGATGTAGACGCAGACTTACG
This sequence comes from Coraliomargaritaceae bacterium, assembly GCA_965657865.1. Taxonomy (GTDB): domain Bacteria; phylum Verrucomicrobiota; class Verrucomicrobiia; order Opitutales; family Coraliomargaritaceae; genus UBA7445. The sequence goes on along the minus strand of CBFHPQ010000003.1, from coordinate 43,246 downwards.
TTTACGTGTCCTTATGGAGCGTTACGAGGAATTCGTTAGCCTACCGCTTTTTGAAAAAAGTCAAAAACTTGAATTGGAGGCAGCGTCCAAAGAATCGTCAAAGGAATATACCCAAGCTTATGATTTCTATCAAGAGGCTTACCAAATTCAGAAATCCATAAACGAGGATTTTTCATCGAGTCCGTATGCCAATAGTAGTCGGGCGACTTTGTTAAATCGAAAAGCGCAATATGTTTTGGCAGAGCCAATTTTTCAAACTTCTATCGAGCTTGAACGAAAGTCGGATTTGGCAATTAAGAATAAAGAATGGGAAAAGGCGTTGGAACTTCTGGATGAGGCGATTGAAGTTCAAAATCGAATCAATCGAGAATTCAGAAACTCAAAGCAGGGAAGCGCGCTTCGTTTAGATCTTTTAAATAAAAAACTACTCGGAATCCAATCGGGGCAGGACAATTTAGCTATTATTGATCTAACGACTGAAGGTGAAATTTTACGCGCCAAGGGCGACATGTTAGATGCTGCAAGTTGTTTTCAGGAGGCCGCCCGATTACAGCGTAATCTAAATACAAAATATCCTGATAGTCCGCACGCTTCAAATGAGAAAGTACTGGAATTTGAGAGAAAATCGCAAACAGCGCAGAGCTATGGACTAGGTTTGAGCATTGAGCGTAACCACGATAAGCTTACTTCGTTTCTTGCTGAACGCCGCACCTATGATGCCCAAGAGGTGATAGCGAAGTTAACTGCAGATATTAAATATTTAAGAGATGCGTTTCCAAAAAGCTCTTTATATGACGAGGAGATGAATCTTAAGATTCGTTACCTTAATATTATTCAAAACGACATTGGGTTTATCCAAGATAGAGTATACGAGCTTTTGTTACCGATACCAGATATTGATAATTTACAGATGACCCGGACTGAAATTAATCAAGCCCTGTACACTTTTATTATGGGGGACAACCCAAGTCGTAATATTGGCGAAAAGAAACCTGTTGATTCAGTAAGTTGGCTTGAAGCTAAAGACTTTTGTAAACGACTGGGTTGGATTTTAGGCAGAGAAGTCCGCTTGCCGACTCAAAACGAATTCCGCTCAGCCCTCGGGCCCTTACGTTATGTAGTTCTAGAGGAGCATTCTTGGAATTTGGTAAATGCCAAAGCAGCGGCTCAACCTGTTGGGCAGAAAAAACCATTCTCTAGCGGCTATCATGATTTGTTGGGCAATGTGAGTGAGTGGTTGGAGTCAGTTGATAGTTTTGCAGATGAAGATGCTCGCCATATTGGTGGGCATGCAGGAGACCGCTTGGATGTTTTATTCAACGTTCCAGTCCGTGAAACTCCAAGAGCAGAGAGAAATCGAATGACTGGATTTCGTTTTGTAGTTAAATTCCTTTAATCCTTTTGGATCCCAAAGAGACAGACACTGATTTAAAAGATGCTGATTTGAGCGAGAAGGCTATCAAAGCTCAGCGCCTTATTCTAATTTGCATGTGTATCGGAATGCTGATTCCAGTCATTCTAGCTGTTTTTTACAAAGCGCTTTAGGAAGCTGTTACAATCATTAAACTTGATCTGAACCTTCTGAAAATATAAGATCTAAAGCATGTTTAAAAATTACAGAGGATTTGCACTGATTGAATTAATTATAGTCTTAGTAGTGATTATACTTTTGGCAGCTATGACTATTCCTATCTTCAAAAAACTCAATGAAACAAATGTATCTACCACAGAAGAAGTTGAGGCTACTAAGATAGAAGAGAATTCAGTTAAACCTTAATCAGTTTAGCTACTTGTTTTAAGGAAATCGATCAAGCGCTCAGCGGTTTTAATGCCGATTCCATCCACTTGGCAGATTTCTTCGATCGTCGCTTTTTGAAGTTTTGCGAGTGAACCAAAATGTTTCAAAAGTTCGGTTCGTTTGATCGTTCCTAAGCCGCTGAAATCCTCTAAGATGGATTCACGTAACTTCTGGCTTCGGAGATTTGCATTAAAGCTATTCGCGAAACGGTGTGCCTCATCCCGAATGTGTTGTAGTAATCTCAAGGCAGGATCATGCATGTCGAGATTCAAGGGTGCGCGCCCATCACTAAAGACAATAGTTTCTTTCTTTTTTGCGAGGCCGATTAGAGGCGGCACTTCTAAGGAATTTGCCATGAAAGATTTAAGTGCGGCAGTGACTTGCCCTGCACCACCGTCGATAATTATCAAGTCGGGAAAAGGTTTAGCTTCTTCATGTAGTCGAAGATAGCGTCTGCCTACAACTTCTTCCATTGCCCTGAAATCATCATTTCCTACAAACGACTTTATCTTGAAGCGGCGGTATTCTTTGCGAGCGGGTTTGCCGCCTAAAAAACAGACCATTGAAGCAACGCAGAAATTTCCTGAAATGTGCGAAATATCAAAGCACTCCATACGCTTGAGAGGGGAGGGTATTTCAAGGTATTTTTGCAAGCGCTTGAGTGACTCAAGCGGATTTGCTTGTCCCAAGGCATTGCGTTCAAATTTCCGAGTTCGTTGTGCGGTGCGTTTGAGGGCATCGATGCGGTCGCGCAAGGTAGCCGCTTTTTCGTAATTACGATCGGTTGCCGCCTTTTGCATTTGTTCGTTGAGTTCGATCAACCATTCCTTTGCTTTTCCTTCAAGAAATTCACAAGCAGCTTCTACCCGAGTTTGATATTCGTCTTTGGAAACTTCGTTTGAGTGACTATACAGTTCTGCGCGCGCGTCATCGTAGAGTTGCCAGTTACCGTTTTTTAATTGAACTGGCTTTGCATCACTTAAAAGAATGCCAAATTTTTTTCGCAATGCAGAAAGAGTTTGGCGAAGTTGACCTGAGTGGGCAAAGGGTCCGAAATGCCGAGAATGTGAATCAATACGATTTCGAGTTAGGCGGAAACGTGGAAGGGGTTCTCTTAAATCGATACGAACCATCAAGAACCGCTTATCGTCGGTGAAATCGGTATTGTAGCGCGGGCGATATTTTTTGATGAGTTGACCTTCTAGAAGGAGTGCTTCGGCTTCCGAATGAACCTGCATGATTTCAAAATCAACAATCAATTCCACCATCGCCCGAACTTTAGGTTGCGCGATGACAAACTTTCGTGAGGCTTGAAAATAGGTTGAAACTCTTCGCTTTAAGTTTTTCGCTTTCCCGACGTAAATAGTCTGCCCGATGCGATCTTTCATCAGGTACACGCCCGGTCCGTTAGGGAGTCGACGTACTTTTTCTTTGAGGTTAATCGCTTGAGGCTCTCGCATTTACCCAAAATACATGTTAACTATAGATCTTTAATCAATTAGGAATATTCAATTTTGCCACAATGTCTAAGCAAGCGACTGTCGAAATAATCAATTTCGGAGACGAATTACTCGTCGGAATTCGTGCGAACACGCATTTGAGCTACTTAGGTGAGGAGTTGGCGCGATATGGTATGCCAGTGCGCAGAGCTCGCGTTATAACAGATTCGGTTGATGAAATAAAGGAGGCGTACTCGCAAGCATGGGAACAATCTGACATTGTTATAACTACGGGTGGTTTAGGCCCTACTGCGGATGACTTAACGCGCGAGACGATTGCAGAGGCCTTGGGTGCAGCGCTCGTTTATGACTCGCAAGTAGAATCTTCGATTCGCGATTATTTCAAAGCAATTGCGCGCCCAATGGCGTCGCATCATCGTAAGCAGTGTTACATTTTTGAAGGGGCGGAGGTATTGCCTAATGAGCGCGGGACTGCTCCAGGGATGTATTTCCAAAAAGATGGTAAAACTTTGGTGCTTCTACCGGGGCCAACTCAGGAATTGTGTCCAATCTTTGAGAAGGAAGTGTTGCCTCGTTTTCGTAGGGATGGATACCTTTCAGAAACTGAAAGTTACATTCAAATCCGGACTTGCGGGAGCGGTGAATCAAGTATCGAAGCCCGCCTGCAACCTATTTTGAAATCGGAACCAGACCTGCAAATTGCATATTGTGTGCATTATGGAATCGTGGATGTTCGCTTGAGTAGTTTGGAAGGGAAGCTTGGGCAAGAGCGTTTAAAATCTTTATCGCAGGAGGTGCGGGTTGCGTGCGGGGAAGATTTTTTCTGTTTTGGATCGGGTTCTTTGGCGGAGGTTGTGCATAAAGAGTTACGCGCTTTGAATCGTAGTTTGGCAGTTGCGGAGTCGTGTACTGGCGGCATGTTAAGCGACGCGTTTACTAATTTTCCTGGAGCCTCTAAAACATTTATCGGCGGTGTTGTTTGTTATGCAAACGAAGTCAAAGTTGAACAAGTATGTGTTCCAGAGTCTATTCTTGAGCAACATGGTGCGGTGAGTCCAGAGTGTGCGATTGCGATGGCGACTGGAATTTCGGAGCGACTGGGATCAGATTATGGCTTGAGTGTGACTGGTTTTGCCGGACCTGAGGGTGGTAACAAAGACAATCCTGTGGGTACGATCCATTTGGGATATCATTCTCCAGTGGGTGTTTGGTCAAAAACGGTACGCTATACAGGCGGGCGTTTAGATGTGAAGGCGCGCGCAGTGCATGCTGCTCTTGATTGGATGCGTCGCAAGCTCCGCAAATATAAGATTGAGGAACACTTGCGTTGCGGGAGTCGTGATTGATACGCCTTTCGCATTGCACTAGTAGTAATGCTTTCCATTATGGCACTTTAGTATGCCAGAGAAGCCCTTTAAATTTATCTGCGGAGATGATGATTATTTAGTCTCAGAAAAAGCACGTACGTGGTTTAATGAGCAATCCGAGGGGATTGAGGATGATTTATCAAAAGAAATTTTAGAGGGAAGGGCAGGCAATATCGCAGAAGTCGAGGATGTGCTCCAAAGGTTTTCGAGTGCGGTGCAAACATTGTCGTTGTTTGGAGAGCGCAAGGTTGTCTGGCTAAAAGATGTTAATTTTATGGCGGACAGCGTAACAGGGCGCGCGCAGGGCACGCTTGATTTGCTTGAGGGTTTAAAAAGTATTTTGGAAGGATTGGACTCAAGTGCAGTCTCGGTCCTGATCACTGCGTTCCCAGTCGATAAGCGTCGTAGCTTTTATAAGTGGGTGCAAAAAAAATCTGATTTTACGGTGCTTGCTCTCGGCAAGGATGTGGTTCAGGTGTGCGCGAATCTTGTTAAAGAAACCTGCAAGGAAGCAGGAATCACGATTGAGCGTGCGGCGATTGAAACTCTAATTGCAAAAGTGAATGCGAACACGCGTCTTTTAGTTGAGGAATGCGGAAAGCTTGCAACTTATTTGGGCGCAGAAGGGGGAATGGTAACGGAGGCGATGGTCATTGAGTTGGTGCCAAATTTCGGAGATGCAGATTTTTTTGAAGCTACGGATGCATTTTTTACCCTCGACCTTGAGTGGACACTTGAGGCTTTACGGCGGCACTTTTTTACAAATAACGATGGGCGCGGTTTATTGGGGAGCATGCAGGCTCGGAATCGTTTATTGATACAGTTGCGTGTTTTGCAGGATGCGGGCGCGATACGAATCGGTTCTAATGGGCTAAGTAAGTCGGCGCTTGAATCTGCGGCACGCGAGTTTGGACGTCATTTTGGAGAGTCTGAAGAAAAGAGTAATCTCAATATTTTTAGCCAAAATCCTTATTATTTAGGACGGGTTTCTGGTTCTCTTAGTCGAGCGCCACTCAAAAAGTGGGTAGATTTTCAATTGGCGTTTGCGAATGCTTTTGAAGGGATTATCCAGCGCCCAAATGAGCAAGAAGAGGTCTTTCGCGAATTAGCAGTTAAATGCTTAGCGGATAGCTAAAAGTGGGACTTCATCAACTTTATTGTATTTAGCTCGTTTTTTATCGCATCGTTGCGACTAAGCTGTAATTTGTATAGTTTAGATTTTAAATTTTATGGACAGCACACCTAATGTATTAGCCTCACGATACGCATCCCCTGAGATGCGCGCTGTTTGGGGCGCGGAAGGTCGTATTGCGATGGAGCGCGATTATTGGATCGCGGTTCTACGCGCTCAACAGGACTTAGGGCTAGATATCCCCGATGCAGCAATCAAGGCGTATGAGTCTGTTAAAGGCACAATTAATTTAGAGTCGATTCAATCACGGGAGGTGATCACACGGCATGATGTGAAGGCTCGGATTGAGGAGTTTTGTGAATTAGCGGGCTATGAGCACATTCATAAAGGGCTTACGAGTCGTGATTTGACGGAGAACGTTGAGCAGCTTCAAATTTTGCGCGGCATGGAGCTGGTGCGAACTAAAACAATTGCGGTGCTTCTTAAATTAGCGGAGCGCGCGGAGCAGTGGAAGGAATTGGTAATTACTGCCCGCACACACAATGTTCCTGCTCAGCCAACTACTTTCGGCAAACGTTTGGCAATGTATGGTGAGGATCTGCTGGGTGCGGTTCGAGAGCTAGATCGCTTGATTGATACCTATCCAGTGCGTGGAATTAAAGGACCGGTTGGAACGCAGATGGATTTATTGACTTTGTTTGAGGGAGATAGTGAAAAAGTTGCTGCCTTAGAGTCGCGAATTTTAGACCATCTAGGAATGGCTGCGTCGCTTGATACGGTCGGGCAGGTGTATCCTCGAGGATTAGATTTCGAAGTGGTTTCAAATTTTGTTCGCTTGGCATCTGGTCCTTCAAGTTTTGCAAAAACCTTACGCATTATGGCGGGGCATGAATTAGCGAGTGAAGGATTTGCTAAAGGTCAGGTGGGTTCCTCTGCGATGCCTCACAAAATGAATAGCCGAAGCTGCGAACGCTTGAATGGGTTTGCTGCAATTTTGAAGGGCTATTTGACGATGGCGGGCGAGTTAAGTGGAGATCAATGGAATGAAGGGGATGTATCGTGCTCTGTGGTAAGGCGCGTGTTCTTGCCCGATAGTTTTTACGCAATTGATGGCTTATTGGAAACGTTCATGACGATTCTAAATCAGATGGAAGTCTACCCTGCAGTTATTGAGCAGGAGAACCAGCGCTACGGTCCATTCCTTGCGACTACAACCTTACTTATGGAAGCCGTTAAAAATGGTGCAGGACGCGAAGAAGCGCACGAAGCAATCAAATTGCATGCGGTGCAAACGGTCCGCGACTTGCGTTCGGGAACAATTTTCAAAAACGATTTAATCCAACGCTTAGCAGAAGATGGACGTCTTGGTCTAAATGAAGCTTCAATTGCTTCCACCGTTGAGGCTGCTCAAACCTTAACAGGCCAAGCGATTCAGCAAGTTGAGGACTTTTGTTCGATCGTCAGGGAAGAAGCGCAACAGTTTCCAGATGCTGCAAATTATCAACCTGGCTCAATCCTTTAAAGGTTGCTAAAACAAGACCTATATCTAAACCAATTTTAAAACTACACATAACCCATTCATTAAATGTCAGAACAACTTGAAGGAAATTGCTTGATCGCCCAATCTGGTGGTCCAACGTCAGTCATAAATTCCAGCTTGGCGGGTGCTATTACAGAAGCGCTCAACCATGAATCCATTGAGGAAATTTATGGAGGACTGAATGGTGTTTTAGGCATCTTAAACGAAAACATCATTGATCTCGCGGCAGAATCTCAACAAACCATTCGGGCACTCCGTCACACTCCAGGTGCGGCGCTTGGAACCTGCCGGTTTAAACTTAAACGCCAAGAGGACTATAGTCGTATTTTGGAAGTTTTTGAGGCGCACAATATTCGTTATTTCTTTTATGCGGGTGGCAATGATTCTCAAGACACTGCTGATAAAATTTCAAAATTGGCGCAAGAGCGTGGATATGCGCTTCGCGTCATTGGTATTCCAAAGACTATTGATAATGATTTGGTGACTACCGACCACACTCCAGGCTATGGAAGTGTTATCAAGTATGTTGCATCAACCGTTAAAGAAGTGGCATGTGATAATGCTGGAATGGGTCAACACGATCTTGTTCAAGTGGTTGAGGTTATGGGTCGCAGCGCAGGCTGGATTGCAGCAGGTGCCGCACTTGCAAAACGTCGTGACGATCCAAGCGGAGCTCCACATTTGATTTACTTACCAGAAGTTGCTTTCAGTCCTGAAAAATTCATCGCAGATGTACAGCGCGTGCTTCAAAAAGAGAAGTATTGCGTGGTCGTTGTGGGTGAAGGCTTGGTTGATGGTGATGGTAATTATGTTTCGACCGACAGCGCTGGGGCGGATGCCTTTGGACATTCGCAACTTGGAGGCGCAGGTGAATATCTACGTAACTTAGTTGAAGAGAGCCTTCAGATTAAAGCGCGTTCAATTAAACTTGGAATGGCGCAACGTGCGGCTGCATCGGTTTCCTCAAAAGCAGATAACGATGAAGCATTTCTCGCGGGTCAAGCGGCGGTGAAAGCAGCGATTGATGGTGAAACCGATAAAATGGTCACGCTTTTGCGCAGTGATTCAGATCCATATGTTTGTGAAACAGGTCTCGCACCTCTATCAGAAATTGCTAACGGAGTTAAAAAACTCCCTGAAAGCTGGATTAATGAAGACGGGGTCAGTATGAGTTACCACTTCTACAAATATGCGCTTCCGCTCGTTCAGGGTGAAATCGAAATGCCATATGAAAATGGCGTTCCAGTACATGCAAACCTTGCTTGTAATCGAGTTGACCGCAAATTAGCGCCACATAATTTTGAGTAGTTACACGGGTAACTGACTTTACAGTTTCAATGCGCTCCTTGGTATTATTTCCGAGGAGCGCATTTTTATTATTTAAGGGTATCTAAAGTGCGGAGTGCTTGCTCTAGACGATTTTGATGACTGCCTGAAATGACTGAGAATGGAAGATTTTCACTGTTTAGAGTGGAATGAAATTTTTGGTGTAATACTTGACGTGCTTCTGGGCTTTCGCGTTGTCCAGGATCTTCAACCCATGGAACGTCAGGCAGACACAGGAAATAATAGGTATAGTTTTGGTCTATCAGTTCAGCCTCAAGCGAGGGTAGCTGCTTCTCAAAATAATGAGCGATATAGATTTTATTTGAGAGTAGATTGGTATCGTGAAAAACAATTCCATTGGAAGCGTTAGCGACTGCCTTTTTCTCAAGTTGAAGTTGCCCTTCAATTATAAGTTTTAAATCAGACTCGTTTATGGGACGTTTTAGAGTATCAACATAGGTTCGCACAAATTCACTGCTTTGGGAGGTGTTATGATAGTCCGCGAGTGCACGACACAGGGTAGTTTTGCCAGTGGATTCGGCGCCTGTTATTACAATGCGCTTCAGCATCTTGTTGGATTGACCATTCGCTTCCATTCAAACCATCCTTTTGTCGCTAAACATATGAAAATTAAAAAGAGAACCGCGCTTACGTAGTAACCTTGCGCGCTCCATAACCCGACATAAACAGTATCTGCAATTATCCAGAAGATCCAATTCTCAATGTATTTTTTACTGAGCATCCATTGAGCGACAAATGCACAACTAGTAGCAAAGGCATCAAGAAAAGGTAGGTAAGCAGTGGTATAATTTTTTAAACCCCACCCGAGTAGTAGGGTAAAGGTTATAATAGAAACTATAGCAATTAGGATTTGCGAAAGAGGAGTTTTCTGAATTTTAAATTTCTCGTGTCCGCTCTTTGAAGAGTGTATCCAATTTCTCCAACCGTAAATAGAGATAAAGATAAAAACAAAATTTAAGAGTAGCGCAGCGTAGAGTTCTGCGTGGAAACTCAGGTAAATATACGCGAGGTAGCAAGTAATGAATAGGGGCCAAGCGAATAGCTTCTCTTTGATACTTAAATAGACCCCTGCCGTACCTGCAAAAATTCCGACCCACTCCGCAGGGGGCACCTGTTTCAGTTGATTCAGGATCTCGCTTAGGATCTCTTGCGCCATGCTCGTGAGTTCCTAGTCGGCATCATAGATCTGCACGCGTTCCCAGAGCGGGGCGAAGGTCGCTAAAAAATCTTTATGAAGAGGGTCGATTTGATAGGCGTCGTGTGCAGCTAAATCAGGCAAGAGAACGGTTAGGCAAAAATCGTAGGAGTTGTCGATGATAGGACGCTCAGGTGTCGCAGAGGGTGTCCCGGTATAAACTGCGCTCGCGGCGCCTATTCCTTTTAAGCTTTGTAGACCTGTTACAAAGTCAGCGCGTTGCGTCGTATTTAAATCTTTGCGAAGCCAAAAGTAAACTGAATGGATTAACATAGTTGTAGGGCAAGTGATTCGTTAGATATTAAAGCGCTTTTTCGATTATTGCGCGTAATTGTTCGTGGGTAGTCGCAACTGCTAAATCGGGTCTTTCTTTGATTAAGCGCTCTGGGGGACAAAAGAGCGCTTTGTGGTCCGCTACTTCAATCATACTCAGATCATTGTACGAGTCACCCGCAGCAAAGGTATCGAAATTTAAGGCCTTGAAGGCTTCGACTGCGCGACGTTTATGATCTGGCAATCGAAGTCGGTAGTCAGTAATATGTCCTTCAGAATCAATTTCAAGGTCATGGCAAAAGAGAGTTGGGTTTCCTAGTTTTGCCATAAGGGGACCTGCAAACTGACTAAAAGTATCTGAAAGGATGACGAGACGAGTTTGAGAAGTTACCCATTCGACAAATTCAGTTGCGCCTGGGAGGGGATCGAGCGTGCCGATAACTGTTTCAATATCTTCAAGCTTGAAGCCTTCGCGATCAAGGATATCGAGCCGGTAACGCATTAGGGTGTCATAACACGGTTCATCCCGTGTAGTACGCTTCAGGGCTTCGATGCCAGTAGTCTCTGCAAATGCAATCCAGATTTCGGGGATCAATACTCCCTCAAGGTCAAGGCATACGATATTCATAACACAAAGACCGTGAGAAAGTGTGCTGAAGTCAACTTCAATTAAGCAAAGAACTGCTTAGAGGCGGGAAATTTAGGAGAACCGAATCGACCACAATTTGAAGTTCTTCTAAATTCAGGGCTTTGCGTTGAAGTCGGCGGACGTGAGCTCCGCGCCACACAAGTTCATTGGATGCAATATCAATGATATCAATCACGAGAGTGCCTTCCTCGTATTTATCAACAAGGATCCTGCTGTAACTGTAATCACCAAAATAAGGGGAGCGTCCAAAAGGAGGTGGACCAACACTTAGGTCGTGAACTTCGGTTTGTTCTTTAGTGAGGGTATGGAAGTGTACTTTGAAGTCTGCCGCATCTTTGCGATAGGCAAAGCCTTTGTCTTCTAAGTTAAACTGAATGGCTTTTGCGATGCGACGATCTACGATGGGGCTAAGTGCAATGTTTCCGTATCCTTCTCGCGTATCTCGGTCTTCGATGGTGAAGCTTCTGTAGTTTTGAAGTTGTGAAACTGCGCTTCGATCGTAATCCACCTCAACTGGACTTTGACAACCAATCACTAGGAAGAGTGAGACGAATGAAAGCGCATTGGTGTAAGTTCGAATTGTATTCATGATTTTATATTAGATCAAAAATGTCGCATGGCAAACTTTTGTATAATCTATAAATTTACCTTCCAAGTGACTCGCTCCCCGTGAAAGGGCGTCGTGTGACTGCTTCAGATTCGTTAATATTTTTCCGAACTAAAACGGCTTTGATCGTGCCAGAAAGTATTTTAAGGTCTAACCACAGGCTTGCGTTCTCGACATACCAGAGGTCTAGCTCAAATTGTTTTTCCCATGAAATTCCGTTGCGCCCATTAATTTGGGCCCAGCCAGTAATGCCTGGCATGACCTCATGGCGTCGGGCTTGAGCCTTAGAATAGAGTGGTAGATATGCGGTGGGTAATGGGCGCGGGCCGACAAGGCTCATTTCACCCTTTAACACATTCCAAAGCTCGGGCAGTTCATCAATGCTTGTGGCTCGAAGTAAACGACCCCATTTAGTGAGTCTTTCTTCATCAGAGCCAGTGCCTTTGAGCATGGTTCGAAATTTCAAAATATAAAAAGTTTTTCCATTCCTGCCTGCTCGTTCTTGGCGAAAAAATAGAGGGAACCCAATGAGCGCAATTTGTAATGGAAACAGTACGAATGCAAACAAGCCCAGAACAATTAAGCCAAGAAAGCTTATTATAAAATCAAAACCACGTTTCATTATAAGTTAATATTATCAAAATTAATAATTTATTAATACTTGGCTATTACTAAAATGAAAATTTGACCAATTTAAATTTTATTTTCATATCTTAGTTTTATTTAACCTATATAAACCTAACATAGTTATGATCTTAGATGCTGCTGCTCGTAATTTCGAACCTTTTAGTTTAACTCGACTCCTTACTACATGTTTTGGATCTGGTAATGGAGAACGTGTTTGCGTTTTGATCGATTTGCCAAATCCCGGAGATATTAAAGATTTCAAGTTTCTGGAGGATGAAACTCTCTCTATTCAGAATTACGGACACGAAGTTTTTTACAAAGGATTTCAGCAGGGAGCGCTTGAGCTAATGAATTGGAAAGGGGGCGAAATTTTTGCCTATAAAGAAACTGGTGGCAGTAACTTAGACATGGAAGACGTGTGCTTTAATCCCGAGGGCACTGAACTCAGTCTGGATCGAGATATTTATACTCAATATGACATCATTTTAACGGTCTCAACTTTTTCAGCGACTGCACCACTGACTGCTAAATGTAAGGAGTTTGGTTTTAGGGGAGCGACTTTGCACGGTTTGAACCAAATCATTCTTGATACTGGCTTGGCGGTCGATTACGACAGCGTGAGTGATGATGCGGAGAAGCTTCGTCTTGGGCTCACTCAAGCGGATTCTTTTGAAATTGATTTTGAAGTTGAGAGTAAGGTTTACACTTTAAAGCTGCACACAAATAAGCAGGAGGCTCAGAAGAGTCATGGTTTATGTCCTCCGGGTAAGCCAGATGTTGCAAATTTACCTGCAGGAGAGGTGTACTTTGTTCCAGATAGCGCGGAAGGGGTTTTCCCTTTTAAATACAGCGAGGAAACGATTGGACTCTTGCATGTTAAAGATGGCAGCATCTTCAAATCTCAATTTGTTTACGGGGATTACTCCGAAATTGAGGATCACAACAATCGCCTAAAAGCAGACCCTATGATTGGTGCAATTGGCGAGCTCGGTTTTGGCACTCAAGTGCTTCCTTTTTCGGGTCGCGACATTCAAGACGAGAAAATTCTCGGTACAATTCATGTTGCCACAGGTCGTGATGACCACCTCGGCGGGAAGATCACACCAGATCTATTTAAAGAGCATAAGAATGCTTCGCACGATGACGTGCTCTATGCACCTCACAAAACGCCAGAAATTCGATTGCAAGAGGCGCGTATGATTAAGGATGGTCAAAGCACCGTGCTTATTCAGAATTATAAGCCTTCAGCATTTATGATTGCTTGCTTTGAGGCAGAAGTACCTGTCGAAGCCTAGTTTTAGGTTCATAGATTCTACCCATGGAAGATAATCCCTACGAAAGTAAGGCGTTACTTGATCAGTACTTGCTGTTCCACTACGGCTCGGCTAAAGATCAGTTTCCCTACTCGTTTGGAGGACAGGATGCGCTAGATTTTCCGTTACGGTGCGTCGAAGAAGGATTGGACTTAAAGGCAATTCCTGAAGGTGCACGAGCACTTGATTTGGGCTGCGCGGTGGGTCGCAGCAGTTTTGAATTAGCGCGGTATTGTGAATCCGTCATAGGAATTGATTATTCTAAGGCTTTTATCGACGCTGCTAATGCAGTTCGAATGCAGGGTGCCTGTTTAATTGAGCGTTTAGATGAAGGTTCAAAAGTATCGACTCTGGAAGTATCTTTGGACGGCGCAATTGACCGCGACCGTTTAAGTTTTGAAGTTGGAGATGCACAGACCTTGCGTGCAGACCTCGAAGGTTTTGATGTTTTAATTGCCTGCAATCTAATCTGTCGCTTGCCGGATCCGAATAAGCTATTGGCTCGCTTGCCGCACCTTGTTAAACCAGGCGGGCAGCTTTTTATCACTACGCCTTTTACCTGGCTTGAGGAATACACTCCTCGATGCAATTGGCTTGGTGAGGGTGCTCAAAGCTCTTTTGAAGGACTTAGAAAAGCGCTTGAACCTGCATTTACTTTAGAAAGCGTTAAGGATATGCCATTTCTCATTCGGGAGCATTCCCGTAAGTTTCAATATAGCATAGCACAAGGAAGCCGGTGGCGTCGTAACGCAAGCGAGTAAATCCTTGTTAAACCAAGCCCGAGGTCTTCAGGAGTCCGCTGATGTAGGGAATCAATTGTTTTTTACGACTGACTACACCCGAAAGAAGGTAGGCGCTACTTTTACCGTATTGTGGGTAGTTAATATGAGAAACCGCTACTTCGTTTCCGCTAACAAGTAAGATAGAATCGTGTGAGTTAACATCCGTGATCAGAAGAAAGCTTAAGTCGATATGACTTGATTTCCTGTGTTCTTGTAGAGCATCTTCCAAGATGCTGGCGTTAGAATTAAAATTATCAAATCCCAGCTCTTCGATTTGAGAGACGCTATATCGAATTTCTCCTTCTTGGTAATCTTTGCAATCAGAGTTAATGACTTCTTGGGCTGTGGAGTTTAGAATTACAGAGCCCGAAGAAAAAATTCGCTCCGCAAGTTTTTCAGGTTCAATCCCCGCGATTGGCGACAACCATTCTAAAAGAGTTTTCTCAAGCGGGGTGGTGGTGGGGCTACTCAGGAATAGGGTGTCAGAAATAATACCTGACATCATAGCACCTGCAATGGATGCAGAAGGGGTTAAATTTTCATTTCGAAATAAGTCTGCGATGATCGAACAAGTTGAACCTACGGGTCGATTGATGAATAGAATGGGTTGGCGAGTTGGAAGATTACCAAGTTTGTGGTGATCTATGATTTCTTCTATTTTTACTTTTCCGGCTCCGTTGACGGCTTGGTTGAGTTCATTGTGATCAACAAGGGCAATGCGAGTTTTACTGGGCCGAAGAATATCGCTCTTGGCAAATACGCCACACAATTCGTTGGCCTCGTTTGTTACCATGTAGAGCGGGTCGTTGAGCGATTCGATTCTACTTTTTACGGTGTGAACGGCATCGTCTGCAGAAAAGCAAGGTGCATTCTTTTTATACAAACTTTCTATCAGAGTAGCCGTGCGAATGATCCAAGAGGTCGATGCGGAGTCGTATGGGCTGATGATCAAGCTAATGTCATTTGCCGCGGCATAGTCGATTATTTCTTGATCCACTTTAAGACCTCCGGTGATGACAAGGAGTCGTACCTTCAGATCAATACAAAGCTTTTGTATATCAGAACGATCACCTACAATGATGATCGATTGACTGGGAGGAGTATCTTCTTCTCTGCTGTAATTATCAAATGAGGTGACGTCCATTGCCCCAACACGGACAAATAATTCCTCGACTTCAGTAGGATCTGATAAGTTTAGAACTTCTGCATTTAGGGAACGAATAATGGCATTGATATTCGTCTTCACACGTCGCATTTCTTTTGAAGATCTTGGCTTTGGAACAAAGAACTCACCTAGTTGGAAAAAGCTGATGCTCCCTTGAATCTTATTGACGGAATCAATTACGGGCAGCGCTCTAATATCATAGCGGTCAATCAACTCGAGTGCCTCAGCGCATGTACTCTGGGTAGTCACGCTGTGCGGATTGTGATTCATGATAGATTCCACCCGTGGAGTGATATCGCCAATAAAAAGCGGTACGGGGAGATGAAAATACTCCAAGATAGTATCAATCCGAGCGTTTGTATTTCCGCAACGAGCAGCTACGTAGTGTGTTTCGCCTTGGGCATGTTTGTACGCCTCATAGGCAAGCGCGGAGCAAATAGCGTCAGCATCTGGGTTTTTATGACCCAAAACATAGATAGGGGATGATTCATCCATTGTTTTTAATTAACTTAATTAGATCTATTTGTTCAAAACAATAATGTTTTTTTGATAAATGAAAAAGGCCGAACACTGAATTGTGCGCGGCCTCTTTTTAAAATTAGATTTAGAAGTACTAAATTAATCAGCGCGCATGATGTCGTTGCTGCTGTGGACATTTAAAATGTTGTTGGTAAGCGTACCGTTTGAAGGATTTACCAATTGGCCGTCTTCACCTTCAAGATCGTTATACCATGAAACGTGAGCATCTAGGTAAGCGATATGACCTCCGAGTCCCCAAGGAGTATCTTTACCCCAATTGCCTGAGGAATTGAGTCCACGTGTCCATGTAAGCGGAGTTGTAGAGGGGGGATCATTGCCGCCTGCACCCAAAGCAAAGTCATAACCGAGGGGTACACTATTATTCCAGTCGCTACTTTTTTGGAAATTATTGTTACTATCACGGTAACCAATAACTGCAGGAATAGTGCGCCCGTCGTTTTCAAAATCTATGAGCTTGGGATCCGAATCAATAATCCAGATGCTTGCATCTGAGAGATCGACTTGCTTGGCGAGGAATTCTGCAACGCTGTGAATGTTTGCGGTGCTAAGCTTGGCGCGAGAAAGGGTTTTTGTACGTCCGCTAGAACTTGAATACGTTGCATATGCTAATGCGATGGAACGGATGTTTGAGGATGAACGCATTTTGTTTGCGGTTTGCCTAACCTTGCCAACTGCAGGGATAAGAATTGCCGCCAGAATTCCGATAATCGCAATAACAGTTAAAAGTTCAATGAGGGTAAAACCTGAACGGTTTAATTTTTTATATTTCATAAATTACCTTTGCTTATGTCGTTAGGGGAGAGGCTTATTATTACTAATATAGAAACGTTGTTGAAATTTGGTGCAACTTTTTTCTTTCAGGGTAGAATCCCTTATTGTGCATACGGCAGCGGGTATTCTTTGCAAAGCATGAGTGCGATTTGTTGAGCTTTTAAAATACTTTCATCGTCTTCTGGGGCGCTTAAGACGATGTCAATCGCTTCAGCTATTTTTTCCATAGCGAATTCATCCATACCTCGAGAGGTAACTGCAGGAGTACCAAAGCGAATTCCACTAGTTTGGAAAGGACTTCGCGTTTCGCCAGGAACAGTATTCTTATTGGCTGTGATGTTTGCCTTATCGAGTGCGATTTGTGCAATTTTACCTGTTAGGTCTGCGTCTTTTTTGCGCAAATCGAGCATCATTAGGTGGTTGTCAGTACCACCGCTGATAACGTGATAACCCCGAGCAGTGAGCGCGTTTGCAAGTGCGTTTGCATTTGCTGCTACTTGACTTTGATAGGCTTTAAAATCATCTCCAGTGGCTTCTTTGAAGCATACTGCCTTAGCGGCAATTACATGCATCAAGGGACCGCCTTGTGTACCTGGGAAGACTGCGGTATCAATCTTTTTAGCATGCGCTTCTTTACAAAGAATGAGCCCACCACGAGGGCCTCGCAAAGTTTTGTGAGTCGTAGTGGTTACAAAATCAGCGTGCGGAACTGGAGAGGGATGGACTCCTGCTGCAACAAGGCCTGCAATGTGAGCAATATCTGCCAGCAGATAGGCGCCTACCTCGCGGGCAATTTCACCCATGCGCGCAAAATCGATTGTTCTAGAGTAGGCAGAAGCACCGACGGTAATCATCTTAGGTTTTTCTGCACGAGCGCTTTCTGCGATGGCGTCATAATCAATGCGGCCCGTTTCTGCGTTCACTCCGTAGTTAACAACCTCATGGTAGATACCGCTAAAGTTCATGGGGTGACCGTGCGTTAAATGTCCACCGTCCGACAGATTCATAGTAAGAATTTTGTCGCCTGGACGAAGAACCGATAAATAAACGGCGGCATTTGCTTGGCTTCCAGAGTGCGGTTGGACGTTTGCATGATCAGCGCCGAAGAGGATTTTTGCGCGTTCAATGGCGAGCTCTTCGATGACGTCGACATGTTCGCAGCCACCATAGTAGCGTTTGCCGGGATAGCCTTCGGCGTATTTATTCGTCAAAACTGAGCCTTGAGCTTCGATCACTGCGGGTAGCGTGAAGTTTTCCGAAGCAATGAGCTCGATATGGGACTCTTGTCGCTTGCGTTCAGCTGCAATTGCATTTGCTACTTCAGAATCAAGTGTGGCAAGTGAGTCTGCTTTTAAATTTGTGGTAGAATTTAAGGTTGTCATTGTATGTATTGAGAAAGTTTTTAGTTGGAGTGCAAATCAGAAGGGCCAATACCAGTCACTATTTTTTTTGATCAAAGGTTTTTGAGGGCTTTGAATATTCTTTTGAGCATCCGTGCTACTGAGAGTGCTTAAATTTTTGGTCGCTTGGGCTTCTTCGGTTTCCGATGGAGCTTCGCTCCAAAGAGGCCACCACCATGGATCGGTAGACTTCTTTGAAATGGGTTCTTCAGCGTGAACCATTAAGGCGGAGGAGTCATTGCGATTCGTTTCTCCAAAGGGCCAAATCCACTTTAAGGGGCCTTTGTTGTCTCCGCGTTGAATGTCGATACCAGCATTTTGAGCTCGACTGAGAATTTCCTTAGCAAACGCGCTGCGACCTGCGAGGAGGATTTCAAGCTTTTCTGGGTTTTGTGGAGCTGCTGGTAGGGTGCGTGTTGGGACTCCATCGATGGCGCGTCCAGGTTTGTAGCTAAAAAGGACAAATCCTTGCCCGACAGGACTTAAAACATAGCGCATACCATCATCCCAGCGAAGCATGGCATCTTGGCCCGAGAGCATCCAGTCACCATCAAGGCCGTTTTGGCGTGAGGTTTCGAGGGTTCCATAGCGGTAAAATTTCAATCGTTCGTAACTCCCTGAAGCGTGCTCAATTAACCAATAACCTCGGTAAAAATCGCGTGCGGCTTTTCTGGAGGCAAAAACATATCCTTCGGGAGTCTCTGATTGTTGATTACGAATTTCTGAGAGCCAAGACGATGGCGCTTGTTCTTCTGGAACGCGCTGAATTGTTTGGAATGCGTTGGTCTGGATTTCAATTTCCTGACCCGCTTCAATTTCTCTAAATGCAAATCCACGCTCCGTCTCTCGCAGAATGGAATAATCGCCGTTTTCCCAAATCAAATGAAGCTCACTGCCTTGGCGAACCCATGAGCCATTGACAGAGTTTGTTTCGTTCGTGGGTTCAAATTTTGCAGCACTGCGATTGTCTTCGATTAATAGAAAGGAGTGCGCATCACTTGCTGGGTCGGAGTATTTCCAGATGCCAAAATAATTTGTTTTGGTATTAACTTTGACCTCTTTTGACCCTGAATCAGGTGCCACGGCCCACTGACCTAGCGCTTCAGAGGGTACTTTTTGAGCTGTTAAATCACCCTTAATTGATCCAAGCGAATCCGTATATTTGCCCACGAAATCAAAAGCACCCTGACGTAATTCATGTAAAGTGCCGTTTTCCCAAGTGATTTTTGCGGTTCCTGCGTCCACTGTCCAAGTCCCAGGATAGATAGAATTATCGGAACCCTGAGCGTAGAAGAATGCTGCATTTCCTCCAGGCTTTAGCAGGATGATCATAGGCTCTACGGTCTTAGATCCGACCGCCCAAGAGCCCTCGAAAAGTTCAGTTTTTTCCTGAGCTTGCAGCCCATTCGACAGGCAAATCAGGCAACTTGCCAGAGCCAGCAGTTTTAGACTTTGCGCTATAACCTGTTTTTTAGGAATGATTCTACGACCTCGCATCGTAAATAAATATTTTTTAGCAATGGGAAGCGCAAGTTTTATTGCAGCAAAGATTGCCCAATTAGCTAAAGCACTCCGATGCGACCGAAATTTAGGCGCCCGTAACTGATGAATCCGTCTTCAAGTACGGAGCGGTCACTGAGAGGGTTTGCTTCCATTAGTTCGCCCATGCTGAATTGGAATTTAAATTTTCCTGAGCCGCAGGGGGTATAAAGCGAACCCAAGCGTAATTTTGCGGGAACTGTTTTTTTGATTTGTGTATCGGGTGATGTGATCTCTGGAAAGTTGACATTGATAACTTCGCTCTCACTGGGTGGATTTTTCAAAATATCTGAAGTTATTTCAGCGGCATGTTGGGCGGCGGCTAACTGAGAAGCTTCAAATGCTTTATTCTTAATGTGCCCATTTGCATCTCGAATATTTTCAAAATCTGAGAAAGGAACGCATTGACTAAAGGCGATCGCGGGTAAGCCCCATTGCGCTCCTTCAATAGCTCCAGCAACTGTTCCAGAGCTTAAAACCAGTGTTTCTGTTGTATTGTAACCGATATTGATGCCTGAAACGACCGCATCTACGGGGCGTTTAACGAGGTGCCCCATCGCGATATTCACGCAATCAGTTGGGGTTCCATTAATTGCCCAAGCCTGAACCGTTTCAGGGAAATGCGATGCTCCCGATAAAACCTCTATTTCTTTGTGGCGACTGATTGCTCTGCCGATCCAACTTTGCTCAAAGGCGGGGGCTGCCACAGATAGTTCGAATTTTTGCTCTAAGGCAGAAACTAAGCGGTGCAAAAATGCAGATTCTATTCCGTCGTCATTGGTTACAAGGAGATGAGGTTTCATGGGATTGTAACTATTGGATGCCTGAAGGGCGTGCAAGCACCTGAGCAGGGGCAACACAAATGCGCTCGAGCACCTCTTTGGGTAACATTTGGCTTTTTAAAGAGCCGTCGTCCTCTCGTGCTGCGCAAATGGTAGTTAATTGACCCTTACCTGCTTGTGTTTGGGTTCCGTCGGGATTGAGCCTAAATATTCTAAATAGGTACTCGATGGAACGATCTTTGAGCGCTGAAACTGCAAGATGGATTTCGATGGTATCTCCAAAGTGGAGTGGGGCAGAAAATTTACATTCGGCGCGCGTGCGTGGCCAACCGCGCATCGACCCGGGGTCTCTGCTTATGAGATCCAGCCCTGCTGCCTCGAAAAAATCTCGTTCGGCAGTCTCCATATATTTGAAAAAGTTAGAAAAATGAACGAGACCCGCCATATCGGTCTCTGAAAATTCAATTTTTCGGGTAGATTTTGACTCAAAAAGCATATTATTCCAATAAATGTCTAAATTTTTTATGATGGCAAGTTCTGCGTGTGAATAACTTTTTCTAGGCTTTTTTAATGAATTAAAACGTCCTTTAAGCCCTGTTCCTCAAAGGGATAATGTGACAAAAGAGTGTCATGATTCCAAGGATTGTGAATAACTCACTGTGTCATAATGTCGCCTTTTAAAGTGTATATCTATTGAAAAAACGGTTTTTTCTTGTCTTTTTACGTTTATACAGGAGTATACGCATTAATTCTATGCGTATTATTTCTCTTAATACCGCCCTATTTAATACCCTTGCTATTAGCCTCACTTGTGCAGCATCGGCGGGCGAAGTGTCTTCTCTCGAAAAGCGAATTACGGACTTGGAAGCTCGTATTTTAGTTTTGGAATCACGTTTAAGTACAAGCGAAGCTGAGCTAAAGACGGTTCAAAGGGTTACTGATACGGTACAAGCGGCGGGGGAGATGAACCAATCATCTTTTGATATATTGAAGAACAGTGCATGGCGCACGCTTCGTTGGACACGTCCCGAGCAATGGGAGGGTATTCGTGTCGGTATCTCGGAGGAACGTGTCATTGAACTGCTTGGGGAAGCGCCGCGAAGCGTAAAGTCGCTCAAGCCCCGTGTAGATAGAGTTTTATATTACGAAACTAGCCTCGGAGATCAAAAAAATGCGCTCAGTGGCAAAATAAGTTTCTATGAAGGCGCCGTAATCGCGGTGCGTTCACCCAATTTTCGGGCTCAGGAAACCAACTAATTACAGTGCGGTTTAACCAAGTCAGGAAGCAAGCAAACTAACTATAATTACATATATATGAAAAAACAAATTGCTATTACATCTGCAATTATTGCAGCTACTAGTTTCTCCAATGCGGAGATCGCCTTGACTGAGTCACTCTCAGTAGAAGGTTTTATTGACATGTCATGGTCTGACCTAGAAGGCGCAGGCAACAATTCTGAGGTAGGTATCGACCAAGTAGAGTTCGATTTCCTCTTCAGTTCAGGTGCAGTGTCAGCGCAAGTTGATGTTGAATACGAAGAAGGCGAAGTAGGCACAAACATCGAGCAAGCCTTTGTGAGCTATGATCTTGGTAATAGCGGAGCAATTACAGCGGGTCGCATGGCTTCACAGCTAGGTTTCGAAGATTTCGAGCCAACTGGTTTGTATCAAGTCTCTAACGCGATCTCCACGAGCAATCTTCCCGGTTATGACCAAGGTATTAAATATACGAATGGTTCGCTTGGTGTAGCAATTGTTGATGGTGTAAATGATAATCGTATTGCCGACAATGGCGGTTATTCGATTGAAGCTGCGTATTCACTTGAGCTCAGTGAGGGTCTTAATGGTTTTCTTGGAGCTCGCTTGAACTCACAAGATGGTGTAGAAGATACAAGCGTTTATAACATGTATGTAACCTACGAAACAGGTGCATGGTTGTTTGCTGCTGAAGTAGCGCAGTATAATGGTGAGACGAGTGCCGAAGATGCGACTGACTACCAAGTCATGGCGAACTACAGCTACAGCGATACCGCATCCATTACCCTTCGTTATGCAACGAATGAATTGGATACATTGGACGCTACGAACGCAGTTGAGACTCCTGCAGGTTCTGCAATCACAGTTGCGCACAATCTTGCACTTGCTGATAACCTTGCATTGATCGCTGAGCTTACAAGCTTTGAGCCCGATGCTGCTGGCGCCGATGATGTTCTTGGTGGCGCGGTTGAATTGCTCTTCACATTCTAATTAAGAAGTACCTAATTTAATGCTTTTGGCCCCGTGATTTTCGAATCACGGGGCTTTTTATTAGAATGCGTTCTTGCCAGTGACGAGTTCTCAATTTTGTTTAGGGTAAATTATGAAAATTGTACTCGCGTATTCAGGGGGGCTCGACACCTCCGTTCTTGTTAGCTGGCTCAAGGAGCAGTATTCTGCGGAGATCATAACCTTTGCTGCAGATGTGGGACAGGAAGAGGAACTTGAGGGTCTCGAGGATAAGGCAAAAGCCACTGGTGCCTCCAAGCACTATACCTTGGATTTAGTCGATGAATTTGCCGCTGATTTCATTTACCCAATGTTGCGCGCCAATGCAATTTATGAAGGACAGTATCTTTTAGGAACATCCATAGCGCGGCCGCTGATTGCGAAGGCGCACATTGAAATAGCAAAGAAAGAGGGTGCGGATGCTGTGGCGCACGGCGCAACGGGTAAAGGCAATGACCAAGTCCGCTTTGAGCTCACTTACGGCGCTTTAGCCCCGCAGGTGCAAATCATTTCACCGTGGCGTATGGAAGTCTTCCGCAAAGCATTTCCCGGACGCACCGAGATGATTGACTATTGCCGTGAGCAAAAGATCGATGTGGAGGCGAGTGCCTCTAAGCCGTATTCGATGGATCGAAACCTTCTGCATATATCGTATGAAGCAGGCATTTTGGAAGACCCGTGGTTTGATCCCACAACGGATGACAATAAGGGTATGTATAAATTGACGACTGCGCCTGAGGATGCGCCGAACACGCCCGAGTACGTAGAGCTTGATTTTGAAAAAGGTGATTGCGTGGCGGTGGATGGTGTTGCAATGACTCCAGCCGAGGTGATGCGTCATTTAAATGCCCTTGCTGGTAAGCACGGAGTAGGGCGCGTGGAT
This sequence comes from Coraliomargaritaceae bacterium, assembly GCA_965657865.1. Taxonomy (GTDB): domain Bacteria; phylum Verrucomicrobiota; class Verrucomicrobiia; order Opitutales; family Coraliomargaritaceae; genus UBA7445. The sequence continues at coordinate 19,811 of CBFHPQ010000003.1, read as the reverse complement.
ATTGTGGAAAATCGATTTGTCGGGATGAAGAGTCGCGGGGTCTATGAAACCCCAGCAGGTACAATCCTTCTGCATGCGCACCGAAATATGGAGACCCTTACGATGGATCGTGACCTCATGCATTTACGCGATAGCTTGATACCGCGCTATGCGCAGCTCATATACAATGGGTTTTGGTACGCTCCTGAGCGCGAAGCTTTACAGGCGCTCATCGACGATTCGCAAAAGACCGTCACTGGAACGGTGCGCCTTAAGCTTTACAAGGGTAATATCACGACGGTGGGTCGTAAGTCTCCGCTATCGCTTTACGATGAAGATATCGCGTCTATGGAAGGTGTAGCTAGTGATTATAACCCCGATGATGCGACTGGATTTATCCATCTAAACGCTTTGCGTTTGCGCCGTCGCGCAGAAGCTCAAGACGGTCCTGAGCTATAGGCGACTCGTTTTAGGGAATTCTAAAAGAATGCTCCGTTAAGTCGTAATAGGCAAAGTTCCGAGAGGTGTTTTCGGGGTCTTGCTCGTTTGGTATGTATTGCCTTCGAGCCTTTAAACTTAAACAAGATGCAGTACGCAGGTTTTTGTTGAGTGGATCCGTCCGTATCGCGTAAGCGTGGATGGTGAAAGTATCGGAACGGGTGAATGCAAAAGGCGCGAGGTGATTCATGAGATGCAATTGACTGAAGTGGGCTAGGGTGCCTTGAGGAATGAACTCGGGGTCGCTTGCGCCTGCATTGATCGTTAGAGTTGCGTCAATTGCCTTTTGTAAAATTGCTTCATTTAGGAACTGGCGTATACTTAGAGGCGGGTGCTTATGAATGGCATAGAAATCAATGAGGGCATCTACAATTTCTTTGCTGAGCGTTTCGACTTCAGTTTGGCTGAGTTCGCGAAGTGGTTGAATGAAAGCTAGGTGCTGACGTTTTGTGTTTAGACTTACGGGCGCAATTTTTAATTGAGATGGATATAGTGGGTCATCGGCCTGGATTGATACTTTATAATGAGGATCATTTTCTTTTTCGGTTAAATTGAAGAGCGCGGTTTGGAGATGTCTAAAAAATCCATTCTGAATCTCTTTATTGACCTTAAACCATTTAGGCCTCCCGAGTGGACTGGAACCTAATTCATAACGCGCAAATAACTGTTGTTCTTTCAATGAATGTGGGGAAAGGATAGCGGCCCATGCTAGGGGGAGGGTACTATTAATATTGAACCCGTTTACTAGCCTTAGGTCTTTCGCTTTATTTGAGGAGTCTAGCTTTGGTGGATTTGTAGGGTCAATGGATTGGATTCGAGGATTTAGTAGCGGCTGCTTGCCATCCCAGTCAATGATCGCCGAGTCAGGTAGTGTTGAAAAGAAGTAGTGGTCAAAGAGTGAATTTAGTACTTTTGCTGAAGCACTCCCAATAGTTTTGCGGGTAAGATCTTTTTGGAAGAGGCCTTGAAAAATACTAAGATGGGTCTTTTCGGCTGTCGGTGCATCCAATGTTCGTACAATACGGTCGCGTCGTCCAACTGAACCGCTCCCCGTTTCGTAATGAAATAAATCTTGCGGACTGAAGCAGATAGATGGATCAAAGTCCGCTGGATTGCAGTTGCTTGAGTTGAGGCGGAAATCGTAGGGAATTGCTGGGGTAGTATCCCAAATTGAAGTAGGGCTCCATTCATTTAGATTTACGCTCAATAACGGATACCGAAATTCATACTCTTTTAAGAAGCGATTCCAGTCGTTTAAGTTTTGGTCAAATAGTTTAATTCGAAATCCAAATGCATAGCCATTTGTTTCAAGTGATTCATTGTTCATTCCGGAAATTCCGTCTGGAGAATTTTTATTACGAGCGAACCAGTAGGATCGATTGCGTGTCCCGGTTTGATAATTTATTGTACCGTTTGGATAATTTAAAATTTCGGCTTTAAAAAGTACCTTAGAATCGCCTATAGCATTTATAGTTTTTAAGCTTATAATTATTGGCTCGTTAGAGAAGCTAAGATTTAAAACAACTCGATCTGCAGGGTTACTTTTAAGACTTTGTCCTAAGGCTTGATGACGGGTTCCGATGTCACCGTTAAGAGAATCGGGCGGTAAGGAATTTCGATAAACCATGCCGGGGCGGAACTTTTTTGCGTTTGCATAGTTGCTCCATTTAAAACTTTGGTCTGGGAGGCTGCCTGAAACACTTGCAAGCGAATTTAAGTTGGTGAGGGTATATTGAGGTAAATTTTCAATGCTAATTATGAGGTCGGAATACCCATCTCCAAAAGCGTAACTGGAGTCTCCAATGCGAATTGGAATTGCATAAGGGTTCCATAGTTCGAGCGCACATTTACTAACAAGATAGATTTCTCTGCCTTCGGATGCGGAATCAGTTGCTAACCCAAAGCTGAAAAGGCATTCCGTTAAAACGGGTGCGAGTGTGAAAAAGAATTGGTCTGTAGGGGCAGGTGCTTCGAGCGGAATGATGCCATAATCAATCGAGTTTCCCGCTTGATTGAGAGGGCGTTCGAGTTTTAAGAGGCGGATACAATTTTTATTAAATGCGTTACTGGGGTACGGATAAAGGCTTTGTAGATCTTCATTGGAGGTTGTTTCAAGAGGAATGACTTTTGCGAAGGAAAGGTCTTTTTTGAAGCCTCCTGCAATAGGATCTGTTAAGAGAAACGAATTCCGGAGAGTATGATTTTGAAATAATTTAAACCAATCGAAGTCAGTAGATTTAGTTTCTAAATTGAGATCTACGAGTTTAAGTTGCTCCTGGGTAAAGCAATCTTTTGCGAAGGTTTGAAGATCTAAAGATGGCGACGTTGCGTTGTTAAAAAAGGGCGTCTTAAAAACAGGAACATGGAGAATTTGCGAAAGTTGTAGGGTGCTTTTGCTATAATCTAGGTAGCGGTTGCTCGGGAATTCTTGGAGCTGTTGCCAGACACCCTTCACGGGCTCTAAGGGAGCTTGAATTCCGTGATCTTCAATCCACCATGCAATTTCTAATTGATCATCAATACGAATAAGCGGAACTGTTTGCGGAGGTATGTCTTTTATCCCCGTGTATTCACCATCCTTATCGTGATCATATCCAGCCTGAATTTTTAGCTCATTGAAGGCAGTTCGAGATTCTAGAGGTGAGGGCGATGGCGATCTACCTGAAACCAACCAGGTAGGTGGACTGAGAGGAAGAGAGTTATTCCATACTCCAATCCATGATTGATTTTCGAGTCGGCAATCAGCGCCGAGGATTCGAGCTTGGGCTGTCGTTCGTTGATCAGATGTTAAACTTTTTGTTAATTGTGCCTGAGCGAGTAAAAGTGCGAACTTGGCAGCTTGTTTAGTTTTTAGCCTATTTAGGGATATGTTCTTTTGCTGATTTTCAATTCTTACAAAGCAACTTAATGAAAGCGTTAATGTGAGTAGTAAACTCGACATTATTAGAAAACAGATAAGCGCATATCCCATTCTCGATGGACCTCTTAAAAGCTTCATAACTTTACAAATTAAGTATTTATACTTAATTTGTAAATAAAATTGGATTAAATGAAAGCTGCTAAAGTTGTTGCCAGCCTTGAAGAAGCTCTCCAATTAAAATGCATGGAAGGAGAGGGACCAGAGCATCCAGATACAGACGATGAGGAAGATATTTTTGAAGAAATAGATGCCTCAGAAGAAGATGACGCAGATTCAATGACATTTCTTGGTCATATGGAGGCGTTTCGTTGGACTGTTGCCCGCAGTTTGATCGCTTTTGTATTAGGCGTGACGCTTGTTGTTATATTAATGCCCTATATTGGCAGTTTTCTTCAAATGCCTTTGGTGCAAGCGTATGGATCGCCTGATTTGGTTGAACAGAAATTGATCACCTACAAACCTATGGGAGTTTTCTCAGTATTTATTCAAATTGCGCTTCTGGGTGGGTTAGTGCTTTCAATGCCCTTTGTTTTATATTTTTTAGCTTGTTTTATCGCTCCTGGACTGACTGATACTGAACGAAAAATTTTACGCCCTGCGTGCTTATCGGCATTCATTCTTTTTCTTTTGGGAGTGGCGGTCGCATTTTTTATTATCTTACCGCTTACTTTGACGGTATCAGTAAAGTTCAATCAGCTTATGGACTTCCAAGTTCTTTTAGCTGCCTCTGAGTATTACAGCATGGTGGTTTGGTTTTCCCTTGCTACGGGCGGTATTTTTCAGTTCCCGCTTTTGCTCATCATTTTAGTTTTCATTCAACTGGTAGCGACTGCTCAACTGCGTTCGCTGCGTCGGTCTGTTTTTGTCGGAATGATGGTCTTTTCTGCATTCTTAACGCCAGGTGGAGATTTTCTCTCGCTACCTTTAACGACCTTAATCTTGTACGCGCTTTACGAGCTCGCAATTTTTGTTGGTGCCCGCATCGAAAACCGAAGAGTCCGGAAAGAGCTCGATGAAGTTTAAGCATTCTTTGCTTCCCAAAAAGAAAAAGCACCCCTCACGGAGTGCTTAAGCTAAAAATCGTTTAAGAGACAGATCCTTTTAATTAGCCGCTTTTTTCTGCTTTCGTTGGTCGGCTAAAACAATCATGAACATGTTGATTGAGAACCAAAAAGTTGTAGCAACGGGTACTGCTGCGAAGCAGGCCTGTATTTGTGCAACCATTGGATCTTCTGAAAATGTGTACGGAACCAATTTCACTGACATAAATGCATAGAACGCCAACGATGCAATAACACCGAATGCAATTTGTCCTTTTCCGAGAAGTTTTTGATAAGCTCTAGTTTCCATATGAGACCATTATGTAATGTTAGCAGTGACTTTACTGTCAAAATTAAAGTGTAAAATCTTCAAAATAGCAAAGCAAAGTGGGGTATTTATCGCTTGAAAACATTTGCGCACTCGCCATCTTGGGGAGTTTGCCATTAATTTAAGCATCCGTTTATGAGCCAACTTCTTATCAGTCTTCTCACTTTATTTTTATTATTAGCTTCAGGATTTGTTGTCTTGATAGTTCTAATGCAGCGCACGGGCCAGAGCGGCGGCATGGGTGGAGCTTTGGGCGGTGGGGCAGCAGAGTCTGCTTTCGGCGCAGAAACAAATGATGTCCTTACAAAAACTACGATCTATTCGATTATTATTTTCTTCTTAATTTCACTAATACTTTTCCTCCTTTACCAAGCAACTTCGAATGCTCAACTTGAAGCGAGTAACGAGGTGTACCTAAGTGCCCCTGCAACTGAAGAAACAGAAGCCACAGTCGTACAGACGGAGGTTGAAGCAGTGGTCGATGAAGCAGTCGAATTAAGTACCGCAGACGATCTGTTTGAAAATGATACTGCAAAAGCAATTGTCGAAAAGAGCGAGCAGCCTGAAGCAGTCGCAGTGCCATCGCAAAATCCTTAATGTTAATTCTTTTTAATTACCTTTGTTTTCAGAAGGTTCGACCAACTGTTATCGTAACGATAACACTTGGTCTTTTTTTTGTCTTAGGGTTGCAAAGTGATGCTCATGCGAGAGAAACCGTACGCAAGCGTTCTCCAGAACGAATTTCACAAGCGGAAGGGCGTACTTTTATAGAAAACTTTAGGCGCCAACGCCTACAAGGTGATTATTGTTTCAAATTTGTATTAGAGCATCTTCCGCGACGAGGAAAGACAATCCGTTACAAGGGGACCGTATGGGGCTCATGGAACGAGAAAGGTCCAATTAGTCGTTTTGTTTTAGATCCTCCAGATTCAAATACAGGAATGGATTCCAATTCTAGTAATTATAAGGAAAATGCTCAGCACTTAGAGTGGATTGTTCAGAATGGGGTCGATGCACAGGTTTGGACTAGGTCTCAGAGCGGAGAACCTTTCAAAATAGTCAGCGAGGCAGATCTGTGGAAGCCACTCTTTGAAGGTGTGCTCTATCGTCCATTTGATTTACTCATGCCCTTTATTTATTGGAGTGATTGGGATTATAAGGGTCCGAAAGTTATCGGAAGTCGGGTAGTGCAAGAATTTTGCATGTATCCACCCAAGGAACCCGATGCGAAAAATGAAGCGGATGAAACAAATTCAGTGCCTTCCAAAATGCACGCAGTCAAAGTTTCACTCGACAACGATTACAACGCCCTATTACGAATCGAAATTTTAGACGCAAAGGAAAATGCGCTCACTCGATTTGATGTTGAAAGTTTTAAAAAAGTCTCTGGCCAGTACATTGTAAAGCGCATCACTTTATCTGAAGAAGCCACGGGAAATCGCACTCGTTTTAGAGTATACTCAGCAGCAGTAAATTTAGATTTTTTACCTTCAATCTTCGATCCGAAAAATACGGATGAAATTTGTTTTTTATCAGAAGAAAATTTTTCGGAATTATAATTTTTTAAAGTGAGGTGACGTAGTGCTTAGTTATTTTTGTATTGACTAATCGAACTCTGAAAAGCGAACTATAACCCCATAAGAACATACTATGCGTACTGTTTTGATTAAACTTTCAATTTCGGATTTCCAGCAAGCGTTGCACAACAAGCTGTTAACAAATCATCGTCGAAATATGAAAGAAGGTTTTGTAGATTTAAGTTTTTTTAAATTCGTTCTTAAATCTGTTAGTGAATTTTTTAACCAGCTGGAATCCAAGTGCTGGAGCGGCCTGAGGCTTTCCTTTGCTCAATTACTTCAACTTGCGAAATTTAATTTTAAACGCATTACAAAATTGAGACTTACAGTTTTAAAGAACACTAACATTTCAAGGTATTCTTTGCCTTGTCTAATTTAACCCTGATAAAAAAACTATGCCTAAGAAAAAAGTAACTAAGAAAAAGGTGACTGCGAAAGCTGTCAAAAAAGCTCCAGCCAAGAAAAAGGCTGTTAAGAAGGCTGTTAAAAAAGTAGCAAAAAAAGCTACTAAAAAAGCAGTTAAGAAAAAAGCACCTGCCAAGAAAAAGGCGGTCAAAAAAGCTGCTAAAAAAGTAGTTAAGAAAAAAGCGCCTGCTAAGAAAAAGGCGGTCAAAAAAGCTGCCAAAAAAGTAGTTAAGAAAAAAGCACCTGCCAAGAAAAAGGTTGCAAAGAAAGCTGCCAAAAAAGTAGTTAAGAAAAAGGCACCTGCTAAGAAGAAGGTCGCAAAGAAAGCTGCTAAAAAAGTAGTTAAGAAAAAAGCGCCTGCTAAGAAGAAGGTCGCGAAGAAAGCTGCTAAAAAAGTAGTTAAGAAAAAAGCGCCTGCTAAGAAAAAGGCGGTCAAAAAAGCTGCCAAAAAAGTAGTTAAGAAAAAAGCACCCGCTAAGAAAGCTGCTAAAGGTCGCAAGAAGTAACGAGTTTTTAGCTCACTTCTTAGGCTAGGCTTGCTTTTGCCGAGTCAGACGTTTTCACTCTGCGCTCTTGTGATGTATCGTAATTTGCGATTTCATCACAAGAGCGTTTTTTATTATTATGACACAATCACAAATTCTTTCTAGTTGGGCACAGAACGTAGCCCCTTCTCCAACTCTTGCAGTGGATGCTAAAGCGAAGGCGCTCAAGGCTGCGGGCGAAGATGTCTGTGGCTTTGGAGCTGGCGAGCCAGACTTTGATACACCTGAGTTTATCAAAACAGCCTGTGCGGAGGCCTTGCTTGCAGGTAAAACAAAATATGCTCCAGCGCCGGGTATTCCAGAGCTACGAACTGCGCTTGCAGAAAAGTATCGTAACGACAACGGGATAGAAGGCGTTGAGTCCACCCAGATAGTGGTCAGCCCTGGAGGTAAATTTTCATGTTATCTTGCAATTCTAGCGGTTGTGAGTCCTGGCGATGAAGTGATTGTACCCGCGCCATACTGGGTAAGTTATCCTGAGATGGTGAAATTGGCAGGCGGCGTACCAAAAGTTGTTTTCGCTGGTCAAGAAAGTGGTTTCAAAATAACGCCTGAACAACTTAAGGAATCGATCACTCCCCGCACACGAATGGTTATCATAAACAGCCCTTCAAATCCTACGGGAGCAATTTATGACAAAGCTGAATTAGCGGCATTAGTTGAAGTTGCGCTTGAGGCCGGTATTTACATTATGTCCGACGAGATCTACGAGTATCTCCTTTATGATGGTGTTGAGCACGTCAGTCCCGCTTCCTTCTCAAAGGAGGCCGCTGCCTCGACGATTACCGTTGCTGGATTTAGTAAGACTTTTTCGATGACGGGCTGGCGCCTTGGGACTTTACTTGCTCCGCCTGCAATCGCTAAGGCGGTTTCCAGTCTTCAGAGTCAAACGAGTTCGAATGCGACTACCTTCGCGCAATACGGCGCTCTGGCGGCAATGCAAAACTGGGATCAATCAATGAGCGCAGTTTCAAGCATGCTTGAAGTTTTTGATCGCCGTCGTTTACGCCTTTTGGAAGGTCTGCAAGCAATTGAAGGCATTGAGTGCACACGCGCTAAAGGGGCATTCTATTTATTTCCAAAGATGGAGGCCTTAGGTTTGGGAGCTACCGATTTTGCAACCCAATTACTTGAGACTGAAAAAGTAGCAGTTGTTCCAGGCGAAGGTTTTGGCGCAGCGGGTTATATGCGTTTGAGTTATGCTACTTCCGACGAGGTTATTGAAAAAGGATTAGAGCGCTTGACCCGTTTCTGTGCTCAACTCTAGTAACTATTGATCGAACGAGATGCCGATTTTCCTATGAGTAACGCTAAAATTATTTACACCATAACGGATGAAGCGCCTGCATTGGCGACGCATTCGCTCCTGCCCATTATTTCACAGTACACTGCAGCAGCAGGCGTTCATGTAGAAACGCGCGACATTTCTCTATCGGGTCGTATTCTTGCAAACTTTTCTGATTTTCTAAAACCTGAGCAGGTGCAGGCCGACGCTCTAGCTGAACTGGGAGAACTCGCTAAGAACCCCGAGGCAAACATTATTAAATTGCCGAATATTTCCGCATCAATTCCCCAGATGCAGGCATGTATCAAAGAGTTGCAGTCTCAAGGGTTTGCCTTGCCAAATTACCCCGAAGAGCCTGCTAACGACGCAGAAAAAGCAATCAAGGCACGCTATGATCTTATTAAGGGTAGCGCGGTAAATCCAGTGCTGCGCGAGGGCAACTCCGATCGTCGCTGTGCACCTGCAGTGAAACAATATGCGCGTAACCATCCCCATCGTATGGGCTCTTGGTCTTCAGATTCACAGTCGAAAGTCAGTAGTATGCCGTCGAATGATTTCTTCGCGAATGAGAAGTCAGTGACTTTGAGCGAAGCAACTACTGCAAAAATAGTTTTAAAAGGCAGCGATGGTTCCGAAATAATTTTAAAAGAGGGATTAGCGTTGCAAGCAGGCGAGGTGCTCGACGCCACTTTCATGAGCGTCAAGGGATTGCGCGCATTTCTTGCGCAGGAAATTGAGGCGTCTAAAGCAGAGGGTATTCTTTTCTCGCTGCACATGAAAGCGACAATGATGAAGGTTTCGGATCCCATTATTTTTGGGCATGCGGTATCGGTCTTCTTTGAATCCGTTTTTGAAAAACACGGTGCCTCCATTGCTGCTTTAGGAGTCGATTTGAAAAATGGTTTAGGTGATTTAGTTTCTAAGTTAGAGCAGTTGCCAGAAGATCAAAAGAATGCCATCGAAGCCGATTTAAAACTCGCGTATGCCTCGCGCCCTGATCTTGCAATGGTGGATTCCGATCGTGGAATTACAAATTTACATGTTCCCAGTGATGTCATCATTGATGCGTCTATGCCTGCCGCGATTCGGACATCAGGACAAATGTGGAATAAAGCAGGAGCTTTACAGGACACTAATTTCGTCATTCCAGATCGTTGTTATGCAGGTGTCTACGCCGAGACGATTGCATTTTGTAAGGCAAATGGGGCGTTTGATCCCTCCACGATGGGAAGTGTGGCAAATGTTGGCTTAATGGCACAGAAGGCTGAGGAATACGGCTCGCATGACAAAACCTTTGAGGTGGTTCATGACGGTGAAATTCACATTATCGATGCTGCAGGTACGACTTTGTTGCAGCATACCGTGGAAGCCGGAGATATCTGGAGAGCTTGCCAAGTAAAAGATGCGCCCATTCGTGATTGGGTAAAACTGGCGGTGAATCGTGCACGGGCTACGGGTTCAGTTGCAATCTTTTGGCTCAATGCTGAACGGGCGCACGATGCCCAACTCATCAAGAAAGTAGAAACCTATTTGGAAGATCATGATACCGATGGTTTAGATCTTCGGATTTTACCACCTGTCGAAGCTACCCGAATTTCCTTGGAGCGCGCAAAAGCAGGTGAGGACACCATCTCAGTTACGGGAAATGTGTTACGTGATTACCTTACTGACTTGTTCCCTATTCTTGAATTGGGCACGAGCGCGAAGATGCTTTCAATTGTTCCGCTTATGAACGGTGGTGGACTTTTTGAAACGGGTGCGGGTGGTTCAGCGCCTAAGCACGTGCAACAGTTTGAGAAAGAAAATCATCTGCGTTGGGACTCGCTTGGAGAATTTTTAGCGTTAGGCGTTTCATTAGAGCATCTCGCTGCCATTCATAATAATCCCAAGGCACAGATTCTTGCGGAAACTTTAGACGCTGCGACCGCTCGTTTCCTTGAAGCTGATAAGTCACCTTCCCGAAAGGTGAAAGAGTTAGACAATCGCGGCAGTCATTTCTACCTCGCGCTTTATTGGGCTCAAACGCTTGCAGCTCAAGATTCGGATTCTGAGCTGAAAGAACGATTCACGCCGTTGACAGAAGCGCTTGAGGCAGGGGAAGCCCAAATTGTTTCAGAGCTTAATGACGTGCAGGGACCTGCGATGAAGGTAGGCGGTTATTATCGTCCAGATGTTGACAAGGCCTCTGCCGCGATGCGACCCAGTTCGACTTTCAATAGTGCCTTAGCGAGTCTTTAGCTCATGCTAGCGACGTCTCGCAATGAGCAGGCTTCCAGCTAGTCCAAGAACTAGTGCGTAGCTTCCGGGTTCAGGGATTGTTTCTACTGTAAGGGAATCCCAATAAAGGAATTTAAGATCTGCGACAGTGTCCGTTGAATTGCTTACAGTCATCTTAAGTTTCTGTCCTGCATTTAGCCTAAAGGAGGGATTAAAATTTCTCTCTCCGATATCACCTTGTGCAAGGCCGGTTAGAGTTGCGACTATTTGTGACTGAGCAAGTATTTGGCTACAAACTGCGAAGCAACTGATAAAGCCTAGAAGAATTGAGACGGCGCTATTCATGTATTTAATTAATAAACATAAATATCCCTTATGTAAATATTAATTAAAGTGATAGTGACAGTTTGCATGCATTCGCTTTAGGATCTACGACGAAGTTGTAACCAGAGTTGCCACGCTTGAGCTTTAAGCAATCTTTGGGCTTGCTGACATTCCGCACCTCGGCGAGCCAGATTTTCGTTAGCTATCTCGGAAAGGTCATCGAGGTTATAGAGGTAAAAATTCTCTAGGGCACTTAGTTGAGGGGCTAGGTCACGCGGCATTGCAAGGTCGATTAGGAAAAAAGGTCGCGCGGGGCATGCCTTCCGCGCCGCAGTAAAATCAATAGGATTTAAAATTAATCCGGGAGCGGCAGTCGAACTTATGATAATGTCGAAACGTTGAAGTTGGGTTTTATATTCTTCGAAAGGGATGGTTTTAGCTTCAAGATCAGTTGCGAGGCTTTGAGCATTTTCAAGGGTTCGACTTGTCACTTCGAGCGAGTTAACACCCCGGCTTTTTAGGGCTTGAGCGGTGCGTTGACCGACTTCGCCTGATCCTATGAGGAGAACGCGGCTTGTTTCAAATTTTCCAAAAATGCGACTTGCGAGATCCACCGCCACATTACCAATACTGACTTGTCCCTTTCCAATACCCGTTTGTGTGCGCGCTATCTTTGCAGCTTGAAAACTTTTCTCAAACAATCGGTTGAGGGTCGGCCCTGTGCTTTTAGACTGCTGAGCAGCGGCATGTGCTTGTTTCATCTGTCCAAGAATCTCAGTTTCTCCAATCAATTGTGAATCTAGTCCCGAGGCCACAGAAAAGGCGTGCTCAATGACTTCAAGATTCGTATATTGATACAAATGGTCGTCTAAAAATTCTGGTTTTAGATCGAGTTCTTTGCTGAGTAATTGACGTATAACGGCATCGGTTTGACTGTCTGGTTTTGCGATTCGGGCGTAAATTTCGAGTCGATTACAAGTAGCGAGGACGATACTTTCACTGAGTGCGCTGCATTCACTCAGGCGTGCTTGAAGCGCATGAGCACCGTCTTGATTTAAGGTAAAACGTTCGCGTACTTCGAGTGGGGTCTTGTGATGCGAACAACCCAGCACAAGCAGTGATTGGAGCGTTTCCAAACTCATGAGGCAATAGTAGGCTCCTCAACGTGGGGCACTTGAGCCGGTTCGCGGGCGGTTTGAACCGGCCAGAGGGAGAGCAGCGCAAGTAGAAAGAGAAGTATTACCGCATAGGCTTGTCGGCGCGTAACGAGACGATTTTGAAGGCGAAGCATCGCAACCGTAAAATAGCCAACCCATACGAACCCAGTAACGCTGAGTTTAAAAATCGGGACTCGTTCGGGATTTTCGATCCAAAAGAGGGCACCAAAAATTAAGGCTGCTGAAAGACAGAAGACGCCTGTTAGGAGAAGGCGTTTTGCCATTATATCGAGCTGCTGCACGGATGGAAGTACTGCGTAAATGCCACGATGTTGTTTCTGTTTTAGACCGTGTTGTTGGAGTAAAAACATGCCAGAAACGAGCGTTAGAATGGTAAAGACCCCATAACTAAAAATTGCCATAGCGGCGTGTAACTCAATCCAGGGATCACCACCGAATCGACCGGGAAGATAAGGTGCATCCCAAGCGGGAATGAGTAGAGCAATCGCGCTCAAGATGCCTGCAAAAGACGCAGTGAAAAGCCCTAATAGACGAAGGCGGCTTACGGGCCCTATGATGAAATAAAGTAAAACCGCAGACCAACAAATAAATTGCGCGACTTCAAAACTGTTACCAAGAGGACAGCCACCGACTTCGGTGCCGCGTAGGTTGAGCCCGATGGTTTGAACGAGAAATGCGATGCCTATAAAGGGCAGCAAGCCAACGCGAGGGTACGCCTTTGATCTTAGGAGGGCATAGAGACCGATAACCGCCGACAAAAGATATAGTGCAGCACCAATGCCAAAAACCAGGCGATCGTCGCAATAAGCGTATTCAAACATTAGATTTTATCGTTTCATGGGAGCCACGTAGGCGGGAGGAGTCGCATGCTCGGTTGCGAAGGCTCCGTTTTGCCATTGTTGGACTCGGTCAGCAAGAAATTCTATAAATTTTGGGTGGGTGTTCAGGCAGGGCACCTGTTCGTAGGATTCACCACCTGCATCAATAAAGGTTTCGCGACCTTCTACTGCAATTTCTTCTAAGGTTTCGAGACAATCAGCAGTGAATGCTGGGCAAATAACTTTGACGTTTTTGTAGCCCGATTCGGCAAGGTCCTCAAGGGTTTGGTCGGTGTAGGGTTGAAGCCAGGGAGTGCGCCCGAGTCTCGATTGGAAAGTTATGCGATATTTGCCAGAGGAAAGATTGGCGGCTTTCACAAATTTCTCGACGGTCATTGCACATTGATGACGGTAGCAGGTCGCGTGTGCGGGGTGGCAGGTGTTGCAGCAATCAGGAGTGGTCAAACAGTGATCATGCGATGGGTCGCTTTTTATGAGATGGCGTTGCGGAATGCCGTGAAAGGAAAAGAGCAGCTGATCGAAGTCATTGCTTTCAAGCGCGGGGCGCGCAGATTCTACAAGTGCTTTTATGTAACCGGGTTCTTGGTAATAGGGCGGTAAGAGAGTGGTCTTGATTGTCGGCGCGTGCTTTCGAACAGATTCCATTAAATGCACAACCGCAGTCTCGTAGCTGGACATCGCGTAGTGTGGGTACATGGGGATTATGAAAAGGTCGTCAACTCCTTGCTCTAGAAGTTTTAGAAGGGCATTTTCAGTGCTTGGGTTGCCATAGCGCATGCCAAGCTCAGTTGGTAGTTTTGTGATCTCTGCGAGTGCCTTTTGTTGCTCAATTGAAGTGAGAACTAAGGGTGAGCCATCCGGTTTCCAAATACTCGCATAGGCTTCAGCTGATTGCTTCGGACGTTTGGGTAAAATGAAACAATTCACAATCATCCAGCGAAGCACTTTGGGAATATCGAGAACGCGGGGATCCATAAGGAATTCGCGGAGATAATTACGTACGTCAATCGTCTCGGTGGAATCGGGCGAACCGAGATTTAGAAGAATGAGACCTTGTTTGGACATGCTTATAGTGAAGAAGGAGGGAAGGTGGTCTGTCAAACCGAAGGCGACATTGCTCGAAAAACTTTTGGAGCGGATTGTGTGTTCTTTTTGAACCAAGTTGAAAAATGATGTGGCTCGGGGTATCCACAGCGAAGACCAATTTCCATTACGGGGAGCTTGGTTTCTTTGAGGAGTTGTTTTGCGAGGGATAATCGTGCCTGACTGATAAGACGATAGGGGCTTGTTTCGAGTTGTGATTTTAGGGCAAGTTCGAGGGCTCGTTTTGAGGCCCCGGTACGCCTTGCTAAGGAAGTCGCATCTAAGTTTGGATCTGCTATGTTTTCACTGACGGCTTTACTTGCGCGTTGGCTTATGCGAGCGCGTTTTGAGGCTAGCGAGGATTCACGTGCGATCAGCTCAAACGGATATTGGTAGATACTGGAGGGATTCGTTTTTGTGCCCTCTAGGTTTTCGTTAAGTATTTTAGCAGCTTGATAGCCGCAGTTATGAACGGGGATTTTAAAGCTACTAATTTCAACTCCTGCATAGATAGACTCTGAGGGATCGTCATCCACTCCAAGTATTAAGCAGTCTTTTCCGCAAGTATGCCCTGTCTCTTGGGCGTTGTGAATGACTTCTCTTGCCAGTCGATCACTAGAACAAAAAATGCCTACTGGGAATTTGCTTGAGGGTTTATTCTTTACGAAAAACTCCTTTAGCGCATTGAGTGAGTTTAAGTTTTGGAACTGTTTTTTGCTTTTCGTGGAAAATCCATCGAGTCGTAACCGGCTTGAATAGATACTATTGATACCGTAATAGGCGAGTTTGCGTGCGCCTTGTTCCATTAAGTGACGGGCAGCGTCTTTACCCAGTTGCGGGTCGTCGATACCCACACTCGGGACACTATCAATTTTTGAGAAATTAAAAAGATTGATCACCTCTATTTTGTGGTCTCTTAGGCGTTGAATCCACGAGTCACTTACAAAGGTTCCGATTGCACCTGCGAGTTGTCCAGACTCTGCGAGCTGAATGAGTTTCGATTCAAAGCCTATTTGAAGGGGAATTAGGCGCCAATCGAGCCCATTTGAGGTCACGTAATCGCTCACTCCGCGATAAATTTGCGCAGCTTGCTGAAAATTCAAATCGAACGCTATCGCGATACTGGGTGCGGTTCTTGCCATAAATGTAGCAAATATATAAATAAAATTACGTAAATACGAAAAGATATTTTTTTTAAGTATGCTATTATCGGGTTATATGAAAAAAGCACTTATAACAGGAATCACGGGCCAGGATGGATCTTACTTGGCGGAACTATTATTAGAGAAGGGTTACGAGGTGCACGGCATCATTCGTCGTTCTTCCACTTTTAACACATCTCGGATCGATCATTTGTATTCAGATCCACACATTAACGGTACGAAACTTTTTCTTCATTATGGTGACTTGGCGGATGGTGTGATGTTGATGAAGCTATTGTATCAACTTCAGCCGGATGAGATTTACCACTTGGGAGCGCAAAGCCACGTGCGGGTCTCGTTTGATGTACCTGAATATACCGGAGACGTTACTGGTCTTGGAACCTTGCGTTTATTGGAGGCAATTCGTGAAGTTGGTTTGGAGGGTAAGTGTCGTTTTTACCAAGCATCCTCTTCTGAGATGTTTGGTTTGGTACAGGAAGTGCCTCAAACGGAAAAGACTCCTTTTTATCCGCGTTCACCTTACGGGTGCGCCAAAGTTTATGCGTATTGGCTGACAGTTAATTATCGTGAATCTTACGGAATGCATGCGACGAACGGAATTCTCTTTAATCATGAATCACCGCGTCGTGGTGAAACATTCGTTACTCGTAAAATTACGCGAGCAGCGACTCGTATAAAATTGGGATTACAGGATAAGTTGTATTTGGGCAATCTTGATGCCAAGCGTGACTGGGGGTATGCAAAGGAATACGTTGAAGCAATGTGGTTAATGTTACAGCAGGACTCTGGGGACGACTACGTCATGGCGACGAATCAAACAAATTCTGTGAAGGATTTTGTGAAAGAAACATTCGCGCTTTTGGATCTTGATTGGGAAGAGTACGTTGATTACGACAAGCGTTATGAGCGTCCTACGGAAGTGGATCTATTGATTGGAGATCCTGCAAAGGCTAAAAAGCAATTGAACTGGGAACCAAAGGTTTTGTTCAAGGATCTTGTTAAAATCATGGTTGATTCAGATCTTGTGCTGGCAAAGCAGGAGCTTGCCTACAAGCAAGCGATAGAGTCTTAATTCAGTTAGAGAAAATTTTTAAAATTAAATGGATTCGAATTCAAAGATATACATAGCAGGGCATCGCGGAATGGTCGGTTCTGCAGTGATACGTGCGCTTAAGGCGAGCGGGTATAATAATTTAGTCACCCGTACTCGAGGTGAATTGGATTTAACCAAACAGGCGGCGGTTCGTTCATTTTATGAGACAACAAAGCCAGAGGTTGCCATCATTGCGGCGGCGCGTGTGGGCGGCATTCATGCGAATAACACCTATCCTGCTGAATTTATGTTTGAGAATCTAGCGATTGCTCAAAATACGATTGATGAGGCCTATCGAGCTGGCGTGAAACGACTTCTTTTTTTGGGAAGCACTTGCATCTATCCTAAGTTTGCCGAGCAACCCATTCAAGAGTCGTCGCTTTTAACTTCTGCGCTTGAGCCAACCAATGAAGCGTATGCAATTGCGAAAATCGCGGGTCTCAAGCTCTGCGCATATTATCGAGCGCAGTATGGAGTTTTATTTCATTCAGCGATGCCAACAAATCTTTATGGGCCTGGGGATAATTATCATCCTGAGAATTCGCATGTTTTGCCAGCCTTAATTCGTCGTTTCCATGAAGCAAAAGAGCAGAACTTAGCCGAAGTAAGTGTATGGGGCACGGGCACTCCTTTAAGAGAGTTTTTATACGCGGATGACGCAGCTGCAGGGATTTTGCACCTTCTTGAATTAGAAAATCCACCGGATTGGGTTAATCTCGGTTGTGGTACTGATATTTCAATCGGAGACCTTGCTATGCTGGTCAAAAAAGTTGTCGGCTTTGGTGGTAAGCTGGCCTTTGATACCTCAAAACCCGATGGTACACCACGAAAACTGACGGATATTTCTCTTATCCAGTCAACAGGGTGGACTCCAAAAATTGCAATCGAGCAAGGCGTGGAGTTGGCTTACGCTGCGTATCTCGCGGAATTAAAAGCTGGAAACGAACGCGCTTAGAAGGGCGCGTCTTCGCTGAGGACATCGTTTCCTGGATCGTAGGGTGGAATGTCTTCAGCTGCGGGCTCACTTGATTTGCCTGTGCCAGTAATTTTCCAAGCGACGAGGTTGGTGAAATACTTTCCTTGCCATTCGCGGCTGCGAATATCGAAGGAAACAGTGACATTATCGCCTTCTTTGAGGTGGTCCACCAGCTCTACTTTTTCCTTAACGCACTCAAAGTTATAGTCCTGTGGGAATTTGGTGTCTTCCGAGGTGAGAAGGAATTCACGCTTATTAAATCCGCTCGCAAAGGTTTGTTCGTCGAAAATTGCTTTAATGGTACCAGAGATTTCAAATGACATGTAAAAACCAAAATAGCTTTGGGGGCAGGATGCAATATTTTCTATTAATAATCTAAATTAATTTCCGATAGGGTAGGTTTTTGTGATTTTTAATAAAATTGCTAGTGGAACATATACGTACAATGTATTTCCAACTGTTATGTTCAAAAAAAAATTACACCCCGTCGTTTCCAGTAAAGAGGCGCTTGACTTTGAATTGGTAGCCTTGATGGATGAGGCGAAAGAATGGGACGCTATGCAGCGAGCGGGCAAAGGGATTGCTAAAGCTGCCAGGGTTGATTTCTCGGAAATAAGTCCGTTCCCAGAGGACGCATCTATTTTAGCGCTTGTTGGTAAAGGTCATAATGGGGGCGACGCATTGTTAGCGGTCGCGGAGATCATATCAATTAGCCCGCGAGCAAAAGTTGTTTGTCTTTTAACGGAACCACTCGAGGCTTTAAAGCCGCTCACCAAGCGTGCATTAGAGACTGTTAAAGACAGTGCGCATGTCGAATGTATCAAAGATTTATCGCAAAAAGATCTGGTTTCAAAATTAGATTCTTTGGGAGCGGATTACGGTTTTGATATCTGCATCGATGGCATTTTAGGATTAAATTTTAAAGCGCCTTTATCGCCGTTTTTGTCTGCAATTATTGGAGCGATCAACAATTACCCTCGAATTCGAATGCGTATTGCAGTCGATATTCCCAGTGGTTTAGACGAGCAGAGTGATGCGGAATTTCTCGCGCCAGATTTCACCTATGCCACAGGGTTTGTTAAGGGATTACACTTCGTTTCTAAAATGAATTGTGGGCGCGTTCGCCTCGTGGATCTTGGTTTTGAAAGCATTCAGAGTGAGAATTTCAAAAATGAATTTTTTCTAACCCCAAGCGAATTAGATCCGATGCGTGTTTTGCGTCCGTCTAAAGTGAGTAAAACAAATTTTGGGCATTTGTTTATAGTTGGAGGTTCTTCAAATATGCCGGGAGCTTTACTTATGAGTGTTCAAGCGGCAGTGCGTTCAGGTGTTGGCTTGGTGACGGCTTTCGCACCTCAGTCTGTAGCGGCCTCTCTTGCCGCGCAAGTTCCAGAGGCTATGTGGATACCTTGGCCAGAAAGTACGAATGGTACTTTAAGTCCAAGGGCTTTACCGTTACTATTTGATCGCATAAAGAGTGCAACTGCACTTTTGATTGGCCCGGGAATGGGGAGAGATAGGAACGTCGAATCCTTGGTTCAAGAAATTATTAATCAAGTTCCACTGCCGATTATTTGCGATGCGGATGCGCTTGGTACGCGAGTGGTTGAAATGACTTCAAAGCGTCGAGATGAATGGGGACGCGTTATTTTAACTCCGCACATGGGAGAGTTTATAAGGATTTCTAAACCTAAAGAACGAGATTGTGACAATGCATTCTTAAAATATTTTTGTGAGTCTAATAATGTTTTAACGGTATTAAAGTCGCCACAAACTCGAATTTGTGACGGTGAAAGAATTTTTTATAATGCGCTTGGTGGTCCGGTTTTATCTCGTGGAGGTAGCGGTGATATGCTTGCAGGTATTTTAGGCGGAATTTTAGCGCGTAAATCGAACTTTCCCGTAGAGGCGATGCAACAGGCAGTTGTTTGGCATGGACTCGCTGCTGAGTTTTTAGCTAGAGAAAGAGGTCAAGTCGCGGTTTGTACTACTGATTTATTAGATTATCTATCACAGGTCCTGCGATCGTATTAGGAAAGCAAGTGCTCTGGTCATTACGTGCTTGTTTAAGACTAAATTTTTTATAAATTAGGCTAATTAATTCAATTAAGACACCAGAAGATGCGTCTTTAATCTTAAATGCGCTTCCTAGGATTGGACCTGTCGCGTTGAGGCGGCTGTTAAATAAATTTGGGCCAGATCCGAGGGAGATTTTTAAGGCTCACAAGAGTGAACTGGTTGCAATTACTGGAATCGGTAATCAAATTGCGAAGAGTGTTTTAAGTTGGGAAACGTATGTTCATTTAGGGCGAGAAAAAGATCGCCTTAAGGAGTTTGGAGTCGATTTCTTAACTCAAGAGA
>CBFHPQ010000002.1:0-128696 GCA_965657865.1 Coraliomargaritaceae bacterium | reverse complement strand
GCCGCAGGAGCTCATTGAGATATTTGGGATGGGAGGGAGCCCTTACGTCATCGGCTCTTTAGCGCTCTCCGCGATATTATTAGCACCCTATGTGGAGGAAATTCTTTTTCGTGGATGCATCTATCGTTTCTTTAAAACCCAAACCTTACTACCCTTTGCTCAGTTCATAAGCGGTGTTATTTTCGCCGCTATTCATGGAAACTTAGCTTCGTTCGGTCCCCTCATCGTGGTTGGGATTTTACTTGCGCACACTTACGAAAGAGAAGGAAGTTTACGCGTATCGATTTGCTTCCACGCATTTTTCAACGCCTTTAGTTTGACGATGATCTATTTGGCGAGCCAATCTGAAGTCGTTCCTTTGCCCTAAAGCAAGGGGTTGCAAAAGCTCCTTGGTTTTGAATGCTGTTATTGATGCGAAGCATGACAGGATACGGACGAAGCACAACCTCAGATTCTAAGAACGGAATCTCGGTTCAATTTGAATTGGCATCGGTCAATCGAAAAACCTTAGACTCTCATCTAAGCGCACCGCGCGAGTGGGCAGGGTTTGAACAAGCCTGCAAAGAGTGGTTGCGAGCAGGTGTTGAACGTGGACGGGTCAATATTCAACTTAAGGTTGAAGCTACCGAGAGCAGCTCTGGAGCCTTGTTTTGGAATCAAGCGGACATGGACGCGAGTATCCATTCTCTAAGCCAGTATGCTCAAAAGAATGGATACCCCTTTGAAGTAAGCAGTGAATTACTTCTGAATTTAGCAAAAAGCCTCAAGGAAAGTAGTACCCTACCGGATTGGAAGGAAATCGAAGGAACCCTAAAGACTGCTTTTGATGCCGCCCTTGAAGATTTAAATTCTATGCGTACTCGCGAAGGAGCCGCACTGGCCAAAGATCTCACCGATCGACTCGATGAGCTCGATGGCTTCAGAAGACATATTGAAGCGCTCGCCAGTAAAACAGTTGAGGAGCATCGTGATGCCCTTCTGCAGCGTCTCAAGCAACTTGATCTTGAGCTAGACCTCGAAGATGAGCGCCTCCTCAAAGAATTAGCACTTTTTGCAGATCGCTCAGATATTAGCGAAGAACTTACTCGCCTAGACGCTCACCTTCAGCAATTTCGAGAATTCATTCAAGCGCCGCAAGCAGTGGGCAGAAAAATGGATTTTCTTTGCCAAGAAATTAATCGCGAACTCAACACTACAGGTAGTAAATCTTCCCAAATAGAAATTACCCGAGCTGTGATTGATTCCAAAAATGCACTCGAACGCATCCGCGAGCAGGTGCAAAATATTGAGTAATCCGTTTCAAAATAAAAATCGTGCATGCACCTCCGTTTTCATGCATAGTAACCTTAATGAGCGCAGAAGTTTTAAGACATCCGGGTTCGTACCGCCCAGTTATACAATTCTCCATTCACGCGGACAATAAGGTCGGTCGCCTCAATGAAATTGTATCTCTTTTTGCGGTGCATGAGGTTCATATCATGGCGCTTTCGATTCTAGATACCACTGACAGTTCCATCATCCGCCTGATTGTTGATTACCCTGAAGAAGCGCAGCACCTCCTTGTGGAACACAATTTCTCTTACGTGCAAAGCGGATTGATTGCAGTTGAGATGGATGATGAATCCAAGATAAAGATTGTCACTAGCGCACTCGTTCAAGCAGAAATCAATATTCATTACGTCTATCCCTTCTTAGTTCGCCCCAAAGGACGCTACGCCCTCGCGCTGAGCTTGGAAGACAACGACCTAGCTGTTGAGACCCTGCAACGTCATCAATTACGCGTTATCGGCCAAAACGATATTGCTCGTTAGCTAGAAATGATTGAAGACGCGTCCAAGAACTACTCCGCAGGAGTATGCTCGTCACTCGCCGCATCCTCTTTACTTTGAGAAAGAGGTCGTAAGCTCGGGAAAAGGATTGTGTCGCGAATACTGTCTGCACCCGTCAAAAGAATGACCAAACGGTCAATTCCTAGACCCATACCACCCGCCGGCGGCATCCCATGTTCTAAAGCAGTAATAAAGTCAGTGTCCATGTCCTGCACTTCCTCACCCACTTGCTCGAGGAACATTTGCTTCTGGATAATCGGATCATTTTGCTCCGAATACGCAGGCGCGATTTCTTGTCCATTAATGCATAGTTCAAAGACATCAATCGTAGTAGGATCCTCTTCAGTGATCTTTGCCAAAGGACACAGTTCACGCGGTATGTGCGTCACAAAGGTCGGTTGAATCAAAGTAGGCTCAATCAGTTTCTCAAAAACATTATTCGTAATTTCATAATCTTCTAATTCAGAATCCACTTCAATTTCAAGAGCCCGCGCTTTTTCAAGCTTTACCTCCGTGCTGTGCGTAAACCATTCGGCATCCCCCGTCGCTTCAATGATTAAATCCTTGTAACGCGCCTCACGCCATTCCCCATCAAGGTTGATAATCGTGCCATCAGGACGTGCGATTTCCAAACTACCAATTACACTTTGAGCAACATGCTGAATTAAACCCTGCGTAAGCGTCATCATACCACGAAAATCAGTGTACGCTTCGTACAGCTCGAGCATTGTGAACTCAGGATTGTGGCGACGCGAAAGCCCTTCGTTGCGGAAAACTCGACCAATCTCAAAGACCCGGTCTTCACCCCCAACAAGCAAACGTTTCAAATAAAGCTCAAGCGCGATGCGCATATAAAAAGTGCAGTCCAAAGCGTTGAAATGGGTAACAAAGGGACGCGCCGCTGCGCCACCCGCAACACCTTGCAAAACAGGCGTTTCCACTTCCGTGAAATCCTTCGCCCATAAATATTCACGCATTGCCTTAATAATACCCGCACGTTGCTTAAAGCGTTGGCGAGAATCAGCGTTCACAATTAGATCTAAATATCGCTGACGATAAATCTTCTCATCGGCAGTCAAGCCCGCCCATTTTTCAGGCAGCGGACGCAATGCTTTGGAAACCAAAGTATACCCAGACGCACGAACGGTAATCTCACCCGTCTTGGTTTTGAAGAGACGACCCTCGACCCCGATGATATCTCCTAAGTCGAGTTTTTTGAAATAGGTATTGTATTCACCCTCCGGCAATTCATCACGAGTGACATACGCTTGCAACTGACCCTCACGATCTTGAATCTTAATGAAACTCGCTTTTCCCATCACGCGGAATACCACAATCCGACCCGCAATTTTTACCACGGGTTGAGCCTCGTCATCCGCACCCTCAACATAAGCGGCAAGCGCTTGAGTAGAGGTATGGTCTTGTTCGCAGTTTGCGGCAAAAGGATTGCGCCCAGCTTCGCGGAGTTGCTCAAGCTTTTGCATTCGCACCGCAAATAAATCATGCGTGCCTTCGTGTTGTGTATTCGGTTTTGTCATGTCCTAAGCAGGTTTTTGCCTTGAGAGGCTGTTTTGGCAAACGCAAAGTTCAATACATGGGCTCAGGCTTTACAAACAAAAGCCGTAAACTATTCAAACATACTAGCACCGTGCTGCCCTCGTGCGCGAAAACACCCAAACTCAACGGAATCGAACCCGTCATCGCCGCAAGCGCCATAATCCCCACCGTGCCTAAAGAAATTGCCAAATTTTGCCTGATAATTGAACCCGCTCGTTTACTGATTGAGACTGCCGATAAGAAATTATCGATACGGTCTCGCATCAAAACCACCTCGCTTTGTTCAAGCGCAGCATCACTTCCGCGAATCCCCATCGCGACCGAAACATGCGCCGCCGCAAGACTCGGGGCATCATTCACCCCATCCCCTAACATAGCGACCCGATAACCCTCTTTTGAAAACGTCTCGACCGCGTTTAATTTATCCTCCGGGCTCAACTCGGCCTGCACGCAATCAATCTCGAGCGCAGTTCCCACCGCTTGTGCAGTTGCGTCCCGATCCCCAGTCAACATCACCGTGCGAATTCCCTGCCTTTTAAGAATTTTTAAAATGCTTTTCGATTCCGTACGGAGGGTATCAGTCAAAAGGATACGGGCAACTAAGTCTCCAGAGTAGACCCAATTTTCAATGTGCGCAGAACTCGCTTGCGGAATCTCTTTAGCCAAATTCTCAAAACGACTACCCTCTAAAATTTCTCGCCTTCCAATCAAGCACAGCGCCTCTCCTTCTAGAGCTTCCACACCCCGACCACTCACGGCTTTAAATCCAGTCAAGGCTCTTGAGCGCAACCCCTCCGCTTCGCCGTACCGTTGAATCGCCCGCCCAATGGGGTGCGATCCTTGCATCTCAAGAGAATATGCCAATTCCGCAGCTGCTTGTTCTCGGCCCGGCGGGAAACTCTCAACCGAAACCACCGATAATTCGCCCGTTGTCAAAGTTCCCGTCTTATCCATCGCAACCAGATTTATCTCTCTTAATTTTTCAATCGCGGCACCACCACGAAACAACACCCCGTGTCGAGCGCCCCAAGCGATCGCGGCCAAGATCGTTGATGGAATTGAAAGCACAAGCGCACAGGGACTCATCACCACCAGCAAAGTCATCGCACGGTAAAATGCCGACCGCACCCCATCTATATTTTGAAAGGCCGAGATCCCAAAACCCAACCACCACACAAAAAACATCACGAGCGTTAGTAAGATTACTAAGAGCGTATAACCCGTTCCAAAACGATCCGTAAAACGCTGACTCGGAGCCTTTAAATGCTGCGCTTGATGAATGAGTTGAATTATTTTTTGCAGGGCACTGGATTCAGCCGGACGCGAGACACGGCACTCAATCGTCCCCCAAAGATTCAAAGTCCCGCTAAAAACAGAATCCCCCATAGTTTTGAAAACAGGGATCGATTCTCCTGTCAGCGTTGATTCATCAGCTTCGGTCTCCCCAAGAGTAATCTCAGCATCAACTGGAAAATTCGCTCCTGAACGCACTTGAATGCAATCGCCGACCTGAATCGACTCGACCGCGACCTCGATAAATTTTCCAGAATCTTGCCTCACGAGCGCAACTTTTGGCGCAGCCTCAAATAAACTTGAGATCTCACGTTGAGTCTTATCCGCGGCATACGCCTCCAAACCTCCCGATAAAGAAAATAGAAACAGTAGTAAAGCGCCCTCGCTCCACGCCCCAATTGCACTCGCACCAATCGCAACCGCAATCATTAGGAAGTGAATATCTAACTCCCCTTTAGGTAATCCGTGAACAACATCCACAAGCGCATCCCATCCCCCGACCAACATAGAAAGCGCAAATAAAATAATCGGTAGCCATTGAGGTATTCCTATCCTTCCGTCCAAAAACACCCCCGCCAAAGCCAAGCATCCACACAGAAGCGATAACCCAATCAATACCCGCCAGTTGTCCGAAGCATGCGTATGCCCATCCCCGCCACTTCCTTGAAGAAAGTTCAAAAAACGATCCTTCCACTTCAGAGAGGGCTCTTTGGGTGTACTCATAATTGTAGTAAATTTAGAATGATTCTAAATTAAAGCAATCAGGATAAAGACCAAGCAAAAAGAAAACGGTCTGCCCTTTCCAAATGCCCGAATTAGTGTTCACTCATAGAGTTAAAATGATTGGGTTGATTGAAGATAACGGCACCGCGCCAAAAAAAGGATATCTCTTATCCCTCGTCGATTCTATCTTCAAAGAAGACGGGCTCCTACAGGCGACACTCAACCTCGACCACCGTCCCCAGCAGTACGCAATGGCACTAAGTGTTGCAGATGCACTTGAATCTGACCAACCCCTCCTCTTTGAGGCAGGCACTGGCGTGGGCAAAAGCCTCGCCTACCTAATTCCCGGA
This sequence comes from Coraliomargaritaceae bacterium, assembly GCA_965657865.1. GTDB lineage: Bacteria > Verrucomicrobiota > Verrucomicrobiia > Opitutales > Coraliomargaritaceae > UBA7445. The sequence goes on along the minus strand of CBFHPQ010000002.1, from coordinate 122,944 downwards.
CTCATCCACTCAATTACTACGGAACGACCCTGCGTGGTCTCCAGTCATACCATTACCCTACAAGAACAGATTCGCAATAAAGACCTAACCATCTGCCGAAAGCTCTTTGAAAGCGTACCCCATTTGAAACAATACAGTCATTTTAAAACCGCCCTGATGGTTGGCAAAGGAAACTATCTTTGCACCACCCGTCTTAAAAACGCCCTCAAAGATGCCCAAACCGCACAATCAGAAATTTTTCCAAGCGATGAGCGTGAAGACTTAATAAGGCTCACCAAGTGGTCTGCGGAAAGCGTTAACGGAGTGATCCAAGAACTCACCCCTCCGCCGCTTCCGAATGTTTGGGATGCCATCAATGCCGACAGCTCGACCTGCTCACGCAAAAACTGTCCTCCCGACCAATGCTTTTACCAACGAGCGCGCCAACAGCTACTCCGCGCTAACTGCGTAATCGTCAATCACAGCCTCTTTTTCGCGCTCATAAACGCAGGTATGCCACCCGAAGGCGACAAACCCGGAGTCCTCTTGCCCGACGACTTTGTCATCCTCGACGAAGGGCACCGAATTCCCAGTATCGCAACCGATCACCTCGGTATTCACATCAGCAACTTCGCGGTCGATCGCGCTCTAAAGCGCATCTATAATCCCAAGACTCGGCGCGGAGTATTAAAAAAAGAAGGTGACATTTATGACTTCCAAGCAGTGGAAGAAGCGTTGGCCGCCAGTCATGAATTCTTTGCAAACCTGCGCGAAACCTTTCTTCTAAAGCAGTCCATTCGCCGCCTACACCAAGCTGAGTTCTGCGAAAATATTCTCAGCCCACCCCTTAAGGCAGTCGCTGAACGTCTCGGCGCGCGAATCCAAAAAACCGATAACGAAACCCAGCAAGATGAATTGCGTGATCACCGTAACCGTCTCCTCGCGTTTACAGATGAAATAAGCGGGTTCATTCGCCTAGCCGAAGAAGATCACGTCCATTGGCTCGAACGCGGAGGTAAAAAAGGACAACTGGTGAACCTTCGCAGCGCACCCCTCGACATCGCACCCGCCCTTCGAGAACATCTATTCAGCCGGCATACCGCAGCAATTTTAACCAGCGCCACTCTTTCCGACGGCAAAACGCTCGAGCGTTTTCAAACAAAAATAGGCGCCGAAAATGCCTTGAGTGAAATGGAAACCTCCCCCTTCGATTTCATAAAAAATACTCGCCTTCTGATTGCCAATGATGCGCCCCTTCCTGACCCCGGCGCAGGACGTCTAGACCTCGACTATCTCGCGAATATGATTTGTTGGTGCAGTCGTCGTGTGGAGGGTGGCACTCTTGTTCTGTTCACTAGCCACTTTGATTTAAAGCAAGTTCGCGAACGTACCTTCTCCTTTTTTCAAAAAAATAAACGTCCGCTCTTTGCACAGGGCCACGATTACGCGCGCACTTCCCTAGCTCAGAAATTCGCAGAAGCGGGCAATGGAGTTCTTTTTGGCACAGATAGCTTCTGGACAGGTATTGATATTCCAGGCCCAGAACTCTCACAGGTTATTATCACACGTCTTCCATTTGAAAATCCCGGACACCCCATCAGCGAGGCTCGCAGTGAATATCTCCGTGCGCGAGGCGGAAACCCCTTTACTGAATTAGTGTTGCCCGAGGCGCTTGTCCGTTTTCGTCAAGGTGCGGGACGACTCATCCGTAGAGCCGAGGATAAAGGAAATGTTGTTGTCCTCGACTCAAGGATTTTAACTAAAACCTATGGACAACAATTCATCGACGCATTACCGATGAATACGTTCCATCGCTTTAATTGCCAAAATCGAGAATCGGTCTTTGAAAATTCCGCTTTTGTCTAAGCCCACATTGATTGTATACACGCTTTAAAATTCCTAGAATGAAAAAATCTGAACGATTCCAACAACGCGTCATCGAGCAACCCGAAAATATGCTCTTCCGTTTTAGCTTGGGCCAAGCATTGTGCGAAGAAGACAACCCTCAAGCCGCCATTCCTCACTTACAACGGTGCGCAGATTCTCGGGACGATTGGATGCTTCCAAGAATCCTTCTGGGTAAAGCGCACTTGCAGGCGGGCGATCTAACCATAGCTAAACCGATACTTGAAAAATCCCTTGCACTTGCAGTTGCTCAACATCATATCGAACCTGCCGACGAACTGCGGGCCCTCCTAGCCGAATTGTAAACTGCCCTTTAATGAAACATCTTCACTATTTAAATCAACCCGACCCCCTTGCACACCAGGTCGCTGATTTTCTTGTAGCAGATGCAAAAGCGTTACCCATTGATTTAAGCGAGACTCTTATTCTCACACCTACCGCTGGTGCAGGCCGGCGCATTCGACGTGCCTTAGCAAAACACAACGTGCTCGCACCGCAATTTTCGCAACCGATGCGCGCCCTCTTGCCAACTGCGAGTGCTAACCCATTAGCCAATACCAATGAACAAGAGGCGGCATGGGCACAGGTCCTACAAAGAACTAACACGCAAAGACTCTACCCTTTATTTGGAAACAATACGCCAGAAAACGAAGCCGAACTCCTGAAAGCAGGCGGTGTCTTTTGCGACCTCTGCAACCTCTTGGCAGAAGCGGCATTAACGCCCTCCACCATCGAACTCCCCGAATCTGAATACGAATACGATGATTCCAGCCGGTGGGAAGTTTTAAAACATCTGTATCTTAGCTATTTAGAAACACTTAAATCTTGGGATCGGATCGACCCCAATGCTGCGCGCCTCAAAGAAATTAAAACCCCGACCGCTCCTTTTAAGCGCTTTGTGATTGCCTGCGTACCTGACCTGCCTCGCGCGTTCGAACGCTACGCGGAGAGTCTCATCACGCTCGGCAAGACCGTGGATATCCTGATCTGGAAACCTAAAGGTGCAAAAGAAACAACCAACGATTGGGGACGCCCTGACCCCAGCATCTGGGCATCGGAGACGATTGAAGTCCAACCAGATGCAATTACCCTTACCAAAGAATCTGCCGACGAAGCTAAGCTTGCGATAGATTTTGCACTACACACCACTCAAAAAGGCGACTTCGGAATCATCCTGAGTGAACCCAAATTAGGAAATGCCTTTAAGACAGAAATTTGGTCGCGTGGCGGAACTGCTTTCTTACCAGAGGGTGAACGCCTGATAAATTCACAAGCAGCCGTTTTAATTCTCGAATGGGAAGCCTTTAAAAAAACACATGATTTGCGAGTACTTCGACGTTTACTCGAGCTCCCTGCCTTTATCGCATGGATTTATCCAGAGGGCGAAAGCACGCAAGCAGAGGCGCTCGCTACGTGCGATGGATTACTCAGCAAATGCGTAGTAGCGACCTTACAACAAGGTCGTGAGCTCTGCAAAACACCCCTACCAGACAGCGCGCACGATTCGTATAAAATTATACGCGCAAAAGGCCGAAAGCTCTTAGGGGCGATTCAAGCAAAGCTGAGCGCGAGTGGACTCGAACTCATTGAAACCCTTTCAAAATCAGGGAAACTTCAAGCCAGCGCGACTACCGAACGCGTTTGCGAACTTGCAAAATCACTCAATGAGTCGCCCGCATTTAAAGAATGGTCAGGTGGATTCATCCCAGCCCTTTCGCGAACACTGCGCCATGAAAGCATTTCCATTCCCCCGAGTTCGGATGCAGTCGAATTAAATGGTTGGCTAGAGGCACCTTGGCTGGAGGCATCGCGTCTTGCACTTTGCGGACTGATCGAAGGACAGCTTCCAAAAACTATTGATGGGCATCCTTTTCTTCCTGACTCAATGCGAGAAGCATTAGGGCTCACTAACAATGCCGCTCGCTTTGCACGTGATGCCTACATTCTTGATTGCCTCCTGCGGACTCGTGCCCCCGGCGAAATTCATTGCTTCTGCAGTAAATTTGATGCCGATGGAAATCCAAACCGCCCCTCACGCCTATTGCTGAGTACGTCGTCAGCAGAACTTCCCGAGCGCGTTCTTCAAATGACAGGCAAGCCACACGCAACGCGGACGCGGCCGCTTCGACAAAATAATTGGCGCTGGAAATTACCCGTCGATGTAATTCCGAAAGTTGAAAAGATTAGCCCCACTCAATTTAAAGATTACTTAGCATGTCCGTTTCGCTTCTGCCTAAAGCATGTCCTTAAATTAGATACCTTTACGACATCTGCTCGCGAAATGAATGCCGCTGAATTTGGCAACCTCATTCACTTATCCTTAGAGAGCTTCGGAAATGCAGTCATCCCGATGGGCGAGGAGATGTTAAAGCTCGATGCCAATGCTATTTACGAACTCGCTCATGGTGCCTTTGAAAAAATTGCCGCTGCCTATTACGGTAAAAATCCGACCCCCGCAGTTCGCATTCAAATCGAAAATGCCCGAACCCGAATTTACGCCTTCGCTAGCCATCAAGCCGAATTATTTGCGGAGGGATGGCAAATTATAGATGCCGAAAAGAAAGTAGAAGCGAATGCCTCCGACCCCATAGCGGTAGGTCCTTTAAAGCTATCGGGCATCATTGATCGCATCGATCGCAATGCGGAAACAGACGCGTGGCGTATCATGGACTACAAAACTTTTAATGAAAGAAGCACGCCCGCTTCTACCCATTTTGGGTCTGCGTTAAAGGCTTGGATTAATGACGCAATTTGCGAAATTATTATCAAGGGGCGGCACTCTCAAAAAGCTTGGGTCGACCTTCAACTACCACTGTACCGATTCATCCTAGAGCATTCACTCGGTCCTACCTATAAAATTCAAGAACCAACGACTGCTTATTTTCTTTTGCCCTCTGATCCCTACACCACGGGCATCGAAGCCTTTGTGGAATTAAACAAAACTGATAATGACGAAGCGTATGAGTCTGCAATGAATTGCGCTCAAACCGTCGCTGAAAAAGTAGCCGCTGGAATTTTTTGGCCTCCCCAACCTTTTAACAAACCATGGGAAGATCCAATAGAGGCACTCATGATTAACGGAAGCGCCGAAGCATGCATTGATCCCGAGAGTATTGAGATTTTGAAAGGAGGCGACTCACAATGACGCTACCGGTTATACAGAACGAAATGCTCACGGCTAATGCGGGAAGCGGAAAAACGTACGCCCTCACTACGCGTATCATTCACCTGTTACTTGCTGGCGAATCACCCGACCGTATCGCTGCGCTCACCTTTACGCGTAAGTCTGCGGGTGAATTCTTAGATAATCTCCTGCAACGCATCGCAACCGCCGCCCTCAACCCTGACGCCTTAAAGGCACTGGCAAAGGACTTGGATTATCCAGAACTCACCGCCGATGCCTGCCGTCATTTGCTTGCAGATTTGATCAATCATTTTGGGCGCTTAGGATTGGGAACGATCGATAGTTTCTTTGCCCGAATGGCTCGACATTTTCCGCTTGAAACTGGACTGCCTGAAGACTTTGCGATTGCCGACGCCGCTGCGCTCGATGCTGCTCGCGAGCGCGCACTCGCATCACGGTTCGCACAAACTGCAAAGAACTCTGAAGCCCTTAAAGCGATGATCACTCAGTTCCGTCAAATCAGCAGAAAAGACGGCGAGCGAAATGTTTTTCAAAGTTTGCTCAATAAAATCAATGAATTACACAACCGCTTTATTGAGACTCCTGCCTCCATTTGCTGGGGTGATGGTGCCGCGATTTGGGGCACTACTGGGGTTCCCTTCGCCAATGCCAACGCCATTGAACACGGCGTCCAAGCATTTAAAATTGCGGTTCTAGGAAACCAAAAAAAACTTTCCCCAGAAGCATGGAATATTCTAGATGACCATTTTGATGCACTGCTTCAACTCAAACCAGACTCCCCTTTGAGTAAGCCCATTAAAAATTTCATTTCCCGACTTAGTAACGAACCCAAAAATGGTTACCTCCAAATAACAAAAAGAAAAACGGGATGGCTTGAATTGAGCGAACCTGTGCGACAGGCGCGCGCCGAACTCATAGGATCCGTTCTCAAATTTGAATTCGAAAAACTTCTGACTCGCACACGTGGTATTTATGACTTCATGGAAAGTTATGAAAGCACCTACGCGAAAGAAGTACGTGGCGCAGGCTTGATCACTTTCAGCGATATCTCCGAACTTTTAGCGGAACGTGCTGCTATCGAAAATACTTCTGAAGCCGCTGATCAATGGCGAAACCGTGTCGCATATCGCATCGACCAAGAATTTGATCACTGGTTATTGGATGAGTTTCAAGATACAAGCCGCACTCAATGGCGCATTCTTCAAGCCTTCATCGAAGAAGTACTCATGGATGCGAGTAGAGACCGAAGCTTCTTTTACGTAGGCGATACCAAACAAGCGATTTATGGTTGGCGTGGTGGTGAGTCCGACCTCTTTCATGAAATTCATGCGCATTATGAAGATGCCTTTGGGAAGACCGCACCACTTGCCACTTCGTGGAGATCGGCGCCGCCAATTATTGAACTCGTGAATGCGGTATTTGAAAAAATTGAGACTGTGGCAGCGTCCTTAAATCTCTCTGATGCGGTGGTCAAAAAATGGAATGCAGGCTGGAATGTTCACAAAGTCGCTAAGCCCAATAAAGAGCGAATCGGATATGCTCAATGGCTTACCGTTGATGATGCAACCGAAGACAGCCCCTTCCCTCTATTTGATGCGGTTACTGAAATTCTTAACGCAGTGAATCCGATTGAGCGCGAGATCAGTTGCGCAATTCTTCTCCGGCAAAATAAAGACATCGAGACCCTTGCTGCTGAGCTTCAAGCTTCAGGCTTTCCCGTTGCCGTTGAGGGCAATACAAATCCATGCCTTGATAATCCTCTCGGGTCGGCTGTGCTCGCAGTCTTGAAAGCGGTCGCTTTCCCTGGCGACGCCTTGGCGTTAAAAATCGCAAATGGTTATCCCGTCGCAGAGCAGTGGGGACTCTATGATTTTGAAAACTTCCGAGAAAAAACTTTGTCGGCACTTATCAATCAGGGCTATGCCGAGGTAATTAAAACTTGGATTCAATCCGCTGAGTTGAATACGACCGAACCGTTTCTTGCAGAACGTGCTTTAGCGCTCATAGCGGCAGCTTCCGAATACGATGCGACCAAAACCTCTAGTGACGGCATCGCAGACTTCATCTCAAAATTAGAAACACGGCAAGTTCAAGAAGCGGAAGCCTCTGGAGTTATTCGTTTGATGACTGTTCACCAAGCTAAAGGCCTCGGATTTGATATGACCATTGTCGCAGGCCTCGACAAACGGTCTCCAAACAGAACTGCGGATACACTCGCGCTCGGACCCAACAAAAAAGATCCTAAATGGGGGCTCTTGATGCCTTCAAAAATCATTGCCGAAAAAGACCCCCTTCTCAATTCACTCTTGGCAGAAAAAAATGACGAGACTGCATATAGCGATCTCTGCACTGCATACGTAGCGCTCACTCGCCCTAAATATGCGCTCTATGCGATCACCACCGAACTACCCGAGAAAACGACTTCAAAGCATTTTGGTCGCCTTATGCGCGATACTTTTGAGGCAGCGCCATGGGAAGCAGGCGACCCTAAGTGGTTTGAAGCCTACAAATGCAAAGCCGACCCAACCCCTGCAACAGAAACCACATCCAGTCCAGAATTTGCTCCCAACTTTTATCGCCTACCCATTCCACAAAGCCCAACTCAATCAAACGATTCCCAAAGTTTTGCAACGGATGCCATCGAAAGGGGAAATCAAATGCATGCTGCCTTCGCCGAAATTGAATGGCTGAATCCAACGGCAACAGACTCGTCGCTCGATTTGGAAACCCCATCAGAAATTCTCAAGACCCTTCAGCAGTGCCTCAAAGGTGATGATCTGCGGACTCTCTTGACCGCCCCGCCCCACCCAACAAAGGTTTGGCGCGAGCGCTCCTTTGAGGTGACGCTTAATAATCAATGGTTCAGCGGAACCTTTGACCGCGTCCACTTGCATTACGAAGATGGAGAAACGTTGTCTCGGGTGGAACTCATAGATTTCAAAACCGACTCCCTCGCATACGAAAGTGAAATTCCCGCCTGCCTGAGACGACATCAACAACAGATTGAACGTTATCGAGAAGCTCTTCAGCAAATAACAGGCTTACCCAAAGAGAAAATCCACGCGTCACTGTACCTGACCGCACTTGCTAAACGCGCGTCTTATGACCCATCCACAGGCTCTTGCTAGATTGCTTTAACTTGCACTCGGAAGCAGCAGCTCTACATCCGTCTCGGCCTCGTAGTCCACGCCGGGAAGTCCAAAGCCGAAAAGATTGAGGAACCCTTCTTGATAGCCGCTGAAATCGGAAAGTTCACGGAGGTTTTCCGTTGAAATTTCAGGCCAAACTTTGGCGACCTCTGCTTGGATCTCGGGAAGCATTTCCCAATCATCGACACGAATACGTCCGTCTGAGTCGAGTTGTAAATCTTCGCCGTAAAGACGGTCATTCAGAAGGCGTACCATTTGATGAATGCAATCCTCATGATTGCCGGCAGCTTTCATGACTTTAAAGAGAATCGAAATGTAGAGCGGAACGACTGGAATCGCCGAGCTTGCTTGAGTAACCACTGCTTTATTTACCGAGACGTAGGCTTCACATCCATACTTCTGGGAAATGGCAGTAGCGGCGCGTTCTACGTCTTTCTTCGCGGCACCGATGGTACCATTAGTGTAGACGGGCCAGGTGATCTCAGGGCCGATATAGGAGTAGGCAACGGTCTTGGCGGCATCTGACAAGCATCCTGCATCTGCGAGCGCTTGCATCCATAACTCCCAATCTTCACCACCCATAACTTTTACGGTGTGATCAATTTCCTCCTGTGTTGCAGGCTCGATGCTGACCTCCGAAACGAGTCCTTTATCGGTATCAAGCGTTCGGTTGGTATACGTACCTGCGGTTGGCTTAAGGCAAGATTTATAAGTTTCGCCATCGGAGGGATCCGTACGACGCGGAGATGCGAGGCTATAAACCACTAAGTCTACTTGTCCCATATCTGCTTTGATTGCCTCGATAGTTTGCGCCTTAATCTCGTTTGAAAACGCATCCCCGTTGATGCTTTTGGCGTAGAGACCTTCGGCATGGGCTGCTTTTTCAAAGGCAACGGAATTATACCACCCTGCGCTTGCAGGCTTACCCTTCAAAGAGGGACGTTCAAAAAAGACGCCTAAGGTCGAAGCTTGATAACCAAATGCTGCCGCAATACGCGTGGAAAGTCCGTAGCCCGTAGACGATCCAATCACGAGTACGCGCTTGGGTCCGTTTTCAGGCGCAGACGCTGCTTTGGCAACCGCAATTTCTTCGGCTACTTTGGCGGCACATCCTTCGGGGTGTGCAGTGATACAAACAAATCCTCGAATACGTGGCTTAACAATCATAGTGCTTGGAGTTACAATTTAAAATGGGCTATTTAAAGTTCACATACCTTGAACGTAAAGTTTTAGCCTTGCCCGATTCCACGAGCCTCAAAACCAATTGCACGCAATGCCTCCAAATCAAGGATGTTGCGTCCATCAAAAAGAAAAGCGGGTTGCTGCATGTTTTCGTAAATCTGCTGAAAATCGAGCTCTTTAAACGCATCCCATTCAGTTAGAATCAAAACGGCGTGCGCATCCTTACAGGCTTCATAGGCATCCGTCGAAATAGTAACCGCCTTTGAATCTTCAGGAAGATTGAGGTCTCGGCGCATTTGTTCCTCAGTAACTTGAGGATCATAGATCGCAATTTTTGCCTGCTCATCAATGAGATCTTGGCAAACGTAAATCGCAGCAGATTCGCGTGTATCATTCGTGTCTTTCTTGAAAGCAAATCCAAGCACCGCAATTTTCTTATCTGAAACAGTGTTAAATAAAGTTGAGATAACTCGCTGCCCGAAGCGATGTTTTTGATAATCATTCATCTCGATTACGCCATTCCAATAAGCAGCCACTTCGGGCAACCCAAAATGTTCACAGAGATAAACAAGATTTAAAATGTCTTTCTGAAAACATGAACCCCCAAACCCAACTGAAGATTTTAAGAACTTTGGTCCAATACGACTATCCGTACCGATGGCATGCGCGACTTCATCTACATTTGCGCCCGTTTCCTCACAGAGTGCGGATATTGCGTTAATGGATGAGATCCGTTGCGCAAGAAAAGCATTCGCAGTGAGCTTTGAAAGCTCGGAAGACCACAAATTGGTTGTGAGAATATTTTCGCGGGGCACCCATGCGGCGTATATATCCACAAGTTTTTGAATAGCTGCTAATCCATCGGGGGTTTGCTCGCCACCAATGAGCACCCGGTCTGGCGCCTCAAGATCCGCCATGGCAGTGCCCTCTGCAAGAAACTCTGGATTCGATAAAATTTGGAAATTACGTCCCTTAGAATTAGATTCTAGAATTCGCTTGATCGACTCTGCAGTGCGCACTGGCAAAGTTGATTTTTCTACCACAATTTTATCCCCTTCTGAGACTTCAGCAATTTTACGGGCGCACTTTTCTACATAACGCAGATCAGCTGCGCGCCCGGCTCCTACACCATAGGTCTTGGTCGGAGTATTCACCGACATGAAAATCATATCTGCTTCTTTAATAGCCTTATCAACATCGGTGGAGAAAAATAAATTTTTGCCGCGTGCTGCTTGAACGATTGAATCCAAACCAGGTTCATAGACCGGAAGACTGTCTGAGTTCCATGCCGCGATGCGAGCCTCATTAATATCAACAACGGTTACAGTGTGGCCTGCACATTTGTTGGCAATCATCGCCATTGTGGGTCCACCAACGTAGCCCGCTCCGATACAACATATTTTCATGTATGAATGAAAACCTTTAGAAACTAACTATCGCAAGCTCAAAAAAGAGGCAGAAGAACCGGAAAGCCAAACTAATCTTTGGATTTGCCTGCAATCCCAAGACTGTCCAGAGCTGAAATAATGTCGTTAAATTGACGCCCTGTAGACGCGCTTAGGTCACGCCAGACAAGCTTCCCATCATGAAAAATGTAAGCCTGGCGCGCAAAACGATTTTTTCCGAAGGCTTTGTTCAAGCGTAAATCTTTATCCGCGATCAAAGGAAACGGAAGTGAATATTTTGTTTTAAATTTATTCTGCGAAGCAACCCCATCGCCAGAAACTCCATATACTTGAACTCCACGACTTTTCAATTCCGGCCAACCATCGCCTAAGCTACAAGCCTGCTTGGTGCATCCTGGTGTACTCGCCATCGGATAAAAGAACACAACCGCTGTGCCTTCTTTGAGGACGGCACCGAAATCGAATGCTTCGCCCGCATCATTAGTGACGGTGAGTGCAGGTGGCGCTGCTCCGAGTTCAAGACCCTGAGCAGAAACCGAAAGACTGGAAAGTAAGGACATTAGCAAAAGTAGTACTGATTGAGTTAAATAATGCATCTTTGTAGGGTGGATTAACTTACAGCTTTTCGCAAGCGCAGGAGTTATTAGTTCTATTCGATAAACTATTAGTAACTTTTTGCAAAGACGACTCGTTTGCCCGGTTTTCCAGTAAAAATACAAGGCACAGTTTCCTCAAGGGTCGCATTTGGAATGCATCGAACGGTCACTTTATGCTCCTTGGCAATGCGATCTTCCAATTCAGGATCACAGCAAAACCCAACCGAAGCAAAGCCCCCGTGAATCTCAGGCTCTTTTAAATTCTTAGGCGTAAAGAATTCAATGAATTCCTCTTCACTCGAGAATTCCCGAGTATGCTCTTTTCGAAATGCTTTGGCGCGCGCAAGTAGATGGGCCTGCATTTCTTCGAGTAATTCAACAATTCCAGAAACGAACTCCTCGCGAGCGTACGATTTTTTATCCTTAGGGGCACGATCTCGACGCGCCACAAAAACGCTACCTGCTTCCATATCTCTTGGACCTACCTCGACGCGCAGGGGAATGCCTTTTTTGACCCAACCCCAGGTTTTTTCGCCGCCTCGAATGTCACGATCGTCGAGTTCAACCCGGACTGTTCCAGCAAGGTAGGGTTGCGCTTCAAGAGCTGCCTTAAGGGAATGGCAATAGTCCAAGACTTCTTCACGCGTTTCTTCTTTTGGCGTAATCGGTAAAATTACAATATGCGAAGGCGCAATCCGAGGCGGCAAGACCAAGCCGTCATCATCCGAATGCGTCATAATTAAACCTCCAACTAAACGCGTAGAAACGCCCCAAGAAGTTGTCCAAGCAAACTCCTCTTTTCCTTCCGCACTCAAATATTTGATGTTGCTCGACTTCGAAAAATTTTGTCCGAGGAAATGTGAAGTGCCTGCTTGAAGCGCCTTGCGGTCTTGCATCATTGCTTCAATCGCAAAGGTGGCATCCGCACCCGGAAAACGTTCCGCCTCCGTTTTTTCGCCCGTGATCACAGGAACTGCCATGTAGGATTCAGCAAAATCGGCATAGACATCCAACATCTTACGGGTTTCTTCCATCGCCTCCTCCGCAGTGGCGTGCACGGTGTGTCCTTCCTGCCAAAGAAATTCTGCAGTGCGCAAAAACAGCCGAGTCCGCATTTCCCAACGAACGACATTTGCCCATTGGTTGATCAATAATGGCAAATCTCGGTAAGACTGCACCCATTTGGAAAAGAGTTCCCCAATAATTGTTTCTGAAGTTGGGCGCACAATTAGCGGTTCTTCAAGCGGACCCGCAGGTTTTAGTTTCCCATCCGCATCGGCTTCCAATCGAGAATGCGTAACTACAGCACATTCTTTTGCAAAGCCTTCAACGTGATCCGCCTCTTTTTGCAAAAAACTCATCGGAATAAAAAGCGGGAAGTAGGCGTTCTTATGACCCGTAGCCTTAAAACGGCGATCCAGCTCCTGTTGAATGTTTTCCCAAATGGCGTAGCCCCAAGGCTTGATCACCATGCATCCACGCACGGGAGAGGTCTCTGCCAGATCCGCGGCCTTAACGACCTGCTGATACCATTCGGGATAATCTTCAGCGCGGGATGGAGAAATTGCGTTTTGTGCCTGCTTTGCCATAAGCTTATTAAGAAAGAGGCTTAGCGCTTACCTGCAACGACAAACTGAACCATAAGGGCAAGCTTTAATCATTCAGAAATAGGCAACTCCTCTTCCGAGCCTACAAAATACTTCTCTAAAATTGGTACGTAACTACGAACGTTTTCCAATAAGGACGCCGACTCCTCAGGGAAAATTTTATAAATACCCAATACAACTGCTCCCAGAATTAATAAGATTAAAAATAAATAACCGAGTTTGATGACGCATTTGATGACAAAATAAAGCGCGAGAAGAATCACTAGACTTAAGAGCGCCCAAATAACCCAATGCGGGTTTTCAAATAAATTAGTAATCATTTCTATTAAACTTTAGATTTAAATCCCCTAAGAGCGTGCTTCTCCAATGAACTCTTGCTGCATCCAATGTTGCAAGCAATCAGGAACTTTAACGCGCCCATCTGGCTGCAAATTATTTTCTAGGATCGCCGCTAGGACACGTGGAACTGCGAGGCCCGATCCATTGAGAGTATGCGCAGTTACGGGTTTACCCTCCGCATTACGATAACGAATCCCGGCTCGACGTGCTTGAAAATCTGTAAAGTTTGAGCAACTCGAAACTTCGAGCCAGCGTTTTTGCCCTGCGGCAAAGACTTCAAGATCGTATTGTTTTGCGTGCGGAAATCCGATGTCGCCGGTACACATCCGTAGCACACGATACGGCAACTCCAGTTTCTGGAGCGTTGCTTCCACGTTCGTTAGCAGTTTTTCCAACTCCTCCATGCTGCTCTCCGCATCGGTCCATTTAACGAGTTCCACTTTATCGAATTGATGTAAGCGATTCAATCCACGCACATGCGCACCCCAGCTTCCAGCCTCGCGACGGAAACAAGGCGTATACGCACAACGATAAATCGGGAGCGCTTCAGTTTCGAGAATTTCGTCGCGATAAAAATTTGTCACGGGGACCTCTGCAGTAGGAATCAAATACAACCCTTCATTGGGATCCATATACATTTGACCCTCTTTGTCGGGTAATTGACCCGTAGCAGTGGCACTCGCCTCGTTCACTACAATCGGAGGTAAGACCTCCTCATATCCATTCTCTTGCGCTTCCTGCAAAAAGAAATTTATCAAGGCGCGCACTAAGCGAGACATTTCACCCACGTAAAAAGGAAAGCCTGCACCTGCAGTCTTAACTCCACGCGCAAAATCAATGCGGGACTCAAACCACGGAATATCAAAATGCGGTAAGGCGTTTGGGAATCCTGCTTCCGCATCTCCCCATGTTGAAGCCACAACGTTTTCGTCCTCCCCTTTACCAATGGGAACACTCGGGTCTGGCATATTTGGAATCTCTAAAAAAGCCGCCTGAAAGGCCTCGTCCGCCGTCTTGGCCTCGCTTTCTAATTCCTTAGCACGACCCGCAATCGCTTTCATCGCTTGCACCTTCTCCAAGAATTCGGATGAACCCTTCTGCATGGCTGCCATTTCTTTATTGGCTGCTTTCTGTTCAGCGCGCGCTTCCTCCGCTTCGGTTATTTTTGCACGACGAACTCCGTCGAGCTCTAACACTGCATCCAGGTCACAACTAAATTTTTTGTTAGCAATGGCAGCTCGTACAACCTCGGGTTGATCGCGTAATAATTTTATATCAATCATGGGTAAAATTTCTACTACGATAGGAGACACGAGAACCGCACTAGGTCAAAACGTTATTTCGGGCAGGTATTATTTATCAAAGGCGACTTTAGCTCTAATTTTATGATTAAAATGTATCTTTACATAAAAATACTACATTCTAAAACTCTATTCATTCGTATTATGCCCAATGCCTATGCTCACGAATCGCCCCTGCCCCTTCAGCGGAACTAAATAAGCTTTGGAAGTATATTCCCTAGATCGCCACGGCACCCCACTTAGAGCTGCTATCAAACCTAGCTATTCGCTTTATTGCTTGATTCGTTTTATAGAATAAAGGAAAAGAACTTAATGAAAACCTCCGCCGGTGAACGCTTAGAGTCACTTCAAAGGAAAATTATAGCACCCCAAGAGAGCGCTTCTTTTTGGACGACCTTAAAACAGGTAGTTGGCTTTCATTGGAAGTGGTATTGCGCGCATGCGTGGATGCTTTTAGGCGGCACCCTTTTGACTGCGGGCATTGCCCTCTTAATTATACGACCAATTGAGAGTAACTTTAATGATGCCCTGCGAACTACGCTTCCTGGAGAGGGTTGGTCGAATGCCGCGCAATTCCTATCTTGGAGCGGTGAATATTCTTTTCTTCTGTTTGTATTTATTGGAAGCCTTCTCTTAGGTCGCCTCTTCAAAAGTAGACGGCTTTTTTTAGTGGCTCACTGCTTACTCGCCTCCTTGCTCTTCAGTACTCTTGTGACTCGAACCGGGAAAGCAGCGATCGGGCGTCTTCGTCCCATCAGCGCCATTGAAATGCAAGTACCTGATCAATTCATTGGTCCGACAATGACGCCCAAATACCACAGCTTCCCGTCAGGTCACACCTCCGCTTCTTTTTCGGGCGCCACTTCGCTATTCCTAAGTCATCCGATCCTCGGCACGCCTGTAATTGCATATGCCACTTGCGTGAGTTTGTCCCGCGCCTACAACCGACAACACTACCTCTCCGACCTCATCGCAGGGTTGTGGATTGGATTTGCTTGCTCTTTGCCAGCCTTAAGGCTTCTTAGGCAAAGAAAATAAAGCGCCTTAAAGGTTATTCATTGTGATCATTTAAGATATTACCAAATGTCTCTAAGTAGTTCGCTACGATTCTCTCTTTAGAAAACCAATCCGCAAGGCGTTGAGTTCCGCCCGCAACAAGTTGATCCGATAGCTCTTCACTATCCCGTATGGCACAGAGTTTCTGGGCAAATGCTTCAGTTGCATCAATATCTACCATTAAACCGTCGACACCGTTTTGCATATACCAAGAAGGTCCTTCACTGCGTGTCGAAACAACTGGAACTTTTGCCTGCCATGCATCCAAGACCGCATTTCCTAAAGGCTCGTGTCGTGATGGCATTCCAAAAGCATCGGCCGATGCAATGTAATGTATCGGCTCTTGAACCCATCCCACAAAACGAACTCGATCTAGAACACCTAGCTTCTGCGCTTGCTCACGCAAGGCATTTGTTTCTTTACCCTCTCCGATAAGCCACAAATAAGCCTCTGGAATTAACTGAAGGCATTGGATTAAAATATCCATCCCTTTGCGATTTACAAAACGACCTGCTCCGGCAATTAAGAATGCATCTTCTGGGGTATCAAACTGCACTCGCGGAACCGCAATAGGCTTTATCTCCCGCGCGAAATTTGAAATGACTGCAGTCTTTCTCCGCCAACCTAACTGCTGGCAGCGCGCTTCAATTCTAGGCAAATTTCCTACAATTATGTCACAATTTTTAAAGTGCTTTAAGTTATTAGGAAAGTCACCCAAACGAACAATCTTGCAAGGCTTTGGCCATTCTTTAATTAAGCGCGCAGCGCGCGGCATCCAAGCCATCACTACATCGGGTTTCCAGCTTTTAACCAGACGATTGAGTCTAAATTCAAGCAGTACTCGAGAGAGTGAAATAGGTCGGTTGTGGTCTTCAAAAATTTCCCCAAGATCGGCAATTTCACCTCGCCAAGAACGTTTCGGGCGTATGACAAACTTTTGCTCCAATCCACACTCCCCAAAAGCATTCGCCAAATTCACAAAGAAACGCTCGGCACCTCCATCTTTACCTGAGTGCAGATGTAAGATCTTATTTATTCGCATTGAAGACATTACTTTTCAGCTTTCGGTGATAAAAAAGTAAGGATTTATAGTAAACTTGGTACATTATACCTCGTACTGCCCTAGAAACACTCAGCTTCCCCTTTTTTATAGCCGCGGCTCGCCGAGCATTCCCAATTGTATCTGTTACCGCGATCTCTTCTCCTACCACAATTGGTGACGGTAAAACACAAGATATTTTCAACCCTGTTTCCCAAAAGAACTTCTGGTCCTCATCAACTGGACGAAAAATTTTCACAGACCGAGACATTAGCTTCTGAGCTCCTTCTTGCGTAAGCGCGTACCCAATTAAACATGTTGGAATTTTATAGGGCTGAACAATCCGTATTTGATCCATTAGAAATCTTGACCCAAGTACTTTTAGATTTTGATCGAATGCGAATAATTTAACCATATCCCAATCATCTAAAGGATCCGTACTCAGAGCCTCTAAAATAGGGGCTAAATCAGCAGCTGCCTTAAGGTCATCCTCAAAAATGAAGCCCCCCGCTGCGTCTCCTTCGGCAATTCTTTCCCAAGCTTTGCGATGGCTTAAGTAGCACCCAATTTCGGCAGGCACTAAAGGTAGTTTGTAGCGACGCTTGTTAAGCGCAGGATCATAGGCTGCCTCAATCTCTGCCGGCGACATCTTCCAACCATTAACTCCTTCAATGCGCTCAAATAGCAAACCCTGCTTGTGAAACTGATCTTCACAATTCCTTAACCGCTGACTATTTTCAGCTAAATTAATTAGGTAGCAAGGCCAAGGCATCTTATAAAGGAAAATCTAAATCCAAACAATGAGATTGTAATAAATTAGTTTTTTCTGATCTCATAAATAAAGGAATCCTCATGACCTGTTAAGTCACGATGATCTTTCTCTTCAAATTTGTAATCTCGAAGCGCTTTTAGTAGCTCCTCGTGGGCATCTAAAGAGTAGCGGTCTGCTCTTTGCTTAAGCCACCTAGAGTCTGTCTTGGAAATTTTTTTGCGAAGTTTATCCAAGGGAAACACATCCTCAATCCAATACACCCCATCCTCTTTTAAATATTGAATTAAATTTAAAAAAGTCAGCCTGTTTGCATCAGGCCAATGCGCGCCATCATCAATAATAAAATCAAACTCTACTCCCCAGTCTGGCTTTAGAATCATCGAATCCCCTTTAATCCAATTAACTCTAGGGCTTGTCGAGATATCTATCGCCTCAATCGCAACCCTTTCAAAAATATCAATCCCGTAAAAATTAGCATTAGGAAAAAAGTCCATGAGTGCTCGTGTTGATGCACCCTTAAAAATCCCAACTTCTAGGATATTTAGATTTTGATTTCTTCTGTTTTCAAATTCAGGGCCATATATTTTATGGTAGTGATGTTTCTCTGCTTTATCACAATTATAACGGTCGAACATAGACTTAATTTCTGCAAACATAATAATATTTTGGGTTTAGACGGGTAAAAATTTAATAATTTTTTTTAACAATGAATTTTATTTGATTACTAGCAAGAAGGTATTCTTAGAATATTCAAGTCTCCCTAATTTCGAAAAATACTAAGGCTCAATAAGTAAAATTTTAATCAACTTCTCGAAAATTTCTAACGCCTACACATTGAAGTATTTTGTTGATAGCGTAATACTTGAGACCTATGCCTAAGGTGGAACAAGCACCATAACAATGAATTATATGAAAACTGTTTGCGTAACTTCAAAGGATAAAAAATATTCTTTTTTAGCAAAGAAATGCATCGCGAGTGCAAAAACACTTGGCATTTTAGTTGAGCCCTACGAATCAGTTGAGCTCCCAGATCTAGAAAGAGTAGCTGCTGAAAATGGTACCTTTTTAAAATATAAAAGTAGTGATAGCAATAATCTCACAAATTTTGAAGAACGAGTCTGCCCGATTAAAAGAATCTCTAACGGCTTAACTCATTTTCTTTTGTATAAGTGGTCAGCTGAAAACAAAGAACCGATCTGTATTCTCGAATCTGATGCCTTGGTTATTGGCAAATTCCCAAACCCTATTGATACAGGTGTTATTCAGACTAGTTCCCACAAGATGGATCAATTTTCCGCCTATTCTTTGTTCCATTCAGGTAGAAGTAAAAAGTTCAGAGAGGCAGATCCACAAGGATATAAAGAATGGGCCGACAAATTTAATTGGGACTGTTGCAACCAAACAGGCGTGATTAAACACCCTCTCACAGGCACACACGGAACCTCTGGCTATGTTGTAGGTCATTTAGCAGCGAAACGTTTAGTAGATTATTTTACTGACGACGGGATTGGCTTCGCGGACCGAGTTAGAGAAGACCATATAGGCGCAGGGAATCTTTACCTACAGAATCCACAATCAGTTATAGTTCCAAGGCATGGTAACCATATTGTCGATGGCGTCAAAAAACACTCATTTAAAATTAAATTAAAGAGAATTCTCAAAAAAATTTTATTAAAAAATTCGATTTATTCAATGGCAGCTTCTACCCAAAATTCTTTGTTTCAAAGAGGAAATAAATACCCATGAAAGCGCTTGTCATTAATCTAAAAAGCTCAATCAAACGAATGCAGTTCCAAGAGGAACAACTCGCGTCACAAGAGATTGAATTTTTAAGAATCGAGGCAATTGATGTTAAAAAGCTTACCAAAGAGGAGTATCAAAAAAATGCCTTTCATTGGCAAAGACCCCTTCGTGGATCTGAAGTAGCCTGTTGTTTAAGCCATAAGAAGGCTTGGGAGGCAGTCAAAGAAATGAATCATCCGTGCTTGATCCTCGAAGATGATGCCTTGTTGAGCAAACAAACAAAAACTATCCTTCAAGCGCTCGATAAATCTAACAATTTTGACTGCGTCAGCTTAGAAACACGCAAAAGGATCAAGTGCGTAAGCAAAGAGAAAACCCCATTGTGTGAGGGCTTTAAAATTTCCAAATTGATTCAAGATAAATGCGGGGCAGCAGCGTACGTTTTCTGGCCTTCTGGAGCAGATATTCTTCTCAATTGGATTTCAAAGAATGGGGCTGGTTTAGCAGATGCTCTTATCTCGAGCGCTCCCAACTGGAGACATGGTCAGATTGAGCCCGCAGCAGCAATCCAATTGGATTGTTGCGAGCATTATGGCATTCAACCACCCTTGATGACGAAAAGTAATATCGATATATACAAAAAACCAATAATGAAAAACCGCTTGCCCTACAAGCGGAGACGAATCTTAGGCCAAATAAAGATAGCCCTTCGTAAAATACTTCATTGCCGAAGTGCGGAATACATAGCCTTGAGTCCGCATGCAGATATGCGAAAGCCTAAAAATTAATTATGCAAGGTACAGAAATTGGAGAAGTTGTCTTAGGAAATTCGAATGCGCGTTTTTCGGGAGTGACCTCGACAATGCTGCAAGTATTGCCGTATCAGCAAAAATTACTTTCGTTGAGTGTACTCGGTAATCACAACCTCCCACACGGCACACCGACAGTTACATTCGTTGAGTGCGCTCGAAAGCTACGTACTCCCCTTCCGAATGGCAGGAACCGCGTCTTCCACGCGCGTCGTAATAATGAAATGCTCCAAGCAGTCGTCCTAAAATATCTCTTTGGTGCAAAGATACAAATCGTTTTTACCGCCACTGCGCAGCGCCATCCCACTTGGATCACTCGATGGTTAATCTCCAAAGCCGATGGCTTGATTACTACTTCGAATGCGGCGGCAGCTTATCTTCCACGCGCACAGGATATTATAATACCACACGGGATTGACAACGAACGGTACGCACCGCCTGCAAGTAAAACTGAAGCATGGAAATCACTTGGACTTTCCGGCGATTTTGGGATCGGGATTTTTGGTCGCGTGCGCCCACAAAAAGGCGTTGATCTTTTAGTCGATGCTATGATTTCGATTCTGCAACGCTCGCCAAACAATAAAGCGACCGTTGTCATCGTGGGCGAAACAACCCAAAAATTTGAACCATACCTGCAAACCTTAAAAAACCGTATCCAATTAGCAGGCTTAGAAGAACACTTTCATTTCCTCGGCAAGCAACCCTTCGAAAAAATCCCAGAATTATTTCGTGGAATGTCGCTTGTCACTGCCCTTAGTCGCAACGAAGGCTACGGTTTGACAGTGCTTGAAGCGATGTCCAGTGGATGTGCAGTCCTTGCCTCGGAAGCAGGCGCATGGAAAGATATAATTAAATCAGATGCCTTTGGAAAGATCGTTCCCATTGATGATTTACCAGCGACCGAATCCGCGCTTGAAAGCTTAATCAGTAATGGACCTGAGGCACTCGAAGCAATGGGGCAGCGCGCTCAGCAAACGATCTTAAAGCAGTATCGAGTTGAAGAAGAAGCTGAGCATCTCGTCAATTTCTACCGTACCATTCAAGAATCTACTACTTAACAAAGCGGCGGTGTAACCAAAATCCGCCCGTGATATCTTCCGAGAGCATACGTTCAACTTCACGGTTAGTAAGGCTTGCATACTCGGCACGCGTGGAGGCACCACCAAGATTCACAGAGCGAAACTTAAGTTTTAATTTGCAAGATTTATCGTAATGCAAAGCCATTGAGAAGACCTCCGAATTTGAGCCGCGTACCAAAGTTTTCAATAAAGGCGTCGTCAAAGCAGTCTCACCAAAAAATTCAGATTCCTCCCCTCGGTGAATTCGTTGATCCGCTAAGATTGCTAACAACCCGCCCGCTTTAAGGAATTTAAAAATATCCCTGAAGCTATCGCGACGGCTGAACATATGCGTTCCGAGGCGTTCCCGCTGAGCACGGTACCAAGTTTCCAAATAATTGTTATTCAAGGGACGATACATTGCGCCTAAAGTAATCTCTAAATTATATTTTGTTTTAAACAATGGCCCTAAAGAAGACAGGCTTTCCCAAGGCCCCATATGCGCAAGCAGCACGATCAATCCCCTTCCGCTTTCGACGCAACTTTCCAATGCCTCAACTCCTTCAACCTCAATATGTTTCATTTGTCGCTCGATCGAAAGATTTCCCAAAGCAAAACCACTGATCAAATTTGCCCCACTTCGCAAAAACACTTCTCGGACCAAGCCCTTGAGCGCCGCCTCTGAAAGTACACTCGAGTCGGATTTGCCCTGAGCAACCATCCACGCATTCACAATTTCAAGATTTTGCCGCACCGTAGCGCGACGCCTCTTTAAAAACTTCCACAAGATCCATCCAAAGCCTTCGCCTAACGCGTACGAAGCTTTCAAAGGCAGTCTTGCCAAAAGCCATAAAACCAAACGGGCAAATATAAATTGAACCCATTTGCTGAAACCGCCAAAAGGGGGTACATATTTCTTTTTGCGAATCACAACCTTCTAAACAGGGAAGTTTTTAGCCACTTGCAAGTAAGCATTGCCCAAACTAAAAGAATCTACAATTTTAAATGCACATTATGTCCGATTCCATTTCCGTCCCGCTTCTGGATTTAAAACCACAATATCAAGCCCTCAAGCCCGAGCTTGATGCCGCAGTCGCGCGCGTTGCTGAATCTCAATATTTTATATTGGGGCCCGAGGTCGCCTGCTTTGAATCAGGTGTTGCCACTTATTGCGGAGTTGAGCACGGCATCGGCGTCTCCTCAGGAACCGATGCCTTGATCGTTGCCATGATGGCATTGGATATCAAGCCGGGCGACGAAGTGATCACCTCGCCCTACACCTTCTTTGGCACAGTGGGTTCAATCGTCCGCCTTGGAGCGACCCCAGTCTTTGTAGATATCGAACCCAACAGCTTTAATATCGATGTTTCGAAAATCGAGGCTGCCATCACGCCTCGTACCCGAGTGATTGCTCCCGTCCATCTTTTTGGACAAATGGCAGCGATGGAGCCAATTATGGAACTCGCGAAGAAACATAATTTAGTGGTCATCGAAGACGCTGCACAGGCAATCGGATCACGCCAAAAAGATCAGCCTGCGTGTTCCTTCGGTGATTTAGGATGCCTTTCCTTTTTCCCAACAAAAAATTTAGGGGGATTCGGCGATGGAGGCATGGTGGTAACTAGCCACGAGGCGCATGCAAACCGAATGCAACAACTTCGCAATCACGGAATGGAGCCCAAATATTTTCATTCCCATGTGGGCGGAAACTTTCGGCTCGATGCGCTGCAAGCTGCGATTCTAAACGTCAAACTACCGCATCTAAACACATGGCATGAACAGAGACGTACCAACGCCGCGCTTTACAATAAACTCTTCGAAGCAAACGGCCTGACGCGTTCCGTCGAAGCGCTTGAGGCGGGCGCCCTCAACGGTGGAATTCTTTTGCCAACCGAACTCCAGGATAATTACCACATTTATAATCAGTTTGTAATCTACGCCGAAAATCGAGACGCCTTAATCGCACACCTGCGTGCACATAATGTCGGATGCGAAATTTACTACCCCCTTTCCTTGCACGAACAAGACTGCTTCAAGAATCTAGGCTATAAAAAGGGCGATTTCCCTAACGCTGAGCGCGCCGCCTCTATGAGCGTTGCGCTTCCCATTTTCCCAGACCTCACTACTGAAATGATCCACAGAGTTGTCGATGTCATTGCCGATTTCTTCCGCTAGGGTTTGCCCTCAGAGATACAATTGACACCGCAAGGTCGAGATTTAGAATAAAGATACTCAAAATCACTCTTATTGAATACGCAGATTCAAATGTGTATCCATATTGAGTATTAGAGTCTTACTACCCTCTCAAAGCGCTCGCAGTATCGCCCGATGCCGCGAAAGCATTCCCCTATAATATAAATCATATTCTGTATGCAGCGCTCTATTTACCTCGCAGTACTAGCTTTAACTACCTTATTCAATCCCACTCAGGCGCAAGACCCACAACTCACTTCTTGGTACACCGAAAGTTCAGGAAGCTACGCACGCCTATTTGAAACACTTGCAGATCAAAATACCTCGAATGCAGTAACCAGCTGGAGCAGAGGACAAGGTTCTCAAATTTTACCGACTTATGCGGGAATCCATGAAATCAGTTACTCTACTGACTGGGTTTATTTTCGATCAACCGGCTTAGGGAGTCACATCATGGGTCCTTGGTATTTAAATGTAACTAAAACAAACCTCTTCCCAAATTACCCTGCGAATCGTTCAGTGCATTACCGCATTCCGCGCGCCCCTTCAGCAGCAACCAATAAAGAATTAACGGGGCTTGGGGCGATCGGATACTTCGTTGACGGAGTCGCTATGTTCGATAATCGCGATGCATTTTCCTACTCTAATAGCAATAATGCGGACGCTACCCCACAAAGCAGTTACACAGGCGACGGCATTTGGAACCGCGATGCCTACGTAAATGAAAGCGTTACCTTTGACGCAGGAAATGCCCACCAGGCAGGCTCAAATTATCATTATCATGCCAACCCGCCCGCGCTCCGTTACCTCTTAGGCGATCAGGTCAATTACGATAGCAATACAAATACCTACACTGAAAACACCGTCGATCCCACACACTCTCCAATCATCGGTTGGGTGCGTGATGGCTATCCGATCTACGGACCCTATGCCTACGACGATCCAAACGACGCCTCTAGCCCTGTACGTCGCATGACTTCAGGCTACCAAAAACGAGATGGCAGCAATGGAAGCACTGATCTCAATACAACTGGTCGCACCACTTTGCCAATATGGGCAAGCATCGCACAAGGGCGCAGTACTCAGCTTGCATCGAATCAATACGGCCCCAACGTAGGCACAGAAAATCACACTCTTGGGCACTTCATCGAAGACTATGCCTACAAAGGTAATCTTGGATTCGCTCAAGGAATCGACTTCGACCTTGATTTATACAACGGACGTTTTTGTAAAACCCCAGAATACCCCGAAGGGATCTATGCGTATTTCGTTTGCATCGAAGCAGATGGAACACCCGTTTTCCCATACAACATAGGACGTTGGTTTTACGGCGTCGCCTCAGGTGGCACTGTTAATTCTCTCAACGAAAGCGTCACCACTTACTATGAAGGTGGCCCCGAAAAACAGTTGCGCAATGAAAGCATCGTACATGACCTTTCCTCGGGCGATATCACCCTCACTTGGGATGCCATTGAAGGCGGAACTTACGAAATTCTAGAAAGCTCTGATTTAGAATTTTGGAAAATTCATAATGCATCACTCACCGCGACGAACGATCAACCCACATTGACCGAAACAAATAGCGTCAATACCCATACCCAACGATTCTACCGACTCAACCAAACCGCCCTCGATGAATTTGATTCCGCAGGGTTTGATTATAGCGCTCAAAATTACTCCGTCCTCTCGAGCGTCACCTTAACACTCTCAAGTAACTCAAACGCTCCCACTGACCTAACCACTGAACCCGCAAGCATCTCCATAGCAGGACAAAGCTTCATTTACTTAGGACGCCCCTCCCAAAATGAAATTCAACTGCGCTTAGATTTAGAAAATTTTTCTGACGGCGACTATCCCCTTGAAATTACCTTTGATGGTATTGCGGATCTTTTCACCTCCACTCTGAGTGTGGGCACTGCGCCCGTTGATACAGGGAATAATATCTTACTCATTATTGCCGATGATTGGGGGTATGATTGGAGTCCCGTTCATAATTCAACCTCGGGGCTAACCATGCCTCAGATGCCCACTTTGCAAAGTTTAGCGGATTCAGGATTACGCTTCAATCGAGCCTACGCTCAACCCATTTGCTCTCCAACTCGCGCCACTATCCTTACAGGGCGGCATCCTTTTCGTCACGGTGTAGGTGACCCCGTTACCAATAATGTATTGCCCGACTCGGAATTAACCCTCCCTGAAATTTTCACACAAACTGCCTCACTCTACACTCTTGCGACCTTTGGAAAATGGCATCTCTCAGGCGGTTCGACTGGTCCCTTCACCACTGGAGGATGGGATTACTTTAAAGGAATCTTACAAGGAGGTGTCAGCGACTACTCCAACTGGACAAAGACAGAAGTCATCAATGGCACGGTAACCTCCACAAGCAACTATACAACTTACACCACCACCGATCAGATCAATGATGCCGTCGCTTGGATTCAAAGCCAAACCGACCCGTGGTTTTGCTGGCTTGCTCTTAATGCCCCGCACACTCCTTTCCATGAACCCCCCGCAGATTTAGCGCCACCAGGCGGTTACACGAACCCTAGCGACTCTTCAAACACAGCAATGTATCGTCGCATGCTTGAAGCAATGGACACCGAAATTGGACGCCTCCTCCAAAGCGTTGATTTAGCTAATACCAATATAATTCTGATTGGTGACAACGGCTCTCCGGGGGCAGTCGCACAAGAACCTTACGGAAATGGACATGCGAAAGCTAGTCTCTACGAAGGCGGCATTCATGTTCCGCTTGTTTTTTCAGGGCCTGATGCATCCTTGAGCGGTGGCTCAACCAGCAACGCCCTAGTTCATTGCGTCGATCTTTTTCAGACTATTCTTCAGCTCGCAGGCATCAATCCGACCACGGCAACCACCTCTGTGGATACCATTGATTCCAATTCAATGATTCCGCTTCTGAGCGGAAATAACTCAGGAAACCGAGTCATTATTGCAGAAAAATTTGGCGATACCGTCGGCAGTGGACGCGCGCTTCTAAGCAGTAGCCACTTAGATTATAAGCTGATCATAAACGGCGACCCGCTCAGTTCGAGCGATACACCGACCTACGAGTTTTTTGATCTTTCAACCGACATTAACGAGCAGTCACCTCTGAATACGAGTTCACTTACGCCCGCTCAAACTACAGCTTATGACTACTTTATTGCAATGGATGCTTCTCTGGGAGGGGGTTACAGCGACCCCGCCGATGGGAATGCCGCAGCCAATACAGTCTATTTACAACTCACCAACGGGAATCCGGGAACCGTTCCGCCTCTAATTCGTCAAGGCGGAAGCAATGCAGGTAGAGCCGTTCACCCTCTGAGAGTCACCATAGGAGGAATCGAGGCAACTATTGACACAAGTACCCGAACCGATGGAAACCCTGCTTCGCGAGTCGACGCCGATGATAACCCTGAACAATTTTCAGTCAAAGCAACCTTCGATGCAACTGCCGCAGAACTCGATTCAGGCACTTACACAATGACCGTAATCTTCCGTGGAGCCAATCAAACAGAGATAACTTGCAACGCGACCAACACGTATACGGTGCCATGATGCGTCACTTAGTCTGGATCATAACACCCCTACTCTGTTCTCTTAAAGGCGCAGAATTAAATTTAGAATTTTGCCACCAATGGGACAACGAGCCCATCACGCTTGAAGACTCTCAACATTCCGCTAACAGAAACGTCCAGTGCTCCCTCTCGAGGATTGCCTACTTAATTTCTGAACTCGCCTTAATCGATTCGAATAAAGAAAGCTATCGCCATCAAAACTACTACGGACTGATTGATCTCGAAGCTGGGAGAACAACTTTGAACTTAACTGGACTGCCTGCTCGAAAGTTTCAAGCCATTGAATTCACGATCGGTTTAGAGACTGCCATCAATCAATCCGATCCATCTCAATTTCCTCCCAAGCATCCGCTTAACCCAATCAAAAATAAACTTCATTGGAATTGGCAAGAGGGTTACATTTTTCTCGCGCTTGAAGGGCATTGGAAAACTCCACAAGCAAACGGAGGCTTTTCCTACCATTTAGGAAACGCACCTCATCGTATGCGAATAAAAATTCCCGCTGCGATTGATCTAACCCAAACAGACGTTCAAGTCGCTCTGAATTTTGATCTAGCTCAAGCCCTCAATGCGATCACATTTCAAAGTACCCGCTCAACCCACGGTAGACCCGGTGACCCTTTAGCGATGCAGATCAAAAATCAAACGGAAGACGCTTTTGAAATTGCTCGCATCACTACCGTAAAAAGAAGCACCGCAATTCAAGTAACCCAGATTAAAGCACAAGATTTTGTTGGAACCCCTTACCCTTTTAAAGTCAGCCAAAACGTCCCCATTCCAGATCTTCCCAGAGATTATCCCCTCACCGTTGAGCGTGTCGAACTCGGGCGGCGACTTTTCCACGACGCGAGCCTCTCAAGAAATAACAGCGTTAGTTGCGTCACCTGTCATCAATCTGAACATGCCTTTGCCGATGATCAAAAATTAAGCACCGGTATTGATAATCAAATTGGGCGACGCAATACCATGCCCCTCGTTAATCTTGCTTGGAAAGATCGATTTTTTTGGGATGGTCGCGCATATTCACTGCGAGAACAGGCACTCATCAGTATTGAAAATGAAACTGAGATGGACGCCTCACTTCCAGCGCTCGAGCAGAAGCTTGCCAAACATCCCGCTTATCCGAGCCTCTTTAAAAATGCTTTTGGCACACGCAAAATTTCCGCTGAGCACATTGGAGTTGCGATTGAACAATTTCTTCTCACTCAGACCAGTTTTAATTCAAAGTTTGACCAAGCAGTTAAAGGAGGGACTGAACTCAGCGAACTTGAAAAACGAGGACTCGAGCTGTTCTTCACCGAGTACGACCCCAGGCGTCAACACTACGGAGCGGATTGTTTTCATTGCCACGGAGGACCCCTCTTTACCGATCAAGCCTTTCATAATAATGGACTCTCAGCCAACTCAGATCTGGGCCTCGCAGAAATCACAAATCGCAATTCTGACATCGGGAAATTTTCAACTCCTACCCTACGCAATATAAATGAAACCGCTCCCTATATGCATGATGGTCGTTTCGCTACGCTCGAGGCAGTGATCCAGCATTATCGCGAAGGCATCCACCCAAGCTCAACCCTAGACCCCAATCTTGCCAAGCATTCTTCGACTGGCATTCCGCTCTCAGATGCAGACAGCGAGGCACTCATTGCCTTTCTCAAAGCCCTAAGCGACGAGAAATACACGCGCTAGGCTTGAGCGATTACTTTAAATGTCCATATTTTAGCGGATCTAATGCATCCCTATGTGTGTAAAACGGAGATTCTGGAGAACCCCGACCGCTCTATTATCCGCTCGCTTTAAAATAATAAGAATGCTTAAGATACTAAGGCTAAATTAAAGAGAATAGTCAAAATGCCGATTTTTCGAATATCTTGAACTCATGCCTTTTAAACGATTTGCACCCTATTTTTATCATCTAAAAAGCGTCCGCTTTCAGTTCGCGCTCGGGTTGATGGCGGGCATTTTAGCAGCCGCCGCTTCGGGTGCGGGGCTTCCGCTTGTTATTGAATACATCGTGCCCAACGTCACGGGCGAGGATGCACCCACAGGACTCGCCCTTATTTCACTCCTTTCAATCATCCCCGGAGTCTTTGCCCTTCGCGCCCTCGGTTCCTTCCTTAATAGCTATTTTATGGCGTTTGCAGGTTTGCATGTTCTTGAACGTTTACGACTCGATGTCTTCCGTAAAATACAAAG
The DNA here is from genome assembly GCA_965657865.1 of Coraliomargaritaceae bacterium. GTDB lineage: Bacteria > Verrucomicrobiota > Verrucomicrobiia > Opitutales > Coraliomargaritaceae > UBA7445. The sequence goes on along the minus strand of CBFHPQ010000002.1, from coordinate 93,888 downwards.
TCTTCCCCTCGCATTCTTCCAAAAAAATAATACGGGCGACCTCATGGCGCGGGTCCTGGGAGACACTCAAAAATTACAAGCTGCTCTAGTAGTAGTGGTCAATAGCCTGATACGCGAACCAGCTACTCTAATAAGTGCGATTGGGGTGTTAGTGTACCTCTCCTTAAAACATGAAAACGCAGTCTTCATGCTCATCGCGCTTTTATCCGCTCCAGCGTGTGTCCTGCCAATAAAATTTATTGGCAACCGCCTCGTCAAAAAAGCAAGAGATGCCCAATTTCAAGCCGGACACCTCAACGACGTGCTCAATGAAAACCTCCAAGCCGTTCGTGAAGTGCGTGCCTATAACCTGCAGGAACGAGAATGCAGCCGCTTTGAAAATTCATCTAAAGATTTCTTCAGATTCACTCTAAAGACCGTAAAATATAGTAAAGCCTTAACACCTCTCATTGAAGTCGTCTCAGCAGTCGCAATTGCATTCAGCCTTTATCTCATAATCGGAAAAATTGAAGCCTCCGCCATTGCCGCAATTCTCACTGCGCTCTACATGAGCTACGAGCCAGTCAAAAAATTAGGTATGGTCTCCAATACCTTACGCGAGGCTGAGGCTTCCCTCGATCGCCTTGAATACGTACTCGAGAGCGACAACCACGTACCCGAACCCGACGCCCCTCAACCCCTGAACGACGTCAAAGGAGCAATCGATTTTAAAGCCGTCAATTTTGCTTATTCCGACGCTACCGTTTTAAAAGATATCAATGTAACAATTAAAGCCGGCGAAAGCGTCGCCCTCGTCGGCCCAAGCGGTGCGGGTAAATCGACTTTTGCAAATCTTGTGCTGCGTTTCTACGACACCACCAGTGGTACTGTCACCGTTGATGGGATCGACTTACGCCAACTTTCAAAGAATAATCTCCGTCAGCAGATCGCCTTTGTATCTCAAGAAGCAGTTCTCTTTGGAGACACCATCGCAAATAACATTCGCATTGGAGATTCCAAAGCCAGCGAAGCTGAAATTCAAGCAGCCGCAAAGAGCGCCTTCGCCCACGACTTCATTAACGAGCTTGAAGACGGCTACGAAACCATTGTGGGAGAACGCGGTTCGCGACTTTCAGGTGGACAGCGCCAACGCATTTCGATTGCCCGTGCTTTCCTCAAAGATGCACCCATAATTATATTAGATGAACCCACCTCTGCCCTAGATGCCGAGAGCGAGCATCAAATTCAAACTGCCATTAATACCTTAACAAGAGGCCGCACCGTTCTAACGATCGCCCACCGTTTCAGTACTATTCAACATGCCGATCGCATCTTTGTCTTTGAGGCTGGAAGAATCATTGCCGATGGAACACATAGCGCGTTATACGAGAGTAACGACCTCTACCGTAGCCTTTACGACAAACAATCGAAAACTGCACTCAATTCCTAATTATCATGAAAAACAAAGCACCCTTCCTTAAACAGATTGTTCTATCCCTTGTAGTAGTTAGTTTCTTATTTCTAAGTGGGTGTGGCACCGTTCCCGATGAAAACGGAGTGATTATACAAAAAAATCGTAGCTACAATCCGCTCGACTACATTCCCTTTTTCTAACACGCACTGAGTCCGGCACTAAGGGACTTTACACTGGCTAGCTAGCTAAGGCACTTCTGCGTGGCAGTCGAAGCACCCTGCATAAATTCAATGCCTCCGCCTTGGTAGACTATTTTACCACCTCCAGAACCCCCTTCGGGCCCAACTTCAATGACCCAATCTGCCATCTGAATGACCTCTAGGTCATGTTCAATAATGACAATGGTATTGCCCGCATCGCGCAGCTTAAAAAGTAAATCCATTAAGCGTTGAACATCCAACCAATGCAGCCCAGTTGTTGGTTCATCAAGGATATACAAAGTCTCCCCTTGCTGACGTTTGCTTAATTCCAAGGCGAGTTTAATTCGCTGCGCCTCACCCCCTGAAAGCGTAGTGGCAGGTTGCCCGAGTTTCACATATCCAAGACCCACATCCGAGAGCGTCTTTAATTTTTCATATATGCGCGGAACCTTCCCAAAAACTGCAAGTGCTTCATCTACACTCATCGCCAAAACATCAGCGATGCTGTACCCCTTAAAACGAACTTCCAAAGTTTCACGATTGTAGCGGCGTCCCTGGCAACTGGGGCACTCTTGATACACGTCCGCCATGAACTGCATATCGAGCTTAATCATTCCGTCGCCCTTGCAGCGCTCGCAGCGACCCCCACTCATATTGAAACTAAAACGACTTGCCTTGTAGCCCCGAATTTTTGCAAGTGAACACTTGGAGTACAAATCCCTGAGTTGATCAAAAAGCTTGGTATAAGTCGCAGGATTCGATCGAGGACTCCTGCCGATCGGAGCCTGATTCACCTGCACCACCGAGCTGAAATATTCCAAACCCTTAATTGCTTTATGGGGTCCCGGAATCACCTTTGCGCCGTTTAAATGAAATGCCGCAGCCTTTGCCAAAACTTCATTCACTAAACTACTCTTGCCCGAGCCCGACATACCACAAACCACCGTCAATAAGCCCACCGGAATTGTCGCGTCCACTTTATTTAAATTATGCGCTGCGGCTCCGTAAATCTCCAAACTCGCATCCCCAGCCTCCAAAGTTGCAACCTCTTTAACCAAAGTTGATTCCCCGGATAAAAAGGATCCACTCCGACTCGTCTTCGATTTGAAAGATCCTTTAGGAGTGCCCTCGTAAATTAAATTACCCCCCTCAGCCCCAGCGCCCGGCCCCAGTTCAACTAGATGGTCAGCCGCACGCATTGTGTCCCCATCATGCTCAACCACAACGACCGTGTTACCACGATCCCTCAATCCTTCCAGAGTCTGAATCAATCGACGGTTATCTAACGGGTGAAGCCCAATACTCGGCTCATCGAGCACATAAATAACACCAACAAGCGACATCCCTAACTGCGTAGCTAAACGCACTCGTTGAGCTTCACCACCGCTTAAAGTCGCATAACGCCGATCCAAACTCAAATAACTCAGCCCAACTTCATTTAAGAATTTAAGACGCGTGGTAAGCCCTCGAATTGCGTCACTCACTGAGGCATACGTTTTACTCTTTGCGAGTTTTCCGATAAAGCTTCCAGCTTCGTTGAGGGGCATCCCAAGAAAATCTGTTACCGAAATGCCTTCAATCAAAACACTCAAACTCGAAGCCTTGAGCCGACGCCCCTTGCAACCGCTACATTGGCTGCTGGTTTGGTACGCCATCAAACGCGCGCGCAAGCCATCGCTGCTCGTGTCTCGACGGGTTGATTCTAAATCCTCTAACACTCCGCTAAAATGCATGAGCTCGGGCTTGGTGTTACCACCCTTCAATTTAAAGCTAAACAGCCGCTCACCTGTACCATGAATAATTTGTTCCTGAATCTCATGCTCTAGCTCATTCCAGGGAAGGGTTGGGTCAAAAGGCAATTGCTCTGAAAGCTGTTTTAAAATCGCGTTGCGTTTAATAATCATTTGCTTCGAGCCCAACCGCCAGGGCTTGAGCGCGCCGTTTTTCACGCTTTTAGTAGTATCGGGCACAAGTAGTTCGGGCTGAAATTGCAAGGTCTCGCCCAGTCCTCCACAATCCTCACACGCACCCTCCGCATGATTCCATGAGAAATGTCGCGGACTCACCGAATCATAGACCTCACCGCAATCGACACAGGATAAACGATTACTCAACGCGATCTCTCGCCATCCCGACTTCGCATCTTTATCTTCAATCAGTACAAGCGCTCGATCCTCACCTTCACTGAACGCCAACTCAAGCGAGTCCGCTAATCGACTGCGTTGATCTTTCGCCAAAACAAGACGATCCACCACAATCTCAACCGTAATCGACTTCGCCTTTGAATCGATTAAATCGCGCTCATCCAAGCGACGGATCTCGCCATTCATGCGCACGCGCTGAAAGCCTCGCTGCTGTAGCCGAGGTAATTCCTCTCGTAAAATCGCAGGTTTCGCAGTCATCCAAGGCGCAAGCAACATCAGCCGACTGCCCTCAGCCTCAGAGTACACCCGCGTCAAACAATCATCCATCGAACGACGCTCGATCAAGCCTCCATCCTTTGGACAATATGCAGTTCCACAAACCGCCCATAAAACACGGGCAAAATCCGCCACCTCGGTAACAGTCGCAACTGTACTGCGCGGATTACCCCCACCACCCGTACGTTGCTCAACCGCAATTACCGGCGAAAGCCCTTCAATAAAATCAACATTCGGACGGGAGAGCTGTTCCAAAACCTGACGCGCTTTAGTCGACAAACTATCAATGTACTTTCGGTAGCCCTCCGCATATAAAGTATCAAACGCTAAAGACGATTTTCCCGATCCACTCACACCCGTCACCACAGTAAACTGATGCCGAGGAATTTCTAAGCATAGGTCGCGTAAATTATGTTCGCGAGCACCCGAAATTCGAATACTAGGTGCAGGAGCTGGTGCTGAGGACTTCATTAATATAACCTATTAAAGTAATCACAGCTTTTTATAAGCGCAAGTTTCACAATGTTCTTTTGCATTGGCAATTTTGAGAAATTTTCATATATTAGAGGGGTGAATAAATCAACAAAACCAATCCTCTATGTTAAGTCAGGATGCCCTTGGTGTACTGAGGCTCAAAATTTCTTTGATAGCCAAGGCGTGTCATTAGAAATTCGAAATGTCTCGAATAATTCAGACTTCATGAATGCCATGGTAGCGGTCAGTGGGCAAACTAAAGCGCCTACCTTTGAATTTGGAGAATTCCTAGTTGCAGACTTTTCAGTGGATGAATTTCTTGCCGAACTCAACGCCTTCCCTGAAATTCGGCAAAAACTTGGGATCTGTGATTCCGAAAATTAGTTAGCCCTCAAACAGGGCGAACTAAAATCTTAACCGCCGCATTTAACCCAAGCGTGACGCTTGATTCCGATGCGCCCAACGCAAGAGTGACCGCATCGGCACTTGCTTCACGAGCGGTCACTACCACCGCTTCGCCTAATTGGATTCCAACCCCAGCTAAATATTGCAAGAAGGTGTTATTTTGATCACAAACTCGCGCAATTACAAAAGAAGTACCCATCGCGCATTGCGTGAGATCTTCAAAGTCTTCAGCCTGCAACTCTCCTGCCGCATTTGGAATCGGGTCGCCATGCGGATCCTCCGTAGGATGCCCCAGCCGTTTATCAATTCGTTCCAATAGACGATCTGAAATAACGTGCTCCAACTGCTCCGCTTCTTCATGTACTTCTGACCAATCAAAGCCCAGAACTTCAACTAGGAATTTTTCTAAAAGCCGATGCCGTCTTAAAACATGCAAAGCAAGTGCGGTTCCTTGCGGAGTCAGTCGCACTCCAACTCGCGGCTCATAACTTGCTAAACCCGCTTCAGATAAAGCTTTTACCATAGTAGTGGCTGTTCCTGGCACCACCTTTAAAGCGCTCGCAACTTGGCCCATCGACGCTTCATCACTCTCCGATACCTCAGAGATCAGATAAATATGTTTTACATAGTCTTCAACTGTTGCCGTTGCCATGCTTCCACATTCTAGCATTCAACTTACAAGCCAAGCTCATTTTAACATCATGATTGTGTCCCAAGAAAGTCCTGTTTTAATGTACTGGTATGTCAGATGTACTTCTGAAATTTATAACCATTACTTGGACGCTCATTGCAGAAATGGCTCCCTATCTTTTGTTTGGCTTTGCAGTTGCGAGTATTTTGCACTGCCTACTCCACCCCGACCAAATAAAAAAATATTTAGGGCAACCCGGATTTAAGAGTGTTATAAAATCCACTCTCATTGGAATTCCGATGCCGCTTTGCTCATGCTCGGTCATACCCGTTGCCTCCTCCCTCCGAAAAAGTGGCGCCACTCGAGGCGCGACCGCGTCCTTTTTGAGCGCCACTCCCCAAACAGGAGTCGATAGCATCTTAGCAACCTATGCACTTATGGGTGGCCCCTTTGCCACGGTTCGTGTTCTTGTCGCACTCATCTCAGGCTGCCTTTCTGGGTTTCTGATCGAACGCCTTGTCAAAGAACCTGTAATTTTCAAACCGCCTCAATCAACGCCTCCAACCGTAAGTTCGTGTTGCTCAAAACCTCAAACAAAACGCCCCAGTTTATTTGCAGGACTCCGGCACGGCTTTCTTACCCTGACAAGCGATTTAGCACCCGCACTTTTTATAGGCCTGATTCTCGCAGGACTTCTAAGCACCTTTCTTCCTCAAGATTGGTTAGGCACTCACTTTCATAACCAATGGCTCGCTTTCACCGCAGCAACGCTCATTAGCCTGCCTCTTTATATATGCGCGACTGCCTCCATCCCAATGGCTTATGCGCTTGTTGCGGCAGGGCTTTCTCCAAGCGCCGCTCTTATTTTTTTAATCGTTGGTCCCGCTACTAATTCGGCGACGGTCGTAGCTGCTTGGAAACTACTCGGACACAAAGCCACTCTTCTATATCTCATAACACTTGTGAGTATCGCTTGGTTGGCAGGATTTGCCTTCGACGTTTTCTTAAGCCAAAGCCATTTTCAAGAGGTGATCCATGACCACGAAACCACCCTAAGCTTATGGCAACACATGAGCGGTTTCATTTTATGTAGCTTGCTTGTAGGCGCGTACCTTCTGAAAAAACGTGCCTCAAAAAGAAAATGCTGCGCTAATTAAAAAACCCTCCGCACCAAAGGCTCAGCAGGTGCGCCATTTAAAATAGAGCCCACCTCGATAGGCATTCCCCGAAGAAAGGCATCCGTTGAAAGCATTTTACCACCGGGTCGTTGCAATTCCAAGAGCGCTAGGATTCCTTCGGAAGTCGCTACCTGTACCCCCGTCTCATCCGCAGATACGACCGTTCCGGGCGCCATGCCTGAAGCGCCTTCGAACGCGCGCGCAGAGCCCACTTTGATTCGAACACCCTGATAATCAAAATACCCACCTGGCCACGGAGTGAAGGCACGTAAGCGAGATTCGAGAAGCGCAGCACTCATACTAAAATCCAATGCCCCATCACTTCTATTAATCTTACGACAATAGGTAACGCCTTCTAAATCTTGCGGTTTAAAAGTGAGCGTACCGCTCATTAAAGCAGTCAAATTTCGCTCCAGTAAGGGCACCACCGCCTCCCCAATTTTTGCCCGCAAGCTTACCGAGGTGTCTGTTGACTCAATTGCAACTCGCTCAAGATCTGCCACACCCCCTGCGTCCATCTCGCGCACCACTTCCATCAGGCTCACCCCTGTTTCACTCTGACCCGTCGCAAGGGCAGTTTCAACGGGAGATGCCCCACGCAAGGCAGGCAAAATCGAACCATGAAAATTTACCATCCCAGAAGGCGTTGCTTCACGAATCTGTTGCGGTAAAAAATGCCCATACGCCATCACTAGCGACAATTTAATCCCCTCCGCTTCGATCCACTTCACTAAATTTGCATCGGGCTTCTCAGGTTGTAAAAGCTCAATTCCTTCAGCGCGCGCCCAAGCCGCCACGGGATTGGGTTGTAATTGTTGCCCCCGCCCACTCGGTCGATCGGGTTGCGAAACAACTGCGCGTAAGGCCGCGTTGTTCGTCTTTAGGCTATTCAAATAACGGAGAGCAGGCAGGCAAATCGCATCCGATCCAAAAAAGATAACTTTGAGATTAGTATCAGACATTTAGAGCAATTCCGTTTGATTCATCGCATCACGCGTCGATTCCGAAGCCGCACTTTGACGAAGCAACCAAGGAAGATTCAATGCTTTTAAAGTGGGTTCTTCGAGCAGGCGTAGTAGTAAACAGGCAGATGCGAGTGCGTCATATAACGCACAATGAAACCGTCGACGCTTCAGCGGGCAATAGTTTTCCGCGTAACCGTCCAGAGCAGCCTGCAAATTAAAGACCTCGATTAAGTCACCCAAATTATGACGCTCTAAGTTGGGATACAGGCGTCGATACATCTGCAAAGTGTCCAACCAAGGGCCCCATTCCGCAACTGATTTTCCTGGGTTTGAAAAATCAGGCGAACTGCGAGGACAGGCCCAGACCGCCTCAAGAAGCGCCGCCTCAAAGCCGGCATTGTGCGCGCAGAGCGGACCTACCATCCGCAAATCTGCAAAGGTATTCCAGTCCGCAGAAAAAGGCTCCATCGATTCCGCCATCCTCTCAGTAATCCCATGTTGTTGAATTTCCCGCGCATGCATATCCCCGGTAGGCGCGCACAATCGTGTGGTCGTTTGTGTAATGGCGCCCTCTTTTAAAGTCACAATGCCGTATTCCACAATTCCGCTGCGGCGACTCCCCTCGAAATCTATAACATGCACTGGTACTTCCCACATAGTACCTACTGTGGGCGCTCATTCGAGAAGGTCGAACCTTGAGTTCGGTTTCGCCTTAAAAGTTTTCACAAATCCGTACCCTTTTTAACTTCTGCGATTGCCTCAAGCAAAAGGAACTACCAATCTCCAATTTAAAATTTAATTTTATGTCCACACTGAGCACTGAACAAAACCAACTTTTTAAAGCCTTCGCGGTCGAACTCTGCCAAGAAGCTGCCAAAGAAATCCTGCCGCATTACGGGCCCGATGTAGAAATTGAGCGCAAATCTGATGCGACTCCCGTGACGCTTGCGGATCGCAATGCCGAGAAACGGATTCGTGAAATTATTAATGAACGCTTCCCAGAGCACGGAATTATTGGAGAAGAATACGGACGGGAGCGCGACGATGCCGAGTTTGTCTGGGTCCTCGATCCTGTCGACGGCACTAAATCTTTTATCTCAGGAGTGCCCCTGTTTGCCACTCTCATCGCTCTGCTTCATAAGGGGCGTCCCGTAATCGGAGCGATCAACCAACCAGTTCTTGAGCAAATGGTGATTGGTGACGGAACGATCACGACCTTAAACGGAAAACCTGTTGTAGGGCGCGAGACCGCATCACTTGCAGAAGCCACTCTTTGTACGACCGATCCGATTCGCCCCTCCCTTTGGCAGAATGATGCTCGCTGGGATGCCCTCCCGCCAAAAAGCGCGCTCTACCGCTCATGGGGAGATGCCGGTGGTTACATCCTATTATGCGCGGGCTTCATTGACATCATGTGTGATCCCCTGATGGAGATTTGGGACTGCGCCGCCATTCTTCCGTGCATCGAAGGTGCAGGATTTAAAGCGACTGGATGGAAAGGCGGAGATGCTTTTGATGAACGTTGCATCATTGCCGCGAAGCCGGAATTGCATGCCGAAGTAATGGCGACGTTGTACCCTACAGATTAGGCGTTGCATCCACGGACGATAGCCTTAACAATTTAACTTGTTAACAAACAAACTAAAACTCGCTTTCATCAGTAACCAGTAGTTGGTTCAAATCGTGGTTGCGCTTATAAAATTTATTCAAAAGGCATACAGGGCGGCGTGTCATTATAATACGCTCCAATTGTTCCCTTTGCTAGGAACACTTAGAGCCTACAAAGCTGATTTCTTGCTCGGAGATTTTCGAGCTGGAATCAATGTCGCTCTATTGGCGTTCCCTCAGGGCATGGCGTATGCCTTGATCGCAGGCCTTCCCATTCAATACGGTATTTATGGTTCTGCAGTCGCCTGTTTGATTGCTCCCATCTTTGCCCATAGCCGGTTTATCACTTTAGGGCCTACCAACGCGACTGCGGTTATGTTACTGTCCGCATTTGCAAGTATGGGAATCACGGGCGCCGACAAACTCGCGTACGTACCCCTTCTAATTTTACTGACAGGATTTTTCATTGCACTCGGAGCCTACTTTAAAGTCGCCAACCTCGTACAATACATTTCGCGATCGGTGATAACAGGGTACATCACCGCAGCCGCTCTCCTCATCATAACCAACCAGATTCCAAAAGCACTTGGACTCTCGCTAGAAGCTCGCGGAGCTACCTTTATTGAGTCAGTCACTCACATGTATGCCGCTGCCGAAACCGTTCATCTTCCAACGATTATCGTCAGTGCTTGCACCCTCCTACTATATCTGCTCCTGAATTGGCGTTTTAAAGTACTTCCCAATGTCGCAATTTGCTTAATCGTTATTACTACCGCGAGTGCTTTTATAATCAGCCCTGAAAACGAAAATGGAATCAGTCGATTGAGCGCGATTGATGCAACTAGTTGGTCCTTCGGATTACCACTGTATACTGCTGAAGCATTCCGGCTTCTCGTCAGTCCAGCCCTCGCAATCGCTCTCCTCTGTGTCCTTGAAGGCGTCTCCATTGGCAAATCCCTTGCTGCCCGAACGGGCGCGCGCCTCGATGCCAATCAGGCAATGTTTTCCATCGGGATGTCGAATGTAGTCTGCGCCTTTTGTTCAGGCATGCCCGCCTCAGGTTCCCTTACCCGTTCAACGCTAAGCGAAAGCAGCGACGGCAAAACTCCCCTTGCAAGTCTAATTAGCGGAGGACTCGTCTTAATCGGCGCTTTTTTGATCGGACCGTTCACTGGCTTCATTCCCCAATGCACGTTGGCGGTACTGGTTATTACCATCGGGGTCTCGCTCGTTAATGCAAAAAGTATACGGATCGTTACCCACGCCACGCGCTCCGATGCAATTGTCTTTGTAGTGACATTTGTAAGCGGACTCCTCTTGCCTTTAGACACTGCTATTTATAGCGGCGTTGCGATTTCCATCATGCTCTTCCTTAAGAAAGTGGCACACCCCGAGATGGTAGAATATAGTTTTAATAAAAGCGGCCAACTTGCAGAACTGACTTCACCCGAAGATCGTGAAATGCCTGAAGTTTCAATTGTGCACGTTGAGGGCGAACTTTTCTTTGGCGCCGCTGATCTATTCCGTGACCAAATGCGGCGCATCTGCGAAGACCCTAATCTAAAAATTGTGGTTCTGAAAATGCGCAACGCTCACCATATGGATGCTTCTGGAGTGATGGCGTTAGAAGAGCTTGTCCGCTACATGAATGAAAAAGGACGTTACCTAATTTTAAGTGAAGCTAGAGCAGACCTCATTCGAGTTCTCAAAAATGCACGCCTCTATGATTACATCGAAGCACGCAACATTGTCGAAGACGACCCGCACAATCCCACCCTCTCAACTGCAAAAGCATTAAAACGAGCGAAAGAACATTTGGGACACGCGGAAGCTAACGTTTCGATTTATTTCGATGCAGTGCGCGATCAGTTGAAAAAAGGCGCTCAGTCTTAGAGCGAACCTTCAGAAGAATCAGGCGCTTCGGAATCCGTTCGTCCCTGCGAACGGAAAGCTAGTTCTTCTAAAAAATCCTGCAAGATTAGCGCCGCTGCGCTTGAATCAATTGCTCCGCTCTTTCGATCAGGCTTCTTCTTAGAACCTTTCAAATGTTGTTCCACAGAATGACTTGAGAGGCGTTCGTCCAAACGATGCACAGGCAATTTGAAACGGGCTTCAAGGACTTTGATAAAGTCATCCACTTCTTGTGCCTTAAAGCCGACGCTTCCATTCATATTTAAAGGATAGCCCACTACAAGCACATCCACTTTGCGTTCTTTTAGAACGGTCTCAATCTGTTGCATGCGCGCCTTCTTGCTTGCATCCACCGCGGCTGGTAAAGGAACCGCGATCCCAATCGCATCTGCAAATGCCAAGCCAATACGCTTCTCGCCCCAATCAATTCCAAGATAATTCATACCGCACGCACTCGAATTTACATCAAGCGCTTGTACGCTTCCTTCGCGCCAATTGATTTAACTAAAGCTTTAATCGCTTGCGCTTGATTCTTGTGGCACACCAGGGTCGCGTCGTCTGTCTTCACTACAATCAAATCATCAACTCCGAGTAATGCGACTAAATGCTCCGGATCTCGATTGAAAATGATATTGCCTTTGGCTTGTTCAAGATGCGCTTCCCCACGCACTACATTCCCTTCTGCATCCGCTGGATAATGACGCGCGACTGCAGGCCATTCGCCCACGTCGTCCCAATCAAAACCGCTTTCAATCATCACCACATTTCCAGCTTTCTCAATTATTGCATAATCCACTGATATTTTTTCTAGGGTTGGGTAATGCGCTTCCAGCAAAGCATCTAGGTCTGTCCCCTTATTTAAGCCTGAATCAATTGCCTTGAGTGCCGCCCATAAACTAGGCGTGTTCTTCTCCAACTCAGCGACAATCGAGCTTACCGACCACACAAACATGCCCGCATTCCAAAAATAATCTCCTGAATCAAGGTAACTCTGAGCCGTTTCGATGTTGGGTTTTTCAACAAAGCGCTCCACGTCATATACCGTGCGACCTGCGAAATCTCCACGCGCTGAACCTTGCTGGATATAACCATAACCCGTTGCAGGGAAGCTCGCCGTGATTCCAATCGTCGCTAATACCGGGTCCGCTTCCGCCGCTTCAAAAGCTGTTTGAAGCGTTGAACGCAAACCTTCCGCATCGTGGATCACTGCATCCGCTGGCAACATCGCAAAACAAGCAGACGGGTCGATGCGCTGAATTAAAAGAGTCGCCAAGGCAACCGCCGCTGCCGTGTCACGTCCCTCAGGTTCTCCAATTACTTTGCCAGGATCTAGATCTGGGCACGCCTCTAAAACCGCTACGCGCTGCTCCGCATTGGTGATTACAAAAACGTCCTCCGCTTCCACTAATCCTGCCAAGCGATCCACAGTTTGTGCCAACATCGGCTTCTCTCCAACAATCGGAAGTAATTGTTTCGGACAAGCCAAGCGACTCTCAGGCCAAAAGCGTTCACCGCGTCCACCTGCCATAATAACTACATAGCGTTTCTGCATACCTCTAGACTTAGAATGTCTATCATTAATCAAGCGAGATAAATATTAGATTTCAATTGAGTAAATAATTAATTACGCAGATCCAGATGCCGATGCTTTCTTTAGAATACTCACAATGCGCATCCGCTGGATTGAATAAAAAACCCGTGTCTTTGAACAGACACGGGTTTTTCTAAAATAAAACGAATCGGTTCTTATTCGCCGATTTGGAAACGTGCAAAACGTTTGATCATCATGTTCTCGCCCATTTTAGCGATCATAGCAGTCAAAACTTGCTGAATCGTTTGGTCTGGGTTTTTCACGTACGCCTGTTCTAGAAGGCAGTTTTCGCTCAAATACTTGTTAACCTTGCCTTCAACAATCTTTTCGACGGCTTGCGCAGGTTTTCCTTCAGCCTGTCCACGTGCGACATCGCGTTCTTTTTCAAGAAGTACGGGGTCAATTTCCTCACGAGAAACACATACTGGACTTGCTGCCGCAACATGCATCGCAATGTCACGAACGAATTGTTTAAAGTCATCGGTCTTAGCAACAAAATCACTTTCGCAATTGATTTCGCAAAGCACACCCACTTTACCACCCAGGTGGATGTAGGTATCGATTAAGCCTTCACTGGCATCACGTCCTGCTTTTTTAGCAGCCGAAGCAATTCCCTTCTTACGAAGCCATTCACCTGCTTTTTCAAAATCGCCTTCGCATTCCACTAAAGCTTTTTTGCAATCCATTAATCCAGCGCCTGTGCTTACGCGCAGTTCGCCGACCATTTTAGCATTAATTTGTACACTCATTTTAAAATAATTATTTGATAGATTTTAAGTGAAATAAAAACTTACTTTTCTTCAGTCGCAGGTGCTTCGTCTTCGCCGTATCCAGCAGGAAGAGTCACTTCGACATCTTCTTGTTCAAATACTTGTTCACGGACTAGCGGCGTCGCGCTCTTTTGAACTTTCTTGCTTTCGCGCTGAGTCATTCCGTTTTGGGCGGCTTCCATGATAGTCTCAACAATTACACGAATTGACTTCACTGCATCGTCATTACCAGGGATGGGATAATCAAGAACAGACGGATCTGAATTGGTATCGACGAGACCAATGACAGGAATTCCTAAACGATTAGCTTCAGCAACTGCAATTTCCTCGTTTTTTGTATCCACGATAAAGAGTGCAGCAGGCAGTTCTTTGATATCCAGAATCCCTTCAAAATTACGATTCATGCGAGACATCTGGCGACGAATCGCAGCTTCCTCTTTACCAGGAAGTTTTTCAAGTTCACCGTCTTGTTCCATTTTGAGGAACTTGCGATACTTCGCGAGGGAAGTTTTAATGGTACTGAAATTTGTGAGTGCGCCACCCATCCAACGATTGACACAGAATGGCATTTGCGAAGTGGTTGCAGCCTCACGCATGAGCTCTTGTGCTTGTTTCTTAGTGCCGACAAAGAGGATGTCTTTGCCTGAAGCAACTGTGGTCTCAATAAATTCGCAGGCTTTCTCTAAAAGCGCGTGGGTTTTCTCAAGGTCAATGATCGAGATACCGTTTCTGTTGTCGTAGATGTACGGCTTGGACTTTGGATTCCAGCGACGCAGTTGGTGACCGAAGTGAACGCCTGCATCAAGCAGGTCTTTAGGTGTTGTGTTTATCATAATGTTTCAAAGCCCTGAATTATTAAAATAACCCCGGGAGAAATGATGGTTTCTTTTGGTTGTTGTTTGGTTTAAGGGTTAAGCAACAGTGCCTAACCATTAAATTGAGCTGTAAATAGCTAGGGAAACTCGCGCTGGAAGCAAGCGAAAAGGCCTATTAATTTTGATTATCCCAAAGTTTCTAAAATGAAATCTCGCGAAGCCCGAATTTGATCCCGACTCAGGGAGGGGCTTAATTCCAAAACTAAGGCGTGCTCAGGCCGAACAAATTCCGAAATCATTTGGAAATCAACACTACCAGTACCGGGCACGCGGTGGTCACGACCCCCTTTTGAAACATCATGGAGATGAAATCCTGCCAATCGCGGAGCCATCGCCTCTAGATGATCGCGGTGATCCAATAAGCCAAGGCGATGCTTTAATTCCGCGTGGCCAGTATCATGCCAGTAACAAAACGTCTCCTTGCCTTCAAGATCGTCTAAAAATTTTGGGTAATCCGCATCTTTAGGGAGTTCTTCCAAGCCTTCGCGATTTTCAAGGCAAAGCTTGAGTCCACGCTCTGCTGCGATGGGTAAAATGTTTTGATAACTTTCATCAAGAAACCGCAATGGCTTTTTGGACCCGCGTTTAATACGACGCATCGTACGATCCAAACGTCTCTTAAATGTTTTGCTGGCGTAGAATTCTTGCAATAATTCGTATTCATCCAAATCGCTCAGGGTGGCGTCTTCCTCTCGAGCCGTTTCCAGCATACTTAGTTTTTCTGCACTCAGCCATTTCTCAAATTTTGCTTCTGGAGAACCAAAGAAAAACCATCCGCTTCCCGAATGAAGGACAATTTTGGGTGCCTTAACGGTCACTGCAAAATCAAGAGTTTGCTCAGTGTATCGCATCCAAAGTGCACGCTCACGGATATCGGTCGAAGCGGGCTCAAATAGATTCGGAGCTGCTTGCCATGCGCTTGGCGGCAAAGGACAGAAGTTATGCACGGAACCAACTTCGATCAACCCCTCCTCAACTGCCTTTAGAATTCCGGGAACCAGCACTATTCGGATTCCATGACTCAACTCGATGCGCTTGAATCCAAGCTCGGTCATTTCTTCAATCATGGCATAACCATCATCATGACGCGCTGAGCACCAACAAGTTGATAATGCCAAGCGATCGGCTAAAGAGTCTGTGTTTGCTTGTGTGGACATAAAAAAGCCCCGCATGCCTATTAAGCAATTACGGGGCTGTTAAAAACATTAGGAAATTTTGTTAATTGCTAATTACAATTACATGTTCGAATAACGCACACGAAGCATGTTGTTAAAATCGAGTTCCTTGCGCTTACGACGTTTTGCTTGAGAAGGTTTTTCGAAGTAACGTTTTGCACGTACATCGCGAATCACGCCCTCACGATCGAGACGTTTCTTTAGGCGACGCAATGCGCGCTCCATGGGCTCTCCTTTACGGACTTTGACATCTAGTGACATAATAAAATAATTTCTGAATTGTTGAAAAAGCCCACCAAAAAGGACTCCACTATGCAATGAGTCAACCCTAATTCTTTGACAGTGGCAACCCTATTTACGGCTCAGAGAAACTACATTCTCGATATGGCGGGTATGCGGGAAGAGGTCAAAAGGCTGAATTCGAGTAATCTCATAGCCCCCCTTCACGAATATTTGAAGGTCTCGCGCCTGGGTAGCTGGGTCGCAGGAAACATAAACGAGTCGAGCGGGAGCAAAGGCGAGTAACTGATCTCGGAAGTCCGCGTCACATCCCTTGCGGGGCGGATCAATTACAAGAGCGGTCTCCTCCGCTGGGAAACTGAGCCCGTTAAAAATAGCTTCTGCTTTGCCAATTAAGAAGCGGGCATTGGAAACGTTACTGATGCGAGCATTTGCCTGAGCCCAAAGAACGGATGCTTGGCTGATCTCAACACCTGCTACTGACTCAAATTTGGACGCTAGGGAGAGAGCGAAGAGGCCGACTCCACAATACGCATCTACAAGATAACGTGCCCCGTCAAGCAACGCTTCGCCTGCAACGTAATCGACTAGCTTTGGTAAAATAAACGGATTGTTCTGAAAAAATTCACCTGCCTTGTACTGAAAGGTAACGTCTCCAACGCGCTCTGAGACAACCGCCTGAGGGTCAGTCACCACGCCCTCAAGCACATCTCGCATCAAAAGCGTGCCTCCGCGCTGGCGTCGTTTCTTACCGCCTGCTCGACGCGCCTCTGCACGCGCTTCTGGCAAGGCGGCATTAATCGCATCGGTAGCGATGGGACACTGAGGGGCATCGACTATTTCGCGCCGCCGACCATGCCGTAGAAATCCAATCGGCTGAGTCCCATCAGATGTGGGACGATTATAATGGGGAGTAAGCTTAGAACGATATCCATAGACTTGTGGCGATCCCTGCGCGAGTTCAACTGGATGCTGAATATCGCCAAGCTTTTCCATCAATTCAACCACTTGCGCGGTCTTTTCTGCAAGCTGACGCTCGTAATTAATGTGTTGATACTGGCAACCCCCACAGCGCTGGAATAAATCACAGTTGCCTGCCACACGATCCGGAGATGCTTCGACCACCTCAATTAAATCCGCATCGGAATAATTCGTAAAGTTGCGATAGATCCGAGCCTTTACCGTTTCGCCCGGAATCACAAAGGGAACCATCACGACCCAACCATCCACACGACCGACCCCCATCCCGAGGTTTGTTAGGCTCTCAATTTTAAAAGCGACCTCTTCATGATAGGCGAATGGTTCAGGGATAAAATTTTTGGGTGCAGTATTCGGCATTTGTTTATTTGTGAACGTCTTTTAAGGGAACGAAAAGATTAGAATTCAAACTTCACAGATTCACATTCCATCTTCACGCTAAAAATGGTCATGGAAGAGCTATACATCGAAAGTCGTAATAACGAGCAAATCAAAAACCTCGTTAAATTACGCGAACGCAAACATCGCGACCGCCAAGGACGATTTATTGTCGAAGGGCTTCGCGAGACTAACCATGCGCTTAACGCTCACTACCAAATTGAAACCCTTTACTTTTGCCCCGAACTTTTCCCAGATGCGGAACATACATACTTCATTGATGCGATTCGCAGAAACAATCGCTGTGTCATGGCGCGCCTGAGTACTGAAGCATTCAAAAAAGCATCGCTCCGCGAGGGCCCCGACGGAATCATTGCAACGGGGCGCCAACAAGCGCACGCTCTCAATGAACTGTCGCTTCCAGAAAATCCGCTCCTTGTAATTCTTGAAGGCATTGAAAAACCCGGAAACTTAGGCGCGATTATTCGCTCTGCCGACGGCGCAGGCGCCAATGCCATTATCTTGGTCGATTGCGTTCTGGATTTGTATAACCCAAACGCCATTCGCTCCTCGCAGGGGCTTCTCTTCGCGCTCCCGATTATGACGGTTGAACGCGACGCGCTTCGGGAATGGCTCCAAGAACAAAAGATTCAAACCTATGCGACTACCCCAGAGGCTGAAAAACAACACTGGCAAGTCGATCTGTCTTCTGGGAGCGCAATCCTATTTGGTAGCGAGAATCTAGGTCTTACCGATTTTTGGGTTCAAGGAGCCGATTCGGCGATACAGATACCCATGAATGGACAAGCAGATTCATTAAACGTAGCTGCAGCCACCGCAATTTGCCTATACGAGGCCAATCGTCAGCGAGCCCTCAAAAATTAATTTCCATTGAGAATCCATCTCAAAAAGATGAGAAAGCAACTCTGGAGCTGTGCGCGTCTCGAATTGAGTCAAATAATCTGAAGTGTTAACGAGAATATTAATTGAGACTGATTCTCTTAAATTATAAAGCTTGATTTATGCATTTAATTTGGGGTATAGGAGCACAATGCTAAAAAATAATAAATTTGCATTAAAAAAATATTTCAGCGCTTCTCTCAGCCTTTGGTTACTTGCCGCTCCGTATGCAGTCAGTGCGAACGAGGAAGCACCTGAGATGGAACTTGAACTTGAGGAGTTTGTTGTGGTTGCAACTCGCACACCACTGAAGTTGGAGCAAGTCTCCCCTTCGGTAGAATATATTGGGCTCGACTCTATTAAATTTTGGCAAAGTACCCATTTGACCGACCTACTATCGCGTCAATCGGGGATTAATATGAAGTCTCAGGGTTCTCAAGGGTCTGTCACTTCATTGTTTCTACGAGGCGCAAATAGCGACCAAGCAGCCTTGTTCTTGGATGGTCGCCGAATCAATCCCACTCTCAGCGGTCAATCAAATTTAGAATTTTTAACCGTTGATAATCTCAATAGCGTCCAAATTCAAAAAGGCGCCTCCTCGGTGAATTATGGTACGAGTGGCATTGGAGGTGTAGTCGACATGCGAAGTGCTAAGACATTAGGAAAGAAGTCGACTCAAGGCGAGATCAGCGCGGGTATTGGAACAAATGATTTTCAGCATGCGAATCTTAAATTTACCACAAGCACTGAGGACTGGGGAGTCAGTATATCAAATTCTTTTCTCTCATCGCACAACGAACGCCCCAACGATAGAATTGAGACCTATAACACGAATATACGATCCGACATACGTCTTACACCCTACTTAACCGCCGAGGTTATTGGAAGCTTTGGCAAAGCTGAAAAACAAGTTCCGGGCCCCATCACGAGTCCAAGCCCCAACGCTTTAAATGAATCAATAAGTTGGATGGTATCACCAGGAATTCGTTATGAAAATAATGATTTTAATATCCATGCCTTCTACATAAGAGAAATCTTTAAATTTGATAACACCTTTAACAGCGGGTATCTGGACGAAACCCGCATGCGTGGGAACACCTTTGATTTTCAAGCGGACTATAATGGAATCAGTGGACTTACCTTAAGTCTGGGTGGATTGTACCGAAATGAGAAGATTCGTCTTCCGATGAGTAGCTACGCCGAAGACTTGAGCCAGACTGGAATCTTTACGCAATCGCTCTGGCAACTCAGTGAAGCCTTCGAAATTCGCGGTGGGATGCGTTATGATACTTTCAGCGATTACGATAATGATTGGAGCTGGAATTTAGAAGCGATTCATTTTGTACCCAATTCAGAGCTGAGTGTTTTCACAAAAATAGCAACTTCGTACGCACCACCTAGCGGGCAAGACCTCGCATATGACAGCAATAAAGATGCTAGTAACAACAGCGTTAATACACCCTTAAGCCCCGAAGAAAGCCTCTCTTATGAAATTGGCTTTCGACACTCCTTCCTCGATGAAAAAGTCAAATGGAGTTTAGTCATCTTCAGAAATGATATCGAAAATTTGATTAACTACGTCTCCTATCCACCTGTAGGCTCCAACTATCCCTCAGATACCTTCAACACTTCAAGCGCCACCACACAAGGGGCAGAATTTTCGCTCGATTACGAATTGAGCGAACGCTTAGCAGTGACCTTAGACTACACTTACTTGAGCGCAGTTGCTGATGCTTACATCGGCACGGAGTCTAAATACGTTGAACAGCGTTTAGCCTACCGTCCAAAACACCTTATTCAGCTCTCAGCGCGCTACCAACCCACCGATGCACTCAAAATCGGAGTCAGCGTAGTTGGGCAAATGAACCGCGAACATGCAAACTTCCAAGATTATAATACAGAAATTGAAGACTTTGTTATCATAAATTTAGTGAGTGAATATCAATTAAGTGAAACTTTCTCATTACAGGGGCGTGTTGATAATCTATTAAACGAGTGTTACGAGCTAAGCCAGAGTTACCCGTCAATGGGCACTAGCATTTACTTTGGAGCACGTAAGCAGTTCTAAATTTTCGCCTTAAAAGCAAGTGATCATCAGGCGCCCTTCGCTTTGAGCTTGGCAAGAAGGGCTTCACGCCTCCTCATAGAGAAGTGAGTACATCGCATAACGTCGCCCATTTTTTAACCGAGCAAGCTGAACATAACCCTCACCAAAAGGCTGTTCGCGCTCCCAAAGGCCGTAATTCCGAAGGCGCAATCAATTACATAGATCGCAGCTTCGCGGAGCTGGAGGGTGAAGCTTCCTGCATTGCATACGCCTATCAAAGTAAGGGTATTCGACGAGGAACACGCGTGTTGCTCATGGTTGAACCTGGACTCGACCTCATTCGCACCGTCTTCGCGCTCTTTAAAATAGGCGCCGTTCCAATAGTAATCGATCCCGGGATGGGATTTTTTAGTTTTCTAAAATGCGTACGCAATTCAAAACCAAAAGCCCTAATTGGTATTCCCTTTGCTCGCATCATCGCCGCTATAGCTCGCAAAACTTTTAAGGGTGTCAGTATTCGACTCGGCCCCAAAGCCTCGGCCGACCTGAGCCAATCTCTTTCTTTCCCAGTGGTGGATTCCGAACGTGATGAACTCGCTGCAGTCTTATTTACCTCAGGCTCGACTGGACCTGCCAAAGGAGTCTGCTACACCCACGGAATGTTTGCCGCCCAAGTCGACGCAATCCGTACCAATTTTGGAATTCAAGAAGGCGAGCGAGACCTTCCCATGCTACCCGTGTTTGCGCTCTTTAATCCTGCCCTTGGAATGTGTACTGTTGTTCCGGAGATTAATCCGAGTCGACCGGCAACAGTTGACCCGCGTAAAATCATTCAGGCGATTCAAGAGAATAAAATAAGCACCAGCTTTGGTTCTCCAACCATTTGGGCGTTAATTGCCGAGCATTGCGAACTCAACGACATTCGCTTGCCCGAAATGAAACGCATCTTACTAGCAGGCGCATCGGTTCCACCGATACTCTTACAACATATGAAAAGGATTTTTCCTAATGCGAAATTACACACGCCTTACGGTGCGACCGAAGCCCTTCCTATGTGTACGATTGAGGCCAATGAAATTATCAGTGAAACCGCAGGACTGACCTATCATGGCGCAGGTATTTGCGTGGGTCGACCGCTACCCAATGTCAAGATTTGCATTATTGAACCCACCAATAAACCCATAAAATCATTATCAGATACGCCTCTTGCCCCACCAGATACTCCAGGTGAAATCATTGTACAAGGTCCTACAGTCACCAAAGAATACGACAACAACCCCGAGGCAACTGCGCGCGCTAAAATACAAGACGGAAATACCTTTTGGCACCGAATGGGCGATCTCGGTCAATTTGATGAAGAAGGAAGACTCTGGTTTTGCGGCCGGCAAGCGGAATGCGTTCAAATGGAAGATCGTCTCCTTTATACTGATGTGTGCGAAGCGATTACCAATCAACACCCTAAAGTCTTCCGCTCCGCATTGATAGATCGCGGAAACGGCACCCCCGCCCTAGTCATTCAGCCTAAAATCGCGCACTTTCCAAAAACCTCTGAAGATCGGAGCAACTTTGAAAAAGAACTTAAAGTACTGTGCGAGTCGGTCTCCTTGTCCGCACCCATAGAGCAATTCTTTTTTGAAAAGAGGTTTCCAGTAGACATCCGGCACAACGCAAAAATAAATCGCCTCCAACTTGCTAAAAAATGGGGCTCCCGTAAGTAGGTCCAAAAGGAATGAACGTTCTAGTTACAGGAGGAGGCGGATTTGTTGGACGCCATTTAATCAATCGATTGCTAGAGCGTGGCTATTCCGTATCTAGCCTTGGACGCCAACCACAACCCGAGCTCAAAGCACAGGGCGTGCAAGTGATTCAAGGCGACCTCACCGACTCACAATGTGTTCTTGACGCCTGTCGTGACCAAGATGCGGTCTTTCATGTTGCCGCTAAGGCTGGTATCTGGGGTAATTGGAAAAGCTTTTATCAACCGAACGTAATTGGCACACGCAACGTGGTTGCCGCATGTAAAAAGCATGCCATCAATCGCCTTGTTTACACCAGTACACCAAGCGTTGTTTTTAATCGCCGCCCCTTCAACGGCGCCGACGAGTCATTGCCCTATGGTTCGCGATGGCTTTGCCATTATGCGCACACGAAAGCGATCGCTGAAGCAGAGCTTCTGGCTGCCAATGATTCAGATTCAAACTTAAAAGTTGTGGCACTACGCCCCCACCTAGTGTTTGGACCGGGTGATCCACATCTCTTGCCTCGCGTCCTCGCAAAAGCAAAAGCCAACCGTTTGCGTATTGTGGGTGATGGCAACGCAACCGTTGATATGAGCTATGTTGAAAATGTTGCCGAGGCACATTTGAATGCACTGGACGCGCTTGAGACTGGGAAGGGTGCGGGTAAAGCATACTTTATTTCACAAGGTGAACCCGTCCGACTTTGGGATTGGATAAACGCCCTTCTCCAAAAACTTGAAATTGCGCCCGTCACGGGAAAAGTGCCACTTCCAGTCGCCTACGCTGTGGGAGGAGCTTGCGAAGCTCTCTGGCAAATCCTTCGCCGCAAAGAAGATCCGCCAATGACTCGTTTTGTCGCAGTCGAATTAGCAAAAAACCATTTCTTTAGTATCGAAGCCGCAAAACGTGACCTTAATTACTCGCCTCAAATCAAAATGGATACTGCGATCAGTAAAACTGTTGAGTATTTGAAAGCCCTTTAAAAGCCTCCCTTAGGAGTAGCGCTTCCAAACACTCGGAGCAAATAAAACGAGTACCGCATATAATTCCAAACGTCCAAGGATCATCAACAGACAGAGATATACTTTAGTGACGCTTCGTAAAAAATGAAAATTTTCGGTAGGCCCAACCGCGTCAAAACCTGGTCCAATATTAAAGAGCGTCGCTTGCACGCAAGAAAAGACTCCAATAAAAGAAAGATGTGGTTCCGTAGCGGAAACAAAAAGCATGGATGCAATTTGTAACGCCACCATCAGAAGCAAAAATATAACTACACTCTGAATCGCTCGCTCTCCTAATATACGTCCTCCGTAATGCATTGGCTTGGTGATATTAGCTCGGAACGAATGGATGATACTTCGCCCCACTGCACGCAATGCAATGACCATTCGAATGATCTTAATTCCACCTGCAGTAGACCCTGAGCAACCCCCAATAAACATTAAAATGATAAGCAACATTTTTGCAGGTGGTAACCATGCATCAAAGTCGACCGAGGCATATCCCGTAGTTGTCATGATTGAAGTCGCCTGAAAAGCCGCGGTACGAATCATTTCATGATTAGGTAAATTTCCAGTTAACTCCACTAAATAGACGGTTAACAAGAAGACACTGCCCACTAACAGAATTCCAAACCAATAAATCTCTTGGTGCGTACGCAGCACGTCTGTTCGACCTCTTATAAGTCGTATCACGAACACAAATGTGGTCGCACTTATAATCATAAAGACAATTGAAATCCACTCCAATGTGGGACTATTAAAAGCCCCAATGCTATCAAGTTCGGTACTAAAGCCACCCGTTGCAATCGTAGTCATAGCATGATTGATCGCTTGGAACCAATTCATCCCCCCGAGGCGGTAAGCAATTAAACAGGCTGCAGTGATGCCCAAATAATAAATCAGTAACTGGAACGCACCACGCTGAACACGCCCCTCTTCAAAATCAGAAGAACGCGCTGAAGATTCATTACTGAAAAGAATTTTTGCGCCCGCTCCTAAAGAAGAAAGAATTGCCACGAAAAAGACCACTACTCCGAGACCCCCAACCCACTGACTGAGCGAACGCCAATACAAGAGGCTCTTAGGAAATTCATTGAAATCCGAAAAAGCGGTCGCGCCCGTGGTTGTAAGCCCCGAACAACTCTCAAAAATTGCATCCGCCCAAGAGCAATTTTCAAGGCTTAGGAGATACGGAATCGCACCAACCAGAGTTGCTAAGATCCACGCCAACCCAATCGTACAAAGCGCTTCGCGTCTAAATAATTTTTTAGTCCCCTGACGTGCTAACCAAAGGGAAAACCCTGCCAGAGCGAGACTGATTAAAGTGGAAGCGATGAATGCAATAGGCGCACGATCATTCCAGCGTTCACCAGAAAGTAATCCCCCGCCCATGCAAAGCAAAAAGGCAACCGCTAGCGCAACAAGCACCATCGAAAGTAAACGGTATATGATAGCCGTGTTCATAAAAAAATGGCAAACTGCTAAAGCAGACAGGCTCGAAGTGCTTTCTCTTGAGCAGCATCAATCAAAACTAAAACCCGATCTCCCGCTAAAATAACATCTTCTGCGTTGGGAACCTTCGCTTGGAATTTATGCTGCAAGGCAACGAATAAACAATTTGCTGGCAGCGAAATGTCCTTGAGTTTTCGACCTGTAACTGAACTGGAATGACCAATATGTATCTGCAAAATACGCCCTCCACCGGGTAAATCTGCCAACGGAATTACACTTTGATTCGATAAGCTCCGCTCCATAAAATCTGCGGTTGCTTTGCGAGGTGAAACAACCACCTCGATCCCCAGCATATTTTTGAGAATCCCAAGAAGTTGGTCGTAGTCCCCTTTATTAATCACAAGTTGAACATGATCTGCCCCTAATTTCACCGCCTGTAAACAAGTCAAAATGTTATCCTCATCATCCTTCGTACACGCCACAAAGAAATCAGCACTGCCGATTTGCTCCTCTTCTAATAAGCGCAGAGAAGTCGCGTCACCGTGAATAACGGTAACATCGGAAAATTCTTCCGCAAGTTCACGGCATTTTTCAGGGTCTTTTTCAATCACACGAATTTTAAAGCGAGGATGCTTCAACAACCGAATCAGGCTAATTGCAGTTTCACTTCCACCATAAAGAACGACACGTACATGCTTCACCCTTTGACTCGGATCCATTTTCTCGCGCAAAGAATACAGTGCCTCTGGATCTCCAAAAACCGTCACTAGATCATCCTTATGTATCTCTGAATCTGCCTGCGCAACCTCACTCGAACCATCACGCTGAATATGCCCGATGCGAACCCGAGGATCTAACTTTAAGTCTTTGAGCTTTGAACCAATCAAGCGCGAGTCAGGCGCAATCTTTTGTTGCTGTACTTCAATCTGACCACGCGCAAAATTTTCCACCGCAAGGCGACCTTCATTACGAATCGTTTTCGCGAGTTCAACCGCGCAAATCGCCTCAGGGTTGACTAATAAGTCGATTCCAAAATGTAACTGGAAATTAATAATCGAATTATCACTATAGGTAGCATCATGAATTCGAGCGACGGTGTGCTTCGCTCCCATACCCTTTGCAAGCGAACATGAAATGATGTTTGTACGGTCATCACTAGTCATCGCCAAAAAGGCATCGCATTTAGCAACATCGAGTTCGAGCAACTGGCGCGCAGAGCTTCCGTTCCCGCGAACAATTCGAGCATTGTGCTCTTCATCCATGCGTTCACAGAGCTCCATTGATTGCTCAATGAGACACACGTTGTGTCCTGCTTCTGCAAGCGTACCCGTAAGATTATGCCCGACTTCGCCAGCACCTACAATGATGATCTTCATAGCTGGTATGTTAAGAAAATAGTAATTTAGTGAGTAAGCTTGCCTAAATAATAACTTTTTTCGAGATCCTTTTTTAGCCTCCAAAAGGCCTTTAAAAGTCCCTAAAACTGCCTATTTTACTGCTTCAATCCAGGAATCGAGGATTCTCCTCGTTTTCGAAGTCCCGCCGGAGAGCCCAATACTTCTCCATAAATAAACGCTGCGCGCGCTGCCGACGAATCCTTTAACTGCGTGCGGACAGACCCCCTGCCGAATCGAGACATACTACCAGATTTCGGATTCCTACGCGCAACCTTCGATACTTCTGCCTCAACCCTAGAAGCTTTTTTCTTGAGTCGCTCGGCTTGTTTACGCGTTGCCTCAATCTTCGCAAGTTGTGCTTCCATTGCAGCCCCATAATCCTCAGTTGGCTCATTCCAAGAAACAACCTCTGGCACAGGCACTTCAAATGTTCTAGACTGATGCTTTTCTTCCATTGAGGCAACTTCAGGCACGCTCGGTTGAGGGCGCCGCGAAGATTCCTCTGCAGTTTTGTTCCTACGCGACTCCACTTTTTTACGGATCGTCTCCGCGACGCGACGCGCCCGTTCCTCAGGATCCAGCTCGGGTGTGCCACTATCTTGAGTACGATCATCAGCTCCTGAGGCATCATCCGACTTCTTAGACAATAAATTGCCAAAGAAGTATACTGCCATTATAATGGCAGGTATGAGGATATCAAAGAGATCTTCCATCTTGAGAACGGTAGGACGTTTAGATCAAAACGCTTAAGACCTAGCTATTTTCGTCCCCTTTTGAGATCGAGTCACGCATGTCTGTGTCCGCTTTGATATTGTTCAAACGGTAGTAATCCATGACGCCAAGGTTTCCGGAACGGAATGCCTCCGCAAGCGCAAGGGGTACTTGAGCCTCTGCTTCAACCACCTTCGCACTCATTTCCTCAACCTTCGCTTTCATTTCTTGCTCAAGTGCAACCGCCGCCGCACGGCGCATCTCCGCCTTCGCTTGGGCGACATTTTTATCCGCTTCTGCCTGAGATTCCTGAAGCTTCGCACCAATATTTTCACCCACATCCACATCTGCAATGTCAATTGAGAGAATTTCAAATGCAGTTCCCACATCCAAACCACGCTCTAAGACAACCTTAGAAATCGTATCGGGCGACTCCAATACGGTCTTGTAAGAATCAGACGAACCGATGGTAGTCACAATGCCTTCACCCACTCGAGCAATCACGGTTTCTTCAAGCGCGCTGCCAACGTAATTATCCAAGTTTGAACGAACGGTCACTCGTGCTCTTGCTTTAACCTGAATGCCATCTTTGGCGACGCCATCAATCGTCGAACGTCCACTTTGCGGATTGGGGCATTCAATTACTTTAGGATTAATCGAGGTACGAACCGCTTCTAAAACGGATTTACCCGTTCCTTTGGTAGCGAGGTCAATCGCACATGCGCGTTGCCAGTCAAGCTGGATATTTGCTTTATCCGCAGCAATCAGAGCTTGCACGGTTTGAATGACATTACCTTCAGCCAAATAATGCGCCTCAAGGTCATTCGTATCGAGACTGATACCCGCTTTAACTGCGGTGATGCGCGCATCCACAATCAAAGAAGCTGGGACTCCACGTAAACGCATCGCGATTAAGGTTGGGAAACTAACCGTCGCGCCTGAGAGCCATGACTTCACAAATAGCCCGATGTAAGAAATAAAAACGAGCACAAAGACCAGGAGAACCAAGCCTAGAACTGCCGTTACAGCTACTTGGATCCCGGTCACTGCTAAGAGGGGATTAATGATATTCATAATTTTTTGATAATAAGTTTAAAACTGTCTTTTGAAATAATCTGTATGGGTGTACCCGATTCTAAGTAACCATCACGGCAATGCGCATCATAACTT
This sequence comes from Coraliomargaritaceae bacterium, assembly GCA_965657865.1. GTDB lineage: Bacteria > Verrucomicrobiota > Verrucomicrobiia > Opitutales > Coraliomargaritaceae > UBA7445. The sequence continues at coordinate 66,279 of CBFHPQ010000002.1, read as the reverse complement.
TTGCCATTAACCTCTACTTTGCCAGCAGGATTCAGGCGCGTCAATGCTACGCCTTCTGCGCCAATAAGCGCATCGCTATTTGCCTCCACCCCGTTGCCACTCCCAACCGTGCGCGTTAGGAAAAAGCGTTTTCCAAATCGAGTCTTTGCGAATAGTTTAAATTCAAGAACAACCATGACGAGGCCAAGCAGGATTGCACCCATGAAAACTAAGGCCGCAGCAAATCCGCCATAAAGCGCGGCAGTCTTTATTGTAGCTCCAATCAAACACGCGGCCGCCAAGAGCCCTAGAATCCCGCCGGGAAGCAACACCTCCAGAAACACCAAAACCATACAGCCAATCAATAAACCAATAATCCAAGTCATCCTTCCAATGCCTCCACAATCAAATTAAAATCAGAAACACCTACTACTACCACTAATTGCTCCGCTTCAATCGTACCAACATTGCAACTAGCGTTGTAGCGTTGTCCCGAAATTTCAATTTCCCCAGCAGGATGCAGAGGCTTAACAACACGACCCCGTGCCCCAAGCAAGACCTCACGTGTGCTCACGCTTTCCGCGCTTGTATGTCCAGTCACTCCCTCCTCTAAAACAAGGCTTCTCTCGATCCATGAATCTTTAAATAGACGAGATAGGAGAAGCGTTCCAACCACTGCAATCGAAAGCCCGTAGATAAGATTCAAGAACGGCATAAAAAATAATTCCATCGTGAACTCAGTCTGCCCATCTGGCCAAAAATCAACCATTGCCCACAATAATGAGCCCAGCATAAGAAATGCGCCCGCGAGCCCTGCAATAAAAATACCCGGCAAGATCAATACCTCAACCAATAACAGCAAGACTCCGATTAGGAAAAAGACAATGACTTCATTACCCGCGAGTCCTGCAATATATTGACTAATGAAAAAGAGCGCGATGAACGCAATTCCTCCAATTCCAAAAATCCCCCATCCGGGAGTTTTAAACTCAATAAACAGAAGCAAAAGACCCAAGCCCATTAAGGCTGGCGCAAATGTTTGCATCCATTTTGCCAAATCTTCGGAGTAATTAATCTCAAAAGCAGTGATTGCATATCCGTCCGCACCGTAACGTGCTTCCAGCAAGTCTTCAATCGACTCATAAGTTCCCGAACTCAATAAAGCCTGCGGAGGATCCCCGTACTCTTTAAGCGCCTCCATTGCGGTGAGCGTCAATAATTCACCTGCCGGCTTGATCACTGAGTCCCCAATCTTTAATTCAAAATCAGCATCCATCATCGCTCGAATAACATTCGCGCGATACGGATAAGCCGCACTCATCACTCGGATATTTGCGCGAAGATAACTTTCGATCTTCTGACGCGCGGTCTCTGGAACATCTTCGCCTGTCCCCTGAATAACTGCAGATGCTCCCATCTTTCCCCTTGGAGAAAAATAGATGGACTCAGTCGCCGCAGCAATAAATGAACCCGCCGAAATAGCATCCTCATTTACAAAAGTCAGGGTCTCGCCTTCAAAACGATCCAACATCTCCATCATTTCTAGACAAATATCCACCCTCCCTCCAGGAGTATCCATGTCTAAAAGAACCGCATCCACTTCATTAGTTATGGCTGCTTTCAAACCACGTCTTAAAATATAAAGATTGGGTTTATCAATCGCGTTCGTGATCGGGATAATTGAGACCGAAACTTGCTTAAGTGCCTTGCTTTCCGCTCCTTGCGGCAAGGAAATTTCTGCCCTACCCACCACAATTAGCAAAAATAAAAATAAAAAGCAGAACCTAAGTTTCATAGAGACTACTAATTAAGCAATAACCTCGCGTTTGTGCAAGCATCCCTTGCAGAGAAACACTTCTGACTTTGCAATTACGAGTTCCTTGCTTTGTATAGCCCTATGCAAACGATCGACTATCAAGGGCAAAAACTCCTCCGCTGGAATTGCGGCCCCTCCACTTTTCTTGCTGACCCCACTCAAGGCGCACGGCTCATGAATTGGAATGTCCGACACGCTGACGGTTCCTTTCGAGATGTCATCTATTGGCCCGAAAATCCTGATTATAACAAGTTTGCCAAAATTCGAGGCGGCAACCCCATCCTATTTCCGTTTGCGGGTCGAAGCTTGCAGGCAGGTCGTCCAGGATTCTGGAAAGCTCCCGATGGTGCCGTTTACAAAATGCCTCAAAACGGGTTTGCACGTGATAGCGCTTTTGAAATGACCGATGCCAGTCCAGACGGATTTACTGCAGAACTTATAACCGACTCCACTGCAACTGACAGCTACCCTTTCGACTATCGCTTTAAAGTCCGCTATGAATTTCAAGAGTTGAGCCTGCGCGTTTTCCTCGATTTAGAAAACCTTGGTGACACCCCCCTCCCATGGTCTGCTGGTCATCATTTTTATTTCAGCCTCCCATGGCATCTTGAACTCCATCGCTCGGACTATCGCTTCCAATCACCTGCCAAACAATGCACCACGCTTGGGTTAGACGGCGCCTTACAGCCACTTCCAAAAGGCTGGGATGCAGAGGATAACTTCGGTCTTCCTGAAATAAGCGACCGCATTTATACCAAGCTCAAAGGCGATACCTTCCGCTTCGGCCCCGCTGGCGGCGAAGAAGACATTGCCGTCCGAATTCTGCCGAATTGTACCGCCGCCTCTCCTAACAACGCTTTCCTTCTCTGGACTGAATCACAGGAGAGTCCATTCTTTTGTGTTGAACCCTGGATGGGGCCTCCAAATGCAGTCGCCCATCAACGCGGACTCCACCACGTTGGACCAAAGGAGTCCGCGACCTTTGGAGTCGAGGTCAGTCTCGTTTAGTTGCCAACTTTATTTGCGAGTTTTAACCGGTCGCTTGCGATTGGGATATAACTCCCGACACAGAGGGCAGACTGTTCCATCGCAGCCGCGAGCAGTACAAAATTCGCGCCCATAAAAAATAATTTGTAGGTGTAAATCGTTCCAGGATGCACGCGGGAAAAGTCGTTTCAAGTCACGCTCGGTTTGCACGACACTTTTTCCAGAAGTCAATCCCCAGCGCTGGGCGAGGCGGTGAATATGAGTATCAACTGGGAAGGCGGGCACCCCAAAGGCCTGACTCATGACAACCGAAGCGGTTTTGTGCCCCACCGCTGGCAAGGTCTCCAGTATCTCCATATCCTGAGGCACTTCCCCATTGTATTGCTCAACAAGAATACGCGACAAACCTGCGATGCCTTTCGATTTCATCGGAGCTAATCCACACGGACGAATAATGTCATGGATCGTTTCAACTGTTAAACGCATCATTGCCTGCGGAGTGTCTGCTTTTGCAAAGAGCAGCGGTGTAATTTGATTCACTCGTGCATCCGTGCACTGAGCGGATAAAAGAACCGAAACGAGCAAAGTATAGGGATCTTTATGATCCAAAGGAACGGGTGGATTCGGGTAATGCCGTTGCAAGGTATCTTGAATATGGGCAACGCGTTCCGCTTTTAACATAGGCTCAATTAGATTTGAAATTCAGAAATTATCCTGCACGCAGGCTCGTGTCCGATGGATTCTCAATTTTGTTTGGATGATCGGTGGTATAATGTAAGCCCCTACTCTCTCGACGCTGCAACCCACACTGCACGATTAAAGATGCCACTAAAATCATGTTCCTCAACTCAAGCAAAGGGACATCCACTTTAAAATTCCAATAGTACTCGTTAATCTCGTTCGCAAGGACTTGAATACGAGTCTGCGCGCGCTGTAAGCGTTTCTCGGTTCGCACAATACTGACATAATCCCAAAGCGTGCGTTTCAATTCATCGCGATTGTGCGTCAAAACCACGCGTTCATCCGAATCCAAAAGATCCCCGTCAGCCCAAGCAGGCAGCGCGACTCCTTCCACCGAAATTGAATTTAAATATTCAACCACCGCAAGCGATCCACGACGCGCCATCACCACCGCTTCTAAAAGCGAATTACTCGCCAAACGATTCGCTCCATGCAAGCCCGTGCAGGCAACTTCCCCGCATGCATATAAACCGGGCAATGAAGTGGCGGCATCCAGCGCAGTCAACACCCCGCCGCAAAGATAATGGGCAGCAGGAACCACTGGAATCATCTCAGACTCAATCTGAATCCCACGCTCAGCACAGTACTCATAAATATTTGGGAAACGCTCCAACAAAGTTGTTTTTGGAATCTCGCGCACATCTAACCAAACATGACGCGCACCCGATTCCTTCATTTCAGAGTCAATTGCACGAGCAACTATATCACGCGGCGCGAGATCTGCACGCGAATCGTATTTATGCATAAAGGCCTCGCCCTCTAAATTTTTGAGAATCGCACCCTCTCCGCGCACCGCTTCACTGATTAAAAAACGACTGCCATCGGGCGAATAAAAGGCGGTGGGATGAAATTGAATGAATTCCATATTACGGATTTCAACACCCGCACGATACGCCATCGCAATCCCGTCACCCGTCGCAATTACCGGATTTGTGGTATATTCGTAGACTTGTCCAATCCCTCCAGTTGCTAATAAAACCGCCTCTGCCTCGAAGGTTTCGACAATCCCGCTATGCGTGTTGAGGGCATAGAGACCCACGATACGGTCGGGACTCTCAAGCTGAAGTTTCTTGGCGGTGATTAACTCAATCGCGAAATAATGTTCTAGGGCACAAATATTAGGAGCATCCGCTATCGCCTGCAGGAGCGCCTGCTCAATCGCTTTACCCGTAACATCCTGCACATGCAGAATCCGGCGTTTTGAATGCCCTCCCTCTTTGCCGAGCGAAACCCGTCCGTCGTTGAGCTGCGTGAAATCAACACCCCTTTTAATAAGCTCATCAATACACGCCGGGCCGTCCTTTAAAATTTCTTGTACGACCTCCACATCACAAAGCCCATCACCTGCATCGAGTGTATCTGCCACATGCATCGCAACGTCATCGGTCTTAGAAGTCACCGCCGCGATTCCGCCTTGCGCGTAATTGGTATTCGATTCTGCCGAATTCTTTTTCGTAATGATGGCAACGGATCGACCCGACTCCGCAACCTTGAGCGCAAAACTCAAACCCGCGATTCCGCTCCCAACTACAATGACATCATACTTCTGGGTCATCAAAAATTACAGTTCAATATTGTCAATCAGCCGAACGTTTTCAACCCAGACGGCGACCATCGCAATGTGCTTACCAGGAACGATCTCGCGTGCCGGCTCCATCGTATTGCGATCAACCACCTGCGCGTAGATCACTCGGATGCGGCGACTCTGGGTTAAATTGTGAGTGATTTCAGCAATGATACGATCCACTTGCCGAACTCCAGAGGCGACTAATTCCCGTGCTTGTTCTAAAGCATGAGGAATCCGTAGCGCATCCGCACGCTGTTGAGCGCTTAAATACGAATTGCGCGAACTCGTTGCTAAACCGTCCGCGTCACGGAAGGTCGGGCCTGTCACAATCTCAAGAGGAAGATTTAGGTCTTCCGTCATTTTTTTGATGAGCGCGAGTTGTTGCGCATCCTTTTGCCCAAAAATCGCAAAATCAGGTCGCGTAATATTAAACAGTTTTAGGCACACCGTGGAAACTCCCCTAAAATGCTTGGGGCGCGAAATGCCGCAAAGCCCTTTCGTCAGAAATTGCTCCTCGATGTAAGTCGAATACCCATCAGGATAAATGCTCTCCGCCTGAGGGTTAAATACAAAATCGACTCCTTTTTCCCTGCATAGCTCCAAGTCCGCTTCAAGCGCGCGTGGATATTTATCAAAATCTTCATTCGGACCAAACTGGGCAGGGTTGACAAATATCGAGACAATGACTTTGTCAGTCTTTTCTTTTGCAATATCTATCAGAGACGCATGTCCTTCATGCAGACAACCCATAGTCGGAACGAGACCAATCAAATGCCCGCTGGAACGTAGCGCAATGGCGGTAGATTGCATCTCGTTAATCGATTGTATTGTTTGCATGATTTATAAAAACTCGAAAATTAACGCACTGTTTACACATCTCAACCTTAATTAAACCTTTAATAAAAAAAGTAAAAACTACGATTTATGAGTGATCCATACATACAAGAGTTATTCGCTGAGCGTATTGGCGGGAATCAATACGGAAAATCAACCGCGATCTATAAGTTTGAGAAAATCAAACGTGCTAAAAAAGCAGCGATGCAGGCGAAGCCTGAAGTTGACCTTATCGACATGGGCGTGGGTGAGCCCGATGAAATGGCGTTCCCTGTTGTGATTGAAACCTTGCAAGCGGAAGCCGCGAAGCCTGAGAACCGTGGATATGCAGACAACGGTGGCGATTACTTTAAGCAGGCAGCAGCTCGCTACATGGAAGAAGTATTTGGCGTTCAAAACATCGACTGGGAAACTGAAGTCATTCACTCCATCGGTTCAAAAACAGCACTCTCGATGCTACCTGGATGCTTCGTAAATCCTGGAGACTTTGTCCTAATGACTGTTCCCGGGTATCCAGTGCTTGGAAGCCATGCGAAATTTTATGGCGGAGACGTCTATAATATGCCTCTCGAAGCCGCCAATAACTTCCTTCCCGATTTAAAGGCAATTCCTGCTGAGGTCGTGACGAAGGCTAAAATGATGGTCCTTAATTACCCAAACAATCCTACGGGTGCCTCTGCGACCGTTGAATTTTATCGTGAAGCCATCGATTTTGCAAAAGCCAACGGTCTCATAATCGTTCAAGATGCCGCCTATGCCTCCCTTATTTTTGAGGGTGCACCGCAATCAATTTTTCAGGTCGAAGGCGCAAAAGAAGTCGCGGTTGAACTGCACTCCCTCTCAAAAAGTTATAACATGACTGGTTGGCGGATAGGGTTTGTGGTTGGGAATCCTCTAATCGTGCGAGCCTATGGTGACATGAAGGACAATTCCGACTCAGGGCAATTTCTTGCAATCCAGAATGCAGGGGCAAAAGCGCTTGAGCACCCTGAAATAACCGATGCGATTGCAGCCAAATATTCGCGCCGTATGGATTTACTTGTAGAGACCCTTCTCGCTAATGGCTTCCAAGCTGAAAAGCCGCAAGGCAGCTTCTTCCTCTATGTTGCCGCACCCAAATCAGCCACCGTGGATGGTGCTACTGAGCACTTCGAAAATGGTGAAGCCTTCAGTCAGTGGCTTATTACGAACGAACTTATCAGTACGGTGCCATGGGATGACTGCGGAAATTACGTCCGCTTCTCGGTTACTTTCGCTGCCGACGGAGTCGAAAAAGAGAAGGAAATCATTGCTGAGATCGGTGGTCGCCTCGCTCGCTACAAATTTGAGTTTTAGAGCACCCTTAGCAACGCTCTATCGAATTTCCCAACGATAATGCATCGAAGAAAGCAGGTTGCTGCCCTTTGCAGTGACCTGTACAACATCCTCAATGCGACAACCCCCAAGCCCTGGATAATACAATCCCGGCTCAATCGTAATGACCTGCCCCGCCTTGAGCGCGGGCGCGTTGACTGAAACACGCGGCGATTCATGGACCTCCAATCCCAAACCATGACCCGTGGAGTGAATAAAACCCGTAAAGGTATCCCCTTTGCGCTCTGTTTTGAAACCGCGCTTTTCAAAGACTTCAGCCGCAGCTTGGTGTACCGCATTACCCGTTACACGACTGCGGACCTTTTTCAACGCCGATTGCTGAGCGGCGCGTACTGCATTGACTAGGTCTCGCTGTGCTGCACTCGCCCGTCCTTTCAAAAAAGTCCGCGTCATGTCTCCGTGAAAGCCCGTCGCTTGAACACGGGGAAAACAATCAATTATAATTAACTCATTCGGTCGCAAAACTCCGTGCCCTGCCTCATGTGGGTCGCAGGCCTGTGCGCCACCTGCCACAATCGTATGCTGCGCTATGGCTCCATTCTCTAAGCATGTTTGGTCAATGACCGTGCGCAAGCGTTCAGAGGTTAGAGCCCGCCCATCATACATTAAGCGTTTACCTGAGATGACCGCCTTCTTTAAAACCGCCTCCGCCGCACGAATTCCCGCCGCACTTGCGGCATTACCTTTGCGAATCGCTTCAGCCTCAACTTCAGTCTTAATAGAGCGCTCCGCAAAAAATGGAGTGTCCCCAAGCTCGACTTTGATGTTTAGCTTCAAAAGCCTTGCGTAGTAGCTCGCTGGAAAATCCGAAGGAACCTCCGCCGTGCGCAAACGATTTTTTTTAAGATAATAAGCAATCAATTCAGCAGGTCCGATATTCTTAGGCGCTATGCCGAATGCTTCACTTGCTGCCTTCAGTTCAGCCTCCAGCAAAAGCACCGAATCTAAGTTAGACTGTTTCAAAACTCGCCCAAATTCCAAACGATTCACAACCGCAAATGATTTGCCTCGGATCATCCCTGCCAAAAAAGCATCGGGCACGTACACCCCCGTCAGGTATAAAAGATCTGCGCTTTGCTCAGAAGTTGAATACAAAAAACGAGCTTTAGATGAATTGGAACGCATAACAGATTGATTTGAATTTAAAATCATTTATAAAATTAGCTACGTGTCACGCTATTATCGAATAATTGACTCATGAAACATTTAAAACTTTCAATATTTCTCTTGGGTTTTATCGGCCTCGTCAGCATTGCCTGCTCGCCGCAAAAGACTGAGAACAGCCACCTGCCCGCAAACACCTACTTTACGATTCAAGTGGGGTCAGTGGATCTCCAACTTCAATTAGCTCTCAATGAAAATGAACGATCGCAAGGGCTTATGTTTCGTAAAGAACTTGAGGATGCCCATGGAATGCTTTTTGTTTTTGAAAATTCCACAACTCGCTCCTTTTGGATGCGTAATACTCCCCTCCCACTAGACCTTGCTTATTTTGACAGCAACGGAGTCCTCTTAGAAATTTACCCGCTATATCCCTATAATGAGCAAGTGGTCGCATCGCACAGCGAGAAAATACAATTCGCTTTAGAGGTTGAACAAGGACAGCTTAAAGTCCTCGGTATCAAAGCTGGAGACCAACTAAATCTATCCCAACTCAAAAATGCCATCTCCGCTAGAGGGCTCAATCCAGAACGATTCAACTTTCAACTATAATTATGCATTCAGAGGCCCCCAGCGAGTTCGTCGATCGAGAGATTGCGAGGCAATCCCAGCGAAAAAAAAGAAGAAAAATAATCTTATTTCGCACATTTGGCTTATTCCTTTTGGGTTTTCTGACCTTTGCTCCCCTTTTAAAGTCTGGATTTTTATGGAACGTTTATTCAGAAAGCGACCAGAGCTTAATTCTTAAAGTCGAAGATTTGTCTAGCATCTGGTCAATTGACGCCATACGCCGTTACGATCCAATCAGTCGGACTTCTTTTTATGCCGAGCAAGTTTTCTTAAAAAACCCTGCCACCGTCCATCGTGCAATAAACATTACCTTGCACCTTGTAGCAGCGCTCCTTCTTTGGTCGCTTCTCAAGCGCCTAAAGCTCAGTAGCGCATTTTGGCCAAGCTTGTTATTCGCAGTTCACCCAGCAGTTATACAAACAATTTTTTGGCCGGGTTATCGTTACGAATTAATAGGCACTATCTTAATGCTATCAGCTCTCAGTATTTATCTGAGCAAATTAAATTCTATTACTTACCTAATCTCCATTCTAATAACGATAATTACCTTATTAGTGCATCCCTTGGCGTTATTAATTCCCATCATCGCAACTCTAGCCATCTGCAATCGAGATTTCCCCGCAAAGCTAAAGCACCTCAACCCGATGCTTCCTGTCTTTTGCATCTGCTCATTGCTAGGCACCTATCTAGCAAACATAGACCCCGGGTATATTTTTTCCCAAACCGTAGCAAACTGGACTTGGCAAGCAGGTCGCACCTTCCAGTTTTTTCTGCAACAAACTTTTAATCCAGGCGCAATCAAAGTCTTTGAGGCACTCAATCCCCAAGTAAACTTTAGCCTAAGCGCAGGCATAAACTTACTTCCGTTCCTTGTCTTTCCGCCACTTTTTGCTCTCGGCATCGGATTTCGTAAAAAACCTTGGGCGCGTAGTTTAATCTTTGGACTCCTTTTATTCCTCTTATTCCTAATCCCAATTATATTCCTGCCCTCAAAATTCATTGACGGCTCTATAGTTTTAGACACCCATCGCTTCTATCCCGCGTTGATGATTATTGTAGTCCTGGCATTCTTCTCAGTAAGACGAACCCTGCAAAAATTGGAAATCGTATCTAACAAAGTTCAGAGAATTACTTTAGGATTTACACTTCTAGCATTCAGCATTCTGAGTTTTCAATTTTCGTATAGCATATCAAAGCCGCATGAACTCTGGCGCACATTGGCAAGCCAAAGACCCGAAAGCTGGAAAGCTAACTTAACCTACATTGAGTTGGCTATCATAAATGATGCTAACAATTTAAAAACTGAGAGTTTTATTCTTAGCCTTCAAGGACTTCTAGAGGATCAGCCTGAAAATCTTCGAATCCGAAAACTTCTGGCGCGAACCTATATGAAAATTGATCAAACTAACAACGCGCTTCGAGAATACCGCCGAGCATTCAGGGACGGAGTTAAAGATCCAGAATTTATCGAAGAAGCCATTCTACTATTTAAAACTTACAACCTCGAATGGGATGCAGAAAACGCTAAAGAACGCTTAGAAAGTATCCCGCTCAACTAAAAAAGTTAGACTGCTTTCCAGGCAATGGGTTCGTTTAGAAGATTCCAATCGCCGCAGGGAACACTCCCAATATAACCGTAGCTCCAAGCAAGATTAACAAAACTGATCGCGCCTTAATGTCGACGGGCGCAGGGAACGAATCCGTTTCATCATTCGCACTCGTAGAAAAGTAGGCTACCCGCATCCAACCGAAATAGTAATAGATTGAGATGACCACACCAATGATCGCAACCGCCAACAAGCTATATAACCCCGCCTGAAAAACTGCGATAAACAAAAATAATTTTGCGATAAATCCACCCAATGGCGGAATCCCTGCTAATGATCCTAGGCCAACCGTAAGGGCGCCTCCTAAAAACGGTTGTTGACGAGCAAAATCTCGGTAGTCCTCCAACGTTGCTTCCGCATCATCTCCACTGACAGACAGCGACATCACAATAAAGACCACAAAAGATGCCAACAAGTAGGCCACCAAATAGAACAATATTGCTTGAGTTGCCCAGTCTACGGAGTAAGCAGCTACAACACCCATAAGAAGGTAGCCAGCATGTGCAATTCCAGAAAGGCCGAGCATCCGCTTGAGGTTCACCTGAACAATTGCAGCAAGGTTACCGTACAAAATAGAAAGCCCTGCGATTACTGATACAATCGGAATTAAGAAACCCTGAAGAGCCAAGAAAGGTCCATGCAAAAGATTTAAAAGCACAATGAACCCCGCCGCCTTAGAAGCTACACTCAGGTAAGCCGTCACGGGAGTCGGAGCACCTTGGTAAACGTCCGGCACCCAAATCTGAAAAGGGACTGCTCCAATTTTAAAGCAAATGCCAGCGATTACTAACAGTGCGCCCGTTAAAACAAGCGGATTCTCTGGATTGGATGTAATGAAGCCAGCAAGTTCAGAAAAGTTCAAAGCATCTGAAGTGCTTCCACTCAGAGCAGGATTACCCGCAACACCATAGAGCAGGACAATTCCGAAGAGAAGAATAGAGGAACTCAAAGCCCCTAATAAAAGATATTTAATTCCTGCCTCCAAAGAGAGCGCGCTGTTACGACGATAGGCAACCAAAACGTAAAATGCCACCGTCGCTGTTTCCAAAGCAATGAACAACATTACGAAATTACTACTCTGCACTAAAAGCATCAAGGATGCTGCCACTAGCAAGACAAGATGGTAGAACTCCGCACGAGCGAGCAGTTGCTTCGCAAAAAATACAGTTCCTAAATAAGTTACGAGCAAGGCACTCACCCCGAAAAAGAGGCGCATCGAATACGTCCACTCATTTGCCATAATGAGCCCGCCAAAATTTGACTGCCCAACAGGCGCCAACCCACAGCAACCACCCATTAGCATCACAATCAAAATTACACCCTGCCCCAACATCGAAACACGCGGAACCATCTTTTTATTACTTGTAGCAAAGAGCTCCACTAAAAGTAAGCCCAAAGCCAAAACAGCCAAAAGAATCTCTGGCAGGATTACCATCCAGTCGTTAGTCGCGGCAATCCCGCGCAAATAATCAGCCAATACTTCGTTCATTAATGCGCGTCCTCCTTCGTCTCAATCGCAGGTACTGCGGTCGACGATTCAAATTGTGGTATAGTTTCCGCTACCGGATACAAGAGAGATAATTCCGCATCAGCTCGATCCGAAACCAAACGAGGCCAAATCCCGATTGCAAGTAATGCCGCTAGTAAGACCAGCGCAGGTCGTTTTTCAAAACCTTGCAAATCCTGCACGGAGGGATCCTCTAAACGCGCTGCAAATTCTGGACGTGGTGAGCCGAAGAAAATATTCGCAACCGCTCGCAAACCATAAATCGCAGAAATTAAAATTCCAAAAGCCGCAGGAATTAACAACCAGCGCGTAGCTTCGGTCTCCGCCAAGGCCACAAAGATGGTAAACTCACCCCAGAAATTACCGAACCCAGGAAGCCCGATACTTGCCATCGTAGCCGCCACAAAAAAGGCACATAAAATTGGCGTCTTTTTCGCTAGGCCACCCATTGTTCTAAGATCAAATGTCAAAGTGCGATGATGGATACACGTTGAGAGCATAAAGAGCAAAGCAACCGAAAGTCCATGAGCGACCATCATAAGCAGTGCCCCTCCGACCCCGACTACCGAAAACGCAGCAATCCCCAAAAAGGCATAGCCCATATGCATAACCGAGCTGTAACCGAGCATCAGTTTAAGATTACGCTGTGCAATCGTAACCATTCCGATGATTAAAATATTACCTAATGCCAACCAAGCGATCCAAGGGAACCAATGCGTAAGCCCCGCAGGCAAAAGAGGCGCAGCAATTTGAAGCAACCCGTACAGGCCAAATTTCTTCAACACCCCAGCGTGCAGCATAGCGGCACCAGTCGGAGCAACTGCATATCCCTTAGGCGCCCAACTGTGGAATGGGAACAACGAAACCAAAATACCAAAACCAAATAACAAGAGCCCGAAGATGTTAGACTGGAGAGTCTCGCTGAGCGGTTGCGCCGCAAGATAGTCACGCAGAGCAGGCAAGGAGAAAGATTCCGCCCCACTTGTAACGTAGAGGGCTATCAGACCCAGCAAAGAAAGCATCGCACCCAAGGTCAGATAAATCGTCATCTCCATAACGGCGGACCGACGGTCGGAGCCACCCCAGAGCAAAATCATAATGAAGGTCGGGATGAGAGCGAACTCGTGAAAAAAGTAGAAGAAGAATACATCTACCGAAGCGAACGTACCCATCAAGCCACCCTGCATGAGTAAGAGGAGTGCGAGATACAAATGTGCGCGTTCTGCTTTCGAATAAATTGCATACAGACCCGTTGCTAATCCCACAATGCCCGCTAATAAAAACAGCGGGAGCGAAATCCCATTTAAACCCAGATGTAGATAAATACCCAATGACTCAAGCCCCGTTGGAAGTTTGAGCTCAAAATTGTAGCCCCCTGCATTCCCGCCATCAAAGTTGAACGCTAGCAAAAGAGATACAAAACAAGGAAGCGCGAATCCAAAGAGCGCGATCAAGCCACGAGCTTTAGGACTTAACGAGGCACCAAAAAGAAGGACAACCCCTGAAACCAGCGGGACCAAAATAGCCGCGAGCAAATAGAACGCAAAGGAGTCGAAAATAGGTGTCATGAAAATTAAATTTTAAAAAGAGTTACAGAAGACCACTCGCAAAGAACCAAAAGATTAACATCCCTCCGAGGAACCAATAAACATAGGCATGAACATTTCCAACATGAAGCGAACGTACCCCTAAACCAACTATTGCGGCTACGCCTGCACTTCCACGAACGAGCAATCCTTTGATAAGAAAAATGTCCAAAAAACTCAGAAGACTCGCAAAACGTTGCTGGATCTTAACGACGTAATAATCGTAAATCTCATCAAACCATAAACGCGACTTTAAGAAACGATAGACCGCTGGGACATTCCGCTCCAAGCGATCCTCTTTCGCCCCAGCTCGGTAGAAGAAAAACGCTCCTAAAAGCCCAACTATCCAAGCAGCACTCCCGTAAAAGAGTACCGAGTGATGCATTGCATCATAGGACTCTAAATGGTGCAGATGATCTAAATCAGCGCGAATCAAAGACCCTAAGGCCTCAGGCCATAATTGAGTCAAGCCACCTACAACCGAAAGCACCGCAAGCACGACCAAAGGAATAACCATGGTGAGCGGGCTTTCCTTCGCATGCGAAGCTGCCTCCGATTTTGGCTCCCCAAGAAAAGCGACCCAAAATAAACGACCCATGTAACCTGCCGTCAGGAACGCTCCCAAAGTCAGGAAGATAAAGACAGGAGTCTTGCCTAGACCTCCCGCGATCAAAATTGCGTCTTTTGAGAAAAATCCGGAAAGCCCATAAACGCCACAAAGCGCCAGCACTCCGATTGCAAATGTTATCGAGGTCACCGGCATGCGTTTGAGAAGACCACCCATTTTAAAAATATCTTGCTCGTGGTGACAGCCGTGGATCACCGAACCTGCACCCAGGAACAAGAGCGCCTTAAAGAAGGCATGAGTGATTAAGTGAAAGAGAGCAATCCCGGGATAACCCAGACCAAAAGCCGCCGCCATGTAGCCCAGTTGCGACAATGTAGAATATGCAAGAATTCGCTTAATATCATTTTGAGCATACGCGCAGAAACCAGCATAGACCGCGACTGCAGTCCCTAGATAGGCGATAAAATCAAGAACCTCAACTGGGAACAAGAAAACGATTCGAATCAAAAAATAAACCCCTGCCGCTACCATCGTAGCAGCATGAATCAAGGCCGAAACTGGAGTCGGACCCGCCATCGCATCGGGCAGCCAAACATGCAAAGGAAACTGAGCCGACTTGCCGATAAAACCACACATTAAAAACGCAGCGATGCTCGCCTTAACTAATTCAGGGTGCGCCTCAGTGAGCCCTGCCATTTCAGAAAGATTCGTTGTTCCAAAATGCCAATATGCAGTCGCGATTCCCACAAGAAACCCGAGGTCACCAATACGATTTACAATGAACGCTTTTTTTGAAGCCGCCTTTGCGGCATCAGTCTCAAGATAATGCCCGATCAACATGTAGGAACTGAAACCGACCAACTCCCAGAAGATGAAGATCATGATGAGATTATCCGCGAGCACGATACCCACCATCGAAAACATGAAAATCGAAAGCCCGCCAAAGAAACGCGCTTTTGCCGAATCCCCCTTCATGTACCCAAGACTAAAAATATGAATCAAAAGCCCGACAAAACTCACCATTGCCAACATGGTCGCAGCGACATCATCAAAGAGAAATCCAAGGCTGACTTCAAACTGCCCTAAACTCAACCAAGCCCAACTCGCAGTGAGCGCCCCACCATCCATTTGAGAAATCGCGCTCAATGTGCCTAAGCAAATAAGGGCGGCTGCTCCAATCGATAACGCAGATGCAAATTTGCCATTTTGGCGGAGAAAACAAGCGACCGCAACCGCGGTAAGGAGCGGTGCAAAAAGCGTAAGACTGAGCGCAAAAATTGGAGACATTGGAATGAAAATTAACTACTTAAAGCGTTGAGCTGGTCGACCATTACGGATTGGCGACGCCTGAAAAGCGCCACAATGATTGCTAGACCGACAGCAACTTCTGCAGCCGCAACTGTAATTATAAAGAAAACGAATAGATTGCCGTCCATTGTTCCATTGAACCGAGAAAATGCCACTAATGCGAGATTCACCGCATTCAGCATTAGCTCTAGCGACATAAACATGACTAAGGTGTTACGGCGTAAAGTAACGCCCAGCATTCCAATCGCAAAAAGTAATCCAGCGACAATTAGAAAAGCATTGAGTCCGATAGTCATAAAAAAATTAGGTGTTGGAATCCAAGTCCGAAGCTTCACTTGGGCGTTTGCTTACCACGATCACTCCAACCATAGCCGCTAGCAGAAGAAAGCCCGTTAACTGAAAGGGCAACATATACTTAGTGAATAAGCTGTAACCAAAAGATTTTGCAGAAGTTGTGAATGGAATCCCGCTTTCCGCATTCAAGCCAACAGGATTTTCCGTTACTGAAATTGCAGGGGGAGCGGGCAAGGTTGTAGGATCTGAAAAGAGCCCCCAAACCAAACCAGAAAGAATTAAGAATCCAAGTACGGATGCTAGAATTGAAAGCTTAGATTTTCCAAACTGACGATTCTCCTTCTCTACATTGAGCAACATGATGATGAAGAGGAACAAAACCATTACCGCTCCTGCATACACAAGAATTTGCAAAATCGCTAAAAAATACGCCTCCAGCAAAACAAAGAGCGCAGCCGTTCCAACGAAAGACACGATCATAAACATCGCCCCATTTACTGCATTTGGACTCAAAACCATGAATAAAGCTGTCAACAAGGTTAAGCCAGCAAAGAGGTAAAAAAGGAAATCGATCATGATTCGTTTCGTCTAATGCTCTAGGTTACCGCGAAGTTCAGCCTGTTTCTTTTTATCCCATTTAAAATGATCATCGGGCAAGGTGCCCCCTAATTCATAAAGCTTATCCTTTTTATTAACCATCTCCTCACGACTATATCCAGAGAGCGAGAAAACATCCTGTAAATAAATTGCCTCCTCAGGGCAAACTTCCTGACAGAAACCACAGTAAATACATCGTAACATATTGATTTCAAATTCCTGCGGCGCCTTTTCAACGTGCGCCCGATCTGGATCCGCGGTTTCATCGATTGCGCCAGGAGTAATGCGAATCGCTTTAGGCGGGCAAACAAACTCACACAACTGACAAGAAACACACTTTTCGCGCCCATTCGGATCTTTCACTAGAGTTGGAACTCCGCGATAATTATCAGGAATCACCGGGCGTTCTTCAGGGTATTGCAGAGTGATCGGCTTTTTGAACATATTGCCAAAAGTCGTTTTCAAACCCGTAGCAATCTGTGGCAAGAAGGTCTTTTCCGCGAAACTTAGCGGTTTACGTTCAATAACTTTTGTTTTGGCCATGTTTAAAGATAGTTAGTTAAAGCGCATCGATCAGAGCAATCAATAGCGTATTAAACACCAAATTGCCGACTGCTAGCGGAAGAAGAATTTTCCAACCCAGCGACATCACTTGGTCGTAACGGAAACGCGGCAAGGTCCAACGAATCCATATAAAGAAGAAAATCATAAAGAATACTTTAGCGAGAAACCAAAGTACTGATAAAACCGCGCCCAAAATCCCAGCAGGGTACGGATCTGCAAGACCTGGCAGAAAATGCCAACCCCCTGCAAAAAGAATAACAAAGATCGCAGAGCCCATGATGATGTGCGCGTACTCCGCGACGAAAAAGAGCCCAAATTTAAACGCACCATATTCAGTGTGAAACCCTCCCACCAGATCCGTTTCGGACTCAGCCATGTCAAAGGGAAGACGGTTTGTCTCTGCAAAGAGCGCGACCAAGAAAATCAAAGCAGAGAGTGGTTGCCAAATCCCCAACCACAGCCCCTCTTGCGATTGAACCACACCAAAGAGGCTCATTCCATACTCAGAACCAGGCGCAGCCGACCACATAAAGACTGGCAATATGGAAACGCCCATCGCCAATTCATAAGAAATCATTTGAGCGGATGAACGAATCGCACCAAGAAATGGATATTTAGAATTAGACGCCCAACCCGCGAGCACGATTCCGTAAACCCCGAGCGAAGAAACTGCCAAAATGAACAAAAACCCAATATCCAAATTTGCGAGCGCAAGTGGAACCACCGCCCCAGAAGGGTCGACCATCCGACCAAAGGGCAATACCACCATCGTTGTGAGAGCAGGCGTTAAGGCGACTAAAGGCGCTAAATAATAGTAACCCAACTTCACATGCCCCGGCGTGATTTCTTCTTTAAAAAGGAATTTGAGTCCATCCGCTGCGGGTTGAAAGAGCCCTAAGCTGGTCAATAAGTTTCCGATAATGGGAATGTGCCCAACAACCGGGAGACGTGTGCGGTTAGGGCCTACACGCCCTTGTATATAACTACAAATTTTGCGCTCGGCCAAAACCGAATAAGCGCAAAAGGTCATAAAGACCGTAATCATCAAAACTGCGAAGAGCACTGGCAAGAGTACTCCTGACCATTCTTCAAAAAATGTTATCATCGCAACAGTTCTCTATTCTCATGCGAGAACAGCTTGCGCCTCCTCCAACGCCAAGGGATCAAATTTTAAATTTTTGGACTCCACAAATTTCAAAGCAGCAAGTTCGCCTGCATCGACTTCGACTCCCTCTTCAGGAATCTTTTGCCAATTTAATTCCTTAAAGGCACCCTCGCTTTGTTCGATCTGTTGCCAAATTTGTGAAATTGTTAAATGCATTGCTGCATCTCCGATCATTAGCGCAACCACTTGACCAAGGACTGATGCCTCAGAAAGCAATCCTTTTGGACCCGGCACCGCAGCAGCAAACTTCTGTAAACGGAAATTTTGATTCACAAAACTGCCCTCTTTTTCAAATACACTCAAAGACGGTAATACCACCTGCGCAACTTGACTCACTGCATTCGCAAATGCGCCCACGTAAATCACCTTGAGTTTAGCTAACTGCGCTTCACTCAAACCAAGCTCCGTAACATTTTCATTAACGACCAAAAGAGTCTGCACTGCACCCGAATCAACTTGAGTAGCAAGGGCGGATAGATCTGTTCCCGGTAATTCTGAAATTAATCCATTTAAAAGCGCACCGCGTAAATTAGGACTCCGATCTTCAGAAAGCAAAATCCCATCACCTACCCCGCTATGCTCAATCAATGAAACCGATGCATCCGTCGCAGTGGCAATTTGTTTGAGGAAGAACTGCTCCTCGACGGTGCTGTGAGGTGATCCCACGATCGCAACTCCACCAACCTTGAGAATATCAGCCGCCGCAATCGCAGCTTCTGATGCAGTTTGATGAATTCCATCTACCGTGTAATGCGTGAGGCGATCTTCTGTTTCAAAAGCTTTAAACAAATCACGCCCACTATCCGTCATCCAAGTGTCGTTGACAGCATCGTTGCGACGCGGAGTAATGCGATAAATTTTTCCTTCTCGGCTCCAAACCGTAGTATTCGATCCAACGCTACTCTCAGTGCAAATACTATTGGTACGTTTCAAAAACCAAACCCGCATTTTAAAACGAAAATCTGTACTCGTAAGCGCACCTACGGGGCAAATGTCTACCGTGTTTAAGGAGTAATTATTTGCCAACTCTTTACCTGGATAGCAGGTAAGTGTTGAATAAGTGCCGCGGTCAACAAAGCCCAGAACATCATCTTTGGCAACCTCTTGCGAGAAACGCACACAGCGCGAACACAAAATACAACGTTCGTCATCGAGCGTGACTCTGGGTCCTAAAACCGTGCGCTTTGGCTTCACGTTTTTATCTTCCGTAAAACGACTATAACCACGACCGTGATCGGCAGAGAATTCTTGCAAGCGACACTCCCCAGCTTGGTCGCAAATTGGACAGTCCAAGGGGTGATTGATTAAAAGAAATTCTGTAACTCCATTACGAGCTTCGATCACCGATTCTGAGTCGGTGCGCAGGTGCATTCCAGGAGCGACATTTGTTGAACATCCGATGACGGGTTTTGGACCCCATCCTATTTTTTGAACTCCATTGTCATCAAGAACTGGTTCGCCCGTACCACGGTCACGCATCGGCATGCCCATTTCAATCAGGCACATCCGGCAGTTGCCAGCGATTGAAAGCTTCGGATGATAGCAATAATGCGGAATCTCTTTCCCGTGAATTTTAGCCGCCTCAATCGCATTCATCCCTTTAGGGACGTCGACGTCTTTGCCATCTAAATTTATGGTAACCGTTTCAACTGTACCCTTATCACTCATCTTAGATTAAAGTTGTCTCCGTTGTTGTAGGTTTACCTTTTTCGCGCTGAGAAGCTTGTTCACGTGCCTTCTCAACAAATTCATCTTTAAATTTTGCAATAAAACTCTGCACCGGCCACGCCGCCGCTTCACCGAATGCACAAATCGTACGTCCTGCTATTTGATCCGCAATACTTTTAAGCAAATCGGCGTCTTCTTCACGAGCTTCACCCGCGCACATCCGAGCCGTCACTTTCCGCATCCAAGGAACCCCTTCACGGCAAGGAGTACATTGTCCACAGCTCTCGTGCGCATAAAAATAATTAATATTTGCGAGCGCTTCTACCATATCAGTGGAATCGTCCATGATAATAACACCACCCGATCCAGACATCGAACCCACTGCCGCAAGACTATCAAAATCCATTGGTATGTCTTCAATGCCCCAATCAAATTCAGTACCGTCTTTCAGCTTACCCTTAAAGCGTTCATCTGCACGCAAGATTTTAGAAGACGATCCGCCCGGAATAACTGCTTTTAATTTGCGACCCGGTTTAAGGCCACCGCAAACATCATGAATCAATTCTCCAAGCGTGAGCGCCGCGCATGGAAACTCATAATATCCTGGTTTTTGGACATGCCCCGAGACGCACCAAATGCGCGTACCGGTGTTGCCTGGAGTTCCGATCTTAGAAAATGCTTCCCCACCCAACTCAATAATGTGTTTCACATCACAGAGCGTCTCTACGTTATTCACAATGGTAGGACATTGATACAGCCCCAAGGCCGCGGGAAAATACGGTGGCTTGATACGCGGATTCGCACG
The DNA here is from genome assembly GCA_965657865.1 of Coraliomargaritaceae bacterium. GTDB lineage: Bacteria > Verrucomicrobiota > Verrucomicrobiia > Opitutales > Coraliomargaritaceae > UBA7445. The sequence goes on along the minus strand of CBFHPQ010000002.1, from coordinate 45,581 downwards.
ATTCCCTTCAAGCGATTCAATTAAACCAGTCTCCTCTCCACAGATGTAAGCACCTGCACCGCGATGCACCAAAATATCACAGGAATAACCTGAGCCTAAAATATTTTCGCCCAGCAGATTATTTGCACGCGCTTCTTCGATCGCCGCTTCCAAAATTCGGTACCCTTCAAAAAATTCTCCACGAATATAAATGAACGCCAGCTTCGCTTGTATCGCAAAGGCAGAACAAAGCATCCCTTCAATCAATTGATGCGGATCTTTATGAATAATTTGACGGTCTTTAAAAGTACCGGGCTCCGATTCGTCCGCATTACAGATTAAATAAATTGGTTTACCCGATTTTCGATCGAGGAATTTCCATTTCATTCCCGCTGGGAATCCTGCACCACCGCGTCCACGAACGCCCGAAGTCATCACCTCAGAGCAAATGTCCTCGGGTTGCATCGATAACGCCTTCTTGAGTTGCTCGTACCCTCCGTGGCGTTGATAACAATCGATGTCATTGGTGTACCCAGGAGCATCGATATTCTTAAAGATAAGTCGCTGTTCTGTAATTGCCATTTTGTTTCCCTTTTAAAGCGTCCCGTTTTTAATTTTTTCTGCCATTTTACCCGCAGATTCCAAATCTACATCGGTGTACTCAGTTTCTCCCACCATTACAACAGGCGCCTTTCCACAATCCGCGTGACATTCTACAAATTCTAAAGTGACTTTTCCGTCCTCACTGGTGTGCCCAACCTTAACGTTCAGTTCCTCTTCCAAACGACGGCAGGTTTGATACGCACCGCCTAAAGCGCAGGGCAAAGTACGGCAAACCCGCACATGATATTCGCCAACAGGTTCGCGGCGCAACATCGGGTAAAAAGTAACAATCTCGGTAATATTGATAGGCTCTAACTCCAAGCGTTCCGCAATCCATTCAATCGCTTCATCCGAGAGATACCCTTGATCCTCTTGCACGAGGTGGCACAGGGGCAAAGCCGCACTACGCATCACCGGGTAACGCGGAATCAAGCGATCAATTTTTTCGATAGTTTCGGGTTTTAAATCCATAGTAACAAAGTTAGCGATCACACTCCCCCATCACGAAGTCAAGAGAGCCAAGAATAACCGTGATATCCGTCATGTAGTGTCCCGGTAAAAGTTTATCAAGTATGCTGAGCGAACAAAATGAAGGTCCGCGAATTTTCAAACGATACGGTACACCCCCACCCTTAGAAACTACATAAAACCCAAGAGCTCCTTTAGGATTTTCTGCCTCAAAGTACGCTTCCCCGGCAGGGATTTGAGGCCCCTCAGTTGTTATCATGAAATTTTGAATCAATTCCTCCATGCTGGTGAGCACCTTATCCTTCGGTGGAGAAAAAATTCGTTTGGCGTCTTCGGCATAGTAACTGCCTTCAGGAATAGTATCGATTACTTGGCGAATAATTCGCACCGACTGGCGGATTTCCTCCGCACGCAATAGATACCGATCATAGCAATCACCCGTAGTTCCCACGGGAACATCAAAGTCATACTTCTCATACCCTAAATACGGCTTGTCCTTCCGGAGGTCTAAATCCACTCCCGATGCTCGCAAATTTGGCCCCGTCAAACCATACGCGATTGCGTCCGCACGAGAAATCGCGCCGACCCCCTGCGTCCGATCCACGAAAATACGATTCCGTGTTAAAAGTTTGTCAATCTGATCCAATACCGGAAGTACTCCGTTAATGAAATCATTAACGCGCCCAAGCCAACCATCTGGAATGTCACGAGCGACGCCACCAATCCGAGTATAACTAGTAGTGAAACGAGCACCTGTGAGCTCTTCAAATAAAGTGTACATCTTTTCACGCTCCGTGAAGGTATACATAAAGACTGTCCACGCACCTGCATCCATTCCGAACACTCCCACTCCAAGCAGGTGCGACGAAATACGCGCTAATTCACAACACAGCACCCGAATCGATTCACAGCGTTCAGGCACTTGAAGCCCTGCAAGTTTCTCCACTGCCATCGCATACGCTACATTGTTCGCAAGGGGAGCTAAATAATCGAGACGATCCGTATACGGGACAAACTGATTGTACGTCATGTTCTCCGCAATCTTCTCATCACCACGGTGCAAATAACCAATCACTGGCTCACACTTTGTAATGGTATCGCCATCTAGCTCAGTCAAAAGTCGCAAAACTCCGTGCGTGGTGGGGTGCGAAGGTCCCACATTCAAAGACATGGTTTCGCCCTTAAGTTCGGCCTCAGCTGCGCCCGCTGCTGCACCCGCTCGTGCTCCAAGATCCCCAATCGAAATTTCTTTTGTTTCTGTAGTAGCCATTAACGATTCTCCTCCTTCTCCGTCCAGCTTTCATCCTTAGCCTGCGGTTCAATATCTCGCATCGTGCCATCCGCAGACGAAACAAACGGGCCGCCCATCATAGGCGCTGGTAAAACTTTTGCATTTGCAGATTCTGCAATATCCGCTGCCGGGAATGGAACTTCAATTCCTGCCAGTGGAAATTCTTTACGCAAAGGATGATACGGATAGTCCTCCCACATCAAAATACGTTTCAGGTCAGGATGCCCCTCGTAATGAATGCCCATCATGTCATAAGTTTCCCGCTCATGCCAATTGGCTGCTGGAAAGACATGTGCTAAACTCGGCAGACTCGGAGCCGAATCATCTGGGCAATCCGAAGCAATTCGAATGTAATCGTGCTTGGTGGTTGATAGAATGTGATAAATTCCTGTAAAACGAGGACTCGCCGATGCATCCCAATCAATAGCAGTTACATCCACGAGCAAATCATAGCCCAGCTCATCACGCAACGCTGTAGCAAATTCTAAAAGCTCCTCTGCAGGGCAGTTCACTGCCAAATGATCCGCAGACGCTCGCTCGGATAAAAAAGAAAAACGCTCCTGTAGAGGTGCGAAATCAGAATGGCTCATCTTACGCTTCCTTTCCTGCTAAAGACGGTTCCTCGGAACTCGCCTTCGGTGCAGTCAAGTTTTTGACCGAGCGTTCACGGCCAATCTTGTCTTGCAGTTTAATCATAGCGTCTAGCAACGCTTCAGGACGCGGAGGGCAACCGCTAACATAAACATCCACGGGAACAATACGATCCACTCCCTGCAAAGTTGCATAGGAACGGTACATTCCGCCAGTACTTGCACACGCACCCATCGCAACCACCCATTTTGGCTCCGCCATTTGCTCGTAAATACGGCGCACCACTTCCGCCATTTTATAAGTGACGGTACCCGATACAATCATGCAATCTGCCTGTCTCGGCGAAAAGCGCATGACCTCCATTCCAAAGCGAGAAATATCAAACCGAGACGCACCCACTGCCATGAGTTCAATTGCGCAACAGGCGAGCCCCATAGGCATGGGCCAGACCGAATGCTTGCGAATCCAATTAATGACGGCATCGGCTTGAGTCACTACGACTTCGCCCTCTACCTTACTATTATAACCTAGGGTTGTGTTTTGTTGATTCATCGTTCCTGACTATGCAGCGTTACGAAAGCACGTAACTTAGGTAAGCCCCTTGTGCATGCAAGCTACAATTTGAGTTTGTAGCTCATTTGTGTGTTTTTTCTGTCCCGTTTCACTCATATTCTTGAATAATAAATTTAGAGCATATAAAACGCCAAACTCACCAAGAACTTACTGAAATGCCAACATACACCTATCAGGAAATTTTACCTGACAATTCACTCGGTCCGAAATTTGAAATTATTCAGGCAATGTCTGATGATCCCCTCACTCAGCATCCTGTTACAGGCAGACCCATTCAAAAAGTAATTGGCACCGCTGGCATCAATTCCAAATACACAGAGATCAGTAATCAAAAAGCCCTCGAAAACAAAAATCTTACCGAAAAAGGCTTTACGAAGTACGAAAAAGATAACCTCACGGGACGCTATCATAGAACGTCAGGGAACGATCCCCGAGCACCCGAGATCATCGAAAAACCTGACTCAAAGGACTGATACCCTGATCAACCGATAGAATTCTAACAGAACATGCGTTTAAAACGCGTATTATGTTTACATATAACTATTTTAACCTATTATTTGCCTTATATAGTATTTGTATTTAAAAGATAATTCTTCAAGAGCATGAGCATTTTCAAAGCAAACGAGCTTCGTCTAGTAACCGACACTTTATCAGTCGCGCCAAGATTACCATGAAGCGGTGCCCCGTTTGCAATGCCCCCATCACCCTTTTTACCATTATCAAGGCACTCTCCTCCACACGCATTCGCTGCCCAAATTGCGGACGGCGCCTACAATTCATCCCCTCGGGTAAACTTAATCTAAGCATTGCGGTAACCTATTTACTGTTCAGTTGCCTCAGTCTTGCCTTCGGCTTGCGTCTCTCAGAAAACTTCACTTCAGGCATTTTGACTGGCATTGGGGTTTACTTCCTCATTTGCATTCCCCTTGTTGAAATAGTGGTCGCGCTTTACATCAATCGCCATCCCGCCTTGCAAGTAACTTGTGTGGAAAAAAGATTAGAAAAGACCCTCGCTAAATCTCAAGTCACTTTACTCGCTTCATCCGTTTGTGTCGCTTTGTAATTGCATCTAGCTAAATATTTTGTGGATTTAGAGAAGCTCGCTTACACAGCGTGCACTCAATCACTCCCTAGAAAATTTGAAATTTGGTAACGCACGATACCACATTGTGCTCAAAACCATTCAATTAAATAGCCGACTCATGAAATTTCGTACCCGCATCCCCCTACTCGTTTGCTTGCTTTCTACAAGTATCTGCGCGCAACCTGTCCGCCCAAGTGTGGAACGTCTCGATGCAGACAGCATTGAAAAAACTGCTGCTTTAAATCCCGAATATCTCCTCTTTAGCGTGGGTGACTCCACTCAAACCAAGCAACCCCTTCTAATTTATCTACACGGCGGGGGTGGAAAAGGGAACGACATCCGTCGCATTGCAAATCAAGTAGATCAGCTATCCAATGGCATTCAACGCTTCCGTAAAAGCCCATGCCTCATTGTTGCGCCCCAATGCCTACGGGAAAATAAACAAGGCGAACGCGCCACTTGGGAACCCGAAGATCTTAACATTTTATTGGCACACTTAAAAGCAACCCTCCCCATCGACACAACACGCATCTATCTAACAGGTAACAGTATGGGTGGTTTTGGAAGCTGGATTTGGGGTGGATATAACCCCGAGCATTTTGCCGCCATCGCACCTGTGGTGGGTGGCATTGGTCGCGGCGGCCCCAAAGATATCACCCCCGATGTTGATAAATGGGCGGCAAATCTGGCAAAGGTTCCAGTCTATGCCTTTGTAGGCGCCCTCGATAAAGTCGTTCCGCCAGAACGCTCAGCACTTATGGTGAAGGCGATCCGCAAAGCGGGCGGAACGCAGGTCCAATTTAAGAGCTATCCAAATGAAGGACACAACGCTCGCAGAGTAACCTACGGCACTGCCGAATTCTACGAATGGATGTTCAAAAAACGTCGTCCTTAAACGAGCCTAAAACCCATTTAATTAACACCTCAAAGAAAACCCGCTTCCATTAAACAACAGAAGCGGGTTCTTTTTTGGGGTATATGAAACCTTTTTAGAGGGCTTCGCTGCCTTCCTCATCAGTGCGGATACGAACCGCGCTTTCAACAGGAATAACAAATACTTTTCCATCGCCTATTTTACCAGTCTTGGCTGCCTTAACAATGGCTTCCACAGCTTGGTCAGCGAGTGAATCTTCAACCACAGTTTCCACCATGGTCTTAGGTAAAAAATCAACGGTGTATTCACTACCGCGATAGATTTCGGTATGGCCTTTTTGACGACCAAAGCCTTTGGCTTCGATCGCAGTTAGACCCGTTACGCCGATTTCGTTCAGCGCTTCCTTCACTTCATCTAATTTGAAGGGTTTGATTATGGCTTTTATGAGTTTCATGTTAAAATTATAAGTTTAAGATTAGTAAATTATTAAGATTAGGCAATTAAGAAACGTTTACTCAAAATGATATGCGGTTTCCCCGTGATCACTTTGGTCAAGACCCGTCGTCTCAGTTTCCTCAGACACTCGTAAGCCAGTCGTGAAACGGCATACCAAGATAATGATGTAGGTCGCAATTGCTGACCAAAGCAAGACCGCACCAACTCCAAGCGCTTGAATCTTTAATTGAGCACCAATGGACTCAACTCCAGAACCGCCAAAGGCAGCAGTACCGAGAACAGCAACCATCAAAGTACCCATGATACCGCCCACTCCGTGAACCGCAAAGACATCTAAGGAATCATCAATCTTTAGACCCTGCTTAACAAATCCGCATGCAAAGTAACAGATGAAGCCCGCAAGGAAGCCTATAATAATCGCCCCCATTGGTCCGACATTACCCGAGGCTGGCGTGATCGAGGCAAGTCCCGCAACCATACCAGTCACGATGCCTACAAGTCCTGGTTTTCCAGTCTTAATCCACTCAATCGTCATCCAAGTCAAACTCGCAACCGCCGCTGAAATGTGGGTGACCAGCATAGTCATACCAGCCGCTTCATTTGCAGCAACTTGACTCCCTGCATTAAAACCAAACCATCCGACCCAAAGCATGGACGCACCAATCATCACCATTCCAGGATTGTGAGGAACATGAAGCTTTTCAGGAAATCCTTCGCGTGGACCCAAGCATTTAGCAAGAATAAGCGCCGAAATACCCGCCGTCGCGTGCACCACAATTCCCCCTGCTAAGTCAAGAACGCCCAGCTCCATGAGCCAGCCTCCGCCCCAAACCCAATGCGTCACTGGAGCATACACCAAAACTAGCCAAAGTGCGGTAAAAAGAAGCACCGCAGTAAATTTTATGCGCTCCACAAATGCGCCCACAATCAACCCAGGCGTAATAATTGCGAAAGTCATTTGAAACATCACAAACACCGTTTCTGGAATACTCCCGCTCATGCTTTCACTCGTTAAACTCGATAAACCAAGCTGCGACATGCCGCCGAGCCATTCACTCCCAGCATCAAAAGCAAAACTGTAAAGGCACGCGACCCACAGAACCGATGCCAAACAAGCAATCGCAAAGCAATGCATGAGCACTGAAAGCACGCTTTTCGATCGCACGAGACCTCCATAAAAGAGCGCCAAACCCGGCAAAGTCATAAACAAGACCAAGACCGTCGCAGTAAGCATCCAGGCAGTATCACCAGAGCTTAAAGCACTTTCAGCAGCTTCAACAATAGGCGCTACCTCAGCAGGAGCCTCCATTTCAGCCTTTAAGGTAGTCCCTGTAAAGAGGGCGAGAATAGGAATTATAAGTAGTATTTTGTAGTATTTCATAGTGTAATTTTGCTATATGTTAATACTTTTAAACGTATTAACAGTTTTAAGGAGTATCTATACTTATTTTTAGGTAAACAAAAAAACGGCCGCTCCTACTGGAGCGACCGTCGAATTTACCCTAAATGAATAGTTTAGCTAGATTAGAGAGCTTCCGCACCCGACTCATCAGTCCGGATACGAACTGCGCTTTCAACTGGGATTACAAAGACTTTTCCGTCTCCGATTTTTCCAGTCTTCGCAGCTTCTACAATAGCAGCTGTGGTCTTCTCGGCAAGATCGTCGTCAACGACAACCTCAACCATGACCTTAGGTAAGAAATCTACAGTGTATTCACTACCGCGATAGATTTCTGTGTGTCCCTTTTGGCGACCAAAGCCTTTGACTTCGGTGACTGTCATTCCCTCGATGCCAACTTCAGCTAGTGCTTCTTTGACCTCTTCGAGTTTGAAGGGCTTGATAATAGATTTGATTAATTTCATACTGTTTTATGAGTTTGATAGTTCCTAGTGGATCAAGCCAACCTTAGCGGGCGCTCGAAGCAAAGTCAGGATACGCTTCTTGTCCGTGCTCACTGATGTCAAGACCTTCAGCCTCTTCTTCAGCACTTACACGTACACCAACTGTAACCTTAAGAATTCCGAATACAATCAAGGAGAAGAGGAACGCTGCGGCAGCCACTGCTGCGACACCGATCAACTGACCACCAATTGTATAACCAGAGTCTGTCACGTCGAAGAGTGCACAGGCAAGGATACCCCAAACACCACACACACCGTGAACAGAAATCGCACCTACTGGATCATCAATCTTGACCTTGTCGAAGAAGATAATGGAGAAGACTACGATCACACCTGCGATTGCACCAATAATTAATGAACCCATTACTGAAACAATGTCTGCATTTGCAGTGATCCCTACAAGACCCGCAAGGAATCCGTTAAGCGCCATAGAAAGATCGGGTTTCTTAAGGAAAATCCAAGAAATTGCCATTGAACCAAGTGCACCCGCACAAGCTGCAAGCGCAGTTGTTGTGAAGACTAAGCCAATGCCAGATGGATCTGCAGAGAGAACGGAACCACCATTGAAACCGAACCAACCCAAGAAGAGTAAGAAAACACCAATTGCAGCCAAAGGCATGCTGTGTCCTAAAATAGGTTTGATGCCATTCTCAGTATATTTACCTGCACGTGGTCCAAGAATCATTACACATGCAAGTGCTGCGAATCCACCAAATGCGTGAACCACTGCAGAACCAGCGAAATCCTTGAAGCCAGCGCCACCGTTAAGACCGCCGAGCCAGCCTCCGCCCCAGTGCCATGAACCGACTACAGGATATGCAATCGCTACAAGCAAAGTAGCAAAAATCATGAAGCTTGAAAGTTTGACACGTTCAGCAACCGCACCCGAGACAATCGTTGCAGCAGTCGCAGCGAACATTGCCTGGAAAATGAAGTCTCCATAACCAGTCATCGCCAAGCCAACACCACCATAACCGAAGGTGTTACCTCCATCAGCATTGAGGTCGCCAATCATGGATCCAAAAGAAATCCAACCATTAAAGTCGCCCGGATAGTGCGTGTTAAAACCGATAACCGCGTAGGATACAATACCGATAGCGATAATAAAACAGTTCTTAAAGAGAATGTTTACGGTATTTTTGGACTGAGTAAGACCTGCTTCAAGCGTAGCAAATCCAAGGTGCATGATGAAAACCAATGCCGCCGCGATTACTGTCCACAACATTGAAGTTGTGAAGAAATCGAACGCATATGCGTCTTCACCTTGAGCCTCGAGAAGCGCTAAATAATCAGCAGCATTGCCGTTTCCGGCATCAAGGGCGGCTTTTGCTGGTGCCATCGCTAAATCAGCGTGACCATCAGCAAGTAAACCGGTCGTTAGGAACGCCATGCCACAGAAAAGCACAGCGAGTAAAGAATGTTTAATCTTCATGTTAGTAACGAGTCAGATGTTTAATTGTAGTTGTTTGTTAAATCAGCAGTCCAGAGGGACTTCTGACGCCTACAAAGTGTGCAGGTAGAGAAGTTAAAGCATTCCTCATGCCAACTCATGAAATATCTAAATTGCGACTATTAAGACCTTAAGTCGTTATAAATCATGTATTTATAAAACACCTCGCCGCAACACGCTTCAAAAACAGGACCAAAATTACTTAGCGACTTCTTTGAAAGGCCATTATTACCAATAAAAAGCCAAGCCGTAGCCCTTATCGCAGAGCTTCGCATCTGGGAATCGCCTCAGCGAGCTCCTTAAGACTCCTTAGCTTCAGCCTCAGCAAAGAGCGCTTTATGCATCGCCACCGCCTCGTCGCAACCCATCGCAGGCTCAATATCAAGCTCCATTCCAAACTGCGCACGCCATGGCGCGAAGTGCTTGAACAAAGCCGATGAACCCGAAGCACGGCAAATGACTACTCCACTCCCATTCTGAGGCATGTGCAAACGAGCAAACATTTCAAAGCCTTCAAAATTATCATCCGGATAGCCTCCCTCCGCATACTCGATAAACTGCTTATAAGCGGCTAATTGGTTCTCGATATCAGGAAAAGAAAAATTAACTACGTAGAATTGAAGATCGCTCATGATAGAATGTGAAGAATATGGATTTTGGAATGGATGTTGATTGCTCTAAAGGCATAGGATTACTGATAGTTAGTCAGTGTTAAAAATAAAGTAGTAAAACTATCTCCCATCAACACAAACCAACACAATTTTTTAAAAAATTACCATCGCTTGAAAACCTGCCTCAGCGACTAGCGCCTTAAGAAAATGGTGCCCGGGGCGGGACTTGAACCCGCACGCCATTTCTGGCAAGGGATTTTAAATCCCCAGTGTCTACCATTCCACCACCCGGGCAGGGTTGAGAAGGAAACAAAAAAAGGATGCATTGCCCGCTTGGCAAGAACGGAAGTGTTGCCTTGAGCGAATGACTGACGAGTAATACGCTTAAGGAAAACAAATTTAAACACAATGACCTTAAGTAACCTAGCTCATTTCTGCTTTAACTGCAGGCATCTATTTGACAAGTTGATAAGATACTTCTTTTGTTTTGGATTATGAACAAATTTCGTGCCCTTTTTGTCGCTCTTTTAGGTTTCACGCAAGCTATGGCAATTGATTTTCAAAAGACTTATTTTGAGTCACTTGAATTTCAAGAACTTCCTTTAGTTAAGGCAATAGATATGGTCAATAAAATCCACTCGGGGAAGAGCAACCAAAACCCTGAGTTCACAATCTTACTCGAGGATCCAATTAATATGAAGGATCCTGTAACCCTATCTCTCAAAGATGTATCTCTAAATGAACTATTAAATGTTCTGCTTTCAGGAACTGAATACCACTTTGTAACTTCAGGAAAATTCTTGATAATTAAAGGCCACAACAATTTGGTATCTAGTGAAAAAAATACCCAAAACTTAGATATTCGAGACTCTGTTTGCTCTATCGTAGTTGACCCCTCCGTCAGTAGCAATATGGAGATGATGGGTTATGCTGGAACTGGAAGCGGATTCCTATGTAAGATAAAAGGTGTAGAATTTCTGGTAACTAATATACACGTAATCGAAAGCGCAAATTATTTAAGTGACATTAAAGTGGTCACTCGCGACAACCTTGAAGTGATTTTGACAGATTGCTTCGTGGCACAAGACCGGGACATATGCATTTTTAGACACAAAAAAGATTCTCGTTTAAAATACTTAGACATTAGCAAGGAGGTATCAAAAGGGCAGCAAAATGATTCAGTTTACCTTATGGGCTATCCACTTGGAGGTGGTACTCTATTAAAAGCTGAAGGCACGCTAGAGGGTATTGGATCTACCTTAGTTGAGCTAAACTGTAGTGCCTTCTCAGGAAACAGTGGTGGACCTGTACTCAGCACTACGAGTAATGAGGTTCTTGGGGCGCTAACTTTTGTAAGCATTTTAGATAACAATGTCTTTACAGATCTTGCCCGTAAAAAGCTGGGCAATCCCTTTAAGGATGACCTGCGTGTATTTGCTACTAGAGTAGACACAATTTCTGATGACTCTTGGGAACCGTTAATATGGAGCTCCTGGAGGGAGCATAAGAAAAGAAGCTATATGGGACGAACCGCTGTAATGGCTTTTCATTCCCTTGTAAAAAGTAACTATAAACCTGGCACCTTAATTGCCGATGAAAAATATCTTGTTCAGGATCCTTCAATATGGCGTGCTTACAAAAAATGCGCGGAAAAATTTGACAGAGCTGTAGCTAAGAAAAACTACGTCGAAAAAAAGCAAGCATTAGACGACTTTATTAATTTCATAGAAATAGAGTTTCGCCCAATAACTGGATTAAGATGGAAAGAATTAAATAAACCTTGGAGGTATAACTGGTTTAAATCTAGATTTTCAGGTAATGTTAATTTTTACAGTTCAGCTGAAAATATCAAGCGCCTGTTTCAGGCTTACCATAATGATTGGAAATTAATGAAAGCGCGTTGGGAACTCCCACGAACACAAAATAAGTGAGTGATGAAGCTAAGAGCCTTGAGTCGTTTCGTTCTTCGTTAGACGCGAACTATGAATGGCCCTGTGTATTCCCTTTTAAATTCATCGTGCCTAGGGATCAGACTGCCGCCGTGCTCGAGCTCTTTGCGGATGATCCTGTTCGGTCTCGTGAATCCAAAAATGGGCGCTTCACCGCCTACACGATGGAAATGCAAGTACACTCGTGCGACGAGGTCATTGCTATCTATCAACGGGTGGCACAGGTGCCAGGCGTCATTTCCCTTTGATAACAAAAAGGAACCTACGGTTGCGATTCGGCTCTAATAGATATGTTTCAAAATAGATTTCTAATTTTAATAACATCTGCATGCTCCCTAATGGCGAACTTAGGATGTTCATCTGAAACAACCGAAACTACCACCATGCCAAATACTCTAAGCGAAGCAGACAAAGCAGATCTCGAAGTCGCAACTTTCGGCGCAGGCTGTTTTTGGTGCGTGGAAGCAGTCTTTGAAAACCTCGACGGCGTTAAAGAAGTTGAATCGGGCTACATGGGCGGTGCAGTCGACAACCCTACCTACCGCGCGGTATGCGAAGGCACTACCGGTCACGCCGAAGTCACACAAATTTATTTTGACCCCACGGTCATTGCGTTCGAAACCCTCTTAGATTGGCTCTGGCGCTCACATGACCCCACGACCCTCAATCGGCAGGGCTACGATGTCGGCACGCAATATCGCTCAGCAATTTTCTATCATAGCGAAGCCCAAAAGCTTACCGCCGAAAAATCCAAGAGCGCTGCTCAAGAACAGTTTGAATCCCCCATCGTCACGGAAATCACCGAAGCCTCTACTTACTATCCAGCCGAAGCCTATCACCAAGATTACTACCGCCTAAATGGCAACCAACCCTACTGCGCGCGCATCATCCGCCCCAAGCTTCAAAAACTAGGACTCGAATAAACCTTGTCCTAGGGCGCCTGAACTGGCTATTTGTTCCAGACTCGTTGCACCGTGGATTCAACTCAGCACTCATTTCTTAAAGCGCATCGCTCGGCGATCTTACTCATTCTTGGAATCATTGGGCTCCGTTGGCTCTGGCACTCGCTCGGACCCATCGGGATGGCCGGCGATGAAACTTACTATTGGCTTTGGGGGCAATATCCAGATTGGGGATACTACAGTAAACCACCGCTCATTGGCTGGATTTACGGAGCGCTAACCGCTCTCTTTGGAGCACATACGTGGGTCTTCAAAGGATTTGCAACCCTCCTCGGAGGCGGAACCCTTTGGTTCTTTTATCGCACGCTAGAGACACTCACACACAACCGCTCGCTCGCATTTTTGGGGCTCCTAACTTTTGCTCTTTTGCCCGCACACCTGCTCCTGAGTTCAATGCTGACCATTGATGCGCCCTTACTCTTTTGTTGGACGGGAGCGCTCTTTTGTACCGTTAAAATTTTAGACGACCCTGAGCCGCGAACTTTTGATTTTGTCTGCCTTGCTGGTTTGTTAGCCCTTGGGCATCTTTCCAAGCAAATGATGTTAGTGCAATTGCCCCTTATTCTAATTGTTGCTGGCTGCTTCAAACGAACCCTACTTCGTGACCGCCGACTCTGGATTGCGCTCTTAGGTTCGCTCCTTGCGCTCCTTCCACCCGTAGTTTGGAACGCCCAAAATGAATGGATCACCTTTCAGCATACCGCTCACCACTTCGAGCCTGCGCCCCCAACTCTAGGCAAAACCCTGAGCCGTTTAGGAGACTTTTGGGGCGTTGTCTGTATTCTAGTCTCACCGATTTTATTTGTCCTCTTGTTCCCTTCCATCGCCTATGCATGGAAAAACCGTAAAGACCGCGCGGTCGCGCTATGCATTCTTTTTGGAGTTATTGGGCTCATCGTGATGTCACTCTTGACCTACCACCAGCGCATCAACCCCAACTGGCCTGCCGCATTTTTGCCTGCCAGCCTTGCTCTGATTTTACTGTGGGCGAATGCCTCCGCTCTACGCATGGTCTGGTTCAAACGCGGAATCTGGGTCGCGGGATTCCTTAGCTTGGGCGCCATGATTTTTCTCTCCCTGCTCGAACCCCTCGCACCTCAACTCGCGAAACTGGGGCTTCCCCCGCAAAAGCGTGGATGGCAAGGCTACCCCGAAATGGTTCAGCAAACCGTTCAGCAATTTCCCCAAGCCGAACAAATCATTTTTGTGGGGCATCGATTCATCGCTTCGCAATTTGCGTTTCATGGCTCCAATCCAAAGCGCGTGCATCTTTGGAATCCTACTCAATCAATTCAAAATCAATTTGATTTCTTTAATGCGCCTGAAATCGGACTTCCAACTTTAATCGTGGTTGAACGCGAACAGAGCGATCGCAGCGGCGCCCTCCCAGAAGCCCTAATCCCGCTTTTAAAAAATCCTGAAGCGGTCAATGAATTACCCATGCATCCGCATCGGGATTACCCTCGCTATAAAATTTACCTTGCCGAGAGTCTTGAAGATTGGATTAGTCATAGTCACTAACTCGCTTCTAAATCATGGAACCTGAAATAAGCATCGTCATCCCCTTCTTCAATGAATCCGAAACCGTGGTCGAGGTTCTTAAGGAAGTCGCACAAACCAACCCCGATGCTGAAATTATTGCCGTTAATGATGGCAGCTCCGACGACACCTTTCAAAAAATGCAAGGCATTACAGGAATCCGTGCGCTTTCCCTTCCAGAAAATCGCGGCCAGTCTGCCGCGCTCTACGCAGGGCTTAAAAATGCCACGGGTAGCGTTTGTGTCATGATGGACGGCGATGGACAAAATGATCCTGCCGACATCCCTCAACTCACCGCCGCGCTCAAAGAAGAAATTGGAATGGTGTGCGGGTATCGTGCTGTTCGGAAAGATACCGCCAGTCGCCGCTGGGCCTCAAAAATTGCAAACCGCATTCGCGTGACCTTTATCAATGATGGGATTCGCGACACGGGATGCTCCCTTAAATGCTTCTACCGTGAATCGGTCGACCACCTCGTACCCTTTAATGGGATGCACCGTTACATGGCAGCCTTCATGAAACAGGCAGGACTCAAAATTGCTGAAATTCCCGTCAACCACCGCGAACGCCATGCCGGCACTTCCAAATACACCAATTGGGATCGCGCCCTTCGAGGCATCTATGACCTCATTGGTGTGAGCTGGTTGCTTAAACGCAAAGTAAAATTTAATCTCCTTAAAAACTCAGAGTAAATAATGCCTCTCTTAGAAACCATCAGTCTTTTACCCGGCTTGCCCATCGCAAGTTTCATGCACTCAACCCTTTTTGAAGGGGACTGTTTTGGTCAAATGCTTGTGGTGACTCCGTGGAAAATCATTGGTTATACTGGCGTCTTTCTTTTTGGCGGGCGTTGGTTCGTGCAACTAGCCGCCTCGCGAAAGCATAAAAAAGTAACCATGCCGCGCCTCTTTTGGATAATGTCGCTCACAGGCTCAATCTGCCTCCTTGCCTATTTCACCCTTGGGAAAAATGACTCCGTCGGAATTTTATCCAATCTCCTGCCAAGCTTTGTAGCGGCCTACAATTTGTATCTCGATATTCGTAACCCTCAGATCCCATAATTTTCTTAACGGGCGTATTATGAAATTTCTAGAGCGTTATCCGCGGTGGGTCTTGACCTTTGCCGCCTGCCTCTACCTCCTGCCCGGCACTTGGCTCTTCCCCTTAGTGGATCGCGATGAACCGCGTTTCTCAGGCGCCACCATTGAAATGATGGAGCGCGGAAATTACGTCGTTCCCTACTTTAACGATCAATACCGCTTCGATAAACCGCCCCTTACTTATTGGTGGATGCAACTCCATTATCGCCTTGTAGGAATCAGCGAGCTGGGCGCGCGTCTCCATTCGGTGTCAGCCGCATGGCTGGTAGCACTTGCGCTCTATGGATTTGCTCTTCGCTTAAAAATGGAACCACGATGGGCGCTCCTCGTCGGACTGGTCTGGCTCAGTTCTCTGCAAGTTGTAATTCACGGACGCGTTGCTGTCGCAGATATGCCCCTCATCCTGGGAACCACCATCGCTCTTCGAGGGATTTGGGATTATCTCTTTGTTAAAAAACAAAGATCCTTCTTAAACGCAGCATTTGCTCAAACCTATCTCGGGATGGCGTTTGCCTTTCTCGCCAAGGGTCCGCTTGCACTTTTTATCCCGATCCTAACACTTTTGGGTGTCGCGATTTTTAGCCGCAAGTGCAGTACCCTCTATTGGAAGCAACTACTCGCTAGCCTCCTTCCCGGACTGCTCGTTTGCTTGGCGATCATCGGCGCATGGGGCATTCCCGCTCTCCTCCAAACTCAAGGCGCATATTTTAACGTCGGGATCGGAGAACACGTCGTCGAGCGCGGGATCTCCTCCTTTAACGAACGATTTTACATTCCTGGAGTCTATTACCTCGCGATTATCCTAATTTTCTTCAGCCCGTGGGTACCCGCCCTTGTGCCCTCCCTTAAAGCAACTTGGCGCGCACGCAAAGAAACCCCCTATGCAGGCTTTCTTTTAGGATGGGTCGCAAGCAGTTTTATCATCTTTGCTTTTTATAAGACTCAACTGCCGCATTATATTTTGCCGAGTTACCCAGCTCTCGCCCTCTTGGCAGTGGGATGGCTGAGGAGTAATCAAAACATAGGATTTCAACTGAGCTACACCTTAACGCGAATCGCATTGTCAGTCGCGATCCTAAGCCTCTTTGTCCTCGGTTGGATTTTTAATCGCTACCAGACTGTGGCTGATTTAGGGCATGCCGCTCTATGGCTCAGCGCCCTCCTTGTCGTCCTTTTGATGGCATCGGAATGCGTGAAACGACAACGCCTCCTAGCTGCAATTCTTTGTTCTCTCGGGAGTGCATTTTTATTCCTTCCCTTTGCGCACAATGTCCGCCAAGCACACCTTGTAGTTCGCCTTCAGTCTGCACACGCCCAAATCCTCAAAGACGCTCCCAACGCTTATGCCGATGGATTCGGCGAACCCAGTTTAGTTTGGTATAGCGGACGCTTTTGGAATTTTCAGGCAAAACCAAATGCCGATGCCCTCCAATCAGGCGACGTTCTCTTGATCAATACGCGCCGTTGGCGTTTGGATGATCGCCTCATAAGCGATTGGCAAGCGGGTGACCCGCTCCGTCCTCGAAACGACCTACGCGCTGAAATTCAAGAGCAGTACGGGCATCTCGAACTGCAAACCGTTCAAGGATTCAATCCCGGAAACAGTTCGTGGATTGAATTAACGCTCATTCACAAACCCTAAGTCTTCGGATGAATGCAGTACTCAATTTCTTAAGACAACGGTGGGTTTTCTGGCCTCTTTTGGTTGGGATTCTATTCAGCCTCACCGCTAATTATTTTAATTGGGATCGCACCGCCCAATCATGTTTTTACGATGGCGGAGCAGACCATTGGACTGGTCGCGATATAACCTTAATGGTTCTCCTTTATAAATATTCACCGCTGCCCGCATTGGCCATTGGTTTTTCTGCCCTTGTCGGTCTGATCGCGGGCTATCTTATCCCAAAATTAAACTCCCTTCGTAAAGTATGCTTTTATTTTTTCAGCGTGCTTGTGGTGGGCAATGGAATCCTTGCAAACGCTCTTCTTAAAGGATTTTGGGGGCGCCCTCGCCCCTCTCAACTTCAGGAATTTGGTGGAACTCAAATCTTTGAACCCAGCCTTTGGATTGATCTTGCCAGCTTCGGCAAATCCTTTCCCTGCGGCCATGCAACTATGGGGTTTTATTTCTTCGCTATCGCGCTCCTCCTCAAAGGAAAGCTACGGGGCTTTTTTGTAACTCTTGCCCTTGCCTTTGGCGCCCTTATCGGAATCTCGCGCATGAGCTATGGGGGTCATTTTTTAACCGATGTGGTCTGGGCGGCTATTTTAATGTGGCTCGTTGCGTTCGGTCTGTTTCAAGCGCTTCACTTAAAAGATTCATGGCGCTTTGTGGAACGAGCTCCAAAAAATCGAGCCGAGGCAATCCGCAGAAAATTGATCCGCTTTGCCCTCATTCCTCTTGTTATAATTAGCCTTGCTCTCGTTGCGACTCGCAGTCCTCGCGATAAAACTCATCAGCTCATTCTGGCTCCCTCCAATCAAGAGGTGCGCCTCGAGCTAGATTTACGCGGAGTTCTTAAAATCGAAACCGAATCCAAAGCATTGCAAATAACAACTCGCGCTCAAGGGTTTGGATTTCCAAAATCCAAGCTCATTTTAAAAAGTGAACTCGATTCGGAATCGGGGTCTACTAAAATAGAACATGATCTTATTGGATTCTTTTCTGATCTTCGCGCTACCACTCAATTGAAATTGCCTGCTGGACATCGCTACCGAATCCAATTGAAAACCGATCGCTTGCAAGGACTGCGCCTCAATGACTCCGTTCTCGAAACTACCCCCGAACTTATGATCGACTTGCGCGCGCAACCTTGAGTTGTCCGCAACCTGCCGCCACGTCAATTCCGCGACGTTGACGAACCGTACTCGGCAAGCCCGATGCCTGAATAATTTCTTGGAACGCGCGCACTCGTTCGTCCGCAGGTGCTTTCCCTTCGAAGCCCTCAGTAGGATTTAAAGGAATCAAATTTACGTGCGCATCCATACCCTTCAGTAAAGCCCCAAGGCGGTGTGCGTGATCATCGCTGTCGTTGACTCCCCCGATAAGGGTCCAGGCAAAAAAGACCCGGGCCCGTTTAATCCGCGTGTAGTCTCGACACGTTTGTATCAAATCCCTCAAAGGCCATTTTTTATTTACGGGGACGAGCGCCGCACGTTCCTCGTCACACGCTCCATGCAAGCTCACCGCCAATGAATAGCGCTTGGAGTGACGGGCAAGTTTTTCAATTCCGGGAATGTGCCCCACCGTGCTAATCGCGACCCGCGCCGGACCAATATTAAGCCCTCGGTTGTCTGTTAAAATTTCTAGCGCGGTCATGGTTGCATCAAAGTTGTGGAGCGGTTCTCCCATGCCCATCATGACAATATTCCTCAATCGCTCTCCACGAGAATTGCGGAGTTGTCGCTCTACATGTAGAGCCTGAGCAACAATTTCACTCGCGTTTAAATGTCGCGCGAAGCCCATTTGACCCGTTGCGCAAAAAACACATCCCATTGCGCACCCGACTTGGCTACTCAAACACGCCGTGAATCGACCCGGGAATCCCATCTGTACTGCCTCGACTTCTGAGCCATCCGCTAAGCGCAATAAATATTTATGCGTGTATCCATCCGCGCTAGGAGTCTCAGTCACTAAATCAAGTGGACAAAATGTTGGTGCAGATTCTGTCTCCAACCAACGCATCAAGGGAGCGACCATTCCGGGGGTGTCCGAATCAAGGGCACGTGTTAATTTGCGCTGAACCGCTCCAAATAAAGGCTTTGCGTGGACTGGGTTCACTCCATTCGCTTCCAATCGCTTCTCTAGGGTAGAGAAAGTCAGCCCCTCTAAGCTTTCAAAATCCGCTTGTTTTGCCTTCATTAAATTCACTTTTTCATAACACATACGGGATTTATGAACTGACAAGCTCATTCATAAAATCACAGAAGCTTTACCTTTTGGACTGTTAGGGCTTGCATGCATTCTAAAAAATTTCACGCTTTGGAAGATTTATGCCAAAACGTACTGATATTGAGACTATTCTGATAATTGGCTCAGGCCCGATTGTTATCGGTCAAGCCTGTGAATTTGATTACTCTGGAACGCAGGCTTGTAAAGCATTGCGCGAGGAGGGCTACCGTGTGGTACTAGTTAATAGCAACCCTGCGACCATCATGACTGACCCCGAGTTTGCGGATGTAACATACATCGAGCCGCTGACCGTTGATGCGTTAGAAAAAATCATTGATAAGGAACGCCCCCAGGCCTTGCTTCCGACTCTTGGAGGGCAAACTGGACTCAACCTCTCTATGGATTTAAACAGCGCCGGCATTCTCGACAAATACGGCGTTCAAATGATTGGAGCTAAACCCGAAGCTATCGAAAAAGGAGAAGCTCGCGAAATTTTCAAACAGGCGATGCTAAAGATCGGGCTGGATGTGGCACGCTCCGCTACCGTTCAAACCTTACCCGATGCGCTCAAAGCAGCTGATGAGTTGATTGGCGATTTCCCAATTATTATTCGCCCAAGCTTTACGCTCGGGGGAGCTGGCGGTGGAATTGCGTACAACCGCGAGGAATTTGAGAAAATGGTGCAGTCGGGATTGGAAATTTCCCCCACTACCGAAGTGTTGATCGAAGAATGCCTCCTCGGGTGGAAAGAGTACGAAATGGAAGTCATGCGTGACCACAAGGACCAATGCGTAGTGGTGTGCTCGATTGAAAATTTTGACCCTATGGGCGTGCACACAGGAGACTCCATCACGATCGCGCCCGCAATGACGCTGACTGATAAAGAGTACCAACTCATGCGCGATGCCTCCTTTGCATGTATTCGTGAAGTGGGAGTTGAGACGGGGGGTTCCAATATTCAGTTTTCTGTGAATCCCGAAAATGGACGCATGGTGGTCATTGAAATGAATCCACGAGTTTCTCGTAGCTCTGCGCTCGCGTCAAAAGCGACTGGGTTTCCCATCGCAAAAATGGCTGCTAAATTAGCAGTGGGTTATAGCCTCGATGAATTACAAAATGACATCACTCGAGAAACTCCCGCTAGCTTCGAGCCGACCATCGACTACGTGGTAACAAAAATCCCGCGTTTCACTTTTGAGAAATTCCCTGGTGCCGACAAGACTCTGACCTCCGCCATGAAATCAGTGGGCGAAGCAATGGCGATTGGTCGTACTTTCAAAGAATCTTTCCAAAAAGCACTGCGTTCCCTTGAGATTGGCGCCCTCGGATTTGTTGGACCTAAAAGTGCCGGGCTTGAGACTCAAATAACAGACTTACAGAAGATACGTGAAGGGATTGCTATTCCAACTTCTGAACGAGTCTTTTGGTTACGCCACGCCTTCCTCAACGATATGTCAGTGGAAGAAGTCCATGAGATTTGCGCGATTGATCCTTGGTTCCTGCAGCAATTGCGTGAGCTCGTTGATATCGAGCTTGAATTACGCAAGCATAGTCTGGCCAAGGTCGAGGCCCCATTGATGCGCCAAGCAAAAGAAGCTGGCTTCAGTGATGCTTTAATCGCACAGCTCATTGGAACCGAACGACAACCCGTCCGCAAAAAACGCGAAGCCCTCGGCATCGAGACGCAATACCGTTTAGTGGATACCTGTGCCGCTGAGTTCCAAGCATTTACTCCATACTTCTACTCCTCGTACGGAGCAGAAAATGAAATCACTCAAAGCGACAAGAAAAAGATCATGATTTTGGGCGGGGGTCCAAATCGGATCGG
Source organism: Coraliomargaritaceae bacterium (assembly GCA_965657865.1). Classification (GTDB taxonomy): domain Bacteria; phylum Verrucomicrobiota; class Verrucomicrobiia; order Opitutales; family Coraliomargaritaceae; genus UBA7445. Next base: position 24,429 of record CBFHPQ010000002.1, on the reverse strand, counting down.
ACAGGGAATCGAATTTGATTACTGCTGTGTGCACGCTTCCTTTGCCCTGCGCGAAGCGGGATATGAAACTGTTATGGTGAATTCAAATCCCGAAACGGTATCAACGGATTACGACACCTCCGATAAACTGTTCTTTGAACCGCTCACCCTTGAGGACGTCCTCGAAATTTATAATCAAGAAAAATGTGACGGCGTGATTGTTCAATTCGGTGGACAGACCCCGCTCAATCTTGCCTCCTCGCTCGAAGCACATGGCGTGAATATCATCGGAACGTCCCCGTCTATGATTGATGCCGCCGAAGACCGCGACATTTTCCGTACGATTCTCGATCGCATCGAACTCAAGCAACCTAAAAATCGGATCGCTCACTCTCAGGAGCAAGCCTACGAGTTGGCGGGTGAAATCGGGTTCCCTATTCTCCTCCGCCCTTCCTTTGTTCTTGGCGGACGCGGAATGTTTATCGTTTACGATGTCAACGAGATGAAAGAAATCGTGCGCGATGTTTTTGACGTCGCCCCCGGCAAGCCTGTGCTGCTCGATCAATTCCTTGAAGATGCCTTCGAACTCGATGTAGATTGTATTTCAGACGGAGAGACCTCTGTGATTGGAGGCATTCTTCAACACGTTGAATTCGCAGGGGTTCACTCTGGTGACGCGGCGATGGTCATGCCTCCGCATTCGATTCCACAATCCATGCTCGAGAAAGTTCGCACTGCAACCTATGCCCTCGCTCGTGAACTTCAGGTCGTGGGTCTCATGAACGTGCAATACGCGATTAAGGATGACGAACTCTTTATTATAGAAGTCAATCCGCGCGCATCGAGAACAGTACCCTTTGTTTCTAAAGCAATTGGAGTTCCGCTCGCAAAACTGGCTTCTCGCGTCATGGCAGGAGAAAAATTAACTGACTTGGGATTGACCCAAGAAATCATTCCACCGTATTGGGCAGTCAAAGAATCTGTTTTCCCGTTCAATCGTTTCCCGGGCGCACCCATTATGCTGAGCCCTGAAATGCGAAGCACGGGTGAAGTGATGGGAATTGATAAAGACCTTGGAGTTGCTTTTGCTAAATCTCAAATGGCAGCAAAACCAAGTCTCCCTGACTCAGGGGACGTCTTCATTTCGGTAAAAGACCGCGACAAAGAACGTGCAGTAGAAATCGCGCGTGCTTTGAGCGAACTTGGGTTTGGGATTATTTCCACCGCAGGCACAGGCGCGCTTCTTAAGAAAAATGGCATTTCTGTTAAAGAAGTCTATCGCCTCAGCGAAGGTCGCCCGAACGTTATCGATCTCATCAAAAATGGAAAAGTCTCTTTAATTATTAACACCCCCCAAGGAACCGTCCCAAGACAGAACGAAAACTTAATCCGTTCCGAAGCAATCAAACACAATGTTTGTATCATGACGACAATCTCGGCAGCCGCTGCTGCAGTGGATGGGATTCGAAGCCTCCGCGAGAAAGGGTATGAAGTTCGTTCCATTCAAAGTTATTCGAGCGAATGTCACTAAGCGACCACTTTAACGTTCATGGAAACCAAGCCCACCATCATAGCGCTCCTTTACGGACCTGATCAACCAGGCTTGGTCTCTAGGGTCTCTAGCTGGATCTTCCTTCGAGGTAGCAATATTCACCACGCTGACCAACACAAAGATCTTGAAGCTAATATTTTCTTCCAGCGAGTGGAATGGTCGACCTCTGGAGACGCCAAGGAAGAGGCCCAAGCATTTGAAAATTTTGCATCTCAGGAATTAGGAATGACCGTTCAAGTCGCTTTAAGCTCCGACCGTCCTAAGGTTGCGCTTTTTGTTTCTAAAATTGATCACTGTTTTCACGATACCATCCTCCGCTTCCGTGCTAGAGAGATGGCAGGTCAATTGAGTTGCATTATTTCTAATCACGAAACCTTGGCACCCGATGCCGAAAAATACGGGATCCCGTTCTATCACATCCCAGTCAGCTCAGAAAATAAAACTGAGGCCGAATCTGAGCAGCTAAAGGTTCTCTCCGAAAATGGCGCTTCATGTATCGTGATGGCGCGCTATATGCAGGTTCTTTCAAATGAATTTTTAAAGCAGGTCGCCTGCCCTGTTATAAATATTCATCATTCTTTTTTGCCTGCCTTTGCAGGCGGCAAACCCTACCACCAAGCGCACCAACGCGGTGTTAAACTGATTGGAGCAACTGCACACTACGCGACTGCAGACCTTGACGAAGGCCCCATAATCCATCAAGACGTTACCCGAATCAATCACCGTAACTCCGTGAACTCACTCGTCCGCAAAGGGCGTGATTTAGAAAAATCAGTCTTTGCGCACGCAATTCGACTTCACCTAGACAACCGTATTCTCGTATATAATAACAAGACAGTCGTATTTGATTAAATCAAAATAACCCCCGAATTTATGAAACGCCCACAGCACAGAAAAAATAAAGCGCACCAAAAAGAGGCCGAACCGCTCAATGTTGATGAACGCAACCTTATCGACGCCGATGAGTCGGCGGAGATTGCAATCGAGGATCGCATCTCCATGTATTGGCTCGAGAACAAAGGATTTGTGATCACCTGTATTGCGATTTTAGTCTTCGTAATCGTAGGCTTTAATGGCACGCGCATCTACAAAGACTATGCGCTTCAAAAACAAGTAAGCGAATATCAAGCTGCCGCAGAAGCTGAAGACTTGGAAACTTTTGCCGATTCACATTCCACACTTAAACTTGGAAGTTTTGCTGCTTTGAAAGTTGCGGATCAAGCATTTGAAGCCGGCGAGTTTGAAAAAGCGCTTCAGTTTTACACTCAAGCACAACAAAACCTTACTGAGACTCCGCTGGCTGGTCGCGCGCAACTCGGAGCCGCCTTTTCTCAATTTAAACTTGAAGATGCCGCCGCTGCTACCGAGATTTTAGAAGCGCTTGCCGCGAATCCAACTGCAAGTGAGTCTATCCGAGCAGAAGCCGCCTACTACCTAGCAGTTTCAGCATTCTCCGAAAAACGTATCGAGGATTTTAATGCCTACACCAAACAAGTTAATGGCTTTACCCAAGCGATCCAACTTCAACAACGCCTCGCCTCTTACGCACAACAGTTACAATAGTTTTACTTCTCAAACATTGACACTCCCCCGAGAGCACACACAAAACTAAAACACTAAATTTTATTATGAGTACTTATATAACAGATATCCGCGCTCGTGAAGTCATTGACTCACGCGGCAATCCTACTGTTGAGGTCGACGTTGAACTCGATTCCGGCATCATTGGTCGCGCTGCTGTGCCTTCAGGCGCCAGCACGGGCGTTAACGAAGCCGTTGAATTGCGCGATGGGTCCGTACCGGCTTCTGCATTCGCAAAGGGCACAAACCCGAAAAAACGTTACCTTGGGAAAGGTGTACTCAAGGCTGTCGATAATGTAGACACTCTCATCGCGCCTGAATTGGTGGGGCTCGACGCATGCGATCAAGTGACCATCGACCAAACCATGATTGCGCTCGACGGAACTGCTACTAAGAAAAATCTTGGGGCAAATGCAATTCTTGGAGTTTCCCTTGCAACTGCAAAAGCTGCAGCTGAAGCACTTGGGCTACCCCTCTACAAATATATTGGCGGGACCAATGCAAAAGTTCTACCCGTACCAATGATGAATATCATGAATGGCGGTGCCCACTCCGACGCCCCCATCGATATTCAAGAATTTATGATCATGCCAAAAGGCGCGAAAACTTTCCGCGAAGCTTTACGCATGGGGTGCGAAATCTTCCACGCCCTTAAGAGTGTTCTTAAGAGCAAAGGACTCTCCACTGCAGTGGGTGACGAAGGCGGATTTGCTCCCGTTTTAGAATCTAACGAAGCAGCTCTTGAAGTCATCGCCTTGGCGGTTAAAAAAGCAGGATACAAACTTGGAAAAGATATTTTCTTCGCGCTCGATGTCGCTTCCTCTGAATTCTACGATTCGAAGACTAAGAAATATATTTTTAAGAAATCTGACGGCTCGAAACGCAACGCCAAGCAAATGGTTGAGTTTTACCAAGACCTTCAGAAGAAGTTCCCCATCGTCTCCATCGAAGATGGCTGCGACGAAAATGACTGGGACGGCTGGAAGAAGCTTACCGATGCCATTGGCGATAAGACTCAGCTTGTCGGAGACGATCTTTTTGTAACCAATACTAAATTCCTGAAGAAGGGCATCGATACTCAAACAGCAAACTCAATTCTTGTTAAGGTGAATCAAATTGGTTCGCTTACCGAGACTTTAGATGCCGTTGAGATGGCAAAAGAAGCAGGCTATACTTCGGTTCTTTCCCACCGCTCAGGTGAAACTGAAGATGCCACAATTGCGGACATCGCAGTTGCTACCAACTGTGGACAAATCAAGACCGGTTCGCTCAGTCGCTCCGACCGTATTGCAAAATACAACCAACTCCTTCGCATCGAAGAGGAACTTGGTGACAATGCAATCTACGGCGGTAAGCTAAAGATCTAAAGCCACGTTCATTGATACATTTTACAAGCCCGACCCCACAAGGTCGGGCTTTTTTTGTCTGACTATCACTTATGCAACCGTCGTTTGACTTTCTCGGTTGTAGGCGTAGATATAGAAATTAGGATCTATGAAACTAAACGACAAACAAAGCACCCTTGTAGAAACGCTCCAATTAATTCCGGATGCGTATGAACGTTTGGGGTATTTGGTGGAATGCGGTAAACAATCGCAATCTTTGAGCGATGATTTGCGTATCGATCAGTTTAAGATTGAGGGCTGCATGTCGCAATTGTGGGTCGTGCCTGAGTTTAAAGACGGACACTGCTTTTTTCAGTCTGAATCTGATTCCGCGATCGTTAAAGGTATTGCGAGTCTCTTGTGCGAATTTTACAGCGATAGCCCTCCCAAGGAAATCATTGCCAACGATGCTAGCTTTCTAAGCGAAGTAGGAATCACTCAACACCTCTCACCTAACCGTAGAAATGGCCTGAGTCGTATTGTTGAATATGTGCAACGATTCGCACACTCCTGCTCTGTCGAAAATTAAAGCACGTGTCCCATCAAATGCCTGTTCCGCTACATGACGCGCACAATCATTTGGCACACGCTTCGCTCAGCGAAGTCCTCTCCAACTTCCTTTCAACTACCGGCATAGTCGGCATTAAACACAGTATAGTGAATGCCACTCACACTGAAGAGTGGGCAGACGTACTCGAATTTTGCGCAGCCTATCCCAATGCCGTTCCTGCCATCGGATTACATCCTTGGTACGTGGATGATGCGCCTGCTGACTGGCAATCGCCCTTTGTGAAGGCCTTCGATAATGGCGCGCAAGTTGTTGGCGAAATTGGATTAGACCGATCGAATGCTCGGCCGACACTTGATAAACAAATGCCCGCATTTGAATTTCAGTTAGAATTTGCTGCACAGAACAACCTGCCTGTCAGCATTCACGCGGTCAATGCGACGGGTGCGCTCCTTGACAGTCTACGTTCTAAGAACCTCCCTGCACGAGGATTCCATCTCCACGCATACGCTGGACCGCTCGAACTCGTCGACGAGCTCGTCGCGCTGGGCTCACATTTTTCATTCAACAGCAGTCAATTACAGCACCCTAAAGTCGCGGAAACAATCATAGCCATTCCAGGTGATCGACTCTTCCTCGAAACAGATGCGCCCTTTAGATTACCGCCGGCAGCACTTCAGGAATTTTCTTTTGAAGCCCCGTTCAAGCACTTAAACCATCCCGCAAACTTGAAGCAAACCTACCAAGCAGTTGCGAATATAAGAAAGCTTGATGTGGTAAATCTTGCCCAGAGAATCGATGCAAATTTTAGACGCTTTTTCTTAACACAAAGCGACTAGTCTTCGACCGCTGCTTTACGGTATTGAAAGTATCCGTTGCGCAGAGCGACATAGGAATCCAGCGAGCCCATTTTCATTTGGCGGTACGTCTTTACTATCGTCGGGCTTTTTACAATTATTCCACCCACACCATAACCTGTACGCAGTTTCCAATCATCGACTTGTATAAACGGATACTTAAACGGATCCACAGCACGGTCGCCCATAAACCCCGCAAAATCTCTCGCTGAAGATGGGCCAAAAACTGGAAGTATCAAATACGGGCCATGTCCGATTCCTAGCGCACCCAGAGCCTGCCCCATATCCTCATTTTCAATTGGCTTTAGCATTTCAATTGAGTCTGCAGGGCGTTTAATGCCACCTAAGCCAACCGTAGAATTAACTAAAAAACGTCCCGTTTCAACGTACGCGCCTTCCCATTTCCCTTGGGCAAGATTGGCTACAAACCGTTTTGGGAACGCTAAATTATTAAAGAAATTAGTGAGGCTCGACTCAATTGGATCTGGAGTAACAATTTTGTAAGTCTCTGCGATTGGTTGCATCACCCACAAGAACAAAAAATCATTAAAATGAAAAACTACACGATTGATCGGCTCAAGTGGATCGCTGATTTTAGGACCCGTTGCCCCAATCTCATCATCAAAGAGATCGTCAAGTGTGACAAAATCACCAGCCCCAGACGCCAAAAGACCCGTGAATAATAAAGCCGCCGCAAGAACGACTGCAGTTAGATTAAAGCGAAGTGTTGGGTTCAAGTTTTTCACGTTGTAGTAACTCCTTTAGTTTTTCGATTAATTCAGAGCCCGTACCGCGACGGAAGTGCGCATCAAACTGCTGCCGGTAGTTTGAAACTAAACTAATCTCTTCTGCCACTAAATCATAAATTTGCCACCCTGATTGCATCTGCGCTAATCGGTATTTTAAATGAACGAGACGTCCATCAAACTCAACAGTCGACGGCACTTCGATGCGATTCGATGCAATCTCAACTACCTCCCCATAAGCAAGTATGGGCATCGCTTTGCCATTCATTCCGTCAATATATGCCTTGAGGACAACCTGCTTAATGAGTTCTAAAACCTCCACCTGCTCGTCTTCGCTCAGACGACGCCAATTGCGCCCAATGGCACGACGTATAACAATGTCTAAGTCATAATTCGCTTCAAATGCAAGCCGGACAAGATCACGTTTTGCTTCCGTACTCTTGTTAATATTTTCAGGCGCGTACAGTGCATCTAACGCTTTGTCTACCGACCCTTGCAGCACCAAAACTGGAGATTTATCAGGCTCCGCGTATAAACCAAAGATGCTAAAAAATGTAAAAATACACAATGAAACGTATCTAAGCATAATATCCTTATGAAATTACTTACTGCCTCCGTCAAGACCCCCCATCGCAAAACGACTGATTAAATCTTCGATATCCATTGCAGACTCGGTATCAAAAATTTCATCTCCATCTGCTAGCATGAGATCCGACCCGCCCGGGCTCAGTTCAATAAAACGATCGCCAATCAAACCTGCAGTTTTAACGGAAGCAATTGTATCTGCATCCACTTCGATTGAATTGGGAAGTTCCAAAGTTACTAAAGCGTAGAAACTAGAGTTTAGCTCAATACTTTTAACCGTACCCACTCGCACCCCCGCGATTTCAATCCGGCTACCAGGATTGACTCCTGCTGCGCTCGAAAACTGAGCCGTCAATTGATAGGTATCTCCGCCCACTAATCGTGCACTACCGATTTGAATCGCCAGATATAACACCGCTACGATTCCGACTAAAACAAAAGTACCTACAAGATATTCAATATTACGATTTTGCATAATTTATAATTTTCTAAATTTCTAAGAAAGATTGGCTTGGTTTTCTAAAAGTCCAGACCACGAGCGCGCAGAGTCTGCCGGCAATCCATCTGGACTCCCGAAAAATCGAATAGCACCCTCATCCAGCCAAGCGACTTGATCACTGATTTCAAAAACTTCTGGAATGTCATGGCTAACTAGCAAAGCCGTAAACCCAAACCGTTCACGATAATCAGCAATCATATCAAAGACCCCAAATTTACGCTCAGGATCCAATCCTGTGGTCGGTTCATCAAATAATACAACTTCTGGATTCGTAATTAAAGCACGCGCCAAGGCAACCCGTTTTTGCATGCCTCCAGAAAGTTCCGCAGGATAGCGCTCACTCGCGTCTGAGAGCTCTAGCTGTTTTAAAAGCGCCTCAACCTTACCATCGGCAGACTCTTTGGTGATCCCCTTCGACTCACGCAAAGGAAGCGCAATATTTTCAAATGCGGTAAGCGAATCAAAAAGCGCATTGTTTTGGAACATGTAGCTGAAAGTAAAACCTTTGTCCTCTCCCACAAGGCTACGACTGTCTCGAATCGGGACCCCTTCGAGTAAAATTTCACCCGCATCGGGCGTGAGCAAATTTGCGATACATTTCAATAAAACCGATTTACCAATTCCACTTTTGCCAATCACCGTTGTCACTGAGGCCTTTGGGATTTCCAAATCAATACCATCCAGCACTCGTTTAGTACCAAAATGCTTTTTCAATCCTTTAATCTGTAAAAATGTTTCTGACATTACCAATTATATTAAAAAGGAAGTGATTAAATAATCTGCCGCCAAGACCCCTACGCTTGAATAAACCACCGCACGAGTCGCAGATTCACTCACGCCCCGAACGCCCCGTAGGCTCGATTTCAAATGCGTAAAAAATCCTCGATACGTGCAAATAGATATTGTCAAGGCGCCAAAACAAACTGCCTTAACGAGCCCCCCGCGAACGTCCGCCCAGGAAATGCTCTCGTAAACATGATTCCAGTAGACTCCCGCATCCACATTTAATAACACCGACCCCGTTAAATAACCACCAAAGACCCCGATTAAATCAAAGAACGCGGTGAGAACAGGAAAACAAAACAACGCAGCCCACAAGCGCGGCCCCACTAAATAACCTGCCGCGTCAATTCCCATAGTCTGCAATGCGTCAATCTGCTCATCATTTCGTTGAATCCCTAATTCCGATGTCATCGCAGAACCCGACTGCCCCACAATCATAAGCGCAGTTAACACTGGCCCCAATTCACGCACAATAGATAACCCAACGGCATCTCCCAGCGCCGCTTCCGCACCCAGGCGCGACAAAGTGTAATACAACTGAAGCCCCATCACCAATCCAGTAAACAACCCTACCGTTAACACAATCGGCACGCAGCGAACTCCAACTTCATGAATCGCAGTAATCAATTTAAGGGTCCGTCTTTTTTGACGAGTGAACCCAAAAAATGAGCGCAGGGAAAACAAAGTCCCATCGCCAAATTCATAGATGAATCCCAAAGAAAGGCGTCCTAAAGTTCGTATCATAAACAATAAATAAAATTTAAGTAGTAATTGAACCGTACCTGCGCTGAGAAAAATTGCCCTGCAACGAAAAGCAATGGTGCGGGTAGACGGAATCGAACCGACGACACCTGCTTGGAAGGCAGGGGTTTTACCGCTAAACTATACCCGCAGTAAAATGCTAAAGACAGCAATTCATCCCTAAAAGGTCAAGAATGGAAAACTTAAAGTACGAAACGCTACTCTGGGGGATCTCCCACCGCAAGCGCATCCAGCATTGGGCTAATCTGAACGAGCAGCTCCTCGTGAATCAAGCCATTCGTGACAACTGTCCCTTTATTTTCAAAAATATTGAGCGGCCCACCCTCCATGTTTGTAAGCTTTGCCCCTGCTTCTTGCGCGATGACCACTCCAGCTGCCGCATCCCAAGGTTTTAATAAAATTTCATAATAACCTGCAAAACGAGCATCGGCGACAAAACAAAAATCTAACGAAGCTGCGCCCAGGCGCCTAACTCCCCCAGCTGATCGAAGAATATTTGCCAACGCTTTGCTAAGCGGCTCCGCACGGCGAGCGCGGTCGTAAGGAAAGCCAGTCACAACCACCGCTTGCCCTAAAGGCTCCTTCGTGTTCACCGCAATCGCTTTCCCGTTACATGTGGCGCCCTTACCTTCCGCTGCTCGATAGCGTAACCCCAGAGCTGGCGCCGAGACTACCCCGCCCACTGGAACGCCCCCATAGGTTAAACCCACCGAGATGCCCCACATGTGAATTCGATTGGCAAAGTTTGTCGTTCCATCAATGGGGTCTAGAATCCAACAAAACGCATCCTCTGCACTTGGCGTCACACCCCCACTTTCTTCACCAATAATTCCATCTTCTGGAAACTGTTTCGTGATGAATTCTGTTAACTTGGATTCACACGCCACATCTCCTTCGGTAACCAAATCAAATGCGTTTGTTTTAGTCACCACTCCAAAATCCCCGCTTTGTAATTCAAGAAGAAACGTCTCCAAAGAAGGGAGTAAGGTTTCAATCGCGTCTAGGCGTTCGAGGATAGCGGTGTCTTTATTTAATTCCATGGTGTAAAATTTTGATTGGAGAAAGAATCAGGACTTAAGGATACGCAAGCCATACCTTTGATAAAAAGGGCAAAGCCCTAAGGGTCTGCGCGCTCGGATTCGCAAATACCCCCTCAGGAATTTCATAGACACGCGCGGCTTGCACCGCCGCGATGTGCGACCAAGGGAGTGTGCGCTGAAGCCGCTTGATTAATTGCTCAAGCGATTCGCTTGACTTCCTCTGTGTAATAAAAATGACCTCTGGGTCCGCCTCAATTAGCCATTCATTATTCAATTGCGGCCAGGGTGATTTCGCGTGATTCGCAATATTTGTGAAACCTGCCAACTCAATCAATTCACTCACATAAGTCTTCTTGCCCGCGCTGAAAATCGGCGCTTCAAAACCAAATAAAAAGCACGCCTTCGGGCGTTTGCTTGGGTTTGTGCGCTTTAATGCTTCGGCATTTGTAAGCGCCTCCCTGAATGTGGTGACTGCATCGTTTGCCTTTGTTTGCTTACCCAATAAATGACCGACTCGCTTATAAACCGTAAGAATGTCCTCTAGACTCGTTGTGTTGAAGCGTTCGACCGTAACCCCAAAACGCTCTAGACGTGAAAGCGTTTCTTCAGTCGTCAAATTCGATGCCATCACTAAAGTAGGCTTCAGCGATAAAATAAGCTCGATATTAGGTACATCAATTCCACCAACTGACCGAACTTTTTTCTGAGAATCTAAATCCCTACAATAAATTGTTTGTCCCACTAAAAAGGAATTTCCATCAAGTGCATTAATTGCCTCTGTCAAATAAGGAGACAGCGATACCACTCGTGCGCCCTGCTCCATAAAATCTTTGGCAATAGCAACGAGCGGCAAACAAATCGATACCCAAACACATGCTAGAGATAGGATTACTTTCCTAAAAGATCTAAAGGGAAGCATCATGCTTTGTCATTACAGGCGGCACAAAAACCTGAGTAAACAATCTCGCCGCCATTGATGATAAAACCCGCAGGCACATCCACTTCGGGAAGTTCCATTACTCCCTCCAAATCAAATAAACGACTGCATCTACGGCAAATGAAATGCGGGTGCTCTTTACTTGAAGGTAACTCGTAACGCTTGGGCTGTCCTGGGTAATGCACTCCAACTATTTTATTAAGCTCAGTAAATTCACGAATAGCGCGATCGACTGTAGCAGATCCCAGTCGCGGGACTTGCTTTCGCCCAAGCTCAAGAATCTCAGAACGAGTGAGGGGACGACGCGCCTCTTTTAGAACCGAAAAAATAGCATCTCGTTGCCGAGTATGAGACAAATTTTTCGTATCGGTATTTAATTTCACCAAACCGTCTAAGAATACGTTACGTTTTCAGCTACAAGCACCTTATCCTTAAGCTCAAAACTTTTGTTGCCCTCCGAAAGCAGAATAACTTTCGGCTTCCAATTTGCAGCCTCTTCGGGCGTGCAATTTGCAAAGGACATAATTACGAGTAAATCACCTATCATCCCTTTGTGCGCGGCTGCCCCGTTTAAGGCAATTGTTTGTGACCCCTCTGGAGCTTCGATCGCATAGGTTTCAAAACGCTCACCATTTGCAATGTTAGCGACTAAAATTTTCTCATATGGAAGCAATCCAACTGCTTTCATGAAACCTGCATCAATCGCTAGGCTCCCCTCATAGTGGAGAGCTCGGTCAGTTACTTCAGCACGGAGTAACTTGGATTTTAATAGCGTTAGTTGCATGTGTGTTTAATTATTAACTATTATTAACTTAATTTTGACAAATTTAAACTCGAATCGATGAAATTAACTAGGACGACCAAACCTTAAGCGCTTCGAGTTGTCGAGTCGCTTGTTCCGCCCAACCACGATTCGCGGCAGGGCTCGCTGGACTCGGATGCAGAATTCGCCCCACCTTAATATCCATATTAACGAGCGCCTTTTGAGCACGAGCCTCGGCAAAGGCACCCACTCCAATAACCCATTCAGGCTCTAAAGCCTCAGCCACAGCACGCAAATGCGCATCACAGAAGGCTTGAAGCGCCTCAGTCTCGGCAGCTGGCAGTTTGTCTGGAGTTCGATTCTTTCCAGAGGCCTCCATGAATACAAGCGGACAGTAATTAGCGACGAAATGATCTTTAAAAAATGCCTCTGCGGTGCCATATCGTTCCTTGAATGCTCCCCATAAGCGCCGCCCGCTAACTTCACTACGCGTACACGCAAAACCCTCGATGGGTCGCTTGGGATGCTCTTCCTCAGGATGCGCAATCGGTGCTTCCACTCCAACCCAATCGCGGACCAGTTCAATTTCACCAAAAGGAACCCCGCATTGCGCCATTCCATACGGACCCGGATTCATCCCAAGAAAAATTACTTTTTTCTTATTCTGAGCGTGTTTTTTTATGTAGAGCGCATGCGCCTCCCAAGCATAGCGCAATGGATTATAAACCACCTCTGTGGGAGAGCTAAATGCTAATGTTTCCACGCCTTCAGACAGGGCTTTGGCAGCACTCAACATTGCATCAGTTGTCGAGCTAGGCATCCTTACCTGTATCCTTTGTATCGCTGTGCCCAAGGTCACGTTCAGGCGCGATTACATCTCGCACCAATTGCTTAAGTTCTTTCATCTCTGGAAACCGCTCTTTGAGTTTACGATCCCATAACACTTTTTTGTTAACCCGAACCACAAAACGACCGCTCACTTCAGAAGGACGCAATGCGATCCCCCCAAGATCTGACTCAAATGTTGTCAGCAACTCTTGAGCAGTCCAAGCAGCGCGCATCAGCCAACGACACCCCGGACAATATTCGATTTCAATTTCTGGTTTCATAGATTTAAAATTTAAGTCTGCTTAAATCTGCTCCGCAAACAATTCCAATTCAATCGAAGGCAACGCTTCAACAATTTGCTTAAGAGTCTGCCCATTTACCTCTAAATCGGCATCCAAATCGCAGAGTGGTTGCGCGACAAAATCACGCTCCTCAATCCGAGGATGCGGAAGCGTTAAACGCTCATTTGTTTGGCGAATCCCCTCGTAAAACAACAAATCCAAATCAATCGTTCTTGAAATCCAATGCGAGGAAGGGACACGTCCAAGCGCAGTTTCAATCTTTAGACAAAATTCAAGAAGCGCCTCTGGCTCCATTTCGGTAGCAAACTCTAGTACTGCGTTTAGAAATGGCTCGGCATCCCCCATCCCGATTGCTCGATTTGAGTAAACTGGGCTCGACGCAACAAACTCTACCGCATCGCACTCCTCCAACATTTTTAAAGCCGTGCGCATCGTGCCTAGCCGGTCGCCGACATTACTGCCAAACGCAATAAAGACTCGCTTCATCGGCAGCGCGTTACCTCGGCTGAGAAATAGTCACAAATACAGGGAACTGGTACCGAAGGCTTGCGAACGACCACTTGTACTTTCTCCACTCTCTCAAAATTTGAAAGCACCGCATCCGCAATCACTTGAGCCGCATGCTCGATCAAATTATAACGAGAACCCGTAAAGACTTTCTCCACCAACTCATAGACCGCTACATAGTTGACAGTTTCTTCAACTACATCCTTTGGGAACTCGGTTCCCTTCGAAAGATTCAGCTGTACGTCGATGGAGAACCGTTGCCCGAGTTCTGCCTCCGCTGGAAGCACCCCATGATAGGCATACAGTTCTAATTCCTTAAGTGTTATCTGTGTTTCCTGCATGATTTAAACAATGTTGAATAACGGTTGCGCACTCGCGATTTTCTCGCACATCGTGCACTCTAATAAAAGGAATGCCAGCCTGAACCGACCATGCGGTCGTCCCTAAAGTCCCGCTCAAGCGCGCCTTAGGGTCTTCTATTTCTAGCAAGCGTGCCAACATCGATTTTCTCGATGCCCCGATCAAAAGCGGATACCCTGCCTCTGCTTTCAAACGATGAATTGCACGCATCACTTCCCAATTATCTTCATAACTTTTTCCAAAGCCGAGTCCCGGATCTAAAATGATGGATTGTGGGTTCACTCCCGCTTTGAGCACAGTTTCCACTGAACGTTCCCAAAACTTTAAAATCGCATCCACCAGACCCTCACTACCAGCCGCCTCAGGCGCGCGGTTATGCATCAAAATACATGCTGCACCCTGAGCTCCGATCACCTCTGCCATTGCGGGGTCTCCCTGCGCACCCCATATGTCGTTGATAATATCTGCCCCCGCCTCGAGTGCCGCTTGCGCGACCACACTTTTTGAAGTATCGACCGAAATCAGGACCTCCGTCTCCTTGCGAATCGATTCAATAAACGGCACCACTCGGCGCAATTCCTCTGCATCCGAAACCGGCGCAAATCCGGGACGAGTCGACTCACCCCCGATATCAATAATTGTCGCCCCCTCTGAAACCATCGCATGCAAATGCGCCTTGGCAGCCTCCATATCCACAAAGTCACCCCCATCCGAAAAAGAATCGGGAGTGAGGTTCAAAACTCCCACTAGGTGAGTGCGTCCACAAAGCGAAAGATCACTGCGTTGCGTGGAAAATGTTTCAGCGGTTGGCATTTTAAAATTATAATTTTATAGAATTTGCTTTCTCAACTATGGCAAATTGGGCGCATAATTCACCTAAAAGATCCTCAGACTCACCCGAGCTTTCATAGGTATTTAAAATCGTAGCCACGGGCACCACTCCCGTCACCGAATTCGTTAAAAATACCGCTTCCGCATCCTCTAAATCGGAAAGAATAAATTCCCCTTCTCGAATCGTTCGTTTATTTTGAGCAGCAAGCGTTAAGATTGCGTCCCGAGCCACCCCAGGAAGAATCCCAGTAGCGAGCGACGGAGTACAAAGCATGCCCCCTTTAATAAAAAAGATATTGGATACACATGCCTCCGCTAAATGCCCCTTACCGTTAAAACGAAGGCAGTCGTAAAATCCATCTGCGTGTGCGCGTCGCCACAAAGTCATCGCCTCCATATAATTATGAGATTTATGACCCGCTAACACAGAATTCGCATTCAGCTGCGTTTCCGTTTCCACCTGCAGACTTACTTTTTGCGGCAGCGGAGTCAAAGACGAACGCGAATACAAATACAAAACATACCCATCATTTTGACGCACGAGCGAAAGCTTTAAAATTCCATCATTTAATCCCTCCGAGCGGACTAGCTCACTCAGTGCTTTGAGGACATCGTTTTTGGTCGCGGGCATCTCAAATCCCAAGGCTAAAGCAGAAGCGTTCATGCGCGCCCAATGCGCCTCCCAAAAACAAAGCGTCCCGTCAGAAACCTTCAAGGTTTCAAAAAGCCCCTCGCCATATGCGAACACCCCGTCACTTACCTGCAAGCTTATGGCATCCCCTTTTTGAACTTTCACTATTCCTGACATAACGCCTCCACGGTTTCGTGTAATGCCCGACCTTTGTCGAGCGTTTCCTGAAATTCAGCATCGGGGTTTGAATCCCATACAATCCCGCCTCCAACTTGATAGTCTAAAAACCCTTCTTTCAATTGCAGACTTCGAATCGCAATGTTCAGCTCTGCGTCTCCATCAAACCCGATGTAACCAATTGAACCGCAGTAAACACCTCGGCGCGTGGGTTCGAGTTCTTCAATAATTTCCATCGCCCGAACTTTCGGAGCACCCGTGATTGAGCCCCCCGGGAACAAAGCCTCAATACAATCATACACATCTTTACCTGCAGCCAAGCGCGCGCGCACCTGCGCAGTCTGGTGCATAACACGCGCATAATACTCCTGATGGTAAAGTTGCTCCACTCGCACCGAGCCAAATTCTGCAACCCGTCCCAAATCATTGCGCTCCAAATCCACGATCATTAAGAGCTCCGCGCGATCCTTCTCCGAGCGCTCTAAATCTGCGGCTTGTTGTGCATCTTCCGCTTCCCCTGCCCCTCTCGGACGCGTTCCTTTTATGGGGCGAGTCACTAAATCTTGCCCCCGCTTTTGCAAAAACTGCTCGGGCGAAGTTGAAAAAACCTTTAAATCTCCGCAATCTAAGTACGCACTAAAGGGCGCAGGATTCCCTGCCCGAAGCGCGGAGTACAATTGCATCGGATCCCCCTTAAATCGGCACCGTGCTCGCCTCGAAAGATTCACCTGATACGCATCCCCGCTCGCAATGTAATCCCTTATTCGACGGACCGATTCTTTAAATTCAGACTCACTGCTATTCCATTCCCACGGCCCTCGCACAGGCGCGGCGGCCTTTTTTAATTCCATCTGGCTTCGCACAAGCGCCTCAAGTTCATCCAAAACCGTTGCCTCCGAACCGCAAATGCCGTGCGCAATCAAGTATAAATTGCCCGTCATATGATTTAAGGCCGCAACTCCATCATAGATTCCAAACGAGAAATCTGAGATCTTACGATCTTCCTCGGCCTGCGCTGGAATCCGCTCTAAACGGCGTCCATAATCATACGCCAAATAGCCGACTGCCCCTCCTGTGAAGGGAATAGTTTCCGAGCGTGGACACGCATATGAACGCATCTCCATTCGCAAATCCGCTAGCCCCTTCTCGTTACAAATCTCTTGAAATGGATTGGCTCCAAAAAAGCTCCACTGCCCTAAACCGTCATTCGATTGCGCGCTATCTAAAATAAAGGCACGCCTTTGAGATCCAAACTGCTGAATTAAATTTTCGACCTCCCACGGGCCCGCAAGCTCACGAATTTTCATACCTAATGACGATTAGAGCGCACCAAGAGATACAGCCCCAGAGACTGGAAAATGATATTCGGTAACCAAATTAAAAGATCGGGACGGAACGCCACTTGGTATTCCATCCAACTCACGGCGATCATTAAAACATAATAAACAAGAGCCACGAGCAACGCTACCGCAAAATTAGCGTAACTCTCTTTGCGCCCGACTTGGATCGCTAGAGGGACGCCAAAAATCGCGAGTGAAAATATCGAGAAGGCGTAGGCGCAATTTTGCTGAAGATAAAATTGAATTTGTAGGCGGTCTTTTGACATGCCCGATCCTGTACGCGCTTCTTCCTCAAGTAGCACTCGCCTACGCTCCATCTTCTGCGCAAAGGTCATATTCTTGACCTTCATCGCTCGCTGTTCGTTGCCCCCAAAAACCGCATCTAAGGACCATTCGAAGGACAACTCCCCAAAATCTAGCATATTGAACTCTGCCTGCGCGCTGCCCGCCTCCGCGCCAGAATTTGTCTCTCGTTGCTCGGTTGTTCCATCTTGCAAAGTTAAGACCAAGGCATTCTCGCGCTCTTTAAATTCAACGTCCCCCGTCCGACCTCGAATGAATAACTCTACCTCCTTCGCCTCATTTAATTTCCAAAACCAGATATCCGTTAAACGAGTGCCCTCCCGCTCTCCCGCATAAATCACCGCCCCTGGAAATTCATTTATAAAACGTCGCGGCTCAATAAAACTCAACGGATTTTCAGTAACCGCCGATGCGATTAAGTTTTTATACGCCACGCGCGACTGTGGGGCATAGTGGAGATTAACAATGAGTCCCAACACCACTCCAAGCGCCGACAATAAAAACACCGGCGCCGACACTTGCAAGAGGCTCACCCCTGCCGATTTCATTGCGGTGATTTCTCGTTGCGCTGCCAGTCGACCCACCGCCATCAAAGTCCCCGTTAGCATCGCTAAGGGTAAGGCATACGCAAAGACGTAGGGGATTAAAAGCCCGATCAGTTTTAGAAAGAGCAAAAGGTCGAGCTTCCCAGCCACCACTAAACCCAGCATGTCGCTCAAAGCGTTCCCCATTAAAAGGACGAAGATAAACAAACCCATCGCCAAGGCAGTCGAAACCGAAATTTCTTTAAGAATATGTCGATGCAATAAGGGAAGCATAAATAAATGACTCTTCCTAATAAGAGCTTCCTTCTACAGAATCACAAGCTCAAGTACACGCAATCACTACCAATAAAATACAGCATCTAGTGAACTTTATCGGGAATTACTGAATTTACCACTTCACAGAATACAAAACCCTTGCCAGTCTTTACAGCATGACCACTCCCAATGATGAAGTTATAGATATTTTTCGTAGCAGCGGCGCCTTACTTGAGGGACACTTCCTATTGCGGTCTGGACTGCATAGCGCTCACTTTTTCCAATGCGCACAAGTCTGCCAATACATGGATAAAGTCACTCGTCTCGCTGAGCTCCTTGTAGAGCAACTCAAAGACTACGGCGCGACAACGGTCGTAGGCCCCGCAATGGGAGGGCTTGTGATTGGTCAAGAAGTTGCCCGCCAACTCGGGTTGCGTTTTATCTTTTTGGAAAAAGTAGACGACAAGCTAGAGTTGCGTCGCAATTTCAAATTTGAAGCAGGTGAAAAAGTTTTAATTGTCGAAGATGTCATTACTCGCGGGGGTCGCGTAGTAGAGGCGCTTGCGCAATGCCGGACACATGGCGCCGAGCCAGTAGCGGTGGGTGTGATTGTTGACCGCAGTAATGGAGCGACTCATTTCGATGTTCCGCATCACAGTCTCGCAGAGCTGAGTTTCCCGACTTACCCTGCCGATGCATTACCGCCGGAACTTCAAGGATCCCAAGCCGTCAAACCCGGAAGTTAAAATGGGCGCATCTCTCAAAGCACTGCGCGCAATCGGCCTGTTCGAAGGGCTCTCTTTCTTAATTTTGCTAGGCTACGCAATGCCCCTTAAATACATTTGGGGCGATCCCCTAGCCGTTCAACAAGTTGGGATGGCGCATGGCGTACTTTGGATTCTTTACCTTGGGCTTGCAGGCATCTGCCAACTTCAAGGATTTTGGACGACCCGTACCTCGGCTTTATTAGTACTCGCCAGTCTTCTGCCTGCAGGCCCCTTTATCGCAGATTTTAAACTCCTCCGCACTGTCAATGTAAAGACGGATTGAACGCTCCAGCTTATTTAAGGGATAATTTAAAACAAAAAAGCGCGGTGTCTTTCAACACCGCGCTTCGTTAAATAGATAAACAAACGATTGATCGAAAATTCTTAGAAAGAATATCTCAAACCCAACTCATAAGCGAGTACGTCAGGATTGTACTTTTTAAGATCTAAGCCCTCATATTTGAAATCGATATCGCTGGCAGCGAGATAACGAGCCCCTCCATAAAGAGTATAAGCGTCATTAAAGGTGTACCCCAATCCAATGCCAATTTGATAAGCAAAAACGGTCTTATCTTCG
The DNA here is from genome assembly GCA_965657865.1 of Coraliomargaritaceae bacterium. Lineage (GTDB taxonomy): Bacteria > Verrucomicrobiota > Verrucomicrobiia > Opitutales > Coraliomargaritaceae > UBA7445. The sequence continues at coordinate 5,029 of CBFHPQ010000002.1, read as the reverse complement.
GAGCTATCGATAAGTGAAGTAGTGACGTTATTAAAGCTTTTGCTTACTTTAATTTTTTGCTCTACATTCATGATGCCTAATCCACCGTTCACTAAGAGAGTAATCTCGTTGTTGAAGGCATACTCATAATTCATAACGAACATGAAACGGTCGGAATCAATTTTTTCTTCAAAGTGAGTACCAGCGCCTCCTCCAAAATTTAAATTTCCTGGACCAGTCAATCCCAAGGCTGTATTGAGCTTCGATGCAAATAATCCATTATCTGGGTCAGGGATTACTCCATTAGCAGATGCATCCGCATTAACAGCAGTATATTCAAAACCGAAGCTAAAGTTTTCAGCACTGTAGAACCCGCCTTCAAGACTAAAAATAAAAGAGCTGTCTAGTTTCAAGTCTAGTCCGCCGCTCGCTGTTTGTAAGTCTTCCGTACTGTTTAGTAAGGTGTGTAAAGATCCTTTACCTTGAGCATCGGTAAACCCACCAGATGCTTTAAAGTAAGAATTGTAAGCATTCTGAGCAGAGCTAGCGGTGATGCCAGCGATGAGCAGAAACGATATGATTGTTGTCTGTATTTTCATAATATATTATTTTTTATTAAATGAGGTTTTTACGACTTTTTATAATAAACTGGAACTGTCAATGATTTTTTACAATATAGATTTTAATAATTCACATGTAAAAATAATATACTTATTGGATCCCGTCCCCCCCTGTTGCGCGGGAGAACCGGCACAAAAAAACCCAGTCCGTAGACTGGGTTTGTAAATGATGCGGTGGGTACCGACCTTCCTGTACGCTCGATGCGTAGCAGCGTTTTACCAAGAGCGCTTCTTGTGGCGATTGGATTTCAAACGCTTGCGGCGTTTGTGATTGTTCATCTTGAGACGACGTTTCTTTTTAAGGTTACCCATGGGATTCGTTACGATTTGAATAGCTGTTAAATTTTGGAAAACGACCAACAACTCATAAAAATTGGAGTCTGTAAAGCTTTTTTGTTTCCAAGAATCGCAGGTATCTCAGTTAAATCAGCCTTAGGTGCATCCGTTTGTAGCATGCCTTTAATCGCTTGGGTAGCGGTGCCTCGATTTTGAGCGTGCTTGGATCGGAAAGGAATTGAACTGAGGCGAGATGCCCTGCGATGCCATCAAAAATTGGAAACTTCACTCCCGCGCCGCGTTTGCGACGGTCGAGTTCACTTAAGCTTGGTGAGTCCGGCCCGCGATACAAGGTGTCTCCCATTAGCGGCAAATCCGCAAGTGCAGCATGCAATCGAACCTGATGCGGGCGCGTGTAGCCCACTCGCGCTTCCCATAAAGCCCAACCTGAAATCCCTTGATCCAATTGTTTAAAGGAGGTTTTGCATTTTTTCCCTTTGGCGGAAGAGGGAATCATCTTTGATTGGGTGCGATGCGGTAAAAGGGGTGCCTCGATCACGCGCTCTTCAGGTCCTCCGTCGTCTCGAGCAATGAAATGAATCCGGCTCTCGATTTGTCCATCTCCGTAGGCTTCTCTTAAAGTCGCGATTGCATCCCGCTTCAAACCAAAGAGCGCGACCCCGCTAAACGCAGGATCCAAGCCGTAGATAGAACCAAAGCATTCAGCGCCTAATCTCAAAAGCTCTGGTTTTTCATTCTTGAGCTGATCATTCATAGCGCTGTCCAAGTTTGGATACTCAAGCGACCAGGGATGCTCACGCATCGCAACGCCAGCAGGTTTTGCCAATGCAATCCAATCTGAAGTCCTTGCTAATACTGGCAGGCGTTGCGCTTGCTCTCCTAAATAAGGCGGAGGAAATCCAATTGCAGTTGCTTTGTTTACTACCTCCGCAGCTTTAGATGGGTTGGGATTGGATTCGTTAGTCATCAGCTCTTTATTTATGCCTACAAAAAACCCTCGAATCGGCAAGCGAATCCGAGGGCGAAATTATAATGTCCGAGACGTTCTCAATTATGCAGAAGTGAGCTCTGCGCAACGTGCTTTGTGACGTGCAATTTTATTTGCGTGTACTAAGCCAGTCTTACCTGCTTTGTCTAATGCTGAAGTGTATTGGCGGGTAGCCTCCACCAATGCGTCCTTGTCGCCCGCTTCGGCGGCAGTGGACACCTTCTTAGAAAGTGTTTTAAGACGGCTCTTAACCTGACGGTTTTGGAGCGTACGAGTCTCGGTTTTACGAATGTATTTTTGAGCTGCTTTTGAGTTAGCCATGAGTTTGAAAGTTGAAGGGAAGAAAAAGGCGATAAGTTTGCGGACTGTCAAGCGCTTAAATCCAGTAAAAGGTGTCGGCCCCTTTGTGCTGTAAGCCGGATTTTGTTCCTGCTCCACCGAAGTGGCGCAGGACGCGCTCATTTATCTAAGCCGCTTGCGCGACTTCCCCGCCGAAGCGAGGTGCGGCATACCCGGAATCGAAGGACGGGCCGCCCGATTCCCTATTTTGCCTTGCACCGAATTGGGTTTATCTTGCCTCCATTGTTACCGCTGGAGCGGTGAGCTCTTACCTCCCCTTTTCACCCTTACCGCATGCAAGCATGCGGCGGTATATTTTCTGTGACACTATCCGTCACGTTGAGTTACCTCAACGCGCCCCCGTTTTCACGAGGAATTCTGCCCTATGGTGTCCGGACTTTCCTCTCATCTCGAAAGACAAGCGAACGCCCACACTCCGAGGCCGACTCATAAAAGCCTGCCCTCTAAGCAGTTAAAAATCAAGCCTTGAGTCGGGCGTACAAATTGAGTCGCTAAGGCTCAATCGGAGCCTCCAGTGACGGCGGACTTTCAATCTCGGAATCCTCCTCTGGGCCAATTGCAATGGAAGCGAGTAACGGAAGAAACATCGCAAGAAAAACGGCAATCGCGGAACCGAAGAAGGCTTTGCCCGCGTCAGAAAATACCAACCGTTGCACTTGTTTCTTGCTGCGATGACGCAAAATAAGCGCCAACGCGATTTCACGCCCGGCAATGAGACCGAGGAAAACCCAGGTCGTGCTCATTGGCATCTTGGGAGGCCAGGGAACGACCATGCCCATCACCTCAAAAAGCTTCGGAATGTAATCGACTTTGAAGAAAAGCAGGACCAGTCCGTACAAGAGGTCGACAAATGTAGCGGAGCGCACATCTAAGGTGTTCGTCTTCTTGGTGACAATGCGCTGAATCTTACCGCCCTTCTCGCGAAAGAGATAGCCTTGAAGCAGAACCATCCCCGCGAGTGAGAAAGCGAGCCCCCACCAACTGAGCTCTCTTGGAAGGTATACAAAAATATTTGCAAGATCCTGAACAAGCCACATCGACCACAAGAATCCGGTCGATAGCCACTGGAATACCGACCAAACTGGATGGAGCGCGTTGTCGTGTCCCAGCTCCTGTTCCTTATAAATACGCCGCTCGATCACTCGAAGAACAAAGAAAACGATTAGCATTCCCAAAATAAAAGCGATGGCATAACCCACAAGGGATTTCTGCATCATGGTTTTAAAGAGTTCAACCGCGGTGCGCGCATCCTCTCCGCTTTGTTGCGCTACCAAAGCTTTAAATCCAGTTAAGACAAGGAGCGAAGTACTAACGGGGATTCCCATACGGGTGAGAATCACCAGACACAATGGCGGCAGAACAAAAAGCCATGAAAAGGTGGCGGGCAAATCGATACGCTTGGCTGCTAAGCGCCCGAAGGCGGGGTCACCTCCATTGGCAAACCAGCCCCAACTAACTGTTATCACCATTATCCCCGAAATCCATAGCCAAAGTACCCACCACGGTCGTTTACTATTGGATGCCAGGAAGGTTCCAAGGGTTTGAATTGAGTCATTTGCGACAATTGCATAGGCCGCCAAAATGAACCCTAAAAGCATGTAAAACTCTGACATAAAAAATAGATGAGAAGTTGGTAAATTTGCCTATTTGATGAAGTCACCGACTTAGACTATTTCTGCAAGCAAAAAAGCCTGAAGCACCGCATGGGCACCTCAGGCTTTAAACTAACTAGTATACTATCAGATACGGTTTATAGGATTGAATCTTCTAGTCGTACTCAAACGTGCATCCTTACCAAAGGACTTGTACACGCGCACGGAACCCATCGACATCCGACTCCTCGCTATTGTCGCCGTTATTGGCTTCTGCTTGTTCGTAACCTGCCATAAATGTAACAGCTTTGCTGTAGTAGTAATTCAATCCAAGGTAAGTGGAATTGATTTCATTATCTGTGCCACTGATCGTCCCTCCACTTGGAGCGCGACGAATCAACTCATCGGTATCAATTACGAAACTATCTGCCTTAATGTGTGAGTAACGAAGGACGGGCTCGAACTTTCCTTTACGGTAAGAAGCGCGCAACGCGTAACCCGCGACATCCCCAGAGTCTCCCATATCACCAGTGAAGTACTCACCGAGGAGGTTGAAATCATTAATCAAATAATTCACATACCCTGTGTAGGCGGTAATGTCTGAATCCGTAGCCGAGTTATTGGATTGCTTACCCGCGTCCAGCCCAACCAAGAGGTCGTCTTTTTTCCATTGGATGCGTCCGTAAGCTGCCATATAATTACTTGCATCCGCAGTGCCTAAGAGGCGTGAACCTTCGCCTTGTGCGGAATTTACGAATGCAGCTGCATAACTAAAGCCGCTCTCAAGCTTGCCTTTGGCATGGAGCCCCATGTGACGAGATGAGAAATCAATATCATCCGCAAAGAAACGGTTGGCGGCAGAGCGCTCAATTGTTTGGAGCTTTGATGAAGAAGATGTCTCTTCAAAGCCAAAGGGAACTTTTTGGTATCCGAGTATTCCTGTAACCCCATTCTCAAAGGTATAGCCGATAACCGCCTTATCAAAATTGACTGCATAGTCTCTTTCTCCCTTGTCATTCTTGCTTCCATTACGTGCGAAATCAAAAACGGACTCCGCATAGACTCCATTGTTAAGCTTCGCTTTTGCGCCTAAGAAAAGACGGCGGAGCTTTATCCACGTATTCCTAAAGGCGTTCTCATGGTCGGTCCTCCAGGAACGGGTAAAACCTTGCTTGCGAAGGCAGTAGCAGGGG
>CBFHPQ010000001.1:0-140790 GCA_965657865.1 Coraliomargaritaceae bacterium | reverse complement strand
CAATACCTAGTGTATATTAGATTAATATGACTAAATTAATTGCGTCATAAAATCATAAAAGCGATTAAATAACCCAATTTATAAAAAACTATTAGAAACACTAATTTGCGCGTAAGAAGGACTATAAGAAAGTACAGTAGGGATTCATCTTAAGAAGAATTCAGCAAGCTGAATAGAAGCTTAGCTCAAGAATCAACCTAAGTAAGAGCGAGCGTTCTGAAAGAGCTTAAGCCATGGACCCGCTTCGCCTGTGAATTGATCCAGAGGTCGATAACTCATCTGCACCGACCTAAAGCAACGTTCAGGGTGGGGCATCATGATTGTGACACGCCCATCGGTAGAGCAGAAAGCGGTTGATCCATCTGGAGAGCCGTTCGGATTAACGGGATAGCGCATGCTAGGCTGACCTTTCGAGTCAACGTAACGAAGTCCTATTAGATAATTTGCTTTGCACGCTTCAAAATCCCCAGTCCCGCTAAAATCTGCGCGCCCCTCGCCATGAGCAACTGGAATGGGAAGAATCGAGCCTTCCATTTTTGATAAAAAGAGGCTCGGGCTTTTGAGTACTTCTACGTTTGAGTAACGAGCTTCGAATTGCTCGGATCGATTGCGTGCAAATTCAGGCCAAAGTTCCGCGCCTGGAATAATACTTTTTAACTGGGCAAGCATCTGGCAGCCATTGCAGACTCCCAGACTGAAGGTATTAGGGTTTGCAAAAAATGCCTCAAATGCGTCCTTAAGCGCAGCATTGAATAAGATTGATTTTGCCCAACCCGAACCTGCGCCGAGGACATCTCCATAAGAGAAACCGCCACAGGCAACCATTCCAGAAAATTCATTGAGCGAGGCAGCACCTTTGAGAAGATCGGTCATGTGAACGTCAATCGACTCAAAGCCTGCGCGATCAAAGGCAAAGCCCATCTCGTTTTGACCATTGGTACCTTGTTCACGGAGAATCGCGACACGGGGCTTACTCCCAGAAATATTAAAGCGGGCTAGGTGGGAAGTTCGCTCAGCCTCCGCATCGTACGAAGGACGGACTATTAATCCAGCGTCAGATGTTTCTGAGAGTGCGGCGAATTCTTCTTTGGCACACTCAGGATGATCGCGAAGCGTTTGCATTTGGTGCGTGAGTTCAGACCAAGTTTGGTTGAGCCTTTCAAGCGACGCAGAATAAACATTGCTTCCATTGTTTGAAATATCGATGACGGTTTCGCTCGTCGTTGTCGCCACCAGATGGGTCTGTTGCGATAAGCCGTGTTGAGCCAAAACGGATGTGACTGCCGCAAGGTCAGCAGAGTTTACCTCAATCACCGCACCTAATTCTTCGTTGAATAAAGCCTCTAAAACCGCGTTTTGTTCCGACGATTCTCCCGTCAATTTATCGAGCACAATAGAAAGTCCCTTGCGGCCAGCAAATGCCATTTCTGCTAGCGTCACAAACAATCCGCCATCCGAACGATCATGATACGATAAAAGCTTTTTATCAGCGATCAGTGATTGAATCGCATCAAAGAAATTACGAAAGAGCTCAGGGTCATCTAAATCGGGAACGGCATCACCCATTTGATTGTAAACCTGCGCAAGCACGCTTCCTCCCATGCGCTTACGACCTCGACCCAAGTCGATCAAAAGCAAATGACTGTTATCAGATTTCAGGTCTGGAGTCAGGGTGTTGCGTATATCTTGAACTGAAGAAAAACCAGTCACCAGCAGGCTTAATGGCGACACTTGGGTATGTCCGTCTGCATTTGAATCTTTCCAAGAACTTCGCATCGACATGGAATCTTTCCCAACGGGAATACAAATTCCTAAAGCTGGGCAAAGTTCCATCCCAACAGCCTTTACGGTATCATATAAATTTGCGTCTTCGCCCGCCTCACCAGCGGCAACCATCCAATTTGCAGAAAGCTTAATATTCCCAATCGCTCCAACTTGGGACGCCGCAAGATTGGTCAAACACTCGCCAATTGCAATTCGACCTGAAGCCGGTGCGTTTAAAATTGCTAGGGGAGTGCGCTCACCCATTGCCATCGCCTCGCCTGTATAAGTATCCATTGAACTGGCAGTAACTGCTACGTCCGCAACCGGTGTCTGCCATGGACCAACCATTTGGTCACGAGCTACCATACCCGTAATACTGCGGTCGGTAATGGTAATCAGAAATGTTTTATTGGCGACGGCAGGAAAGCGAAGAATTCGATCAATCGCTTCTGGTAATTCAATTGCCGAGGTGTCGAGTACCGTCGATTTCGGTACAATCCGTTCGACGTCTCGAAGTAATTTAGGAGTTTTACCAAGGAGTACACCCATCGGAAGATCGATCGGGTCATTTTTAAAGTGGCTATCTTCCAACACAAGGCGTCCGTCGTCGGTTGCATGACCTACCAATGCGCACGGGCATCGCTCACGCTCACACAAAGATTCAAATTGCTCGAGATGCTCGGGCGCAATCGCTAGGACATACCGCTCTTGCGATTCATTACACCAGATTTCCATCGGGCTCATACTTTGATCCTCATTGTGGATCGCTCGTAAATGAAATTTTCCACCCGTTTCCTCAACCAGTTCAGGTAATCCATTGGATAAACCGCCAGCACCAATGTCGTGAATAGAAAGCATGGGATTTCGAGATCCGAGTGCGATGCAAGCGTCAATAACCTGTTGACAACGCCGTTGCATTTCAGGGTTGCCGCGTTGCACAGAATCAAAATCGAGTGCCTCTGATTGGCTACCAGCAGCAATTGAAGAAGCCGCGCCTCCACCGAGTCCAATTTTCATGGCAGGACCTCCTAATTGAATAATGCAAGCCCCTGATGGAATCGTATCTTTTGCAACATGCTCGCGTTTTAGATTTCCCATACCACCAGCCGTCATGATGGGCTTATGGTATCCTCGATGCGTTCCGTCGTGCTTAATTTGAAGGGTACGGAAAAACCCATTGAGCTGCGGACGACCAAATTCATTACCAAATGCAGCACCTCCAATCGGACCTTCCAGCATTATTTCGATCGGAGTTGCCATTCTAGATGGATGCTCAGGGAAACCCGCTTCCCACGGCATGGCATATCCTGGGATTTGTAAATGCGAAGTTACAAAAGCGCTGAGACCTGCCTTTGGGCGACCACCGACACCCGTAGCACCTTCGTCACGAATCTCGCCACCGACACCTGTAGCAGCACCCGGAAACGGAGAAATGGCGGTCGGGTGATTATGTGTTTCCACTTTGCATAGAATGTCGAGCGTGGTAGGCGTTTTGCGATAGGCATGCGCGTTTTCTGGATCCACCTCCCACCAATCTCCCTTTGAGCCTTCAAGCACTCCTGAGTTATCGGAATAAGCAACGATCACTCCTTGAGGATGTAATTCGTGAGTATTGCGAATCATTTTAAAGAGCGAATGATCACTCTTAGTTCCGTCTACAATCCAATCGGCATTAAAAATCTTATGGCGGCAATGCTCAGAATTTACCTGCGAAAACATCACTAATTCTACATCCGTCGGGTCACGACCGATTTCGAGATAGGCGTTGGCTAAGTAATCAATTTCTTCACTACTCATAGCCAAACCCCAGTCGACATTGGCGCGTTCGAGTGCCGCGAGACCTTCCTTGATAAGGGGAACTGTACGGTAGCGCGCAGGCTCGAAATCTGCAAAAAAATCATCGATTGCATCATAGACCGCTTCGGTCATGCGGTCGTGCAAGCTATTGAGCGCATCGCCTAGAGCTTCAGTTACAATGACTCCACCGTCTGTGTCAATTAAGCGGTAATGCATACCATGCTCCACACGCTGAACGGAACTCAGTCCGCAATTTCTAAAAATATCGGAAGCCTTTGTAGACCACGGTGAAATCGTACCTTTACGAGGGGTGACAAAGAAACCATCCGCCCGTGAAAATTCCCCATTCGTATTCAATAAGGCTTGAGCACGATCAAGCGTGAGCGAATCTAAAGAACCCTCACATTTTAGAAAGTAAACGGGTGCGCTATCAATATGTGCTAAGTTTGAAAGCTTGGGAAATTTCTTTAGCGCGCTAAGAAGAGCCTCGATGCGAAATTGAGATAAAACGTTGGAGCCTTGGAGAATGATCGGTTGCATGAATACTTGATTACTTAAGTCTACAACTTGGCAACTCATACGGTCTGAAACAATCACATTCCTCGCTCGTTTTCAAAAAGGTGAAATCTAAGTCATTTCGTTTGCCCGAATAGGGCTAATTTGATAAATTTAATAATAAAGTCTTTGCAATAATTCGAATTTTATTCCTTCTTCAAACAGTACTTAATAATGAGTGGTTTTATTGGCTTAACTTATGCACTGTGAACGGACTCGCGAGTCGGGAATTTGTTGATCAGCTTTAAATTATTTATCTTTCTACTTCTTAAAACGTAACTTTCCACAAATATGTCTGAAAATTCTAGCCAACCAAAACGGAAACGCATCCTTATTACAGTCATAATTCTAGTGGGAATTGCTGGAACAATTATAGGCATTAAGTGGCTACAAATAAATGCGCTTAAGCAATCAGGCGGGGAAAACGGACCCCCTCCAATTTCAGTTGCCTCAAGAGTAGCCGATAGCGTTCAATGGTCATACCAATCGAAAGCGGTAGGCACAATTGCCCCAGTGAAAGGCGTTACGCTTTCAGCAGAACTCTCTGGTACGGTTCAATCAATCGATTTTGAATCGGGTCAAAAAATTAAAAAAGGTACAGTTTTACTGCGCCTAGATAGTAGTACTGAAAAAGCAGAACTCGCTGCCGCAAAAGCATCTGCCACATTAGCCGATATCAATTTAAAACGCTTCAGAAAACTCATTGCCAGTAAGTCGATCGCACAAGCAGAATTTGATCTCGCCTTAGCCGAGGCGAATAACGCGAAGGCGCAGGTCAATCGCATTCAATCTCTCATCACTAAAAAAACAATCGTAGCTCCGTTTAATGGACTCTTAGGAATTCGTCGCGTTCAACTAGGACAATACCTCCGAGCAGGAGATGCGGTCGTCAGTCTACAAAACACCGATCCGATCTACGTAAATTTTTATTTGCCACAAGACGCCCTCGCTTATCTTTCAGAGGGACTATCGGTAAATGTTACCAGCGATGCTTTCCCTAACAAAACGGTTCAAGGGGCGGTGACTGCAATTACCAATGAAATTGATCAAGCAACACGCATGGTGCAGGTACAAGCGACCTTGCCAAACCCAGAAAGAATCTTAACGAGCGGGATGCATGTTGAAGTACAACTCCTGCATAACGCATCGCGTACTACTTTGATTATTCCATCAACTTCGATCGTTTATGCTTCCTATGGGAATTCCGTATTTGTGGTTAAGTCGAATTCAGAGGACGCAAGTAAACTGACTGCGGAACAACGTTTTATAAAAGTAGGGGAACGACGCGGCGATTTTACTGAAATTTTGTCAGGCATTGAAGCGGGTGACCGAATTATCACAGACGGCGCTTTCAAACTTTATCCCAATGCCTCGATTCTCCTTCAAGATGCAAAAGCTTTAAATCCGCAACTCGCGCCGAATCCTAGCGATTCTTAATCAACAAGCGTCCTTATATAAGCTGATATAGTATGCAAAACACGGCATCATTTACGGATTTATTTATCAAGCGACCGGTTCTATCGATCGTAGTAAGTCTTGTTATCATAATTGCTGGCATTCAGTCCTATTTTTCACTCAATGTTCGTCAGTACCCTAAAAATGAAAACGCAGTGGTCACGGTCAGTACCGTTTATGTCGGTGCGGATGCGGATTTAGTTCGCGGTTTTATAACCACTCCAATCGAACGCGCGATTGCAGCGGCAGACGGAATCGATTATATTGAATCCACGAGCGCGGCAGGCGTCTCTACCGTCAACGCGCATTTGAAATTGAATTATGATGGCAAGACCGCGCTTTCAGAAATCAGTACTAAGGTAGATGAGGCACGGGGTGATTTACCTGCAGGTTCGGAGGTTCCCGTACTATCCGTTGAAACTGCTGATTCACAAATAGGCGCCGCTTACCTTGGTTTTCGTTCCGATATTTTAGATGCCAATGAAGTCACAGATTATTTAACCCGCGTGGTTCAACCGCGACTGAGCGCAGTGGATGGAATTCAGCGTGCTGAAATTTTAGGTGCACGAAACTTTGCGATGCGGATATGGTTGGAGCCGCATAAAATGGCGGCACTTGGCGTCTCGCCTTCCTTAGTGAGCAGTGCCATTCAAAAGAATAATTACCTATCCAGAGTCGGAACAACAAAAGGTCAGTTGATCACGGTCAGCATGACTGCAAACACAGATCTAAAAACTGTTGAAGATTTTGAATCCATTGTACTCAAGAAAAACGGGGAAGCCTTGATTCGTTTAAAGGATGTTGCCCGAGTTGAACTTGGGTCTGATTTCTACGATATCGATGTTCGATTTTCAGGAGAACGCGCGGTTTTTATTGGTGTATGGATTTTGCCGAACGCCAATACAATCAATGTAATTGCTGAAGTACGCAATGAGCTAGAGCGTATTAAACAAACCTTGCCGAAAGGAATGACAGCTGCAGTTGCTTATGATTCGAGCGAATATATTAAAGACTCAATTGACGAAGTATACATAACTTTGAGTGAGACGCTTGCGATCGTAGTGCTAGTAATTTTTATATTTATGGGCTCTCTTCGCGCTGTGACAATTCCTGTAATCGTCATACCTATTTCTTTAATTGGGAGCTTCTTCTTGATGCAGCTCTTTGGGTTCAGCCTCAATCTGCTCACACTTCTGGCAATTGTATTATCGGTTGGTCTTGTCGTAGATGACGCTATTGTGGTGGTTGAAAATGTTGAACGCCATATTCGTGCAGGGAAGAGTCGTCTGGCGGCAGCACGCATTGCGGCACGGGAGTTAATTGGACCCATTATTGCAACAACTTTAGTATTGGTGGCCGTCTACATACCGATTGCGCTTCAAGGGGGACTGACGGGTGCTTATTTCAAAGAGTTCGCGCTTACTTTGAGCGGTGCGGTGATCGTTTCATCGATCGTAGCATTGACGCTTTCGCCCATGATGTCGTCGCAAATCTTGAAATCTAAGGGCACGGATGGTGCTCTTTCGCAGTTTATCAATACCCAATTTAAAAAGCTGCGCATCATTTATAATCAAAGCTTAGACGTGGTGCTGAGTGCAAGACCGTGCGTGTATGCAATCTGGTTTGGATTACTTTTAATCGCGATTCCAATGTTCTTGATGTCACCTCGTGAATTGGCACCTGCTGAGGACCAGGGCTTTCTCTTTGGGGTCTTTGATACGCCACCAAATTCAACCCTTGAACAAACCGTTCATTCCACTGAGCAGATGTATGATATTTGGAGTGCGGCGCCTGAATGCTTACAAACATTTCAAATTACACAGCCTACATCGGCATTCGGCGGGATGCGTTTAAAATCTTGGTCGAAGCGAACGCGCTCTGTTAAAGAAGTGATTGCAGAATCCCAAATGAAAGCTAACAAAATACCAGGGATTAGTAGCTTCATGTTAGCACCTGCCGCTCTTCCCGGCGGTGGAAATTTCCCCATTGAATTTGTTATCGCCAGCACCGAAAGCACCGAAAAAGCACTCGGCTACGCCCAGCAAATTCAAAGAGAAGCCGCGCAAAGTGGATTGTTCGCATTCCCACCAAAAATCGATGTAAAGTACGATCTCAATCAATCTGAAATCAAATTAGATCACGACAAAATCGCGCAACTTGGACTGGATCTTCAACAAGTAGGGCGCGATCTAGGCGCGGCTATTGGCGGCAACTACGTGAACCGCTTTAATTTAGACGGCAGGAGTTATAAAGTGATTCCACAAATCAGTCGCCAGAATCGACTCAATCCCGAACAACTCAATTCGATATACATCAGCGGCTCCAACGGCGACATGATCCCGCTTGCATCGATAGCCACCATTGAGGACAGCGTTCAACCGAGAAGCTTAAATCGGTTTCAACAAATGAATGCTGTAAAATTATCTGGCGTCACAACCAGAACCATTGACGCGGCTTTAACCTTCCTTGAAGACACCGCTGCTAAAATCCTTCCGAGTAGCTACGGAATCGATTACACGGGCGAATCCCGTCAACTGCGTAAAGAGGGTGGAAACAGTAAATTTCTTCGCACCTTTGGACTGGCAATTTTAATAGTGTTTCTAGTTTTAGCGGCACAATTCAATTCCTTCCGTGATCCGTTCATCATTTTACTTGGGTCGGTTCCACTCGCAGTTTTTGGAGCGAGTATTTTTACCTTCCTCAAAATGCCTGCTCCGAACTTCAGCTTTTTTACTGATTCTTGGACCACTACTTTTAATATCTACACTCAAGTTGGCTTAGTGACTTTGGTCGGACTGATTGCAAAAAATAGCATTTTAATTGTGGAGTTTTCCAACGCTCTTCAGCGAGAGGGATTCTCGAAAGTTGATGCGATAAAGGAAGCGGCGACCATCCGTCTTCGACCTATTTTAATGACCACCGCCGCAACAATTCTTGGACACTTTCCTCTGGTGCTTGTTACTGGAGCAGGAGCCGCCGCTCGTAATTCCATCGGCCTTGTTTTAGTGGGTGGTCTGAGCGTTGGCACTATTTTTACTCTTTTTATAATACCTGCTATTTATGTTTTGATCGCAGCCGAACACAATGCACACGACGAGGAAGGGGACGCCCCCGAAACGCTAAAGGCATCGTCTGTTTAACTATTTTCTCATGGTACGCATTCAAGTCATCATTCTATCAATTTTAAGCATTGCTCCAATTTCATTACGGGCTGAACAGGAATCCTCTATTTTAGAGGGAAGGGTCTCCATTGAGGAATTTCTTGAATACGCCTTAATTAATAACTTTGAAATCAAACAAGCAAAGGAACGCATTAAAGAGCAAGACGGTTACGATCTCTTTCTACGTTCTAAACGCTTACCTCAATTAGCCTTGAATAGTCAATACACCGAGCAAGACGAAGCCCTGTCAATGTTCACCTATCGAGAAGGGGACTGGTCGCTCAGCCTTCAAGCTACTCAAGCTTTGTATTCAGGGGGTCGCATCCGATCAAAAATAAAAGAACAATTAAATCTAAAAGAGGCGGCAATTGCTGAACTTCGGGTTCACATAGAAACGACTTTGCAAACTGTCAAAAAGAGTTACTACCAAGTACTGCTAGCGAGCGATAATATTGCAGTACAGGAACAGAATATAACCTTACTAAGCGAACAGCTCAAAATCATTGAGAACCGCCTTGAAAGCGGTGCTTCGTCAAAATTTGATGTACTGCAAGCCAAGGTTGCGCTTGCAAATGCTAAGCCCCAACGAATTGAGGCGTACAATGCCTATCGTATCGCTATCGCAGAGCTCAAAGAATCGATCGGTGATACTTCAAAAGTTGCTTACCCCGTCACAGAAATTCAATTCACCGCGCCGCCTAAAGTGAAGCGTCCGACTTATGACCTTGAGGCATCATTGAATTTAGCGTCCAAACGACGGCCTGAGATTGTTCGCCAATCCATGCGAATCAAAAGCCTCGAAGAAACGGTCAAACTCTCTAAAGCAGGTCTTCGCCCAACCATCGATTTAACCGCTGGATATGGATTGAAGCGCTCTTTTAAATCGAGTGATGGTCGCTTTGATAGTCCCGTCGATGGCTGGACGGTCGGCATCGTCTCCAATTGGAATCTCTGGGACGGAAAAGGAACGCGTGGCACAATTCAACAGGCCGAATCCAAACTTCGCCAAAGTCAGATTGAGCTTCAAAGGATTCATCAATCGATCGCAGTTGAAGTTAAACGTGCAGTATCTGAATTAGAAAGCGCTCAAGAATTACTGAAGGCGACTCGTCAAGCAACTGCACTCGCTGAGGAATCGCTTGCCCTAGCAAAACAACGCTACGAATTGGGGATGTCCACTTACCTTGAAAATCTCCAGTCTCGGCTCGCCTTGACAGAAGCACGTTTCAACAAGGTGCAGGCGCGTTACAAATACCTCTCTGCAATTGCCGATTTAGACCGTGCCATCGGAGGAATGAGCGCGGGTACATCACAATTGTAATCGAATAATAAGCCTCGATGCGGCTAGTCCTATTTAAACTGTATCAGTAAAGATTCTACTGATTGAGCTCCACCAACTTCGCCACAATTGCTTTTTGAACATGGAGACGATTTTCAGCTTCATCAAAAATTATACTTTGCGGACTGTCTAGAACAGCTTGAGATACTTCCTCACCCGCATGTGCAGGCAGGCAATGCATAAAATAGGCATCGGGCTTTGCTGCCGCCATAATGGTCTCGTTGACTTGAAAGGGCTGCATACGCTTCTTACGCGCCTCTGCTTCGTCTTCATCACCCATTGATACCCAGACGTCGGTAGAAATGACATCAGCGTCTTTCGCGGCCTCATGGGCATCGGTCGACCATTTATAATTTACGGGCAAGTTATCTTTGTGAAGTGCGCTTTCAATTGCCTTCGAGGGTTCAAATCCTTCAGGACCCGCAAGTGCGATTTCCATTCCAAAGAAAGCCGCAGTATGAATCCATGAATTCGCCATGTTGCAGGCAGAATCACCTAGAAAAGCGACCTTTTTACCGCGCAGGCTCTCGATGCTCACAGTGTCAGGGTCAAACCGTTCAAGGAGCGTAAATATATCAGCATACAGCTGGCACGGATGATTGAAATCTGTAAGTCCATTTACGATGGGCATGGAAGCACTTTTTGCAAAATCCTCAATGATCGCATGATCAAAGGTCCGAATGACCAAGCCATGTAAATACCGAGAGAGAACCTTACTTGTATCTTCAATGCTTTCGCCGCGTCCGATTTGGGTATTTTGGGCATTGAGAACGAGGGGAGATCCACCGAGTTCATTAATACCCACCTCAAAGGATACACGCGTCCGCGTACTGCTTTTATAAAACAGTAAACCCCAGGACTGCTTTTTGAGCGGTTCCTCAGAATTTAGGCGGTTCGCTTTAAAGGATTGAGCAAGCTGGAAAACCGCCTGCGCTTCTTCGATACTGAAATCAGTTTCTTTTAAAAAATGCTTCATTGAATTTAGCTTCGTTTTAAAATTTAAAAATTATTTAAGACCCTCCAAAACTACGTCTAAAATTTCGACGCTTTTGGATAATTCTTCTGGAGTGGCGGTTAACGGCGGTAAAAGGCGAATCGTGTTATTGCCAGCAGGCACGATGAGAAGCCCCTGATTCCGTGCCTCTGTAACGGTCTCGATGAGTTTCTCTTTAAGTTGCAGACCCACCATGTAGCCTTTGCCTCTAAAGGCAGTCACAAGCTCCGGGTGGCTGTCGCACAATGCTTGTAGGGCGCTATGCCACGCAGAACTGTTCACTTTCACTTTTTCTAAAAGGGATTCTTGCTCGATAACATCGAGGACTGCGTTGGCAGCTGCAGAGGCGAGGGGATTGCCACCAAAAGTTGTACCATGCGAACCGGGTTGGAATAAGTCTTCATAGGGCTGAGCTATCCAAATTGCACCAATCGGGAAGCCGCCACCCAAACCCTTTGCCATTCCAATCGCATCAGGGGTGACCCCACTTGAATCAAAAGCAAAAAAGTCTCCGCTCCGACCAATCCCACATTGGACTTCGTCGAGGAGTAGCAAAACATTCCGCTCAGTACAAAGCGCACGTAATTCTTGCAGGAATATATCTTCAGCAGGAAAAATTCCGCCTTCGCCTTGAATGGACTCAATAAAGACCGCCGCTACGGAGTCATCGATCGCGTCCTTAAAACTTTGAATGTCATTCATCTTTGCGAACTTAAATCCATCGAGCATGGGGCGAAATCCACCTTGGACTTTTTCCTGGGGCGTCGCCGCCATCCCGCCAAAGGTCCGGCCGTGGAAAGCATTATCAGCGCAGACAACAGTATAACGTTGGCCTTCGTTTCCAGTGGTCTGCTTTCCGTAGAGACGCGCGAGCTTAATCAAAGCTTCGTTGGATTCGGCTCCGCTATTACAAAAGAGCAATCTGCCAACACCTGCACGTTCAATGAGCCGACCCGCAAGCTTTTGTTGGCCAGGTATTCCAAAGAGATTGCTGCAATGCGTCAGCTCGTTGACTTGCGTTTGTATCGCTTCTTTAAAGTGTGGATGCGAGTGACCAATTGAATTGACCGCGATGCCACTACTGAAATCGAGATACTTATTCCCGTCGCTATCAAACAAATAAGTGCCTTCGCCTTTGACTGCATCAAAGGGGGTAGGACCGTAGTTTTTAGCAAGATGTGGATGGTGTGCCATTGTCTGTATCTTTCCTTAGCTTAGGAGTTTACAATTTCAGTTCCGACGCCTTTGTCAGTGAAAATTTCGAGCAAGAGACTGTGTGGTTGCTCCCCGTTGATAAAGTGCACCCGATGCACACCATTGAGGAGCGCTTTAACCGCACTATCTGTTTTGGGAATCATTCCGCTGCTGATCACTCCAGATTCAACCAAGCCCTCGACTGCATCACTGCTCACAGTTGATAGTAGAGTCGAGGGGTCATTTAGATCGCCCATAAGGCCAGGAACATCACACAAATAAAAGAGGCGACGCGCCCGAAGCGCACCTGCAACCCGAGCGGCTGCAGCATCCGCATTGGTGTTATAAATTTGTCCGTCTTCGTCACAAGCAATGGGTGAGATCACTGGAATAAAACCATCATCAAGGGCTTTCTTGATAATTTTAGTTTTCACGGTGTGTGTTTCACCCACGTATCCGAGATCGAGTTGCTCACCGTTTAATTCAACGAGTTTCTTTTCGCACACAAGCAAGTTATTGCCGTGAATCCCAAGTGCGCGCGCGTTTTTAAAAGTTAAGAGTTCACAGATTTCTTGATTCACGACTTTGTTAAGAGTCTTCTGCACAACCTTGACCGACTCAGCGTCCGTGACCCGTAAACCGTGCTCGAACCGCGTTTCGACATTAGCTTCTTTTAAAGCCCGTGAGATCGCCTTGCCTCCGCCGTGCACGACTACAACTCGTATGCCTGCAGCTTGTAAGAAGGCAATGTCCGTAGCGACCCGTGACCGAACCTCGGGATCCGAATCATCCATAAATGCACCGCCATATTTAACCACGAAGGTGGCTCCACGGAACCGTTGCAAATAGGGCAACGCCTCGAGAAGAACACTCGCTTTAGTGGTGATGTCTAAACTGTGAATATCAGTCATGATAAAAATCTAGCTTATTCGCTCTTGTTAAAATCTACGTAGGCTTCGCTTAAGTCGGCGCTCAAAAGTTGATACCGTCCGCAGCCTTGATTGAGGTTAATGGTAACTGTGAAGCGAGGCTCGGAGACGATTGTCTTCCAAGTTTCTAAATGTTGATCTTGGGGCACACCTTTGATGACAGCAGGGGTATCATTGTAATAGATATCAAGCGCATCCGCTTTGAGTCCAATCCGTGCATAACCTGCAGCATCTGCCAACCGGCCCCAATTGGGATCATTGCCATACCATGAAGTTTTCACCAAGAGCGAATTTCCGACTGCACGCGCAACTTTTTCTGCATCGGCATCCTGTTTGCAGCCCTCGACTTTTAACTCCACGAGCTTGGTGACTTTTTCACCATCGCCCACAATTTTCTCAGCGAGGTCATAGGAAACTTGAAGCACCGCTTCTGCAAATGCGAGGCGTAGAGCGTCGTCAACGGCAGCAGTCGAATCGAGCTGCACACCGCTTGCGCCATTTGCAAGCAGCAGAACGGTGTCGTTTGTACTCATGTCGCCGTCCACGGTGATGCAATTGAAGCTTTGGTCAGTTGCTGTTTTTAAAATCTCTTTAAGGGTGTCCGCGTTGGTCTCGAGATCGGTCACCAAGAAAGCAAGCATAGTCGCCATATTTGGTTCAATCATACCTGCACCTTTTGCCATTCCTGCAACGGTCACCATGGTTCCGTTGTATTCAAACTGGGCAGTTGCGAGTTTCCGTTTTGTGTCGGATGTCAAAATTGCATCGGCGGTCTTTAGAGACATTTCGGCTGTATCGCACAGTTGCGCGGCGGCCTCCGTGATCCCCGCATCAATCCGTTGCATGGGCAAAGCCCGACCAATTCGTCCTGTAGAGCAAACCAGGAAAGGCGCACCGATTCCAGTTTGAAGCTGGGCAAGGGTGCACATTTGCTTGGCATCGAGTAACCCTTGAGCACCCGTAGAAGCATTTGCGTTTCCACTATTCACTACAAAGCCTGCTATCCGTCCCGCGCTCTTTTCTAAAATATTCCGACCGAGTTCTACTGGCGCCGCAAATAAATCGTTTTGGGTGAAGACTCCCGCCGCAGGGCAGGGGGCAACGCTCGTAACAAGGGCGACATCTAACCGTTCCTTGTCATCAATTTCCCGAATATCCGCCGCGACACCTGCAACTTTAAAACCGGGGCAATCGACTACCCCTTTTGGATCAGGGATTAATTGAACTGAAATTTCTTCACTCACGATAAGTATTTATTAGAGTAATCCTGCAGTTTCAGGAAAACCGTATTTAAGGTTCATGATTTGAATGGCCTGTCCGCTCGCACCTTTAATCAGGTTATCAATCGCGCTATGAATAACAAAGTTGCCAGTCCGCTCATCCTTTACAGCAGAAATATCAACCCGATTGCTACCGCTCACATGTTTTGTGTCAGGAAAAGTTCCACTTTTTAAAACACTCACAAACGGTTTATTCGAGTAGATCGAATTCCATCTCTCGTATAGAGATTCTAAGCTGACTTGAGCCTTCGCTACAATGGTAGTGGAAATGCCCCGTGTCATAGGTGCAAGGTGTGGACTGAATTGTACCTGTAAGTTAGTGCCTGCAGCTAAAGCAAGCTCTTGTTCAATTTCCGAAAGATGCCGATGGGTAGGCGT
The DNA here is from genome assembly GCA_965657865.1 of Coraliomargaritaceae bacterium. Classification (GTDB taxonomy): domain Bacteria; phylum Verrucomicrobiota; class Verrucomicrobiia; order Opitutales; family Coraliomargaritaceae; genus UBA7445. The sequence goes on along the minus strand of CBFHPQ010000001.1, from coordinate 125,944 downwards.
ACCGTAAGCGGTCATGCTTTCATTCCGTTCGGCGTAGAGAAATGTTTCTGCGACTTTCCGTCCTGCACCGCTCACTCCGCTATAGCTATTAATGACGATTCCATCAGTAGCAATTGCGCCACTTTTAAGAAGGGGCACTAAGGGAATTTGAATACTAGTTGGATAGCAACCCGGACATGCAATCAAGTTAGCGGAGCTCCAATCAAAGTCACAAAGCTCCGGAAGAACATAGGGCGCTGCAGCTAGTAATTCAGGGGAAGGGTGCTCCGCTCCGTAATAAGTCTTATAAAGATCTGGGCATCCCAACCGAAAATCTGCGCTCAAATCAATGACCGTCATCCCAGCGGCATACAATGGTTTTGCGTATTCAGTCGCAACACCATGTGGCAGCGCTAAAAAGAATAAATCGAGGTCATCCCGTGCTGCTAATTGCTCGGCGTCTGAAGCTTCAAATTTCAACTCGTCAACTAGATGCCGTAAAGTAGGCATCGCATCTGCAACTGGAGTCCCCGCTAAAGCGCGCGAAGTCACTGCCGCAAGTTCGACTTGTGGATGTCCCGCCAAAAGTTTGACGAGTTCGACTCCTGAATATCCGGAGGCTCCAATGACTGCTGTTTTCATAGTAAAATTGTATTAAAGAATGACTGGGGCTTTTAAAAAAGGAAACAAAAAACCCTCCAAGGCACGAGAGAACGGCCAGGGAGGGTTTGCAAAGTTTGCGTCCTTAAACCGCTGCGGATTAACGCTTCGAGAACTGGAAATTTTTGCGCGCACCCGGTTGGCCGGATTTTTTGCGTTCGCGACTGCGAGGATCACGTTTCATGTGACCTTCTTGCTTGAGAGGTACTCGAAGGGTCTCGTTCATTTTTTCAAGCGCGCGTGCAATTCCTAAGCGAACCGCACCTGCTTGACCATTGAGACCGCCGCCTTGTGCGCGGACTGTAATATCAACGTCGCCAGCCATATCAACCGTTACGAGAGGCGAAAGGGCGGCACGTGTGAAATCTTCCGCTTTAAAATAATCTGCGGCTTCTTTCCCGTTAATAGAAATTTTACCAGTTCCACGCGTTAAACGCACACGTGCAGTGGCAGTTTTACGACGACCTACGGTTATAAAAGTTTGTTCGGCTGTTTCGCTCATATTAAATAATTTAAAAAGTTATACCAAAGACTTTGGCTGTTGTGCTTGATAAGGATGATCAGGGCCAGTGTGAATCTTCAACTTCTTGAGCATCTGTGTGCCAAGCTTGTTGCGAGGCAACATACCTTTAACAGCGTGTTCGATAATAAACTCTGGCTTGTTTGCGCGCATCTCTTCCATGGTTACTTGTTTATCACCGCCCATCCAGCCGGAGTAGAACATGTAACGTTTGTCGGTATTTTTTTTACCAGTCACATTAATCTTCTCAGCATTCACAACGACCACAAAATCACCCGTGTCCGCATGCGGTGTGTAAATAGGCTTGTGGCGTCCACGAAGTACGTTGGCGATCTTCACAGAAATGTGCCCGAGAGTCTCGTTAGCGGCATCAACGACGTACCAGGATTTCGTGTGGTCAGAGTTAGTTGCAAGTGTTGTCTTCATTAGTTTTCGAAAAACGGTATAGAAAGTTGGTTGGAGGGTGCTCTGTCAATGGAATTTTGAGCTTTTTAGTAATCTATTTTAACAGGGTAGACCCGTAATTAGATCAAATGCTCGCATTCAAATGTGCTATAGCTTCAAGTAAAGATTAGACATAATATATATTGTGCATATTATTTAGGATTCTTTGAATCGAAAAATTAACAATTGATGCTAGACAGAACGCGAAAAAATAGCTGTATCATATCAAACCCAACCAAATGCTCGGGTGGTGAAATTGGCAGACACGCCAGATTTAGGTTCTGGTGCCGTAAGGCGTGAGGGTTCAAGTCCCTCCCCGAGTACCACTTGTGTGGATTATGTTGCTTGATTGCGCGGATGATGAAGGGCGTGCAGATCGGCGAGTTGTTCGCTTTGGAGAGCGGTATAAATCTGGGTGGTAGCAATATCGGCATGTCCTAACATTTCTTGAATAACTCTAAGGTCAGCGCCACCTTCAAGCAGATGTGTGGCGAAGGAATGCCTCAAAATATGGGGCTTAACAGTTTTTTGAATGCCTGCAATTTTTGAGTATTTTTTGATGAGAACCCAAATCATCTTCCGGGATAGCATCGATCCACGCTGACTGAGGAAAAATTCACTGCCTGTTTTTGCTTTTACGAGATTGGGTCGCGCGAGGGTAAGATATATTTTTAGTGCTTCGATGGCAGCAGATCCGATAGGTGCAATTCGTTCTTTGCTGCCCTTCCCTTTGACTCGCAAATAACCTTCTTCCAGTTGCACATCTTGTAGGGAAAGTTCACATAATTCAGTGACTCGGAGCCCGCTGCTATAGAAGAGTTCGATGATGGCGCGATCGCGTTGCCCAAGTGAGGTTTGAGCAGACGGTACGTTTAGAAGGGCTCGTACCTCTTCGCGTGTCAGGACTTCAGGCAATGAGCGTTTTTGCTTTGGGCTTTTAAGAACTTCCGTTACGTCATCGGGGCGCTGATTTTCTTTCACTAAATGACGTGCTAACATGCGAGCCGCGCTGAGTTTGCGTGCCTGACTACTAGGTGAATAGCCACTTTGACTTAAATCGATTGACCATTGAATGATTGTTTGGGACTTAACATTTTTCCAATTGACGCAGTCGTTTTTTAAAAGGAATGCGGCACACTGGCGCAAATCTCTAGCGTAGGCCTCAATCGTGTTGGTAGCTAATCCGCGCTCAAGATCGAGCCAGGCCAAGAAATTCTCAATGGGTTCATTGAGCCCTTCGGGTAAGGTTTGACTTGGCATCTCGCTCATAACACTAAAAGTGGCAGATAAAACATGTTCCTTGCAAGCAATCGCTCGGCAGGCATTTTAGATTGATAACGATGGCAAACATTTCTGCAAACTCTTCGAACATAAAACCCACCGATCTCCGTGGGATTCTTAAATATGTCCCTATGTTCAGGGATGAAGTTTTTGTAGTTGCAATGGATGGAAGCTTAATTGCGCATGTTGATTTTGAAAATGTCTTATTAGATATCGCAGTTTTAAGATCTTTGCACATTCGCGTGGTAATTGTGCATGGCATTGGTCAACAGCTCACTGAACTCGCAGATGCACGTTCGGTACCGATAACAAATCCCCATGGTGAAGCGCTTACTGACAAAACAACTTTAGATCTCGCGGTCGAAACAAGTGCGCTCGTCAATCAGATTATCATGCAAGGATTGACGAAGATTGATTTGCGATGTGTGCAGTGTAACGGAATTCGCGCAAAAGAAGCTGGTGTGGTTTCAGGAATTGATCAACAGCATACAGGCGTAGTTGATAAAATAGATCTGCCGTTATTTAAGAATCTTTTAGACAGTGGAACCATACCTGTGGTCACTCCCATTGCCTCCGATCGAAACGGAGCGAGCCTGCGTCTCAATTCAGATCAATTAGCTGCTCAGTTAGCGGAAGCTTTAAAGGCTTCCAAGCTCATTTATTTGAATGCGTATGATGGGTTACAATTAGATGGTAAGCCTTTAAAGAATATTTCACTAGATGCATTGAACGCGTATATGGAAAGCGAATCCGATGCTATTCCCGACCGCCTAAAAAGTAAATTAAGCAACGCTGCAAAGACTGTGCATTCGGGCACTCCTCGTGCTCATATTCTCGACGGGCGGCAATTCGGCGCACTTCTCAATGAAGTGTTTGATAAGGTTGGTATCGGCACGATGATTTACCGTAACGAATACCAATCCATTCGCCCTGCCCGTCTTGAAGACGCTTATTCAATTTTTAATATTACTCGTAATGCGGTGCGTTCAGAAAATTTAAAAGCACGGAGCCAAGAGATGATCGAGGCGCACGTACAAGACTACTACGTGTATGAAATTGATGGAAGTATCGTTGCCTGTATTCATTTGCGTTACTGGGAAGCGCTCGCAGTCGCGGAACTTGGAAGCGTTTATGTGCAACCCTTTTACCAAGGCAAAGGTGTTGGTAAACAAATGGTGAATTTTGCAATTGATTGCGCGCGTAACAAAGGGATCAAGCGAGTCTTTGCTCTCAGTACGCAGGCGGCGCCCTTCTTTGCAGAAATTTGTGGCTTTTCAGGCGCTGAATTGAGTGACCTTCCCGAGGAACGACAAGCGGAGTATCGACAAGCAGGTCGCAATTCAAAGATTTTCCATAAAATTCTTTAACCCGAATGAATCTTTACCACACCACGGACTTGGATGGTATTTCCATTTTAAATCCGAATGAGGAACAAATGGAAACGGTTCTCATGAGCCTGGAAACGAATGACGCAGACGATGCACCGCACCCGGATGTTGCCTTAACGCACGATGGAAGCGGTTGGTCGCTCTCGGTGTATGCGAGTGGCGTGATCACCTTTGATAACTTAGACGCATCAGAGGGCTCGTTGCGCTACATGGATTCGATGAATTTAGATACCGCTTTAGAACTCTGGTTGAAGCTTGCTCAAGGGAACATTGAAGGGCTCCTCAAACTGGATTGGAAGCTTCGAGGGGAATAGAGGCACTATAACTCTGCTTCGAGCCAGCAAAGCGCGCACACATACGCTTCGATTACTACGAACCGAAAGCGGATGGAGCCTTTGATCGCTCTAAAATCATCGGGAAATGCATTCGAGAGTTCGAGGATTTTTGCACTTTGTTCTTCGAAGTTTAAAGAAAGAGCAAGGTCTTGGAAGCTTGCCTGTATCTTCCAATGCGGAAATTGCGCCTTATAGAACGCTTCCTTGAGGCTGAAAAGGATCGAGGCGTATTTTTGAGCATCGCACCCGCTTTGAGTAGAAGCTTCTAAAGGATGCATGACGCGTTTGGCAGCTGAATCCGAAAGGCGGTTTGTTTTTTCAAGATCAATTGCAATCATTGCGAGATCACTTTCACGACTTACAATAGCCGCACAAAGCCCTTTGGAATGAGTAATGGAGCCTACATATCCCTGAGGCCACTGCGGAAGGCCTGCTGCATCGGGAATTAAAGGAGCTCCACATTCACGAGCGGACAAGTTGAGTTTCTTTAATCCAGTTCGAGCGCAGGCACGTCCCGTTAAAAATTCTTTACGACGATTCAATACAGAAGACTCAATCCATGCAATTTCTTCAGGGTGCACTTTATCAGAATACTCGGCCTCAAAATCAAGAAAAGATAACTTGGCATTACGGGGACAGATTGAGTCACCCAATTGTTCAAATTTTGTAGCAATGGCGCTGAGAGGCATAGCACGAGTCAATGCGACCGCGGCCATTTTACAATAATCATTCTATTTTTTTGGCATCGCTTAATTAAGTCATTGCCCTATCCGATGCTTCGGTAAATCTTTTCCTTTAAGAGATGAAATTAAGCGACTTCAACCGTTACCTTGTTTCCGCAACGAAAAACAATGATCTTCCGGATTTGGACTCAAATCCATGGACGGATGTGCCTATCGATAAAGAAGAAGGCTACCTGGAGCTTCAGTCCCTGCAGAAGCGACTCGCCGATTTACAACAACGTTTTTTCGTCGATCGTCGTAAGAAATTTTTGATTGTTCTCCAAGGAATGGACACGAGCGGAAAAAACGGAACGATTCGCAACGTTTTTCGAGGCGTCAATCCACAGGGTGTTACCGTTGCAAGTTTTGATAAACCGAGCACCCGAGAGTTATCGCATGATTATCTTTGGCGCGTTCATAAACGTGTCCCTGCAAAGGGTGAAATTGTTATTTTTGACCGCAGTCACTATGAAGATGTATTGGCAGTACGTGTGAATAAACTGCAACCCAAGTCCGTTTGGAGTCAACGCTTTCGCCACATCAATGATTTTGAACAACTGCTGTACGACGAAGGAACGATTATCTTGAAGTTCTTCTTACATATTGATCGGGAAACGCAGCGGGAGCGGTTACAGAAACGTCTCGATGTACCAATGAAGAACTGGAAATTTGATCCTTCTGACTTAGTCGCACGTAATAACTGGGATGCGTACGTAGATGCGTATCACGAAGTATTTGAAAAAACTGCCCATAAACATGCCCCGTGGTATGTGATCCCCTCAAACAAAAAATGGGCGCGAAATTTATTAGTCGCTCGTATCGTAGTCGCTTGTATGGAAGACTTACATTTGAGCTACCCTGAGGTAGACTATGACCCCAAAGCGGTGCAGATTGATTAAACCACAACTTATACGATGCTCCATTCAATTCAACTGGCCCCTTCCCTACTCGCTGCTGATCATTCAAATCTGATCGAAGGCATTAAAGTCATTGAAGCAAATGAGCTGAAGTGGGTTCACCTCGATATAATGGATGGGCATTTTGTACCGAATTTGAGCTTTGGCCCGCAACTCATTAAGGATCTGCGTTCGAAAAGTGATTTATTTTTTGATGTGCATTTGATGCTCGATAACCCGCATCAATACATCACACCTTTCATTGAAGCAGGAGCAGATCAAATTACGATCCACCTTGAGCCAGGTTATCCAGTCGAAGATACACTCAAACAAATAAAGAGCGCGGGAATCAATTGCGGCGTTGTCTTAAATCCCGATACCCCTATCGAGGCAGCGAAGCCTTATCTTTCGATCTCAGATATCGTTTTAGTGATGTCTGTTGTGCCAGGTTTTGGAGGTCAACCCTTCAGAGAAGATGTACTTCCAAAAATCAAACAGCTTGCGGAATGGCGCGCTGATGAAAATTTTGCTTATCGAATTGAAGTTGACGGAGGTGTCGACCTTTCTAACGCGCCTCAATGTCTTGCGAATGGCGCGGATACTTTGGTGGCGGGTACTTCTTTTTACAAAGCGGAAGACAAACAAGCATTTGTCCAAGCGCTCACTGCTAGCTAAGATCTAATACAGATCAGTTCTACGATCTTGCAAGGATGGCAAACCACTGCGGGCTTTCTGAACCTCTGAAAGATCAATTGCTACCATGTCCATTGAACGCTTAGTTCCAGCCTCAAAGAGTACTTCGCCACTAGGATTCACTACCATTGAGTGTCCGAAAAAAGTATCCTCTTCACCTGCCTTAAGAGTGTAGGCATCACTTGTTTGATTGATCGCAATTACAAAATTCTGATTTTCGATTGCTCGCGCCCGAACTAAGGTCCTCCAAGTCTCTAATTTAGGATCGGGAAAAGCAGCAGGCAGGATTTGAATTTCTGCACCCGCGAGAGCACAACCCCGAAAAATTTCAGGGAACCTCAGATCATAGCAGATTGAGCACCCTATTGTTCCTAATTGAGTTGGAGCACTTACAATTGCATCGCCTGCATCTAAGTAGAGATCCTCTTTAAAGGGCTTAAATAGGTGTATTTTATTATAGCGAACTGCGATCGTTCCATCCGCCTCAATATAATAGAATGTATTCGTAGGCTTATCGGAGTTTTGCTTGGATAAAAAACTTCCGCAAATTGCAATTTGGGAAGCTTTAGCAAGCGATTGAATCCGTAAAATCGATTCCTCAGCATGCGGAAGAATCAAATCCATGTGTATCCAATCAAATCCCGTGGTGCACATTTCGGGGAGACACAAAAGGTCCGCCTTTTCTCTACTTGCATACTCAAGTCCCTTCTCGATTTCTAATAAATTTGAAGCTACCGCGCCTTTAGCTACTGGGTATTGAAAAATACAAAGTTTCATATCAGTTTTTAGGATTCTATGAGGTGTAGGGTTACGGCGTATACGTTCGGCTAACAAGAGCGCTATAGGTTTATATTAAGCTATCCGAAGCCTTTGTTTGCAACCCGTGAATTATCCAACCCCGGTTTGGTGAGTGGAGTAATAATTTCTTTTAATCAGTATACTCAGAATCATGATAACGCATGAATTTGCCGTAGCCCTCTTTGCCCATATGTTTCTGGAGTAATTTCTTATCACTTTTCGTTAAGTCTACTATGATGAGACCGTCAATTACATCGCTGAAAGCAGGATCGACATTGAAACTCAGCAACGAGCCGTTGAGTTTCAGGTAATGTTTTAAGAGTACTGGAATTCCTTTATCATCGTCTTCCATTTCGGAAATAATAGCAGAGACCGCATCAACTGAATTAATCGACTTCGCAATCTTTTTTAATGAAACCCCTGAAACAATTTCTTTGGTTTTTGGCGGTTTTTTTGCGCTCACGAATGGAGACAGCGCTTCATCAAAATTATGCCCTTTAAAAAAATGCACCATCAACTCTTTTGAAATATTACGATAAGCATCCGTGATGCTCACTGGACCAAAAAGAAGTTTATATTGTGGATTTTGAATGCAGTAATGCGAAATACCTTTCAATAATAGCGCTAAGCTAGAATGTTTTTTCTGATATTTTAAACTGACAAAGGAGCGACCGAGTTCAATAGCAGGCCCAAGATTTTTCAAAAATCCCGAGCGAAATTTAAACAAGGTGTTTGTATATAATCCTTTTTTACCCCTCTTCTTAAGAATTTGATCAATTAAACCCATTCGATACGCACCTACAATGGCATCCGCTTCCACATCCCAAACAAATAAATGAATATAATACGCATCGAATAAATCCAGATCACTCGCCTTACCCGTGCCCTCTTGAGCGGCTCTAAAAGTTTCTTCACGCAAGCGTCCAATTTCTTTCAGTATCGTAGGAATTTTTTTAGCCTTCGCGGCATAAACCACGAAATTATTATGACGAACAAGTTCAGATTTATGCGATAGTGCCTCGATCTCTTTGCGCATTCTTTCTTTTAATTGCGGTGGTGCCAGAGGCTTAAAATTTTGAACGATTGCACTCGAACGAAACGGAAAACGTAATGTTTTAAAATGATTCAGCTTCGTTTGAATGTTTTTCAAGGCATAAGTTTTCAGGCGCAAGTAATCACTGGCTGCATCCTGCGTTTCAAAGCGCGCTAATTGAGACGGTTTGATTAACTTGCCTACATTCAAGAACAGTTCGTGATGTTGTTTACGGCAAAATTCCCTAGCCAGCAGTGCCGTTCTGAACTTCGGGTGCATCAATCCTGCAAGTTGGAAAAACCAACTATTTTGACCTTCGAAAAAAATAGGCAAAATAGGAGTATTCGTTTTGAGGGCTAATTTAACTACATGGGTCGACCATCGTTTATCGGTAACTAGTTTATTTCTTAAATCATAACTCGAAACCTCGCCTGCAGGAAATACTCCCAAACATCCATCTGATTTCAAATGTTTCAAAGCTTGACGCATCCCATCCAAGTTTGACTTTGCGGATGCCTCATTCTCAAAAGGATCGACTTGGATAATACTACCCCGAATTCCTTCCATTTGAGCTAAAAGATAGTTGCCCATCAACTTACTGTCCAAGCGCAGTCCTTTCAGTAATGCCCCTAGAACAACTCCATCAAGCCCCCCAAACGGATGATTAGAAACAACTATCAAACGCCCTGTCTTTGGAATTTCGGAATAACTTTCTGCATCCAATTCAAAATGTACTCCCATCACTTCGAGCGTTTTTTTGAAGAAATTAGGATCATTTTCAAAATCATTTAACTGCGAATGGACATCCGCATAGATCCTGTTGACTTCTCCAATTGCAAATAACTTTGAAATTACCGGAGCTATAGGTCTTACTAGTGCGGGCAATAATCTTCTTAAGTCGATTAAAGTCGGTCTGTTATGAATTTTTGAAGCCATTCCCAATGAATTTACTTATTATTTACTTTTATTGTCCTGTGGCAATTCAAAGAAGTGAACGAAGTTAATACTTAGCTTGAGGCGTTAATTTGCCCATAAGCGATCGAGATAGCGCTTAAAATTAAATAACAAAGTAAAAAATAAACTTGAACTCTTTTGCTTTGAAGGCGATTTTCCTACTCTTTCAAATTTCAGGACGGGTAGCTCAGTTGGTTAGAGCAACTGGTTTACACCCAGTAGGTCGTGGGTTCGAGTCCCTCTCCGTCCACCATTTTTGGTCACTCACTTACTTTTATGCGCCACATAATTTCTATTTTAGTTGAAAACAAATTCGGCGTCTTGGCACGCATTGCCGGGATGTTCAGTGGCCGTGGCTTCAATATCGAGACTTTGAACGTGGGTCCAATGACGGATGGTCGCTTCTCTCGTATCACTGCAACAATTATCGGAGACAGTGATGCGCTCGACCAAGCCATCAAACAAGTATACAAATTGGTGAACGTTTTAGACGTTACCGAATTTTCAAAGGGACAAGCCACCGAACGTGAGTTGATAATGGCAAAGGTTAAAGTTGGGCCTGCGCAACGAGCTGAAGTCATGCAAGTTTGCGATATCTTTCGCGCTAAAGTAATCGATGTAGCGCCAAACTCCGTTAACATCGAAATGACCGGTAACTCAAATAAGGTCAAAGCGTTCATCGATCTGATCGAACCTTACGGTATCGCCGAGATGGCTCGTACTGGAAATGTCGCCCTCAAACGCGGAAGTTAATTTTAATTCAAACAACGTTAATCGGGCAAACTGCCCTCAAAAAATAATAAAATGCCTGCTAAAGTCTACACTGACAAAGATGCGGATTTGAAAATCCTCAAGAAGAAGACACTTGCCGTGATTGGTTATGGTTCACAAGGCCATGCACACGCACAAAACCTTAAGGACAGCGGTCTTAATGTGATCATTGGTCTGTATGCGAAAAGCAAATCGGTAGCGGTTGCTAAAAAACAAGGTTTTAAAGTTTATAATACTGCTGAAGCTGTTCAAAAAGCAGATGTTATCATGTTAGCGGTGCCTGATATGAAACAACCAGAAGTCTATCAAAACGACATCCTTCCAAATTTAACTAAAGGCAAAACCCTCGCCTTCACACACGGCTTGGCAATTCACTACGGACTCATTGAAGCGCCTAAGGGTGTGGATGTAATCATGGTGGCTCCTAAAGGACCTGGTCACGTGGTTCGCAGTCAATACTTAGAGGGCAAAGGCGTACCTGCCCTAATCGCAGTGCATAAAGGCTCTTCACGCGCTGCCACAGGTGTCGCTCTAGCATGGGCTAAGGGCGTTGGCGGAACACGTGCAGGTGTCATTAAGACTACTTTTAAAGAAGAATGCGAAACCGACCTCTTCGGAGAGCAAGCGGTTCTTTGCGGTGGTGCTTCCGCGCTCGTGATGGCTGGATTTGAAACGCTTGTAGAAGCTGGCTATCAACCCGAGATGGCATACTTCGAATGCTTACACGAATTGAAGTTGATCGTCGACCTTATGGTTGAATCTGGAGTTTCAGGAATGCGTTTCTCAATTTCCGAAACTGCTGAATGGGGCGACTATATTAGCGGTCCACGCGTTATCAACGCAGGTTCCAAACGTGCGATGCAAGCAATTCTTAAAGACATCCAATCAGGTAAGTTCACCAAGAATTGGGTCAAAGAATACAAAGACGGCTTACCTAAGTACAAGCAGTTCATCAAGGATGGCCAAAAGCATCAAATCGAGAAGACTGGCGAACGTCTTCGCGGATTAATGCCTTGGGTTAAGAAGCGTAATATTAAAGGTGCTCAAGCTGCCTACAATTAAACCTTTAAGGAATAATTTTACCAAAGCGGTCGTCGAAATTTTATTCGTCGACCGCTTTTCATTTGCGCCCATGCAAACGCTCGTTTCAATTTAAACAATTATGGCAACCCTCGTCGCTACCCGGAAAAGCCCTCTTGCACTTCGACAAGCAGAATTGGTCTGCGCTCGCTTAAAAAAGCATGGCTTTACTTCCGAGACTCAACTCCTTCCGTTAACTACAGAAGTTGATAAACGTCTCGAATGGTCACTCGAGAAGCGTGGTGGATTAGGCTTATTTACAAAAGAATTAGAGGACGCATTATTAGCAAATAAGGCGACTTTAGCAGTCCACAGCGCAAAAGATCTTCCAACCGAATTACCAGAAGGATTGACCCTCGCAGGATTCCTGCCGCGTGCAAATCCACGTGACATTTTAGTGGTCCGCTCAGGTGAAACTGATGGCATTCGATCCATTGCAACAAGCAGTCCTCGACGCCGTCAACAACTCAAAGAACGCTTTCCACATGCCGAATGGAAAACCCTTCGCGGGAATGTTGAGACACGGCTGAGAAAAATCAAAAATGGTGAAGCAGACGCAACTGTGTTAGCGGCCGCAGGACTTGAACGGCTTGGGATTGATCAGTACGAAGGTCTTTCCTTTGAAACCCTATCCATCGATTCAATGGTACCTGCACCGGGGCAAGCCGCTATTGCAATTCAATGCCGAAGCGAACGATCCAGTGAGTTTAAATCATTCTTTTGCTCGAGGACAGCGCAAGCCGTTGAGCTTGAACGTTCATTTCTAAGAGGGCTCGGGAGCGGTTGTCAGATTCCCGTTGGAGCTCACTTCAGGGACGGTTCTTTTTATATCTACCATCCAGATTGCGGTTTTTCCACAATTGACCTAGAATTACCCACATTGGAATTAGCACAAGCAACTGCAGATGCGCTTATTTCAAAACTTAATCTTAAATAATCAACATGCCTAAAAAGAATTACGGAGTCGTTTACCTTGTCGGAGCTGGACCCGGTGACCCTAGCCTGATCACAGTGCGTGCGCATACCTTGATTAAAAATGCAGACGTCATTGTTTATGACAAACTAGCCAGTCCCGAGTTACTAAATTCCGCGCGTTCTAATTGCGAAAAAATTTACGTAGGCAAGAGCGCTGGGCGCCATTCGATTCCACAATCTGAAATTCAAGAAATTCTTCTCGATCGGGCCAAAAAAGGATTCGCTGTCGTGCGTCTCAAAGGGGGTGATCCCTTTGTCTTTGGTCGAGGCGGTGAAGAAATTGAATGCCTCCATGCTGAGGGAATACATTATGAAATTATTCCGGGTGTGACTGCTGCCCTGGCCGCCGCCGCGTATGCGGGCATTCCCCTCTCCCACCGAGATCAAAGTTCTGCGATCACTTTTCTTACTGGCCATGAAAACCCTGAAAAACAAAACCTGCGCTTAGACTTCAGAACTTTTGCTCAAACCGATAGTACCCTCTGTATCTACATGGGCGTAGGCCAAATAAAACGTATTGTTGCTGAATTGCTTGAGGGCGGTTTACCCGAATCAACTTCCGTAGCATTTATTGAATGGGCAACGCTACCGTATCAACGTTCCTTATACAGCACGCTTGGGTCCATTGTTAAAGACCATGAGGCAAGTGATCTCAGTGCGCCCGCCATCATCTTTGTTGGTAAAGTCATTGATCAGCCCGCGATCAATAATTGGTTCGCGTCACGACCACTCTTCGGAAAACGAATTGTCGTCACCCGAGCACGCGAGCAAGCAGGTCAATTGACACACCTATTGAAGGAGCAAGGTGCCGAAGTACTCGAGCTTCCCTTTATTACGATCCAACCAAAATACGATCCCAAAACGATTACCGAAGTATTTGCAGAATTAGCAGTTTATGAATGGATTATCTTCACAAGCGTGAACGGGGTACGTATTTTCTTTGATCTCTTTTATAAGGCCTATTCTGACATTCGTTGTCTTGGCCCGATGCGTATAGCGGCGGTCGGCAAAGCAACTGCCAACACGATCGAGGCGCACAACTTGAAAGTTGATTTGATTCCAGAAAAAGCGAACGCTGATGCTTTAGTTGATGAACTGATTGAAAATACTGGCATTGAGAGTGTTAAGATTCTTGCAGTAACTGGTAATTTAAATCGCAAATCTTTGGTTGCACAGCTCGAGGATAAGGGGCGCGCCATTGTCGACACCCTGCCCCTCTACGAAACAACGCAAACAAATTTGAAGGATGACCCAAATGCCGACCGCTTTCGAGAAATAGGCGCCGACGCAGTGCTCTTCACAAGTGCATCTACGGTACAATCCTACGTTCAGCAAGCCGATGCCCTCCAATTAGGTCCCGACGCTCGCTCTCCTGCGCTTGCGAGTATTGGACCGATGACCTCTGCCGCCATGAAAGAAAATGGCTTAAAGTTAAGTTTTCAATCGCCTAAATCGAGCCTCGACCATTACGTAGTCGAGACAATTTCATATCTAAACCAAACTAACAAAAAATAAAATTATGTCTAAAGTAATTCTCGAAACGACCCAGGGAACTATTGAATTTGAACTTTTTGATGAAAAAGCTCCAAAAACCTGTGAAAATTTTACCACCCATATTAAGAATGGTTATTATAACGGTTTGATTTTCCATCGAATTATTTCAGATTTTATGATTCAAGGCGGTGACCCAACTGGTACTGGAATGGGTGGCGAATCCATCTGGGGCAGCAATTTTGAAGACGAATGCCACGCTGATCTTAAATTTGATAAACCTGGCCTCCTTGCGATGGCAAACGCGGGTCCCGGAACCAATGGAAGTCAGTTCTTTATAACAACTATTCCTACAACTTGGCTCCACATGCGCCATACGATCTTTGGCGAAGTCACCGAAGGCATGGACATTGTTAAGAAACTTGAAGCCGTAGAAAAAGGCCCTGGCGACCGTCCACTTACGGAACAAAAAATCATTAAGGCAGAGGTTGTTGGATAAAGACACAGTCCTGCTAGCGCTTCATGGCTTTACGGGTTGCGGAGAGGATTTCTCTGCTTTTTCGCAACTTGCAGGATTATCAAATTCGATCCATTGGGTGCGTCCCGATTTGCCAGGACATGGAGCGAGTGCGCACCGTTCATGCAACGCGGACGCCTTCATTGATTTCATCGAAAGTGAACGCGTTATTTGCGAGGCCGATACGTTCAGCAAGCGGATTTTGTTGGGCTATTCTATGGGTGCACGTGCTGCCCTACAACATGCGTGCACCTATCCGAACGCATGGGACGCGCTTATTTTGATCAGCGCAAATCCTGGTGTTGAAGCAGAGCTTGACCGCGAACAACGGAGGCAAGCGGATATTAAGCTCGCTGAAGATATTCTGAAAGAAGGCACCGAGGCGTTTATCTCAAAATGGCAGGAACAAGCGTTGATTTATCCACAGAAATTAATTCGCCCAGATTGGTATGAAAAGATGCAAGCAAATCGACTGCGACACCCAAAGGAAGGATTGGCGAATAATCTAAAATATTTCGGACAAGGAACCGCTCCAAATCTTTGGCTCCAACTAGAGACTCTTAAATTGCCCACCCTTGTGATCACTGGATCGTCCGATCAAAAGTATACTGAAATTGGAAAACGGATGGATTCGTCCTTGCCGAACTCAAAACACATTCAGATTAAGGGAGTCAGTCACATGCCACATTTGGAGGCGCCTGAAAAAGCCGCCCTAGCAATTAAAGCATTTATCGCTGACGCCTTAGGCTAGCGGAACGATTTTAAACTTGGATCTATTTGAATTCTCTCAGGAAACTTTTTGAGGCATTTCTCAAGTACCTCGATTACAAGCGAATCTTTTAGCTCCAATATTTCAAAGTTATCTTTTAACTCTGATTTCCAAAACACGGTTTCTTTGGCAAGATTCACTAGTTCTACCGATACACTTACCATTATTTTGGGTCGAATCGTATGCATTATAGATTGAGGCTGCCCTTCAACTTCAACTTTCAGATGATCTGGTTCACTGCGGAGACGGATACGTTTATGCCAAATTACACGGACACTAAAGTCGGCATTTGAATCTTTTGAATCAAAACCCTTCGCTTGTAGCATTTGGTGCAGGGTAGAATTTGAAAGAGTAGTCACGGTCGCCTTCGTGCGCTCAGTCCAGTCAATACCTGTGGTTTCAATGCTCCCCAATTGATAACTCTGTAAGGTATTAAAGTGAGTATTCTGAACGAAATCCCCAGGCAACTGCTCCGTTGTTTTACAGCCAATACTGCTAAAGATCAGATACGAAAATATTATAGTAGTGATAAATTCCTTTAACCATTTATTGTGTGTTTTCATGAGATTAACGCCTGAGGAAAAATTCAGCTTGTGCATATTCTTAATAATTATCGGATTGGCTATATTAGGCACGATTATCTTTTAAATCAATGCAATCGCTTATCTGGGATCAGTGTAATTAAAGTCATTTCTGTTGGACAATTAAAACGCATTCGCGGCAAGCCTCGAAACCGATTCGATCCCGCGCCCGCAGACACGTTAAGTAACGGTATGCCAATACGGTGCATTCCGCTCGACCATTCATTCGGAACCGTACTATCAATCACTAAAGGACCAATTAATGGAATGCGAATTTGTCCACCGTGCGTGTGCCCTGCTAAGCACAAATCAACAGGAGCGTCCTTGAGGTTCAGTGCGTAATCGGGCGCATGCCCCATAATAACCCGAAACGCTTTGGTCGGGGTTTGATCCAGCCAATCTTTTATTCCACGTTGAGCCCATTCACCGTTTTTAGATTTATATAAACTGAGCCCATACAAACTAATAACACCACCCTCAGTTTGAATGACTTCAGTGCGTGAGGATAAAAGCTTTAATGGTGCGAGATCTTCAAGCGATAAACGGTATAAATCTAAGTCGGTATCACCAAATACTCCGTAGCTTCCATAACGTGGATTCACGTTTTTAATAAGTTTCAATAATTTAGGAAACTCAGTTTTAAAGTTCGCAGGTGGTACGACCTGAAGAAAATCTCCCGTATTTATAATTATATCGGGGTCTAAACTTTTTATCTTTGAAAATATCTCCGTCTCATAAGCAGTGACCGCTCCAGCTTGAATATCTGAAACATGTAGAATCCGAATCGGCTGACTCAATTTTGGTGTCAAAATCTCAACTTCTTTGAGAACCAGTTTCTCAGGTTCAACGTGACTTACGTAATAACGGAGTGCTAACAGGTCTAGACTGATGAATAAAAACCATGCAACCGACCACATGTAGCGAGTCTGCTTAAAAATTGAAGGCAAACAAAAGAGGAACGCCAAAACCGCAGACATCAAAGGCAATAGCTGAAAGTTGAAATCGTAAGCTTTGTGGATAATTGCAAAATCAGGCTTAAGCATTCCGGCTCGAACATAACCATAATTCACAATGAGCGCGCATAAGATAAGCGCACTGGTGGGCAAAATAATACCTTTAAATAAGATACCCCTCTTCCGAGATAAGATCAGGTCGGCTTGAACTCTCGGTTGACTAAAAATCGGCATCTCAAAAAGCTCTTTTTAAAAAGGAGTCAGCGTTTTACCAAGCGTTGGTACGCTTCAAGATAACGCCCCAAAGTGCCCTCGAGCACAGAATCGGGTAAGGTGGGTGGTGGAGGTGTTTTATCCCATTCCAAGCTCTCTAAATAATCGCGAACAAATTGCTTATCATAAGAAGGCTGAGCATGGCCGGGCGTATAGCTATCCAAGGGCCAGTATCGCGAAGAATCCGGAGTCAGTACTTCATCGATGAGAAAGAGATTGCCTGCTGCATCAGTCCCAAATTCGAATTTTGTATCTGCAAGAAGAATGCCTGCCTCGTTTGCAAGCAATGCACCCATCTTGTAGAGCTCAAGGCTCATACTTTGAACTTTCTCAAATAATTCAGCGCCAATTAATTGAGCAGCATCCGCGCAATCTATCGGCATGTCATGTCCGCTAGCGGCCTTTGTAGTGGGTGTAAAAAGCGGCTCTGGAAGCTCAGAGCTTTCCAATAACCCAGGTTCCAGCTGATATTCGAATAAAGTCCCTGCTTCGCGATAGCTCTGCCAACCCGAACCTGCTAAATATCCCCGCACTACCGCTTCGATCGGAAGCGGATTCAATTTTTTAACGATCATACTACGATCCGCTAAATCTGGAAATTCCTTACGGAGCGCTTCAATTCGTTCTGCGTGGTTATCCACCAAATGATGGGGCATAAGTTTTTGAGCCTCCTCAAACCAATACAGGCTAATCTGAGTCAAAAGAATTCCCTTACCCGCTAAACCCTCCTTCATGATGACATCAAACGCAGAGACCCGATCCGTCGCGATCATGAGTAAAGCATCGCCCATGTCATATATTTCACGAACCTTCCCTGAAGCTAAATGTTTAAACGGAAGGTTTTCGATTGAGAGCAGTGCCTGATGCGACATTTTAAACGGTAATTCCATTTTCCTAAATTGAGCTCACATTCTGCTTTGGGCAAACGGTTTCTTTCGTCCTGCTTTGTAAAATAAGTTTTTTCATAAAAAAACTTGCAGGAACCCTGCTACCGCGTAGGTTTTCAGCTTTCCATGATGTCCCGTTCGTCTAGTCAGGTCTAGGACACCTGGTTTTCATCCAGGCAACAGGGGTTCGAATCCCCTACGGGATGCCATTTATGTATGGCATTCGTTTACATCAAGGTTTTACACAACTTCAATTATTTATCGCATTCACGTTGATTCTCGCGCGATAGCACTTTGAATGGAGTCATGTCAGACCCTATCTTGGAAATAAAGCAGCTCCGTGCTGAAATTGCTGCGCATGACTTGCGCTACTACAAAGAGGCTCAGCCCTCTATTGACGATCAAGCTTACGATCGACTCAAGCAACGCCTCACAAACTTAGAACTCGCTTACCCAGATCTTGCACTGGAAGACTCCCCGACTCAATCGGTGGGTGATGATCGCTCAGATGGCTTCAAAAGTTATGTACACAAAAAGCCGATGCTCAGTCTCGACAACACCTACGACAGAGACGCCCTAATCGCATTTGGAAAACGGCTTGAGAAACGATTCCTTGGCGCACAATTAAATTACCTCATCGAACCCAAAATTGATGGCGTAGCAGTGAGCCTCACCTATGAAGATGGTCGATTCGTCCGTGCGGTGACACGTGGCAACGGAACCGAGGGCGATGACATCACTCAAAATATCCTACACCTAAAATCTCTGCCCAAAAACTTGGAAGATGCACCTCGGTTCATTGAAATCCGAGGCGAAATATATATGCAGCACTGTGAGTTTGAGCGCATCAACGATGAACGACTTGCTCAAGACCAAAGCCTCTATGCAAACCCTCGAAATCTAGCAGCTGGCACAATTAAACTACTCGATCCTAAGGAAGCGCGTTCGCGGCAATTAGAAATTGTTCTCTATGGCTTGGGCGCATGTGAGCCCACAAATTATTTCGATTCACAAAACGGAATTCAAAAAAAGCTTAAACAATGGAACTTTGCCGTTCTTGAAAAATATTGGATTTGCGAGGGAATCGAAAAGACCTGGGATGCTGTTGAAGAACTTGATGCCATACGAAAAGAGTTTGCCTACCCCACCGATGGAGCGGTCATCAAACTCGATGATTTTAAAATGCAGGCGGAAGCGGGCTTTACCTCAAAAGCGCCTCGATGGGCAATCGCATACAAATTCGAAGCGGAACGAGCTGAGACTCTTTTGAAGCGAATTGAAATGCAAATCGGAAGAACTGGAGTCGTTACCCCTGTTGCAATCCTTGAACCCGTGCAACTTGCCGGAACAAGTGTTGCGCGCGCCACCCTTCACAATGAAGATGAGATCCTTCGTAAAGATATACGCCCTGGCGACACCGTCTTAGTTCAAAAGGCAGGCGAAATCATCCCACAAGTTTTATCGGTCAATTTAGATAAACGACCTGGCGATAGTCAGCCCTTCAATTTTGAAAAAGAACTAGAGGCACTTGAAATAAATGCGGTCCGACAAGATGGCGATGCAGCATGGCGGATCATTGAGCTGGATAATCCAATGCGTCAAAGTCGTGCGATCCGTCACTTTGCAAGCCGTGTCTGTATGGATATTGAAAATTTGGGATCTGCGGTGGTGGAACAACTCGTAGCTAAAGGATTAATAGCTGACGCCGCAGACTTGTACCATTTGAGAAAAGATCAGCTTCTAGAACTCGACAAATTTGCAGAAAAATCGGCAGACAATTTGTTGCAGGCCTTAGAGGCTAGCAAATCACGTCCTTTGTGGCAGTTAATTCATGGATTAGGTATTCCGAACGTTGGGAAACAATCTGCAAAAGATTTGGCACACGAATTAGGTTCCTTAGATGCGCTTGCATATGCGGATGCCGCAAGGCTTGAAAGTATCGAAGGCATCGGTGGCATTATGGCTGAGAGCCTACTCAACTGGTTTGCAAATTCAAAAAACCAAGCGCTCATTACTCGCCTTCGAGATTCTGGATTGAATTTCGTTTCTCAAAATGATTTAACTACTAATGAAGGTCCCTTAAGCGGAAAGATTGTTGTTTTAACCGGCACGCTTCCAACTTTGGGACGATCTGAAGCAACTAAAATGATCGAATCTGCAGGCGGGAGAACAAGCTCAAGCGTAAGTTCCAAAACGAACTTCCTGCTCGCTGGAGAGTCCGCAGGTTCCAAATTAACAAAAGCCGAATCCTTAGGCATCACAGTTCTCGACGAAGCAGCTTTCTTGAAGCTTGTAGCTGAATAACCAAATAATGGATACAACCACCTTAGACAGTTTATTAAAAGAACAACCATTCATTGTCCTTTTTCTGATTATTTCATTAGGGCTGCTCCTTGGTAGAATTTCTATCAAAGGAGTCCGTTTAGGGAGTTCGGCTGTCCTCTTCATGGCGCTTTTAGCAGGTCACTTTGGACTGGCAGTTCCCTCGGGAGTTGGGGTGTTGGGTTTAGTACTTTTTGTCTATTGTATCGGTATAGGCGCAGGAGGCCGTTTCTTTGCCTCAGTTGCTCGAGAAGGCGCAACCCTCGCAAAACTTGCGGGCATCATCGTCCTGAGTGGTGGCCTAGTGACTTGGATCGGCTCCAAGCTTATGGATCTCCCCTCTGACCTAGCAGCAGGAATTTTTGCAGGTGCGCTCACAAGCACGCCCGCCTTAGCGGCGGCCACCGAAAGTTTTGCGATTTCTGCTCCAGCTGTGAGTATTGGCTACGGGATCGCCTATCCTTTTGGAGTTATTGGCGTGGTCCTTTTTGTTCAAATTCTCCCTCGCTTAGCACGGTATGATCTTGAGGCTATAGATGCGGAATATTCTGCAAAGGACGCTGCAGAAAATAACGTTGTGAACGTTCTTGTTGAGGTCACTAACGCGAATCTTTTCGGTAAATCCATCTCGAATTCCGCATTTTCAAACTTTAGAGCTTGTCAAATCTCACGCGTTTACAAAGGCGATCAATTAGAACCCCTGAGCTATGACGATGTCTACGCAGAAGGACAGCTTCTCTTGCTTGTCGGACTTCCCAAAGAAACAGAAATGGCAATCGAATACCTTGGGCAACGCAGCGAACAACCCATCTTAATTGATACAGAAAATGAACGTCGAATCCTACTGGTCACTGATCATTCGATTACTGGTAAAAAAATTAAAGATATCGATCCTTTGAAAAATTTCGGCATCACAATTACTCGCATTACGCGACTCGGGCTTACCTTTGTGCCAAACCCAGAAACTGTTATTGAAAAAAACGACCAACTTCGGGCAGTTGGACAAGCCAACGACTTGGAAACATTTAAAAAGCTTGTGGGTCACCGAAGCAGCGCAATTGACGCAACTGATCTGCTCTCTCTATCCGCTGGTCTGAGCTTGGGAATCATTCTAAGCATCATCCCTTTCGCATTCCCAGGGAGCGCACCGGTCACCCTTGGTCTTGCAGGAGGGCCACTTGTCATTGCTCTTGTCCTTGGGCACTTTGGCAGAGTTGGCAATATCGTCGGACACATCCCCCGACCTACTCGAATTTTATTACAAGAACTGGGGCTTGTTTTTTTCCTCGCACATGCGGGTATCCGAGGTGGCGAGTCTTTAGTAGTAACAATTCAAGAATACGGACCCATGCTATTTGTTCTTGGTGCCTGCGTCACTTTGCTCCCTTTGATAATTGCATGGGTGTTTGCACGCAAATTCTTCAAGCTTGATCCCTTGCAATCCCTTGGCGGAATTTGCGGAAGCATGACTTCCACCCCAGCCTTGGGCGCGCTGACCTCGAAAACCGATTCTCAAGTGCCTGTCGTTAGTTACGTTTCAGCCTATCCAATCGCCCTAGTGATAATGATTGTACTGGCGAAAGCATTGATAATGACCCTAATCTAAAAGTTCCGTAAAGACTTCTCGGTTAATTTATGCAGGTCTTTAGCAGCATTCAAATCATCGAGATAATCGATCAATAAAGCAGCAAACTCTATGCTCTCGGCGTCATAGATGAAAGTTTCCAAGAGCAAGCCATAGGATTGAGTGGCATTAAAGTAGAGCGGATTTATCTGAAGCAACTCCATAGAAGCGCGATTGAGTCGCTCTTTGATAATGGCCTGAACTTCAGGTTCGTATCGGAAGCGCCACAAATCTTTAATACCTTTAATTTCTATCGTACCAGACTCAAGCTTCAGGGTGCTATTAAATTGACTCAATTCAATCAATCGCGCGTAAGACACCTCCATTGAAAGTTTAGTTATAGCACTCCGTTGCATCAGTATTTTGAGTTTTTCCTCCCACCATTCCTCAAGGTAGATGCCTGAGTCATCATTTGAATTGAGCACGACCTTTTTAAGTCCACCTAAAAAATCACCCCCGGTTTCGTTGAGTGCCCGGTCGATGATAAAAGCGATCTGGCCGCTATTGAATCCTTCCAAATCAAGCGCTTTTAAAAACCAATAACTCTCGATGTAACTAAGATCTTGCAGGCTTTTTGAAAGCAACAAGTCCCCTAATTGCATGCTATCTGTTATATCGTAAGTTGCTCTGAAATGCTCCAAATGAGCTTGGCGTAATTTGAAATAAGCCCGAGTCGCCAAAGCACGAATCACCCAAGGTCGAACAGTCCGGGCAAGTTCGAGTCCATTGCGACCAAATTGAATCCTGCTTAAAAACGCATGCGTAATACCTTCGCAAGCGGTAGAGAGCGATAATTCTGAATTCCAATCAAAACGCACGGAAACGAATCCACCGCTTTCAACGCGGACTGTGTAGGGATTCGGGTTCCCCTCGATATGAGGGTCTAAATAAACCGTTACCTTCTGGGCAAAGCTCACGGGTAAGTCGTTTATATACCGCTCACAGGTATCCACAACATGCTCACAGAGTGACAGCACCGATGCAACTGACTGCTTCGACTCTCCAACAATTTCAAAATGAGTGTTTACCGAATATGACAAATCTTCACCTGGCAACTTCGGCTCATCTGAATTCCCTTGAGCAACCGTAAAGACCGCAACTAATAAGAGACAGACTCGCGAAATAATTAAAAAGCTTCGATGAATTAAAAGCATGAAGGGAGTAAAGGACTCTAATAAGAGATTTATAAAAACCCAAATTGCAGGGCATGCGTTATTTGGATTCCGTAAACAGAGCTAGAGCGCACGCTTGCCGCGGATCGCCATTGTTTGCATTGAGATCGCACTATAGCTCAAAAGCACTAAAAACCCCAAGAAGAAAGAAACCCCGTAGAGCGGTTTGACTATCATATGAAAGCCGTAAAAGACAAGCAACGGAATCAGCATTGGTAACACTAGCTTGTTGCTTAATTTTATAAGCAATCTAAATTTCGTGAGTACTTTAAAATTTTGAAGGGCTTGTACTCGGTTGAGCGCTACGCAAAATACGACACTAAAATAAAGAACTCCTATTGTTAGACCTATTTGAATAAATGCATCCAAGCCATTGCCTTGCGCGAAATAACCCACCCCAACCATCGCTACCAACGGAATCAACCAATAGAGCAACCATACAAACGCAAAACGTAGCCCGTCATAAAATAAATTTTGCCAATCATTCCACTCTCCCAATTCAGATTCTCCTAAATGAATGAAACGAAAAGTATGGCGGTAGAGATATCCAAACGCAAAAATGTTTAAAACAGGAATAAAAGAAAGCAGAATACCAATCGATAAATACTTCCAATTGTTTCTACCAAAAAAGAGTTTATAGAAAAGTTCTTCGAATAAAGGCTTCCAATGTAATGAAATCATAGCTCAAGTTATGGATGTGCATCACAATTTAAAAGAAAAATTAACACTCCTTCAAAATGAAGTAGAAGCAGCATTGGACACATTCCTGCCGCCCGCAGCAACACGACCTGCTAATTTACACGCAGCCATGCGATATTCTATGGAAGCAGGTGGCAAACGATTACGCCCTGTCTTGCTCCTCGCTGCTGCACAATTAAAGCCTGCGATTGCAAGTCCCCTTCCCGCCTGCGTCGCCATCGAATGCCTCCATACCTATACTTTAATTCACGACGACTTGCCGAGCGTCGATAATAGCGATCTTAGACGCGGACGACCCGCCTGCCATAAACAATTCGATGAAGCTACCGCCCTCCTTGCAGGAGATGCCTTACTGACCTATGCCTTTGAGCTCCTTGCTTCCGAATACCAAAACCACCCAAAATTAGCAGTCGCCTTGGTTAAAGAACTCGCCTTTGCATCGGGCAGTCAGCGTCTCATCGGAGGTCAAATGGAAGACATTGAAAATGAAAATAAATCCATGACTGCCGATTCCCTTGAATTTATTCATCAAAATAAAACTGCTGCCCTCTTACAGGCAGCCCTCCAAATGGGCGGACACTTCGTTGAGAGTAACCCAGAACACAATCAAAATCTTGGCTCAATTGGATTTCATCTTGGGATGGCATTTCAAATCATCGACGACATCTTAGATGTTACCGCTTCTCAGGAAACAATGGGAAAACCAGTTGGCTCCGACGCTAAATCGCACAAATCAACCTACCCAGATATTTACGGTTTAGACGGAGCACGCGCAAAAGCTGAGCACCACACCAAGCTCGCGCAAGAGGGTTTAGCAAAGATTGAAGGCGATAGCACATTCTTGAGCAGTCTCTTTGATTACATGCTCAAGCGCTCAAACTGATAACTGTTCACGCCCTTTTTCGTGGACAAATATTTTATAAAAAGCGGATTGACGCTTACCAGACTCCACCCCTAAATATGCGCTTCACTCGGCCGGATAGCTCAGTTGGTAGAGCAGAGGACTGAAAATCCTTGTGTCCCCAGTTCGATTCTGGGTCCGGCCACCATTTAAAAACCTGCCTCTACCCCCATGTGGCAGGTTTTTTTATGCTCCCCTGCCAACCGCACTCAAACGCAACGCAGGCTCAATTGAAAAGTCCGACGCCGCGTTAAAATTTTCGATCTCCATAAAAGCAGCAAAGGCGATCATAGCAGCATTGTCACCCGTATGCTCAGGACGCGCCAAAAAGCACGGCAGCTTATAACGCGCCGCAAGTTGTTCCATTGCGACTCGCAAACTCTTGTTGTTAGAGACACCGCCCGAAAGCCCGAAGCTTTTAAAACTTCCCGCACTGAGTAAATGCCTCGTTTTGCCCCTTAGTTGAGCCACTACCGCCGCTTGATACGACGCACACAAATCAGACATCGATTCTTCCAACGCCTCGTCACGCATCCCTTCGATGCGATACCGCAAACTCGTTTTTAAGCCCGAAAAACTAAACCGTTGCTCATTGCGCGGCGCGATTGCTTTGGGGAAATCATAGGCTTCAAGATCTCCGCCCACAGCGCGTCTTTCAACTTCAGGGCCTCCAGGGTATGGAATGCCCAGCAACTTCGCGCCCTTGTCCAACGCCTCACCCGCAGCATCATCGACCGTCTCAGCCAGCACCGTGAGCTCAAAGCCAGACGAAATTTCAAACAAAAGCGTATTACCACCTGAAACAATCAAACCCAAGTGAGGTAACAAATCTTTAAAAGCACTCGCAAATTGCTCGGGGTCTTGTGCATGCAAATCAATGAACGGAGAAAAGGCATGTCCGCGCAAATGATTAACGCCCACCACCGGAACCTTCCAAGCCAATCCTAGACTTTTTGCAAATGCTACCCCAAGTGCCAGGCAACCCGCTAAGCCCGGCCCCTTCGTTACCGCGATTTTAGAAATCTCACCCCTTCGATCCAAAATCTCCGCGTGCTCCAACAAAGGAAAAAAATTCTTTAGATGTTCGCGACTCGCAAGATCAGGCACCACCCCTCCATAAGCCTGATGCAACTGAATTTGACTATGCACCCACTCACCGCAAAGCCCTTTACCCGCATCAAAAAGCGCTAAAGCGGACTCATCACAGGAACTCTCGATTGCAAGCAGCATAACAAATTCAATTCAAATAGTGTATAAACGTATTAAAAGAAACGGCTTCGTGCTTGTTGCCAACCCCACCATATGTTTCATCATTAGAGACCTTAATGAACGAAGTCTCACAAAACATCAATGCGATCTTAGCAGATTTAGCAAAAGACAGCCCCATTTCCTATCGGGACTTCATCGAGTGCGCCCTCTACCACCCGAATTGCGGATATTACAGCAAAGACCAAGCACGCGTCGGGCGATCCCCCAAAACCGACTTTTATACCGCCGAAAGTCTCGGCTCAGTCTTTTCCGAACTCGTCCTCGGAGGTATTCAAGAAATTATAGGCGAAACTTTTGCTCAACATCACTTTGTTGAAATCGCTGCTGAACCCGAAACGGGGCTCTTGCAACGCCTCAATCCGAACAAATTCCCCTCCCTTTCCGCTTCAACCATCCGTTGTGGAGACCCGATTCAAATTAATAACACCGCTCCCAGTATCATCTTTGCCAACGAATGGCTCGATGCCCTTCCTTTTCACCGCTTAATTTTCACCAATGGCAAATGGCAGGAACGTGGTGTCTCAATAGCGCACGATACCCCACAAGAAGTCCTCCTCAACGAACTCAGTGCTCAAGTTGCAAGCGAAGCCCACCGCCTACCTGCGAACGCCCCCGAAGGTTATTGCCTCGATTGGCCTCTCGAAGCTGAAAACGCCCTGAAAAACCTCTTCGCACAATTCTGGCACGGTCTCCTCATCTTCTTCGATTACGGTAAAGCGTGGACCGATCTCATCGAAAATTGCCCTGTTGGCACAGCCCGTACCTATTTTAAACACAAAGCAGGCAACGACCTCCTCGAAAATATCGGCTCCGCTGATATCACCTGCGACGTCTGTTGGACTCCCCTCCAAACAATTTGCCAAAGCCATTGCCATACCGTCCAACTCGAAAGCCAAGAGGCCTTCTTTGTTCAACGTGGTCACCGCGTCGCCGAATCCATCGTCACCGAAAGCGCAGGGCAATTCAGTCCTCGCAGACAAACTCTAATGGAACTCATCCACCCCGCTCACATGGGTCGCAAATTCCAAGTGCTTTGGGCACAACGGAATCCTTGAAAAATGGCGAAAAAGGCTTGCCAATACCCTCACAGGCTATTTTCTCACTCGTTTCTCAATTCAACGAAGATTTTCACATGGCACGTATCTGCGCAATCACAGGCAAACGCCCCGTCAAAGGGGGTCGCATCATCCGTAAGGGTCTCACCAAAAAAAGCGGTGGTATCGGTACAAGTTTGGTTAAAAACACCAAACGTCGTTTCCGTCCCAACGTTCAGCGCGTACGCGTCAAACTTCCAAGTGGTGAAGTCAAACGCATGTGGGTCTCCGTTAAAGCGATCAAGGCAGGCAAAATTACCAAAGCGTAACTCACCCGCGCCCAACAAAATTTCAAAAGCCTCGGACTCCCGAGGTTTTTTTGTGCCCCCCAATCAGGAGTGAAAGTGCTTCAAAGCAAACAACGCCTCAATCACTTCGGCACGTCTCGCAGACACAGACCGCTTCACCCGCAATCACACGATAACGAAATGCCCGTTCCGCGTGACTCTTGTCCGTAGCACCACATTCAGTGCAAACATGCTGAGGCGACTCCGCGCGCGCCTGAACTTCAGCAGTATGCTGCTTCCTCCGTTGCTTCGCTCGTAATGACTGAGCCATCGCGGCACGGAAAAATAGCACGAAATTCAAGACCGGACCTAAAGTTGCCAACGCATAACCCGTCGAAGGAGACATGATTATTGAAAAAACCGTAAAAACACCCGTCAGGATCGCCAACCACTTCACCTTCACGGGAAGCACAAAGAAGAGATAAAACTCCATGTCTGGAAACAAAAGCGCAAACGCCCAAAATATACTTAAATATAAAAAGTCAGGAAAGATAACAATCGGAGCCGACGGCGAAATCACCTGACCGACCAACGCGCCCACTACCGTGAAGAGAATGCCCGCTAACAAATACAGATTGAAACGAAACGCGCCCCAATTCGCCTCCAGCGCCTGACTCATCATCCATAAAATATACCAGAAGATTGCCAGAAAAAGCCCACTCAACGCGCCCCCCGCGATCTTAGGCGGAGCCACAATAAAAGTAATTAAACGCCAATACTCCCCATCAGTAAAAACCCGCGACGGAATTAAAGGCATCGCCCCGAAGGCAAGATGTCCCGTTAAAATTAGACCATAGACCACCAATTGAATCACAATCAGCCCCAACATCACATTTGGCACCGACCAATTCCCAAAACGTTTCTCCAATCTATCCAAAAAATTCATGCAGACTCAATCAGTCAAAAGCACCCCCATCTGTCAACTGGACAACACCCTTCACCAATCCAATCCCACCATAAAAAAACCCGCCTCACGAAGAGACGGGTTAAAATGGCAGGCCGATAGGGATTCGAACCCCAAATGACTGGACCAAAACCAGTAGTGTTACCATTACACCATCGGCCTATCAGAAACGTCATAACTTGGGAAAAACTACCCCCTCCGTCAAGCACAGGATGTAGAAAGGTTGGGATGATTCATTTCTCGTATGATCTGAATTTACTTCTTACTTCCAAGACCCAGTCGAGAATTATTAATCACGATTAAAAAAAGACTTAGATTGACTCGCATGAATGAAACTTATTTAAAACCCTTTTAATGAGTTCCATTAAAAACACCACGCCTACCCCCAAATATAAGCGGATAGTCTTAAAATTAAGCGGGGAAGTTCTCCGTAACACTGAAGATGGGGAGCCTATCAGTCCGACCATTTTAGAGGAAATCTGCAGCGAGGTTAAAAAGGTCTATGATATCGGGGTGCAGGTGGGCTTAGTCATCGGGGGCGGAAATATCTTCCGCGGCTTGAGTGGTTCGGAACTAAAGGGTGTGGATCGCACTACGGGTGATTATATGGGGATGCTTGCGACTGTGATCAATGGCTTGGCGATCATGGATTGCCTTGAGAAAATGGGCGTGACGGTTCGCCTTCAGAGCGCGATTCCGATGGATAAACTTGCGGAACCTTTCATTGTGCGTCGAGCAACGCGTCATTTGGAGCGTGGCCGAGTGGTAATTTTTGCGGGTGGTACGGGAAACCCCTACTTCTCGACTGACACCTGCGCGGCTCTACGCGCAAGTGAGATTGGTGCGAACATGCTCATGAAAGCAACTAAAGTAGACGGGGTGTATGATAAGGACCCTGCCAAGCATATCGACGCAGTGCGTTACGAAAACTTGCGCTATATCGATGCTTTGAAAAATCAGTTGAACGTAATGGACTCGACTGCGTTTTCACTTTGTATGGAAAACGCCATGCCTATTTTAGTCTTTAGTATGCGCGAATCTGGCTCTATTTATCGTGCGGTCATGGGTGAATCCATTGGCACTCGTGTTGATGTATAGACGCATTTTTCAATTTTCATTTTAAATAATTAGCAGACGCATATGGAACCAAACGAAATCATCGCAGAACTCAAAGCTGACCTCAAAAAGGCAGTGGATTATACTCTAAGCCAATTTGGCAGTTTGCACACGGGCAAAGCCAGTCCTACCATGCTGGATAGCGTAAAGGTTGAAGCTTATGGAAGTACCGTCTCCCTAAAGGAAGTGGCAGCAGTCACCACCCCCGATGCTCGCACCATTATGGTTCAACCTTGGGATAAGAGCGTAATTCGAGAAGTGGAAAAAGGAATTATCGACGCGAATCTCGGGTTTAATCCGCTTGTGGATGGCGGTATTCTTCGAGTGCCTGTTCCCGAATTGACGGGCGAACGCCGTGCAGATCTCGCTAAGCAAGCGGGTGGAATGGCCGAAGACGGTCGCGTGCGCGTGCGTCAAGCGCGTCGTGATGCGCTGGATTTGCTCAAAGCCGCCAAAGAGGACGGTCTTTCGGAGGATGATGTAAAACGCTACGAAAAAGAGATCCAGTCCGAGCACGATAATTTCATTGCTCAAATTAACGAGCAACTCACCAAGAAAGAAGCTGACCTTAAAAAGGTTTAGCCATTCGCCCGTTAGGATTGAATATTGAGCACTCTCAAACAGTCAAAGCGGGTTGTTATTAAGCTTGGTACCGGTGTCCTTACTCAAGGCATCGGTCAACTGGACACCCACCGCATTGCGACTCTTTGCAAACAGGTGGCCTACCTTCGTTCCATTGGAAAAGAAGTAGTGCTCGTAAGCTCGGGTTCAATTGGTCTGGGGATGGGAAAACTGGGTCTACCCACGCGTCCAACTGCCCTCGCAAATTTACAAGCCTGTGCTTCAATCGGGCAATCGATTTTAATCAATACCTGGCAAAAGGGCTTTGATCCTGTCGATCTAACGGTCGCACAAATATTACTCACGCGCGAAGACTTGCGAAATCGCCACCGCCACAATGCGATCTTCAACACCATCGAGCAATTGTTAGCGCAAGGCATTGTTCCCATCGTGAATGAAAACGATACTGTGAGCGCGCAAGAAATTCAGTTCGGCGATAACGATACTCTTTCCGCACTTGTAGCGAGTGTAATCAATGCGGACTTACTCTGCATCTTATCTAATATTCCTGGCCTCATGGATCTCGCAAATGGCGGGGCCGTGATCCCTGAAGTTGCGGTCATCACGCCTAAAATTGAAGCATTGGCTGGAGGCACGAATCAAACCACCTCAGTAGGTGGAATGATCAGCAAGCTCTCCGCTGCGAAAATCGCGCAACGCGCTGGCTGCGGCGTGCTCATTGCAAGTGGACAGGATGATGTACTTTTTGAAGCGCTTCAGTCAGGCGAATCTGTTGGCACTTATTTTGCGCCAAGCGCGACGCCTGTGCAGTCGCACAAACGCTGGATTGCGATTCTTGATCAAGCCAATGGTTCGGTCACGCTCGACGCTGGTGCAGCGCACGCTTTGCGGACGGCTGGTAAAAGTTTGCTAGCAGTTGGAATCACTTCAGTTGCGGGTAATTTTGAACCTGGCGACCTAGTCGAAATCATGGACTCGGAGGGCGTTTGCTTTGCTCAGGGACTGATCCGCGCAGAGCAATCAAGCCTCGCTCAATTGATCGCAGATAATGAACTCACGCCTGAGGTGGTCATTCATCGTGACGAATTAGTGCTACTCAATCAGTAGACCTAGCGACGACGATTTTTAGGAAGACCTGCCGCATTGTAAATTCCAGAACGCTTGCGTCCTTTCTTACCTTTACCGGAATAATTTTTAGCGGTCTTTCCTGGACCTCCCTCCCCTTGCAATTGATCAATTTGATCGCGAATTAAAGCCGCTTTTTCAAAGGCAAGCGTACGAGCCGCCTCGAGCATTTCTTCTTCCATCTCGGCAATCACAGTTGCTAGGTCGCGGTCATCAGCGTCGTGAACCTGCAAGTCCTCTTCTTCGTCTTGACCGTATTTTTTACCTGGGGTTTGTAGACTGTCGTCAATATCACGTTGTACACCTTTCGGCGTTATCCCGTGCTCAGTATTGTAGGCGAGCTGCTTCTCTCTGCGATAATTGGTTGTATCAATTGTTGTCTTTATAGAATCAGTAATGGTATCGGCATATAAAAGCACCCGCCCCTTGATGTGCCGTGCCGCACGTCCAGAGGTCTGAATTAAACTTGTTGCACTTCGCAAAAACCCTTCTTTATCCGCATCTAAAATAGCAACCAAAGCAACCTCGGGTAAATCCAAGCCTTCGCGCAATAAATTCACCCCTACCAGGACATCGAAATCCCCAGTCCGTAAACGCCGTAAAATTTCCACACGCTCAACCGCATCAATATCAGAATGCAGATATTCAACCTTAATTCCCGCTTCACGAAGGTAATCCGACAAATCTTCGGTCATACGTTTTGTCAGCGTCGTAATTAGAGTCCGTTCACCTGCCTCCGTCGCCTCCGAAACCGCACCAATCACATCCTCAACTTGTCCCTTAATCGGACGAATTTCTAACTCTGGGTCAAGCAGTCCCGTAGGACGAATCACCTGCTCCGCAACCGTTGCGGAAACTTCAAGCTCATACTTTGCAGGGGTGGCAGAAACGTAAATACTCTGCCCCGTAATCGATTCAAATTCATCAAATGTTTGCGGACGATTATCTAAAGCAGAAGGTAAACGAAAACCGTAATCAACCAAGCGTTCTTTTCGCGCACGGTCACCGTTATACATCGCACGAATTTGCGGAAGCGAGGCATGGCTTTCATCTACAAACAATAAGAAATCGTCCGGGAAAAAATCGACCAAGCAAAATGGACGTGCACCTGGTTTACGGTCTGAGAGGTAGCGGGAATAATTTTCAATCCCGGTACAAAATCCCATCTCCTGCAAAAGCTCAATGTCGTACTCAGTACGCATCTTGATGCGCTGTGCTTCAAGTAAACGATTGTTCGCCTCAAAATAAGCCACCCGTTCATCGAGTTCCGCCCGAATCCCCTTCACCGCTTTTTGAATCTTATCTTTGGGCGTTACATATTGCGTGGCAGGATAAAGATGAAACTGCTTTAAAACTGCACCCGTAACTCCCGTCAAAGGGTCGAGTTCATAAATCGCCTCTATAGTATCACCCCAAAATTCGATCCGGATTGCAGTCTCCAAATACGCAGGGAATACGTCCACGCTATCGCCGCGCACTCGAAAGGTACAACGCTTGAAATCAATATCGTTGCGATTGTAGAGGATTTCAACCAATCGCTCTAACAGTTGTTCGCGCGAAATTTCCATCCCTGGGGATAAGGGCAGCATCATTTCCTTAAAATCTTCAGGCGACCCCAATCCGTAAATGCAGGAAACTGAAGCGACCACAATAACATCGTTACGACTGATCAAAGATGACGATGCCGCAATGCGAAGGCGCTCGATATCTTCATTGATTGAAGAATCTTTTTCGATGTAGGTATCGGTCTGCGGTAAATATGCCTCTGGCTGATAGTAATCGTAATAACTGACGAAATACTCGACGGCATTGTCAGGGAAAAAAGCTTTAAATTCGGAGTATAATTGGGCGGCGAGAGTTTTGTTGTGGGAGATTATCAGCGCTGGACGCTGCAATTCTTGAATAACATTCGCCATCGTAAAGGTCTTTCCCGACCCAGTAACCCCAAGTAAGGTCTGCTTCGCCTTTCCTGCACGAGCGCCCTCAGTGAGGGTGCGGATTGCATCGGGTTGATCACCTTGGGGTTGATATTGGCTTTGTAATTTAAAATCCACTAAAAGTAATTGAGCCTACTCGAGATGAATCTGCAAGCGGAAGTCGTTAAAATGACCCCAATCATCGACATTCGATAAAAATGAGCTAGATTTTCTCATTAGCTATGAAAGGTACTTTTTACTACGACGCATCCTGCGGATTCTGTAGCGCATCCATTGAACGTCTACGGTCTTTCGATCGTACCCAGCAATTAAAATTTGAACCGCTTCAGGGCGCGCAGGCTAAAGCGCAACTCCCAAAGGAACTAATCGAATCGCTCGACACGGCGGTCTTTGAAACCAATGAAGCACCCGCGCGGCTTTATTTGCGATCCGATGCAGTTTGCAAGGCCCTCATAGCGACGCAGCATCCGATTGCAGTATTCGCAACGATCGCGCTTTGGATTCCAAAACCTCTGCGCGATCTAGCTTACAATTGGGTCGCAAAGAACCGCAATCGCTGCGAGTTGAAATAAAGCGATGCTTTTTTAGAAGCTGGGCACACACATAAACATTATTGCCATTACGATCGTTGGAATCAGCGCTCCAAGCAAAAGCTTCAAGGGTGAAATTCCACCTGCAAAATGTTTATTGAGAATATTTTGACCTGCTGGGTTGGGTGCGTTGGCAATCACGGTTAGACCGCCACCCGTAACCGCACCTGCAACAACAGCATATTGTAACGCACCTGCGCCATCGACTCCGTTAGCAAAGGCAGGCACCTGCGCTGCTAAGAATGTAATTGCAGCGTTGTCATTGAACGCAGTCAAAACTGTTGCCCCAATAAAGAGTGGCACTTCTCCGAGTGAAGACAGAACCGGCGCAATCCACCAACCTTGCATGCCACCGTGCGTCACTAACCCAGCCAAGAAAAACCCCACCAGAATTGGACCCTTTAAGCTGATTGAATATTGGTGATGTACAGTCGCTAGATTGAAAGCAACGAAGATTAGGAATCCACCAATAAAAAGGGACGGATGATGGAGCGTGAAAACAGTCCAGGCTAAAAACGAGAGATGAATTCCGATAATCCAGGACGGAACGGGCTCGACTACTTCATCAACTGCATTCGCTTTAGCGGCCTCGGCCTTTGTTTTAAGGCCTGCAAAATTCTTCCTGAAGACAAAGAAATAAATTGCGGTCACGATCACGATGCCCAGCGCTGCGCGCCAACCGAAATTGGTAAACATGTAAGGCATATTCCAATCCCATTTACCCGCGACCATCAAGACTGGCGGTGCCGCAAAGTGCGTAAGCGTACCGCCTACAGAAACGTTCACAAAGAGGAGTCCGAGTGTTGCGTATTTGAAAGTCGGAGTTGGATCGTAACGATAAAATTGTTGCCCTAAAAGTAAGGCAGAAATCGTCATCGCGGCAGGCTCGGTAATGAAAGACCCCAGCAATGGCGCAATCACGAGAATCGATAACCACCATGCGGCAGGCGATTGATTTCCTAAATTTGCCACCGACCGCAAAGCGCCTTCAGCAAACACAACTACTGGACGCGAGGCTGCAATCGCCATGATCACTACCACAAATAAAGGTTCAGTAAAATTACGCGAATCGATGTAATCAGTCGCGCCATGCCATCCATGAAAGATAGTGATTGTTACTAATAATGGCAGTACCCAGATCCCAAAGATTGCTTCAACTTCACCAAAAAAATGCAACGCCGTTGCCTTAAAACTAACAGGCGCTTTACCACCATGAAATCGACGCTTATCATCCTGAACTCGTTGTGCATGTAAATGTTCCTCGCGATGCGCCCGTTGCATGATTGGCCCTGCGGCAAAGGTATGAATGATAGCGAGAAAGAAAATCAAGGTCGCAATCGAATTGATGGGGTCAGCCGCCGCGCGCGCGCTTAAACGTTGCATCAAACTCAAGTCATCGACAGCGACGCCCTTCGATTCAGCGTAAGAGGCTTCAATTTCGCCGTACTCTTCCAATGCTCTTGGCAAAGCAGTGCCGTCGTGATCCGAACTGCCCGCCCCTTGAAGCTGTGAAGTGAAAAAGGATGCGAGTCCAAGAAGTAGTAATGAAAAACGTTTTAACATAAATGTGCTTCCGTTTTAGAGGCTTTGAGAGAACTTAAAAGAAAAAAGAAAGCTGCCTTCAAATAAACTTTTAACTCTACTTACTGACACCCGCGCCCGCCTTTTGCGTGGGTA
Organism: Coraliomargaritaceae bacterium; assembly: GCA_965657865.1. Taxonomy (GTDB): domain Bacteria; phylum Verrucomicrobiota; class Verrucomicrobiia; order Opitutales; family Coraliomargaritaceae; genus UBA7445. The sequence goes on along the minus strand of CBFHPQ010000001.1, from coordinate 90,645 downwards.
TTGAACCAGAGTCACGATTTTGACGAAATTGAAAGCGATTGATATCGCGTAAACTTAAATGCTTACCTAGCTCCCTGAAAAGTGTGGCGTTTTGCAATTGCATTGAAAACACCTGCCGTTCCTCAGCAATTCGAGCGGAATCTGTAGTTTGCACGCGACTCGCCTTACGGAAGCGTGCAGTTTTATCATTCATTCGGGAGGTCGGTTGCGCTTTGATCTCTGGAGTTATCAATTCAAACGAAACAGTCTTTGGATCCTTACTGCTCATTTCGATTTGAGCACGTTTGCCACCGAGACTACTGAAATGCTTTGTCCAAGCATCTATGGGAAAAGTTTTTTCTGTGAGGGCTGATTTTCGGTCGGGCGAAATTTTATTTTTTGTAATACGCTGCGATTCACTCGCACTCGCTGTACGCCCTGCCATATCGAGCGGGCTTGAGCTACGCTCTTGAGCTTGGAGAATTGGAAAACCAAGCACAAAAAATAGAATAATCAGACGAATCATCACACAGCATATAAACCTCAAAGAATCGCAGAATTCAAACCTAAAGCTTTCCTTAAAAGAAATCAGGCTCGATTATGTTCAGTTGACGCGTGCACTCGGATTGATCTTATTTATCCATTCAAATCATGGCTACTTACAGCAACCAATATAATTTCTCTGAAATTGAACCCAAGTGGCAAGGCTACTGGGAAACAAACCAGACCTACAAAGCAATTGATTTTGCGGACGCACCCACTTTCTACGTCTTAGACATGTTTCCCTACCCCTCAGGCGCAGGTTTACATATCGGACATCCCGAAGGCTATACCGCGAGCGATGCACTCAAACGCTACAAAAAGGCGCAGGGGTTCAACGTGCTCCACCCTATGGGTTGGGACGCCTTTGGACTCCCCACAGAACAGTACGCCATCAAAACAGGTCAGCACCCAAGCGTGACCACCGCCGCAAATGTTAAACGTTTCGCTGAACAATTAACCCAACTTGGTTTCACTTACGACTGGGAACGCGAAGTGAATACAACCGACCCCGACTATTACAAATGGACGCAATGGATTTTCTCGCAGCTATTCAAAAAAGGACTCGCTTACGTAGACGAAAAACCAGTTTGGTTTTGCCCTGATCTCGGTACGGTCCTCGCTAACGAAGAAGTCAACAACACCCCTGACGGTCCGCGCTCGGAGCGTGGAGATTTCCCTGTTGAACGTCGCCCTATCCGTCAATGGGTGCTGCGTATCACTCAGTATGCCGAACGCTTAATCGACGGCCTGAAAGATTTGGACTGGCCCGATTCTACAAAACGTCTTCAAGCTAACTGGATCGGACGCTCACAAGGCGCAGAAATCACTTTTAAAGTCGAAGGTCACGCCTCCGACTTAACGGTTTTTACGACCCGTCCCGATACCCTTCACGGCGCAACCTATATGGTCATCGCCCCCGAGCATCCCCTTGCTTCCGAAATTACAACTCCCGAGCAAGCGGCAGCGGTTTCAAGCTATCAAGAAAAAGCAAAGCGTAAGTCAGACCTTGAGCGCGCGGAACTCAGCAAAGAAAAATCTGGGGTTTGGACAGGTGCCTATGCGATTAATCCCATCAATGGACAAACAATACCCATCTGGGTTGCGGACTACGTTTTAATGACTTACGGCACAGGCGCAATCATGGCGGTCCCAGCACACGACACCCGCGATTTTGAATTCGCCAAAGCCTTTGAGCTTGAGATCATTCAAGTGATCGCAGACGACGGAAGCGCGGAAAAAGACGCCGAAGGTAACTTGCTCGAAGCCTACACCGGCGAAGGTGCGCTCATGCAATCAGGATCGCTCGATGGCATGCATTCAAAGGATGCCATTCAAACCGTCATTGAGCAGCTCACTCAAGATGGATGCGGTGAAGCCAGCATCAATTACAAGCTCCGCGACTGGCTCTTTTCGAGACAACGTTACTGGGGCGAACCCTTTCCCATTATTTGGGTGAGTGAAGCCGATTACACGTTGGCTGATGCAAGTCTAAAACCAAACGGAGAACCCGTGCGTTGCAAAATTGAAGGCATTGAAAAGTTTGCATTAGTTTTGCCCGAAGCCCAATTACCGCTCCAATTGCCAGAGGTCGAAAGCTATACTCCCTCACCAGATGGACAAAGTCCGCTCTCCAAAGCAGAGGATTGGTTACAAGTATATCTAGACCCCAAGACAGGCGCTTTAGTGGATCCTGATTTTGAGGGTGCGATTGAAGCCTCTCGTGAAACAAACACCATGCCTCAATGGGCGGGCTCGTGCTGGTACTATCTTCGATACGTCGATCCTAAAAATACAACCGCCCTCATCGATCCCAAAAAAGAAAACTATTGGGGCACTCCAGACCTCTACATCGGCGGAGCCGAGCACGCAGTCTTACACCTTTTATACGCTCGATTCTGGCACCATGTCCTTTACGACCTCAACGTTGTCAGCGATCCCGAGCCCTTTAAAAAGCTTTTCCACCAAGGAATTATCTTAGGCGAAGATGGCGAAAAAATGTCCAAGAGTCGCGGCAACGTCGTCAACCCCGAAACCATAATCGAAGAATATGGCTCCGATACCCTTAGACTTTACCTCATGTTTCTTGGACCGCTTGAAGCGATGAAACCATGGAATACAAAAGGCATTGAAGGGATTGCGCGTTTCTTGCGTAAAACTTGGCGACTCCTCATCGATGATACAGGATCACTCCGCATTCATGAAGATGGAAAAATCGACGCCGAAACCGAACGCGTTCTGCATGCCACCATTCAAAAAGTGACCGAAGATTATGAGGCGCTTGGTTTCAATACTGCAATTTCACAAATGATGATTTGTCTCAATCAACTCGCAAAGGCAGATTCATTGCCGCGAGAGGTTGCGGAATCATTCTTAAAACTATTGGCCCCGCTTGCCCCTCACATTTGCGAAGAATTGTGGGCTACACTCGGAAATGAAGACAGTATAGCAACTGCTGGATGGCCAGAGTTTGACCCCTCTAAGCTAGTCCAAGACACCGTTAAAATCGTATTTCAAGTCAATGGAAAATATCGTGGTGACGCGAATCTACCAGCCGACGTTGAAAAGGAGGCCGCTATTGAGGCCGCCAAATCAAACCCCAAGCTGGCAACTCACCTAGAGGGAAAAACTTTAATCAGAGAGATTTACGTGCCTGGCAAGATCGTGAACTTAGTCGTAAAGTAATGCAAACCACCTGATCGCATGCAGCTTCAATTTCGTCTTCTTTTAATAACAGGACTTTCAGCTTTGTCCTTAATCGCAGAACCCATGCGCCCAGGCATCGGTATTGTATCTAGCTATAGAAAAGGAGTGGCCCTCACAAACGATTCAGGAGTTAAGCAGAAACTAAACTTGCACGATACTTTTAATGCAAGTGGGTTAAGGATTCAGACCGATAAAAACGGTAAACTAATCGTAGTATTAGCAAACGGAGTCTCATTGGGATTTAGCGACCAGACCGAAGCCAGTATTTTAACTTTTGAACAAGAACCCTTCGACTCTAGTAAAGAAGGATTTGAATATGAACCTTCAACTTCGAACCTTGAAATCCTTTTAAAAAAAGGATCCATCGGGATCAGTTGCGACCACCTCTCCCCGTTGTCAAATTTCATAGTTCACACTCCCGTCGGAGACTTAAAAATATTTTCTAGTACCTGCGTCTTAACCCTTGATGATTACGGTGTGCGCGTCTCGGCGTATGACGGCACCTCAACTTTTTATTATAAAAATAACAAAAGTCGTGAGTTTATTGCAGTCCCTCAAAGTGTTCGCATCAGTGAACAGAGTGCAAAACTTAAGGTGATCGCCTCTGAAAAAACTATCGACTTAGTTGAAACTGAAAGCCAACGACTGGCGGACTCAGTTCTGTATGCTAGAAAACGCATCTTATTTCGCTTCGATGCAGAGGACACCAATCCCGTCCCAATCATTGTTCTAAATAAAAGTTTTTATGATCAAGAGTCTGTTATAGATTATAGTTACAAAGAGAAGCCAATCGAATGAACTCCAACACAAGCTCAACTTTCTTACCTGAAGATTTTAAGGATCGCCCTATTGGCCTAATTGCAGGGAAAGGTGACTATCCGATAATTACTGCCACGCGACTTAAAGCTCTAGGCCACCGTGTACATTTAATTTCCTTTGAAGGCGAAACAGACCCTGACTTTGTCGAATCATTTCCCCAAAAGGAACGCGCCAGTATTAAGGTCGGTCAACTCGGCAAGCTTTTAAAATCACTTCAAAAACTTGATTGTGGATATGCTTTAATGGCAGGTCAAGTGACTCCAAAACGACTCTTCCACGGGCTCCATCCAGACCTCAAAGCATTGGCGATGCTCAATAGCCTTAAGGTCAAAAATGCCGAAACCATCTTTGGAAAGATTGCAGACGAAATTGAAGCACTTGGAATCAAAATGCTCGACGCTCGAGTGGGACTTGAAGATCAGCTCGCGACCACTGGACAAATGACCTCGATTAACAATGCAGTCGATCCTGACTACCTCGAACATGGGATTAAGATTGCAAAGGGAATTACTGAGCTGGACATCGGCCAGGGATGTGTCGTCCGCAAAGGGACTGTGTTAGCAGTCGAAGCGTATGAAGGAACCGACCCTATGCTCAAACGCGCTGGGAGTTTTAAAACCGACGGACTCATCTTTGTTAAAACCGTGAAAAAAGAACAAGATTTTCGATTTGATGTTCCAGTATTCGGGAAGCGAACCCTCGAAGTGATGCTCGAAGCAGGCATACAAACCGCAGCCCTGCAAACCAACGGCGTAATTATTCTTAATAAATCCGAGATACTTGAAGAAGCGCAGAAAAAAGCTATTTCCCTTTTCGGCTTTGAGTAAAATAAGATTCTATTTTAAGCTTTACGTATCAACATATCATTATATCTTGATGCGTTAAATGCTATCTTCCACACAGTTTGATTTAAACGGTGCTAAGCCGTGTATATCAGTCGAGTTTTTTCCGCCAAAATCTGAGCAAGCGGCCGACAAGCTCATGCAAGAGGCAAAAGCATTATGCGCAATCCATCCAGATTTTGCATCAGTGACCTACGGTGCCGGCGGAAGTACACGCAGTCGCACTCTCCAGTATGCCAAGCGTTTACAAGAGGACTTAGGGTACACTATCATGCCCCACTTAACCTGCGTTGGGCACTCCAAAGCCGAGCTAAAATCCATTATAAACGAATTTAAAGCGGCTGGTTTAAAACAGATAATGGCGCTTCGAGGCGATCCACCACAAGACGCTACCGATTTTAAACCTCACCCTGACGGGCTTGCTTACGCGAACGAACTGGTAGCACTTATTCGTGCACAGCATCCAGATGCGATAATTGCAGTTGCAGGCTACCCCGAAAAACATCCACAAGCACCCGACCTCAAAACCGACCTCCAAAACCTCAAACGCAAAGTAGACGCCGGCGCTAATTTTATCACCACCCAACTCTTTTTTGATAACCAAGTTTACTTCAACTTCGTTGAACGATGCCGAGCAAATGATATCACAGTACCCGTCCTTCCTGGTCTTCTGACAATCACCTCACTTGAACAAGTCAAACGCTTCTGTGAAATGTGCGACGCTCAGCTTCCAAGCCAACTCAAGGACCAACTACTTGATGCAGGCAACGACTCACACGCTGTAGAAACCGTAGGACTTAATTGGCTCCATTCCCAAGCCAAAGAATTGCTGACTAACGGCGCTCCCGGACTGCATTTATATTTACTCAATCGTTCAAAAATTGCACTCCAACTCATTGAACGTCTTAGAGCCGATAATTTAATAACGTAGCTCAGCTGGATAGGATCGAGGCGCACCGCGCCGACACCCCCTAGCAATGCAACGCATTGAGTCGGAAACATCGGTTTTCAAAAAGACGATGCTCGACGCTTTCTTAAACTTGCTAATTTAAGACTTTTCTACACCGTAAATTTAGCATGTGGGCGTAGGTCAGCTGGATAGGATCGAGGCGCACCGCGCCGACACCCCCGAGCAATGCAACGCATTGAGTCGGAAACATCGGTTTTCAAAAAGACGATGCTCGACGCTTACTTAAACTTGCTAATCAAAGACTTTTCTACACCGTAAATTTAGCATGTGGGCGTAGCTCAGCTGGATAGAGCATCGGTTTTCTAAACCGACGGTCGGGGGTTCAAGTCCCTCCGCCCATGCCATTTTCGCCTGCATCGGGATCATCCACAAAGCTACCTATTTTTGTGTCGCGCTCAAAGAAGGTCTCATTTATTTTTTATTTATGATCATTCATAAAGAAAGTATTGAACCTGAAGTTGCAGTTGGTGTACGCGGGGGCGTAGGTACAGTTACAGCCCACAAACTGTTGGATATTTTCCCGGGGAGCGCGATTAAGAGCGTTGGAATTGTTCGCCTCGAACCAGGCGCAGTTATTGGATCCCATTCCCATCACGGTGAAGAGGATTTTTATTACTGTATTTCAGGCACAGGCGTAGTCGTTGATAATGGTGCAGAGCATCCTTTTACTGAAGGTACGTTGCAAATTACCCGAGACGGAGAAACACAAGCCATTCGCAATGTCGGAACTGAAGACCTTGTTTTCTTAGGCGCCTTAGTCGCAAATCTAGAAGAATAAGACCCTACAACTGAATTTGCTCGAAAAAGGCTTGAAGCAAGCGGTGGGAAATCCAGTCTCCTTGGTTTCCCATCTTATATGAAAACTTTGAAATTTGCAGTTCTACCGGGCGATGGAATCGGACCGGAAGTCATGGATGTTGCGCTCGATGTCCTCAAGACAACAGGCGATGAATTCGGCTTTGCCCTCGAATACGAGCACGCCGACATCGGCGGCATCGCCATCGACAATCACGGAGAGGCGTTTCCCGACGTCACCAAGAAAATCTGTGATGCAAGTGAAGCGATTCTCTTTGGATCAGTCGGCGGCCCCAAATGGGAAAGCCTTCCTCCTAAGGATCAACCCGAACGCGCTGCTCTCCTTCCGATCCGTCAAGCGTACAAGCTCTACGCGAACGTTCGCCCCGGTCTTCTCTACTCCGAACTGACCGATGCCTCCCCACTCAAAACAGAGCGCATTCCAAACGGCATCGACATCGTTTGTATTCGAGAACTCACAGGTGGCATTTATTTTGGTCAACCGAAGGCTACCACCACTCTTGAAAACGGCGAAGAACAGGCCATCGACACGATGGTCTATCAAACCAGTGAAATCGAACGCATCGCGCAGGTCGCTATTGATACCGCCAAAGCACGCGGCGGCAAAGTCTGCTCAGTTGATAAAGCGAACGTCCTCGAGACCTCTGTGCTTTGGCGTAAAGTAGTCATCGAATATTTTGCAAAACACGCACCCGAAATCGAACTGAGCCATATGTATGTTGATAACGCCGCCATGCAACTCGCGCGCGATCCCAATCAATTTGACATTCTCTTCACCGAAAATATGTTTGGTGATATTCTCTCGGACGAAATGGGCGTGATTTGTGGATCACTCGGAATGCTCGCGTCTGCCAGCCTAGGGGCGCAAAGCAATTCCCTAGGATTCCCCTTCGGCCTCTACGAACCTTCAGGCGGCACCGCTCCCGATATCGCGGGTCAAGGCATCGCCAATCCCTGCGCTCAAATCCTTTCAGGTGCAATGATGCTCCGTTATAGCTTTGGTGAAAACGAAGCCGCTGATGCAATTGAAGCCGCCGTTAAAAAGGCAGTCACTTCAGGCACACGCACGGGCGACATCGCCTTTGGACTCGAACCAGTCGGCACCGCAGCGATGGGCGCAGCAGTCTTAAAAAATCTTTAAAGCAGTAAACTCAATTTATTTAACCACGAATTGACACGAATGCGCATTGTCCATTCGTGGTTAACTCAAACATTCCCTCCCATGACTTCCGCTGAAATCCGCCAGTCTTTCCTCGATTTCTTTGCTTCTAAGGCACACACCGCTGTGCCCTCAGCTTCCCTCATGCCGACCTCCCCCAATCTGTTGTTCACGAACGCGGGAATGAATCAATTTGTGCCTTATTTCCTGGGGACGGAAAAAGCACCCTACGCGCCACCACGCGCCGCTGATACCCAGAAATGCATTCGCGCAGGAGGAAAGCACAACGATCTTGAGGACGTGGGTTACGACACTTACCACCACACTTTCTTCGAGATGCTCGGCAATTGGTCCTTCGGCGATTATTTCAAAGCGGAGGCCACCGAATGGGGTTGGGAATTATTAACTGAAGTCTGGGGATTTCCTCCCGAGCGTCTCTACGCCACCGTTTACGCGCCGAGTGAAGGCGACCCTGCGGAGTTCGACCAAGAAGCCTACGATCTTTGGAAAGTTCTCTTCGAGAAAGCAGGACTCGATCCTCAAGTGCATATTATTAACGGCAACAAGAAGGACAACTTTTGGATGATGGGCGAAACTGGCCCCTGCGGTCCTTGCTCAGAGCTCCATGTAGACCTCACTCCTCTGGGCGACAGCAAAGGCGCACTCGTCAACATGGATTCGGATCTCTGTATCGAAATCTGGAACCTCGTCTTCATTCAATTCAACGCCAACGCTGACGGCAGCTTTTCAAATCTCCCCGCCTGTCATGTCGATACCGGCATGGGCTTTGAACGCGCCTGCTCCATTATTCAAAACACAAAGGGGCTGACCGATTTTTCAGAAAAACCCACCAACTACGCGACCGACGTTTTTCAACCGCTCTTCCGTACCCTAGAATCCCTTAGCGGAAAAACCTATCAAGACATCTACCCCGGCAAGGACGTTGAAAGCAGTCCCGCCCTCGATGAAGCGATCGCCTTTCGCGTAGTCGCCGACCACATTCGTACCCTCGCCTTCTCTATTGCCGACGGCATTCTTCCTGGTAACAACGGCCGCAACTACGTCCTGCGCCGCATTCTTCGCCGCGCTGTTAAATACGGTCGCACTCTCGGCTTTGATGGCTCCGAGCCCTTCCTTCCAAAATTAGTCGATACCTTAATTGCAGAGTTTGGCTCTGTTTTTCCCGAAATCAAAACGCGCGCCGCCGCTGTCAAAGAGACCCTCGCGAACGAAGAAAGCAGTTTTAATAAAACCCTCGATCGCGGACTCCAACTCTTTGAAAAGCAAAGCCAAGACGGCGCCATCAGCGGCGAAGAAGCCTTCGCGCTCTACGACACCTACGGTTTTCCGCTCGACCTCACCGAACTCCTCGCTCGTGAACGCGGAATCGAAGTCGATACCGCAGGCTTTGAAACTTGCATGGAAGCACAACGCAACCGCGCTCGTGCCGCGCAAAAGAAAACCGTTGTGCAAGCCCTTGACCTCAGCACCGATGCCGTCACCGAATTTCTTGGATTTGATCAAGACAGTTGTGAAACCCGCATCCTCGAAGTCCACCCACAGAATGGGCAAACCCTTGTCATTACCGATCAAACCGTTCTCTTCACCGAAATGGGCGGACAAGAAGGCGATTGCGGTCACGCTGAAATCAATGGCACCCTCCTCCCTATCACGAGCGTTCAAAAACTCGGACACGCCACCGCGCACTGTATAGAAGGACTCGATCATTCAGAGATTCAAGTCGGTGCGACCCTCACCTTAGAGCTCGACCGCGCGCGCCGTTTACCCATCGAAGCGCACCACACCGCCACACACCTCTTGCACTGGGCGCTCCATGAAGTCGTTTCCACTGATGTGGCTCAACAGGGCTCCAGTGTCTCGCCTGAGCGCCTCCGCTTTGATTTCAATTCCAAAGCCCTCACCGACGAGCAAATCCAAAGCGTCGAAACTTTAGTCAATCAATCCATTCAAGAAGACGCCCCCGTATCGTGGATTGAAGTCCCCCATGCCGAGGTCAAAGATCGTGCTGACGTCATGCAATTCTTCGGAGACAAATACGGCTCAAAGGTGCGCGTGGTTCAAATCGGCGGGCAACCGACCGCGCTCGATGGATATTCAATGGAACTCTGCGGCGGCACCCACGTTCGCAAAACTTCCGAGATTCAAAGCTTTAAAATTAAATCCGAAGGCGCGATTGCTTCAGGGGTACGCCGTATTGAAGCGCTCTGTGGAGCCGCAGCTACCGCCTTCATTGCCGAGCAAAACGAAAAAGAATCCGCCGAGAAATCCAAGCAACTGGACAAACTCGACCAACTCAACGCCCAACTCGCGTCGCATGAGAGTGCACCCATCCGCTTGCCTGCCGATGCATCCCTCGCGGCAATCAAGCACGCAGTGGTTGAAGCCGACAAATCCCTCAAGAAAGCCCTCGCATCTGCGGCGGCATCCCAAGCAAACGCACTCGTTGATCAAGCAAAGACATTCGAGAGTGGACTCAAGATTTTGATTACCGAAGTACAGGCTCCCGACCCTAATACTTTAAAAACCATGACCGCTCACTTAGCGAGTGAACTGGGCGAAAGCGTTGTGATCCTCGGAGCACTCTGTGGCGAGAAAGTCAGCATCTGCGCTCAATGTAGCGAACAAGCCATTTCCGAAGGACACAAAGCAGGCGATTATATTCGCAAGTTGACTTCTGAGCTTGGCGGCAAAGGCGGTGGCAAACCTAACTTTGCGATGGGTGGCGCTCCTAATAACGGTCAGTTGGCAACGACCTTAAAAGCGCTCAACCTCGCTTAAAAGCTGATTCGCGTCTATTTATCCTATTCTGTGCCCACTTAATAAATCGCGACTGTTAAAAACTACTTTGTTTTATTTTTAATTATTAATTTATTTATTGACATTAATAGGTATTATTACCTGTATATTTAAACATGAACTTTCTCAAAAATGTAATTTATCTGGTAACTGGGACTATTGTTTCACTAAGCGTACAAGCGCAGATCGTGAATTTCGATTTGACTCAGATTCAAAATGCAGCCGCTCAAACTTTGTATGAAACGGGAATTTCGGCAACTTTTACAGCCGTTCACTCATGGAACTCAGAGGGGGATACAGATTCATTCCCTTACTTTAACGCTAACTCTGGCGGGTTGGTAATTCTACAAAATACTAGAACCAATGATGATCAAATGACTATTTCCTTTAGTAGAGATGTTAAACTAGTCGGTTTTACAGTATTTACTCCACTCCCCGATCTCAACGGCAAATATATTTCCGCTGGGTTTGAAAATTCGAATGCTAAAATAAGGTTCACAATAGGGGGAACAGATTATGACACGGGCGACAATATAGCAATATACGGACCTGGTACTTTTAATGCGACTCTTAGCAATGTTATAGTTAGCGCAGGTACCGATATCACCTTGACATCTATAGTGGACCCTAACGTTGGGGCTGAAGTTACATGGTCGAATATACGTGTAGAAATTGTACCTGAGCCCAGTGCCTACGCCCTCATTCTCGGGGGGGGGGTACTCCTTTTGCTTCGAAAAAGGCGTTTCAGACGCTCAAAACGCGCTTAATTTAATGATTTAGAGTCCCCTTTCCGCTTACTCAACTTTTACCTTTGACGCTCGCATGCAAATGCGGGCGTCTTTTTTGTCCGTTTAGGCTTATCTTTTTTTAACGACTGCGGCTACGCATATCACGTTCTGCTTCACGCATCGCAACCTTACGTTTCAAGGTCTCGCGTTTGTCATGCAATTTCTTGCCCGAGGCGAGCGCGATCTCAACTTTGATAAGCCCGTGCTTCATATACATGCGTAGCGGAACTAGAGTCTTGCCGCCCTGCTCGATCGAGCCCAAGAGTTTATGGATCTCACGACGGTGCAGGAGGAGTTTCCGTTTACGACGCGGCTCGTGGTTTTGCAAATTTCCAAATTTATATTCCCCGATGTGGGTATTATAAAGCCAGACCTGCCCTTTCTCGATGCGACAAAAGGCATCGCCAATTTGAGCATTGCCCTCTCGAATCGCTTTAACTTCCGTCCCCAAGAGCGCGACGCCTGCCTCAAAGCGATCCCCCACAATATAATTGTGGAACGCTTTTGCATTTCGTACCTCGCGGTAACGATTCGCATCGGTCTTTTTTTTGGTACTCACGATGGTATCAAGTTTGTCTAAGGGTAATATTAATACGCTACAAAAAGTCGTACCTAACAATCAAGTGTGAAGCACAGACAAATAGAATGCGAACTCGAATCAACGCACCCGATGTATTACGAGTTAGGTTACGTCTGTTAGTAATACGCGCTAAGGTCAAAATACTGCGAGCGGAAAAGCAGTAGTAGGTTAGTTGCTTAAATGCTGATGCTAGATACCAACGCTAAGGCTAACGCATACGCATAACGCACCCTGCGCCTAGTATTCTTCGTCTTCGCTCTCGTCGAGTTGGTAAGTAATCTTACCTTCAATGATTTCACGAAGGGCCATATCTTCAGCCGATAAACGCTCAAGTGATTCAATTAAAGGCTTGTAGCCACTTTTTAATTGTTTTGCGCGTCGTGAAACTACGTTGACCAAGATCATGGGATCGGTGATCACTTCCTGTGCTTGCTGTAGGTAGTCGTCTCTCAAAATATTATCTCCGCTGAAGGTTTGTGTGAAGGAAACTAGGTAGAAAAGATTCCTCCGTGCCCGTTGGCAATACAATAAATTAGGATCCAATCTAAAATTCCTAGGATAAAAGCATTCTAAAATCTCGACCTCATTCCAATACATCGCCATCAATGAACGCATGTGTTCGGCACCTTTATATAATTGGCTCAATCAACGCACGACCGGAGTTTTACTGCATCCGACCTCGCTTCCTTCAGCGACTGGGATTGGTAACTTTGGGAAAGCCGCCTATTACACGATAGATTTGCTAAAAGCGGCGGGGGTGTCCTTTTGGCAACTCTGTCCACTGGGACCAACGGGTTACGGCGATTCGCCTTACCAATGTTTTTCTGCCTTTGCTGGCAACCCCTATCTCATCGACCTCGATGCATTAGTGGATGCCCAATTACTCGATACTGATGCCTTAGCTGAACTGCATGCACTCCCCCACTCAAGCTGCGATTACGGAGCGCTGTATGAACCTTTTTGGAAGGTTCTCAAAATCGCGCACACCAATTTTATTGCATCTGGAGCAGATTCCGTCGCGGACTACGGAAGTTTTCAAACGTTTGTAAACGATGCCTCTGGATGGCTCGATGACTACGCAAGCTTCATGGGTCTCAAGGCTCATTTTGGAGGTTGCTCTTGGCAGGACTGGGATGCCGGGTATCGTTCTTATACTGCTTTAAAAGATAAGGAATTGCCCGAGGCCGCGCAGTTAGCTTCCGAGCTTCATAGATTCGCACAATACCTGTTTTTTAGGCAGTATGAAAAATTCCGCCGTTATGCGTCCTTACATGGCATTGAGATTTTGGGCGACCTTCCTATTTTCGTTGCGCTTGATAGCGCGGATGTCTGGGCAAACCCCGAACTGTTTCAGCTCGACGCAAACGGCAAGCCCGCTCACGTAGCAGGTGTACCACCTGATTATTTCGCGGCAGACGGGCAACTCTGGGGCAATCCGCTTTACGATTGGAACGCGCATGCAGCAGATGGTTTCAAATGGTGGTTGAGCCGGATTAAAAGTAATTTGGAACTCTATGATTCCATTCGTCTCGACCATTTTAGAGGCTTTGAATCGTATTGGTCTGTGCCGGGCAACGCCACCACCGCTCGCAATGGCGAGTGGAAACCGACTCCCGGCAAAGCATTGTTTAAAGCAATCGCTGAGACATTTCCAGAGGCTCGTATTATCGCCGAAGACCTCGGAGTGATTACCCCCGAGGTCAGGGCACTACTCGAATTTACAGGTCTACCAGGCATGGCGGTTCTACAATTTGCCTTTGATGGCTCGGCAGATAACGCCTACCTACCGCACAATTTAAATGCGAACACGGTCCTGTACTCAGGCACGCACGATAACGACACCTCGCTTGGGTGGTATGCCACAGCCGATGCCGCTACCCGTGATCAACTGCGACGCTACTTTTCAATCTCGGGCGAAAACGCAGGATGGGACCTCATTCGTGCGGCCCTGCGCTCAAATGCGAACTTGGCGATACTTCCGCTACAAGATCTATTGAGCTTGGGAAGCGAAGCGCGCCTCAACACTCCCGGACAAGCTGCTGGCAATTGGCAATGGCGAGTGGATTTTGAAAGCCTCAAGCGTTTGAAAAACGAGAGCGCTGCTTATCTGAAGGAATTGAATACCTTGTATGGGCGGTGTAGCGCTTAAAACCCTGAGCCTAAGAAGAAAATTGCTGACCACCCGATAGTGCGCAGCCAATTCGTTTGTACGAGTTTACGAATCACGTCCGCATTGTGTCCGCTCACTAATAATTTGTGATGCAAGGGAACCGAAATGAATCCTGTTATAAGCCACATCAAAATAACAATAGCGGCAGTCAGATAAATCGTTGCACTGGGCGTCAACCAAACTTGCAAACCGACTAAGGTTGTTTGCGAGAGGATCAAACCACCAGCGACAAATCCCATGCGGTTCATATACTGCTCCTGCCACATTTTGAAGCTGCTATGCTCCATGTACGCAAAGCCTGGATAGATCGTAAGCTGAACGAGCCAGATGAGGACTAAGAGCCCGAAATCTACAATCTGCCGAAGGGCATCGAGGTGATAAATCCAATTCTCCAAAGTAATTCTGTTAGGACCCTGCCAACCTTAGTTTACCAGCTTGCGACTGTGCAGGAGTTCCGCGATCTGCACGGCATTAAGGGCTGCCCCTTTCCATAGTTGGTCGCCCGTTACCCACAGCGCGAGTCCATTATCAAAAACCAGATCTTCACGAATGCGCCCCACTCCACAGGGAACAACCTCTGAGTAATCTAAAGGCATCGGGTACTCACCCTTTGCGGGTACGTCAACAAGTTCCGCGCCTTCAAAAGCCCGAATCGCATCGCGGGCGCCTTCAACTGAAATCGGTTTTTCAAATTCAGCACTGATTGAAATACTGTGCGCCCGGAAGACGGGTACACGCACACAGGTGCAGGTCACTTGCAAGGAATCCAAGCCCATGATCTTGCGTCCTTCATGGAGCATCTTCATTTCCTCACGCGTATATCCATCTTCTTGAAAGGAATCTACATGCGGCAATAAATTGAACGCGATTTGATGCGGATAAACAGATTTTTCGATGGGGTCATTATTCACCCAAGCGCGCGTTTGCGCCTCGAGTTCTGCTAAACCGCCCGCGCCACTTCCCGAAACAGCTTGATAGGTAGACGCAATAAAACGCTTTAGGCCGAATGCTTTGTGCAACGGGTAGAGCCCCATGAGCGTAATTGCAGTCGAGCAATTCGGATTTGCAACAATGCCCGTATGCGCATCGATTGCTTCTGGATTAATTTCAGGAACTATAAGCGGAACATTTGGATCACCGCGAAACGCCGAACTGTTATCGACTACGATGCAGCCATGAGCGACCGCAGCCCTGGCGAAATCTTTCGACTGCGAGCCTCCAGCGCTAAAGATACAAATATCTAAATCTTTAAAACTGTCGTTGGTAGCCTCTTGAATGGTCCAAGATTGACCACCGTACTCGCAGGTTTTCCCCGCCGAACGAGCCGAGGCAAGCAAACGCAACTCCGCAAGCGGAAAATCCCGTTCAATAAGAAGTTTAATGAGTTCTTGACCGACCGCACCAGTCGCTCCGAGTATACCTACTTTATATGCCATTTAATTTGGAAAGGGAAATCACTAAGCTAAAGCAATGCTGTACTGCCTTGTCAATCATACCAGCACCCCGAGTTGCGATTGTTTCAATTGCGCATCAAACACTTTTCCTGCTTCAGGACTTTGAGGAACGCATGCGGTTTGATATTTCGACCTCTAAAAATCCGCCTAGTTGTAAAGCTGATTCCTTCGGCACGCCGCTTGGACTGCATGCAATCGGAGATAAAATCGGAGCGGATGCCGAGCTGGGGACAATTTTCAAAGGGCGTGTTCCTCAAGGTAATTATCATGACTACTCCGCTGAGGCACTTGCTGCCTCGGGAAATTTGATCACAACCCGAATTTTACGCCTTAAAGGGCTTCAAGATGGACTGAATACGGGTGACGGATGTGACTCGTATGAACGCTATATCTACATTCATGGAACCAATCATGAAGAAAGAATCGGAGGACCTTTTAGCGGTGGTTGCATTGAGTTACTCAATCAGGATATTATTACCCTCTTCAATCACCTCCACAGCGATGATCTTGTTTGGATAACTCAAAACTAATGGACACACAAGAAACAGAACTCGGCCCGCTTGAATGGTATTGCCTGCGCACCCAATCAAAACGGGAACATATTGCGGCAACACTCCTGAACCAAAAATCGGGCATCGAAGTCTTCTGTCCTCGCATCAGTCAAATTAAGAAAACGCGATTTGGTAAGAAACGATTCACGGAAGCACTTTTCCCAAGTTATATTTTTGCCCGCTTCCATTACGAAAGCCAGTTGCGTCTAATCATGCACTCGCAGGGTATTACCCAAGTAGTGAGCTTAGGCGCAAAAAGAGTTATACCCGACCACGTAATTGAAGATTTAAGAGTGAGTATTCCGGAGGCCGTACTCGAAGCGCCTGATCTCAGTCTAGAACCGGGAACGCAGGTCGATATTTTATCTGGATCTTTGAAGGGACTCGATGGAACGGTGCTCGCTCAACTAGATGGCAAACAGCGCGTTGAAGTCTTGATGGATTTCCTTGGTCGCGAGGTCACAGTGGAGGTCGATACAGACGCAGTTATCTCAAAAGAAAAAGACGGGCAGTGAATTAAACTACTCGCTCTCGATAAGTTTTTTAAGAATCGCGTCTAAAACAGCAGGGTTGGCTTTGCCCTTGGTAGCCTTCATCACAGGACCTTTGAGCGCATTGAGTGCTTTGACGTTACCTTCTTTGAATTGACCTACCGCCTTTGCATTACCGGCAATTGCTTCCCGACACAGCGCCTCAATTTCGTCTGAATTATCGCTTTGTTGTAAGCCCTCTTTCTCGATGATTTGCTTTGGCATCTCCCCACTCGAATACATTGCATTGAAGACCTCTTTTCCGATTTGCTTGGTGATGATTCCGTCATCAATAACTTTTGCGAGCTCTGCGATGTGCGCTGGCGTCAATTTGCAATCGCTGATTTTAAGGGCACTTTGCCCAGATTCCGAGCCTGCAGACAGTTCCCGCAGAAGATCATTGGCAATATAGTTAGCAATGGCTTTAGGTGCGGAATAATGCGCTAAGGCAGCTTCGAAGAATGCACTCAATTCTGCCTCAGGGCAAAGAACAGAAGTTAAAGTATACGGTAATTCAAATTCTGCTTGGTAACGACGTTGCTTGTCGAGGGGCCGTTCAGGCAAACCGTCCTTAAGCGATTGAATACGTAAACGATCCATACGCACTGGCATTAAATCGGGATCTGGAAAATAACGATAATCGTGCGCTTCCTCTTTACTGCGCAATGAACTGCTGGATGCGGTGTCCGCATTCCAGCGACGGGTTTCTTGTAAAATGCTTTGCCCGTCTTCAAGTAAGTCTCTTTGACGTGCAATTTCATATTCAATGGCGGCGCGCACATTTGAAATCGAATTAAGATTTTTCATTTCAGTGCGCGTACCCAAAGTATCGCTGCCTTTGGGTTTGAGCGAAACATTGGCATCGCAGCGCATTTGCCCTTTTTCCATATCGCAATCAGAAACACCCGCGTACAGAATCAGATGACGCAACGCATTCAAAAATGCGACCGCTTCCTCTGAAGAATTCAAATCTGGCTCAGTGACAATTTCAGCTAAAGGAACCCCTGCGCGATTGAAATCGATCACCGTGTCGAAACTTTCGTGCGTTAATTTCCCAGGATCTTCTTCGAGGTGAATGCGATTGAGTTGAACGGTGCGATGCTCCCCTTCCACGTTTCTTGATGGACCGGGTAACTCGATTTCAATCATACCACCGACGCAAAGAGGTTCTTCATTTTGAGTGAGCTGATAATTCTTAGGGGAATCGGGATAAAAATAATTTTTGCGATCCCATTTACAAACTTCTGCGATTTCACACCCGAGCATGAGTCCCAATTGTGCGCAGGATTCAATGGCATCGTAATTTAGAACCGGCAGGGTACCCGGCAGACCGAGAACAACGGGATCGATTAGAGTATTAGGCTCCGCACCATAGGCATACGGTGCGGCAGTAAACATCTTCGTACGCGATTTTAACTGCACATGAATTTCAAGACCAATAACAACGTCGTATTCCATAGGAGTTCTAATTAAAGCGTTGGGGTTGCTCGGTTAAAGTCGTGTGCTTGCTCGAATGCGTGCGCGATTGCAAAAAGATCTGCCTCTCCAAAAGCTTTTCCGATTACTTGTAGCCCAATTGGTAGTCCGTTTTCTGTGAAACCACTGGGAAGCGACAAGGCAGGCAAGCCCGCAAGATTAACCGCGATGGTATAAATATCACTGAGATACATGGAGAGCGGATCTTCGCTGCGTTCACCCTGCTTGAAGGCGGGTGTAGGTGAAGTCGGCGAAAGTATCGCATCGACCTCTTTAAAGGCATTTTCAAAATCTTGTCGGATCAACGTCCGTATTTTTTGCGCGCGCAGGTAATAGGCATCGTAGTAACCCGAGCTTAAGACGTAAGTTCCAAGTATAATGCGGCGTTTGACTTCATCGCCAAACCCTTCGCCGCGACTCTTGGTAAATAAACTCAAGGCGTCGTCTGCTTCAGGACTACGGTGCCCATAACGAACTCCATCAAAACGAGCTAAATTTGAAGATGCTTCAGCAGTTGCAATCACGTAGTAAACTGGCACTGACAAATGCGAATGCGGCAAATTGATATCTACAATTTCGCAGCCTTGCTCACGATACCACGCAATCGCAGATTCAATATTAGCTTTTACTTCAGGATCAATCCCCTCGCCAAAAAACTCTTTAGGCACTCCGAGCTTCCAAGGACCTTTACGAGTTTTTAGTTCGCTTCGAAAGTCGGGCACTTCAGGCATCGCAATGGAGGTCGAATCGAGCGGATCTTTCCCGAGCATGGACTGCAAGAGAATGGCGGCGTCTTCTACGGTGCGTGACATTGGTCCTGCTTGGTCGAGCGAAGATGCGAAGGCGACCAAGCCATAACGAGAAACCAGTCCATACGTCGGCTTCATTCCCACCACTCCACAAAGAGCCGCTGGTTGCCGAATGGAGCCACCCGTATCGGTTCCGATTGTGGCGATTGCCTGACCGGCAGCGAGCGCAGCAGCGCTTCCTCCCGAAGACCCACCGGGAATGCGTTCGAGATCCCACGGGTTACAGGTAGTTTTATATGCAGAGTTTTCGGTAGAAGAGCCCATCGCAAATTCATCCATATTCAAACGCCCCCACAAAACTGCTCCTGCCGCTTTGAGGTGTTTAATTACAGTGGCGTCATAAGGCGCCACAAAAGTGTCGAGCATCTTGGATGCACAGCGTAAGGGCTGACCCTCAACTGCCAAAATGTCTTTAATCCCAACGGGAACGCCGTCCAAGGGCCCGAGCGTTTGACCGCTTGCACGACGTGCATCGGAAGCGCGCGCCTGTCCGAGCGCGTCTCCTGCGTCGCGATGAACGAAGGCATTAACTTTTGCTTCGACTGCTTCGGTGTGATCAATGATCGACTGAGTGAGTGCCTCGGAGGTGATCGAACCTGCTTCTAAGGCCTCTGAAACTTCGACGATACTTTTATACAAATAATCCGACATTTCTATAATCCTACTTATTCAACGACCTTTGGCACGACCACTTGATTGTCTCGAAATTCTGGAGCCATTGACTTGAGAACATCGGTCTTAAGAGTAGCACCAGCGGCATCACCTTCACGCCAAACATTTTCAACTGGATGAGCGTGCGCAGTCGGTTCGACGCCTGAAACATCCACTGAGTTGAGCGCATCGAAATGTTCAAGAATTTGATTGAGCTGCTTACCTAGAGTTTGTTTTTCAGCATCGCTTAGTTCGATGCGCGCAAGGCGAGCTACGTAATCAATGTCAAAATTTTCTGAATCAGCCATAATTAGAAACCATTAAATAAAAAATATTTATTCCGAAACGCCCCAGCGCTTAGTAAATGGATAATAAATAAAAATCGCACGACCAATGACGGAATCTTGCGGCACAAATCCCCAATAACGACTATCCGCACTATTCTTAGAATTATCGCCTAACGCCACAAAACTATCTTCAGGCACCTCCATTGTTTTGCCGGGCGCAAGGAGTTGCTCGTTCTGGTAACCCACATAGTCACCCTCCATGAGCGCGTTCTTGTTAAAAGCGGGCACTTCATCACGTGGTATTCCATCTACAAGCAGAGTATGATCCGTGATTTCAATCGTTTCGCCCTCAACTCCACCAATGCGTTTGATGTAATACTTTGGCGTGTAATCACCCGTTGCTTTACCAACCGCATCCAGTATCTGGTTGGTGCGGAAAACAAATGGGTCGCCCGCTTCAGGTTTACGGAAGTGATACGTTAAACGGTCAACAAAAAGCGCATCCCCAAGACGTATGTCAAAGGCAAGGAAGGTTTCGCCTTCATTGAATTGAAGACCTGTTGCCCATCGTTGCAAACGCGGATCCGGACTTGAAATTTGCCGAGTCTCCCCGCGCGTCATCAAGGTATCAAAAACACCCTCCATACTAAATTCTGCAGGTACTCGCAATCGGTGTGGTGTATCGCCTACAAACAAAACAAACTCTTTAAACTTAGCAGGGAAGAGACCGAACCATTTGCGACCATCGACCACTTCATAGAATGGAACTGGTTTTTTGCTAGTGGGCACATACAGAAGACTCAGTTCTCCGCTTGCTTGGGCAACTGCGCTCCGGTGTCGTGCCCCTAGGGTAAGAAGATTCAAAACTTTATTGAACGACGTAGGCGCCTCCTTTGTTTCGTACACATACTCGCGCATTCCGCTGTAAGTAGGATACATTGAATTGGTTGGAATGATAAAGGGTTGGAAAAAGAAGGTACGAATCGCAATCACAACGATCGCCGCCACCACTACTACTTCGATATTGTCGCTGAAAAATGTTTTAGGATGTAACTTACCGCCAACTTTTAATAAGTGCGCATGCAGCAACTCCATTTGCGCTTTAATAACATCTTTACTTGAAGTTTTATCCACGAGCAAGGCCTGCAACGTTTCTGACTCTGTCTCTAAAGTCGCTACCTCTTCACGGGTCATGACATCGCATCGGTAATTAAATACCTTCGCGGCAGCGTGCAGGAGTTCCTTCGCTTCTTTGCGGATGTTTTTCATATCAATAAGTACCTTGTTGTTTCCTGTGACTTTGTAAATCTTAACCGCCGTCTGAAGTCTTTAAAATTTTGATGAAGGCATCCTGTGGGATGGAAACACTTCCGATGTTTTTCATCCGCTTCTTCCCCTCTTTTTGTTTTTCGAGGAGTTTTCGTTTACGAGAAATATCACCGCCATAACATTTGGCAGTCACATCCTTGCGGTAAGCGCTGATGGTTTCGCGAGCTAAAATTTTCCCGCCAATCCCAGCTTGAATCGCTATTTTGAACATTTGTCGCGGCAAAATTTCTTTTAAACGTTTACACAGCGCGCGCCCTTTGCCTTCTGCTTTGTCAACGTGGACAATGGAAGAAAAGGCGTCTACCTGCTCTTGGTTGACCATAAGGTCGAGTCGGCACAGCTTTGCTTTTTCATAACCATCCATTTCGTAATCCATTGAACCGTACCCATGCGTAACGCTCTTGAGGCGATCATTAAAATCGATGAGGATTTCATTGAGCGGAATACGGCAAACAAGCATGACCCGTGAATCGTCAATTGTTTCAGTGTGTTCGCAGACCCCCCGCTTTTCGCTCATAAGCGCAAGGACATCTCCAATTGATGCGCTTGGGATATGGACTGAAGCCTGGATCATAGGCTCTTCGATAAATTCGATTTCTGCAGGATCTGGCAAGTGAACTGGATTATGCACTTCGATCATTTCTCCGTCGGTTTGGGTGACGTGATAGACTACGCTTGGGTAGGTTGAAATTACATCGAGGTCGTACTCGCGACGAATCCGCTCCTGAATAATCTCCATATGCAAGAGCCCTAAAAAACCGCAACGAAATCCAAACCCTAGCGCCACCGAATTTTCTGATTGGTAGACAAAGGCAGCATCATTCAAACGCAACTTACCCATTGAGGCCTTCAATTTATTGTAGTCACTGGTATCAATGGGATAAATCCCGCTGAAAACCATGGGACTGACTGCCTTGTATCCCGGAAGCATCTCTGCGGTCGGTGCTTGCGAATGCGTGATGGTATCGCCGAGTTTAATTTCTGCAACGTCACGAATATTCGTAACAATATAGCCTACATCGCCTGCTTCGAGATGCGATTGCTTCGTCATCGCGGGTGAAAATTTACCGACTTCCTTCACTTGAGCCTTCATTCCGTCACTCATCGTCATGATCGCGTCTGAGCTTTTCACCGTGCCTGAAAAAACTCGAACATAACAAATAACGCCTTTGAAAGCATCGTAGATGCAATCGAAGATTAAGACCCGTAAGCCATTTACTTCTGCCCAGCGTGGCTTAGGTACCCGTTCAACTGCCGCGCGCATGAGATCCTCAACCCCAATTCCAGTTTTTCCACTCGTTAAAACAGCTTCGTCAGCTGGAATGGCAAGTACATCCTCGAGTTGTGCTTGAATAGAGGGCACATCCGCGCTTGGTAAATCGACTTTATTTATGACAGGGATAATTTCTAGACCTTGCTCCAGCGCTAGATGTGCGTTCGCGACTGTCTGAGCTTCAATCCCTTGCGCGGCGTCGATTAACAAAAGTGCACCCTCGCAAGCAGCTAAACTACGGGAAACCTCATAAGAAAAGTCAACGTGCCCGGGGGTATCAATCAGGTTAAAAGTATAATCCACTCCGTCAGGAGATTTATAAACCATAGTCACAGGATGGCTTTTAATAGTAATTCCTCGCTCTCGCTCTAAATCCATTGAATCAAGTAATTGATCCTTCATTTCACGCAGTTCAACCGTGCGGGTGAGCTCAAGGATACGGTCAGATAAGGTCGTCTTTCCGTGATCAACATGAGCAATGATGCAAAAGTTGCGTGTGTGTTCTAGATCAGGCATATTCTTTAGAAAACGAATACCATTACCTCGGCATCGAAAAGTTCAATCCTTAACGGGTTCTTATCTAACTTTTAAAGATCCGTCTAGTTTCTATGAAGGTTGACTAAAAAGATGAAAAATCCGTAAACAAAAATTTTACATTAAATATTTTAACCTTTTGACAGTAGGCGAATTATGTACTTATATAAAATTATGATTTCATTCAAATTAAGCATCTGGATTCCACTCAATTTAGGAATTGTTTTCATTTCGAATATCAATGCGGCTTTAGTAGGAAATTTTTCGTTTGGTGGGCACTACTATGAAGTCTACGATAATGCTGTCACATGGTCAGCAGCTCGAGACGCTGCGACTGCAAAGACCTACCAAGGATCTGCAGGCGCATTAGTAGAAATTAATTCAGCTAATGAAAATACTGCGATCTTTAACTTCCTTCAAAATAACCAAGCTAGCTTTACTTCTATAGCAGCTGACGGTGGTAATGCACGTTATGCATGGATTGGAGCAAATGACCGCAACGTCGAGGGCACTTGGGTGTGGGATAGGAGCGGAACTCAATTTTGGAATGGAAATGGCAACACTGGCTCTGCAGTAGGAGGCAATTACAATAATTGGGGCGGCAATGGTGGGCTGAATGAGCCTGATGATTTCCAAGGAATACAAGATGCCGGAGCAATCGCATTGGATAACTGGGGAATGCCTCAAATTGGTTCTGCTGGTCAATGGAACGACATTTGGGAAATTAACACGATGCCCTACATTGTTGAATATCCAATCCCTGAACCCGCTCACTTTTCACTTGCAGCGGCTATTCTAGGCATTGGGCTTTTATGTAGACGACACCTTACTAGAAAATAATAGACTGACATTCCTTAAAACGTCACATAAGAATTCATTATGATGCGTTTTATCTCAATTTTAAGGCTGTCCTTTTTAAAAAAATTTGCGCTCCCTGCCCTGTCTTTAATTGCAGTTAGCGCCTCTGCCGCATGGACACAACCGCATGTTGATGTAAGCGGACAGGGTATTATCGAAGCTAGACCCCAGTTACTCCAGTGGAGTATTTCTATCGAAAATTATAACCCTGATATAGCTCAGTTATCAAAGTTACATCAGGCAAAAGTAGCTGAAGCATTACAGACCATCAGCAAACTTGGCGTCGAAAGAAACGATGTACAAACCAGTCGCATCCGACTCGATGAACATTTTACGCGTAAAAATAATAGTACAGTGAAAGACGGTTATAGAGCGTCCACTCAAATTGCATTTGAATTACGGGACATTAAAAAATACCACGAAGTCTGGCTTGCCCTCTCAAAAATTGATGGAATTCGCATTCAAAACGCCACTTGGGGACTCCCTAAAGATGTAACCGAAGCACTTAAAAAAGAAGCGCGACTACTGGCACTCATTAATGCCAAGGAAAAGGCAAATGCGCTATCAAAGGCACTTGAAATGAAAATTGGGAGCCCACTACTCATTTCAGAACCGACATCCCATCAATCCTTCCCGCGACAAGAACGCGCTATGATGGTAGATTCTTTTTCTTCAAAATCAGGACAAGCGTACGCTGCGGGCATGATCACTATCAGCGCATCCATCAACGTTGTCTTCGAAATGCTACCGATCTCTAAAAATTAGTTTTTGCTACGATTACACAGAACTGTTCGTACAATAGCTATTTGGAGTGTTTGAAACACTAAAAGGGAAAGTTACGTAACTTATTGATGACAAAGATTTATAATTCTGTTCTTTAGCGTCAATTATCTGTGAACAAAAATATTTACTTAAAATTTATATTGATAACATGTATTAAAAATTATTATTATTTCATAAATTAACCTAGTAATTAATAAGTATATTATGAAAGATTGGAATAGTATAGATATTGAAGTTATAAAGAACCTTAGTGGTAAAATTTTCACACTTCACCCAGACCAAAATCTGGTAAAAAATGGGAAAGGAAGATGGCCTCCCCCAGAAATATCTTTGAAAAACCAAGAAAAGTACTGCAAAACCATTGACCTTCACATTGATCCGGAAGCCTTAAAAAAATCTGCCCTAGGCTATTACTGCGAGATGCAGAGTTTGAGTAGTGTTTCAGCAATCACTTGGTCTACTTTTGGAACAATCGCCAGAGAACCGCAAGAAGCCATAGAAAAATGGCTCAATGAATTTTTTTCTAAAGCAGGGCTCAAAGGGATTGATACTAAGGATGCACAAATTTTTCTTTGGCGTCAGCTTCCGACCAATGAAAAAGGAAAAGAAAAAAATCGATCTGAAATAAGTGTCGGCATTTCAACAGTAAACGCACTCACTTTAGTTCTCACCTGCTGGGTCGAGGACATTAAAGAGGAAATTGCCAAACAAATTGCCTCACTCGATTCCTTTTTATGCCGAGAAGAAAGCACTCTAAATATGCATACTAAAGAGACCTCAATGGTCGGGATCAGCTACAGTAAAGGCTTTTATAATGATATAAAAACACCCGAAAATTGTAAATTTAGACAGATCACTTGGAAAGAAGTTTGCTGCTTAAAGGAACACTGTAACTCCGATGAATTGAAACGATATTATGATTGGAAGCAGAAGCATTCCACATGATAGGAATGAGTACTTAAACGAATGAATGCACCTACCCCTTTGAGCTTCCTATAAAGCTTCAATGTCGTCTGCTTCAGAAATCGAGGTAACCGAGATAGCGCGGTCGGTTCTGCGAGCTAGTCCTGACAATACTTTTCCGGGGCCGCATTCATAAAATTGCTCAATCCCATTCTCTGTAAAAGCGCTCCGTAAACATTCTTCAAAACGCACCGATGAGACTACTTGCTTGATTAAATTTTCCTTAATCGCTTCGGGGTCGCTAACACCTGAGCCGGTTACATTGGTATAAACCTTTATCTTAGGTGCTTTAAATTCAAACGCATCAATAAATGAAGCAAATGCATCGCGGGCAGAAACCATCAGGCGACTGTGATAGGCGCCCGCAACATTTAAAGGTTTAACCAACTTGAATCCTCGATCAGAGGAATTCGCAACCGCATCAAGGACCTTTTCATTTTCGCCTGATATTACGATTTGTCCCGGGCAGTTTAAATTTGCGATTTCGATATCAAATTCTTCGCACAACGCTTCCACATCAGACGGCATTCCGCCTATCACACTCGCCATCCCGCCTTTAGTAGTATCACAGGCGAGCTGCATCAAGCGTCCCCGCTCTGCAACTAAGCGCAATCCTGTTTCGAAATCAAATACTTCAGCGCATGCCATAGCTGTTAATTCGCCAAGACTTAAACCACAAGCCGCTTTCAAATCATTCAGCAATCCCCGTTCTTGCAACTCACGGAACACTGCAAACCCATGAACATACAATGCTGGTTGGCAAACCTTGGTACTACGTAGCTCCTCTTCTGGGCCTTCAAATGAAATCTGCTTCAAGTCCCATCCTAAAATATCATTAGCTTGATCGTAAAGATTATTGGCAACGCCAGAAGTCTCGTAAAAGGATTTCCCCATTCCAATTTGTTGTGCTCCTTGACCCGAAAAAAGTAAACCCGATTTCATATCTTAATTTAAATGATTAGCTGAGAATATTGATTAAAAATATTTCAAGAACGCAAGATTCAAAGCGCTCTCGATTAATTCAATTTTAAGACTTTTGAAAAAGCCGTAATAAATGAATTGAATGTTTTTTTACAATAGGCACAATAACCTAATGGTTAAAAATTCAACTAATAGTAACTGTAATAACTCTAATTACGGATTACGATTATCGATCACTATTTCGTTAACTTTCTTTCCTACAGCGACTTGCACAGCATAGAAAAAATGAAGCGAATTATATGAACTATTAAAATGTCTGTCGCCTCGATAGAGATTGAGGACTTGTACTAAAGCATTCGTTCCTGACCTTAAGTGGTTCCTATCATAATGAATTTCGTGTCCTTTTTGATCGACTCAACCTTATTGGTATTACTGAGGCCTGTAAGCGATTTAAGATGTTGAATGAGAATCAATTAAATGAATGGGATCGATACCATAGTTGGCATCCATTCAGCCAAATGAAAGAATATTGCGATTGGCCGCAACTACACGTCGAACGCGGGCTTGGTTGCTGGCTTTGGGACACGGATGGCAATCGTTACCTTGATACCAATGCATCTATTTGGACAAACACCCTTGGCCACAACCATCCTGCACTCAACGCAGCTCTAACGAAACAACTCAAAAAGATAGCCCACAGTACTTATTTAGGGCTCAGTCATCCAGTAGGGGCAACTTTAGGAAAAGAATTAACGAAGAACGCGCCTGATGGACTGGAACGATGTTTCTTTTCAGATAATGGCTCAAATGCGGTCGAAATTGCCCTCAAATTATCGCTTCAATATTGGCAACTTGAAGGGTACTACGCAAAAAATCGTGTTATTGGCATGGAAGGCGGTTATCACGGAGACACCATAGGAACGATGGCGGTTGGGGATTCGGGACGCTTTCACAATCGATTTAAAGATTGGTTCTTAGATACATGGCACTTTCCTGCTCCAAAATCTGCTCATCCTTCTTTGAGTACCGAAGAAAGCTTAGAAACGTTGGTCAACTACCTTAAAAATAAAGCGGAAGAAGTAAGTTGCTTGATCATGGAACCATTTGTGCAAGGCGCAGCAGGGATGCAGCTCCAACCTCCAGGTTTTCTAAAAGCGATTGAACAAATCTGTCATGATTTTAATATACATCTTATTTTAGATGAAGTCTTTGTAGGATTTGGACGCCTTGGGAGCCTCTATGCATGCACAAGCGAATCTGTTCGGCCTGACTTTCTATGCCTCGCAAAAGGACTGAGTGCGGGCTACCTTCCACTTGCAGCCACTCTCATACAATCCAAAGTGTATGAAGCATGTTTGGGAAACTGGTCTGAGGGCCGAACTTTTTTTCACGGACATACGTTTGGTGCGAACCCTCTTGGATGTGCGGTAGCAATTGAGAATATAAAACAGCTAAACAGTCTTATTCGATCAGGAACACTCAAACAAACCATCGAATATTTTGGTAAAGCTCTAGAGAATGCATTTTCCAAGCACCTTAATGTTTGCCAGCTCCGCCACTATGGGCTGTGCGCTGCAATAGAACTTTGCCCGTCTGATGCAACTAACTCGTGGGCTGTCGAGGACCGCATGGGCTGGAAAGTATGCCTTGAAGCACGTAATCATGAATTAAATCTTCGTCCCTTAGGCGACAGCCTTCTTATTGCCCCACCCTTAGTTATTACCCATGAAGAAATCGACTTTATGTGCGCTCAGATTACCAAAACTTTAAAATTGGTATGTAAGTAATTTGTATTCAATGATTTAAATATTAAGTATAAATTTTATTGCCTTAATAAGATTAGGTAAATAAATTTACAAAATGGAATTAAGCACCAATAAGGCAAAGTATTTTTACAATTTACCACTCACAAGCCTTATCTTTGAGGCACAAAAAGCACATCATAAGTTTCAAGATCCTGCAGGGGTTCAATTATCGATGCTTGAGTCTATTAAAACTGGAGCCTGTTCAGAGGACTGCAAATACTGCGCTCAATCTTCCCGTTATACAACTTTTGTAGACCGCGAACCTCTTATGAACCCAAAAGAAATACGGAACGCTGCTCGCAAAGCAAAAGCATCTGGCGCGACGCGCTTTTGCATGGGCGCGGCTTGGCGCGGCACTTCAAATGAACGTCAATTTAATAGCGTTCTTGAATCTGTACAAATCGTAGCAGCGCTTGGTATGGAAGTCTGCTGTACGCTTGGCTTACTTAGCGAAGCACATGCCAAACGGCTGAAGGCAGCTGGCATGAAAGTCTATAATCATAATTTAGATACTTCTCGTGAGTACTACTCAGAAGTCGTATCCACTCGAAGCTATGACGACCGATTGGAAACTTTAACTAATGTACGAAAAGCAGGGCTTGAGCTTTGCTCAGGTGGAATCATTGGAATGGGCGAATCTTTAGATGACCGACTTAATCTGCTTGTTGAATTAGCGAACTTAGATCCTCAACCTGAGTCAGTCCCGATCAATGGATTAGTGCCGGTCAAAGGAACTCCTATGGCTGAGCAGGAACCGATGGAAGCAATAGAATTTGTACGAATTATTGCAGTTGCTCGGATCCTAATGCCCCGCAGCACAGTTCGTCTTTCTGCAGGCCGAAACGCTATGAGCGAAGAAACTCAAGCGCTTTGCTTTCTTGCTGGGGCAAACAGTATTTTTATCGGAAATAAACTCCTGACTACTGAAAATCCAGAAGCTACCGATGATGAAAAAATGCTAAAGCGGTTTGGACTGCACCCCCTCGATCCAGATACCGCTCGAGAGAAGCAAGGCCGATGCGAAAAAGCCAAAACTTTAGTTAACGCCAAAGACGATAGGCCTTAGGTTCTATAAATCAGAAAAGCTGAATTCAGACACAAGGATATGGGCAGGAATAATTAGCACTATGAAAACTTTCCTTTTAACTGGAAACGATACGGGTGTTGGGAAAACTTATTGCATAGGTCTTCTTGCAAGTAGCTTCGCAAGGAAGGGTAAGCGGGTTCAAATCATAAAAGCAATTGACTGCGGAGATTCAAAAGATGCTGAAACTGCAGAGGACCTCGCGAGCAGTCCGCTAGTAGAATCAAAGACTTTATTTACCTACCCTGCACCGCTTGCACCTACCGCAGAACCTAATAGCAAAGGTCGGACCCCATCGGTGGAAGAGATTATTTCAAAAATTAATACGCTCCCTAGTTGCGATATCCGCCTGATTGAAGGCGCAGGCGGATTGGCAGTTCCAATTGATGCTAAGGGCAATGATTGGAGGAATTTCATAGATCTTTTGATGCCCACTGAAACTATCGTAATTATAGAAAATCGACTCGGCGCAATCAATCAAACCCGATTAATAAAAGCTTACCTTGGAAGTCGCTCCCATTGTTATCTCCTAAATTCAGTAAATCTTTTAGAGCCTGAATTAACGGATTCGAACCAATCTATCTTTAAAAACGATTCCTTAAAACTTCTAGGATTTATTAAACCCAATGCCTCCAAGATAGATTTTTTTAAACCCATTCTGCTACAACCCAAAAGCGTTAAGGTTTCAAAAAAAGAAACCGCTCATCCTAAAGAGCGATTAATCGCACGAAAACAAAAAGGGAATTTTCGATCGCTTGAAATTTATCCAACAGAAAAGAAATTCTTAAATTTAGCAGATAATGATTATTTAAATCTACGGTATCACCCAAGTTTGATTGAGTCCGGCGCCTTAGCTTTACAAAAATACGGCACCTCGGCTTCGGCATCACCCTTAATTACTGGCTATACCGAAGCACATGCAGAGCTAGGAAATGAACTCTGCGCATGGTACTCAAAACCACACGCAGTTCTTTGGAGTAGTGGCTACGCTGCGAACCATGCGGTCTTGGCAAAAATGATTGAGCCGCAAGATTTAGTTTTGGCTGATCGTTTGATTCACAACAGTTTAATAGCTGGCATACTGAAATCAAAAGCACGTTTCATTCGATTTCGTCATAACGACCTCGGTCATCTGGAAAATCTTTTGAAAGAATACTCAGGACGCAATATACATCTTGTGACCGAAAGTGTATATTCCATGGAAGGTGATTATCCTGATTTAAAAGCAATTGCTGCTCTAAAATCAAAATATTCTTTTACTTGGTATTTAGACGAAGCACATGGAATTGGATGGTACGGCGCAACAGGAACAGGATTAGCGGAAGAACAAGGCGTACTCGATTCCGTCGATATTTTAACGGGAACGCTGGGAAAAGCCCTTGCCTCCTCAGGAGCTTTTACGCTTTTCAAGGAATCTTGGCGTAAGGATATTTGTATCAATGAGGCCGAAGAATTTATTTACTCTACATTTCTTTCGCCGGCTTCAGCAGCAATAGCCACGGCCGCAATAAAAATAATTCAAAAACGTCCTAAGCACGAACGACACAATTTTCAAGAACGCGCCCGAAAATTTAGACACGACCTTGAGGTGATTGGCTGGGAGGTCTTAGGCAAAGACTCGCCAATTGTACCCATCCTAACTGGTAGCTCTAATGAAACTGTGAAACTCGCAAAGGCTCTTAAAAAAGAAGCAATACAGGTTGGAGCTATACGACCCCCTGCCGTCCCCAAAGAACAAGCGCGTATACGGATCTCTCTTAAATCGAATCTCGAAGAGTGTGATTTCTTGAAACTCATTAACATTTTAAAGTTAGCAAACGATGCGTGATCACTGGGGATGGATTTGTGGCTGGGGTGTTAATCCAGGAGAGTTTAGGGCTGAAGCGGAAAAATGGAAACCCGAAGCTATCCATACCGTACTCCTACCAAATGCAGATGCGGTTCCGACACTTTTAAATATGCAACTGACGGCAATTGGTGGGTATTCATTGGGTAGTCTTTTACTTATGAAAGCACTTCCTGAATTCCCTCAAGATTTGAATATTCTATGTTTAGCACCCATTCTTAGTTTTACTAAAGGCGAGTTAGGTGGAAAAACGAGTGCTACAACACTTACAAAGCTGAAAGAAAAACTTATTTTAGACCCGCAATCTGCTTATCGAATTTTTCATCGATTGTCTGGCATTACTCCTTCATTTGCCCAAACTATTCCCACTGATTCGACAGATAATTTAGCGTGGGGTCTCGATCAACTGAGTGAAGTATATCTATCACCAAAAAATAAAAAGCTTAGGCTCGTATCGATAGTTGTGGGCAGCAATGATCGTCTACTAGACTACAAAAAATTAATCTGCTATTTTAAGAATGCTAGATTAACCGATTCAAGTCATTGCTTTCGCTCGCTCTTTAAGTCACTCCAAACGGAATAGGTTTAATGTGCTTAAAAACTAAAGACTCTGCATTGCCTAGTTTTAATAAAAAAGCTGATAGCTATGACAGCTTTGCGAACGTGCAAACTGAAGCAGCAGAATGGTTAGCCGAATGGTTACCTAAAAACGCAAAAAATAAAAATTGCTTAGAATTAGGGACAGGTACAGGGCTTCTAACGAAACATTTAATAGGGAGATTTGCTGAGATTGAATGCAGTGACCTTTCAAAAGAAATGTTAAACAAGTGCGCTGTAAAATTCCCAGAACTAAAGTATCGTATTCGAGATGCTTGGAAGAACGAAAACATGAAAGAAAGCTGGGATTATTTAGTGCATTCTAGTCTTTTACAATGGGCGTCGAATCCAATCGAAGTTCTTAGAACATGGCATAATTGGATGCGCCCAAAGGGTAAAATGTATGGCGCGTTCTTCATCAAACCTTCCCTTCCTGAATTATTAAAAGTAATTAAAAAAAATGACCCGATAATCTGGCACAGTGAACAAACTTGGCTAAGGGTATTTAAAAGTGCAGGTTTTCAAATTATAAGGTTTGAATCCGAAAGCCGTCATTATTCATACCCAAGCGCATTAGGGTTTTTCAAATCATTACATGAAACAGGAACAACCCTACCAAAACGAACGCAGTACAGCGAAATGAGGCGATTTTTGAAAAACTATGCAGCTAACTATAGAGATACTCGTGGAGTGTATGCGACATGGACTCTGTTCAGAATCGAGGCAGAAGCATCCGAGGATCCTGGCTAGAATTAACGAAATAGATTTCTCATATGAGAGATTGCAAGAAGCGAGAACAGCCTCAAGTTTAAGGACGTGCAAAATTCTAATAAATCAGATCCTATAATTGATTTTGAAGCCTTCTGGGAGGAAATCCGTGAGCTTGCTCAGGATGTCTTAAAGCGTGAACCTGCCCTAGAGACCCTGCTGAATGAAACAATTTTAGACCGAGCCAGCCTCGCGGAAGGGCTCACCTATCGTGTTACGCGTAAACTCGCCAATCATGCGGCTTCGATTGATGTGCTTCAGGGTGTTTTTTTAGAGGCGTTTACTAAAGACGACACGATTTTACTAAATATTATTCAGGATATGAATGCATTCAGTGATCGTGACCCTGCATGCCCAGATGTTCTAACTCCACTACTCTATTTTAAAGGCTTTCATGCTCTAGTTTGCTACCGTGTTGCGCACTTCTTATGGCATCTGGATCGAAAGGAATTTGCGCTTTATTTACAAAGCTTAGTATCCGAAGCGCTCAGCGTTGACATTCACCCTGCCGCGAAATTGGCCGGTGGAATTTTATTAGACCACGCCACTGGTTTTGTGGCGGGTGAAACCGCAGTCGTTGAACATGATGTTTCAATTCTTCATGAAGTTACTCTTGGAGGAACTGGTAAAGATCGTGGGGACCGTCACCCAAAAGTTCGATCGGGAGTGTTACTTGGAGCAGGCGCAAAAATTTTAGGACGCGTTGAAATTGGAACTGGTGCCAAAGTCGGAGCTGGTAGTGTCGTCTTGCACGATGTACCGCCACACACGAGCGTCGCGGGCGTACCAGCTCAAATTATTGGCAAAACGAGTGAAGTCTCCCCTGCGCTTGGAATGTGCCATGACCTTGAAAGCTAAAGGTTAATCTAGCCACAATACATACGATGAACGGATTGTACCTTGCCGCGACAATTTCAAATGATGCTCTGTGGGCGCTTTGTCTAGCTGTCGGTGCAGGATGTATCTTAACGATTCTTTCGAGGCGCTTACACCTTCCCACGATTGTCCTCCTTTTAGGCGGCGGTTTTGCACTGGGTCCAGAAGGGCTGAATTTACTCCAACCCAATGCTCTAGGCGAATTTTTGCCAATGCTGGTTTCACTGGCAGTTGCTTTAATTCTTTACGAAGGCGGGCTAACCCTCGATCTCAAAGAATTTACGCACACCTCAAAGGTCATTCGACGCTTACTGACGGTCGGAGTTCTCATTACTTGGTTCGGTTCCGCGCTGAGTGCCTTTCTCGTTTTTGATATCTCCCCTTCCTTCGCACTTCTGATGGGAAGTTTGGTCATTGTTACTGGACCAACCGTAATCGTTCCTTTGCTTAGAAGAATCCGGCTAAGTAAACGCATCGCGAGCATCCTTCATTGGGAGGCAGTTTTAATTGATTCCATCGGGGTCTTTGTAGCGATCCTTTGTTATGAGTGGGTGGTTCAAGGTGGCGGAACCGTTGCTCTGCCAAATTTCATTGTTCGTATAATTGGAGGCACCATCATTGGAATAACAGGAGGCTATGCGATTTACTTCACCATGAATCGTGGGTGGGTTCCCGACAATATCGTGAACGCCTTCTCGCTCGCTTCCGCGATGCTTATTTTTGGAATCACAGAGATGATTCGGCCTGAAGCTGGACTTTTATCCGTCACGGTTGCAGGTCTAATTGTTGGGCTGAAAAAACCACGTCAACTACGGGAGCTTAAAGCTTTCAAAGCCGAGATTGTAGATCTTCTTATCGGAATGTTATTCATTCTTCTCGTTGCCCGGCTTGAATTGGCGCAGTTCGTTGTGTTCTACGAAAATGGAGGGGGCTGGGTTCTGTTAGCAGTCATTGTGATTGTTCGGCCTTTAAGCATCCTTGCCTCTACTCATAAGACAACCATCAACAATAAAGAGAAAGCGTTACTGAGTTGGATTGCCCCTCGTGGCGTTGTCGCTGCGTCGATGGCATCGCTCTTTGCTTTATCTTTAAGCCAAGAGGATGGTGATCCTAAACTGATGGAATCTTTTGTTTACTCAGTCATTTGCGCTACAGTTATATTACAGGGTTTATCATCTGGGCTTGTAGCAAAGTTCCTTGGACTTCAACGCCCTGCCCCTAATGATTGGGTTATTATAGGAGCTCATAATTTTGGCCGCGAGCTAGCTCAATACATTAACAACCATGAGAATAAAGAAGACGTTGTGCTTCTCGATAGTAATGCACGCAATGCAGCTCTTGCACGTCGCGAAGGCTGGACTGCCCTCCACCGAGACGGCATGGAAGCGGAGGAACTGTACGAAGAAGAACAGTCATTATTTGGGGCAGGTTATGTTTTAGCACTGACTGATAATGTTGAGCTCAATCATATTCTTATGCAGCGATGGTCTGAAAAGATTGATTCAAATAAAGTTTTCGGATGGATTCCGGAAAGTAGCCCACACGGAAATGATCGCATTACTGGACAACCCGTATTTGGTGACCTTGTTCGACCTTCTGTTATTGGAAATGAGTTACAACAAAACGAAAGTAATTTCGAAACTATCATTTGGGCAGAAGGACAAACTTTGCCCTCGAATGATTGTCATCCACTTCTGATTCGGAGAGGACGTAGTATTAAAGCGCTTCAAAATGATGCTTCGCTCGATAGCGTTGTGAAATCAGGTGACGAAGTTATCTGCCTACGACGAGCCAAAGGATTTCTTGCGCGCGCCCTTCATTTAGGAGCTTTCCATTCATTACAAAGCACGAGCCTTGGAGCTCTTTATGCTGAACTGTCTCAAATTGCAGATGCCCACCTTGAAAATGTCTCGAGTACGGTTGTAATCGAACATCTGGATTCTCAAGTAAAGCGGTTTCCAGCATGCCTCGGTCATGGAATTTCAATTCCACACGTCCATTGCGAAGGTATTCAAGAACGGGTTTGTTTTGTAGTACACCTTTCGAGTGGTTTACCTATTCCCAACGAGCCAGAGCCCGTGGAACTTGTATTCTTCCTTCTGAGCCCAATCGGAGACACCGAAGGACACTTGGCGACACTCAATGATATTGCTCGAACATGCCGCTCTTCGAAGACACGCGAGAAGCTTTTGAAGGCAAAATCGATAGAAACTGTCATTGAAGCTATCCGAATTTAGCTAGTTTTTCAGCTAAAATACCTAAATTGGGTGTTTATACCTATTAAAAATTAGTAAATTTTTTAATAAATAGTTTGACAGTACCTATAAATCGTGGATTAATACTCATCATAAGATATTAAATAACTAATTTGTAATAAATAAATTTTAAAGAATTTGCGCCTAAGAAGCGTAATAGTAGTAGTAAGAGTAGATAGTATAGGGTAATATAGGGTAAGCGGACAGTGTCATTAGATGCTGTCCGCTTTTTCGTATCTATTTATTTAGCAACTAGTTAAAACTACTAGCACCCTACTCTACTTGCGGATCTGGTACTGAGTTGATTGTTCAATACTTGACTGGATGGAATCAAAGGTCGCATTGATTTCCTTATCTTTAAGGGTCCGGTCTGCTGCTCTAAAGCTAAAGCTCACCGCAAAACTCTTTTTCCCTTCAGGTAGGCCCTCGCCTGAGTAAACATCAAAACATTCAATTGCTTCGCACTCGAATCCCTTAACTGCCTTTTTAGCGAATTTTGTAATTTCTGACCGCACTTGCGAAAATAAAACATCCGCATCGACAATCAACGCTAGGTCCTTCACTGAGTTCGGTTGATTACTGATAAATTTATGACGCCCTCTTTTAGTTGCGCGTTGGAAGCACTTTGGATCTACCTCAATCGAACCAGCAAAAACAGGCACATCTAGATCCCATTTATCTTTCAGCGTCACAATGTTTAACATCCCTACTTCGCAACGATAACCCATACGTTCAAGGCATCCATTTACTGCACTCTGGCCAACTTGCCAAAGCGGATTTTCTTCCATCGGCTCAAAGGGAATCTTAGCACTTCCCAGCTTAGCAATTTCTAAAATATTTTCACATACCGTGCGAGCTGTATAGAAATCAGAGGACGCACGTTCTTTCCATGAGCGCCCTACAGTCTCCCCTACAATCACGAATGAAAACGCAAATAATTCGGTGACCTTATTTGTATCTGCCCTAAAAATATGCCCGCTTTCAAAGAATCGCTTAGCTCCAGTACCACGTGAGGTGTTTAACTTTAAGGTGTCTAATAAACCTGGAATTAATGATGCGCGTAAATGACTTTGATCACTTTGAAGTGGATTATCAAGGGCTAGCAATTGGTGCTCATCCGCTCCGAATAATTCTTTGGTCTCTTCAGGGTCTCTCAAAGAGTATAAGAATGCCTCATTAAAATTCTGGCCGTTTAAATATTGGGAAATTTTTGAAGTCACCATATAAGCGCGATGATCGGAAGTGGCAATCCCTCTCGCTTTTACAGGCGTTTCAGGAATTTGATCAGTACCGTACAGTCGAACGAGTTCTTCAATAAGGTCGACATCTCTGGTTAAATCGCCGCGATACGACGGAACAGTCACCTCCCAGTGAAGTTCGCCATTTGGATCCGTTTGCTCTGAAACTTCAAAATCTAAGGCTTCAAAGATTTCGATCATCTTAGGGTTTTCAATTTCAAAACCCATGAAACGTACCGCTTGTGCTGGATAAAAAGTAATGCTGTTTTCAATTGAATACTCAGAGCCGTCTGCCAATCGATCCCCAATGATTTCTCCACCTGCAATTTCTTTAATCAAATCCAAAGCGCGTAAGGACGCATACAGAAGGCCTTTGGGGTCGATTCCCCGCTCAAAGCGATAGGAACTATCCGACGACACACCAAGGGTTCTTGAAGTTGCACGGATCGAACTGGGATTAAAGTACGCAGTTTCTAAGACAACGTCCGTAGTTGATTCATCTACTTCTGCGGTTACTGAGCCCATAACTCCTGCAATCACTAGAGGACGGTCGTCGTCAGCGATAACCGCCATCTTAGGACTTAACTTACGCTCCACGCCATCAAGGGTTGTTATTAACTCTCCTTCCTTTGCGTTTCGAACTTCCAATCGTTTGCCCGATATTTTGGCAGCATCAAAAGCATGCAAGGGTTGTCCTGTTTCGTAGAGAACAAAATTTGTGATATCAACGACGTTATTAATCGGACGTAACCCAATTGCCTCAAGTGCTGATTTAAGCCACTTCGGGCTCTCTGCAACGTTAACTCCTTTGATGCAAAAAGCGGTATACTGCGGGCAAATCTCTGTGGCAGAAATTTTTACCGAAGTTAGAAGAGTATTACTTTCACCTGCATTTGATACGCTCGCTTTGACTTCTGGATACTTCAAATTGAGTCCAAAACGCGCAGCAATTTCACGACTCACTCCAAGGTGACTCAATACATCCACGCGATTGGGAGTAATCTCAAGCGAGAGCACAGTATCGTCATCTGCGAATACAGAATTTAAAGGGGTTCCCAAAGGGATTTCGGAATCTAAAACGAGAATTCCGTCATGATCCGCTCCGACCTTGAGTTCCTTTGCCGAACAAAGCATTCCCTCAGAGGGCTCTCCGCGAAGCTTAGACTTTTTAATTTTAAAGTCCCCAGGTAAAACAGCTCCAGGCAAAGCTACCATAACGCAATCACCTGCTTGAAAGTTTTTAGCCCCGCACACAATTTGGTGAATCTCACCTTCATTACCCGTACTAACTTCACAGCAACGCAAGCGGTCTGCGTTCGGATGTTGCTTGAAATTAAGCACCTTACCAACTACAACATTCTCAAGTTGAGGCGGTCCAACTCGTTCAATTGTTTCAACATCGAATCCAAGCAAAGGAAGTGCATCTGCAAGCACCTCTGGCGAATGCGTTACCGGATCTAGTTCTAAATAGTTCTTCAACAAATTGTAAGAAATTTTCATACGTCCTAAAGAGTTACACAAACTGTTTTAAAAAGCGGATATCATTTTGGTAATAATAACGGATATCGTCCACTCCTTGTAAAATCATAGCGATACGTTCAATCCCCATCCCGAAGGCAAAGCCTGTATACACTTCTGGATCAATATTGACCGCTTTGAATACTTCAGGGTCGACCATTCCACAGCCCATGATCTCAAGCCATTTATTACTCAGCTTACCTAGGTCAGGTGAATAGAAATCCATCTCGTAACTCGGCTCGGTAAAAGGAAAGAAACTTGGACGCAATCGAGTCTTAGCCTTGGGGCCAAAGATAGTCTTAACAAAATGATCTAGAGTAGCCTTTAGATCGATTAAACTCACATCGCGATCTACGTAGAGTCCTTCGATTTGATGGAAATTTGCGCTGTGAGTCGCATCTGGCGTATCTCTTCTGAAACAACGACCAGGAGCAATAATTCGTATTGGCGGTTCGCTTTCTAACATCGTTCTAATTTGAACGGTCGAAGTATGTGTTCTCAGGAGATACTTTTCGTCTGCATGCTTATCAACATTCTGCATCTCTAAAGAATCTGGAAGGTAGTAAGAGTCTTGCATATCACGCGCTGGGTGATCGCTTGGAATATTAAGCGCATCAAAGCAATAATGTTCAGTCTCAACTTCGGTCGCTTCTGCAACTCCAAAGCCAATCCGTTGAAAAAGTGCTACCATCTCGTCACGCACTTGCGCAATGGGGTGTGCGGTTCCGCGTATGTCGTCAATGCTAGGTAAAGTCGGGTCAATCGCAGGGCCTAATTTCGCAGTCAATTCAGCAGCTTCAATGCGTTCTAAAACTAAATTCAGCGCATTCATTACTGAAGTTTTTGCTTCGTTTATCAACTTGCCCATCGCAGGCTTGTCTTCCTTAGGAATGGAACCCATCCCCTTCATGACTTCAGTCAAGGAACCCTTGGGTCCAAGAATTGTTGCTTTATATGCCTCAAACTCCGCCCTACTTTGAATTTTGGGCGCATTCGCTTCAGCATCGGCTTTGATAGTATCTAGAATAACTTGCATCTTAAAATGTATTTTAATTAAAAAAGATTTTTCTAAGCGCAATCCACTTCGGAGGCATCGTT
The DNA here is from genome assembly GCA_965657865.1 of Coraliomargaritaceae bacterium. Lineage (GTDB taxonomy): Bacteria > Verrucomicrobiota > Verrucomicrobiia > Opitutales > Coraliomargaritaceae > UBA7445. The sequence continues at coordinate 50,955 of CBFHPQ010000001.1, read as the reverse complement.
CCACAATTGATCCAATCGATAAAATTCACGCATTTCCTGAGTTTGTAAATGGATCATGAAATCAAATGCATCTACCACTAACCATCCGCTGCTCAATTCTTTTTCTTGCCCGATCAACTGCACGCCATTACCTCTCAAATCCACGTCTAGTGCTGCCTTAAGCGCCTTTACATGCGGCTCGGAGGTCGCAGTTGCCAACACCAAGAAATCAGTGATCGAGGATTGTTCACGTACGTCCAAAATTCGAATATTTTCCGCTTTTTTATCAGCCAGCGCTGTAATTGCAGATTTCATATCTTTCATAGCGGGGTGCGCAGTCTTTGTATTTTTCGATGCCATAATATTTCTAACCATTCTGCTTATAAAGACCTTGCTCTAAAATGAAAGCCTCAACTGGCTCTGGCATCATTCCTGTGGAACCTCTGTTTTTGGCATACTGTGCGCGAATCTCACTTGAACTGACTTCTAATAATTGCGATTCAATCGGAAAAAATCGTAAATTTGGTACATTAGGAGGGTTCAACTGCTTTGATTCGCGCTTAAAAACAAGAAATGTCAGTAATTTAGAAAGCAGTTCAATCTTTCGCCAACGACCCAAATCCTCGAATTGGTCGGCACCAATAATCCAAAATAGTTCGGAGTTCGGATAACGTTCCAAGAAATATTCCGCTGTCTCATATGCGTAGCTCAATCCACCCCGTTTTATTTCAAGGTCATCAATTACAAATTTTGGGTACTCTTTTAATGCAAGATCAAGCATTACCAATCGTTGCGCATCCGATGCTCGTGGCCCTTGCTCTTTAATTGGTGATTGCGAATTCGGAATAAAGAAAACCGTATCCAATGAGAGTGCTTCATATGCACGCTGAGCGATCTGAATATGTGCGGTGTGCACGGGATCAAAAGTCCCACCCATTAATGCAATCTTTAAGGGTTCTAAATTTTGACTGTGTTGGGTTGTTAACATTGCTTGGTTTTGTCCTCGCTTACATTTAAAGAGATAGCCAATTTTTATTTTTAAACGAGCGCAACATGAATCCAAACGAAAACAGTCCGCACCTTAGTTTAGCGCAAGCATTACAAAATGCACTCGGAGGCGAAAACTCAGACCTTACAGTCGGAAACCTTTGCTCAACTGTAGGCGACAAAGGCTTTGGTCTTGTCCTGATGCTTTTATCACTACCCAGCGCCTTGCCCGTACCCGCGCCTGGGTATAGTACTCCATTTGGAATCGCCATTATACTTGTAGGTTTACAACTCTTCAGGAATCAAAATAGCCTCTATCTGCCTAGCAAAATAAAAAGATTAAAGCTCTCTCCCAAACTCGCCTCCAAAATGCTTGCGGCCGCATTAAAATTTCTGGGTGCAACTGAACATTTGATTAAACCGCGCTGGTTTTGGGTAAATACTGCTTATGGACGAACTTTTTTAGCAATTGTTGTTTGTATCATGGCGGCCTTAATGATCCTCCCTATTCCCTTAACAAATACCTTTCCTGCTATGGTGGTTTTCTTAATTGGAATTGGTTTATCAGAAGATGATGGAATTCTCGTGGGCATCTCCTTTATCATAGGAATTTTTGCAGTCCTACTTTACGCAATAGTTATTTATCTAGTAATTGATCAAGGCCCTGAAGCGATCGACACCATCAAAGATTGGCTATCTATGAAACTTGGGATTTCAGGTTAATCATAAACCAAAAAGCGCAAATGCGTTGAGCTTTTTAGCTCGAAGCGATCGAACCAGTCTCCGAATGGAAAGGGCTCTCAGCGTTCGTTGCATTCACATAACCTTTACGTATAGTGAAATCACCAAAGCGCTCTCCATTTTCACGCTCCTTTGCGTAGTCTAACAAGATAGGACGCAACTCATCGATAATCTCCTGATTAGTAATTGAAGTCCGATACAGCTTATTGAGACGCGCGCCATCAAAGCCTGCACCTAAGTATAAATTATACTTACCGGGAACCTTACCTACTAAACCAATTTCTCCTAGATATGGGCGTCCACATCCGTTTGGACATCCTGTGGATCGTATGATGATCTCGTCCTCCCGCAGACCTGCTTCTTCTAAAATAACCTCTAGTTCTGTCACAAGACCCGGTAAATAACGTTCTGATTCTGCCAATGCTAAACCACAAGTCGGCAAGGACACACAGGAAATTTGACTGCGACGCATCCCAGAAGCGCTGATGTATCCATCTAGCTTGTATTCCGCAACAAGCGCGTCGATGGCTTCCCGATTCTCAGAATCTACATTGGATAAAATTAAGTTTTGATTGGGTGTAAGGCGAAAATCGCACAACCCAGTTTCAGCAATTTTCTTTAAGCCAGTCTTAAGAGGCAGATCTGTAAGATCGACGATGCGACCTCCTTCAATAAAAAGGCCTAAATTCCATTTGCCATTGGACCCTTCCGCCCAACCATAACGATCTCCATTATCGGTAAATTTAAAGGGTCGTGCATCTTCGAGCGAATACCCGAGCCGCTTTTCTAATTCAGTACGAATAAATCCGACACCCTTATCTTCTACGGTGTATTTAAAACGAGCATGCGCGCGCTCAACTCGGTCTCCATGGTCACGCTGGATAGCAACAATCTTTTCTGAAACCTCAACAACCTGGCTGGGTTCACAAAAAGCCATAACATCTGCGAGGCGCGGATAGGTCTTCTCGTTACCGTGCGTCATACCCATACCGCCGCCTACAGTTACGTTAAACCCTAGAAGCTTATTGTCTTCTATAATTGCAATGAAGCCTAAGCAGTGAGCAAATACATCCACATCGTTTTGAGGCGGAATCGCTACTGCAATCTTAAACTTTCTCGGAAGGTAGGTTTGACCATAAAGGGGCTCAACCGCATCACCTCCCATGTCTAAGGACCTTGGTTCTTGTGAGGCAATTTTCTTTCCATCAAGCCAAATCTCAGAGTACGCCGAAGTTTGAGGCTTCAAATAGGTGTCAATGGTATCGACAATTTTTTGGACTTCTTCATGGACCTCGCTCGCGTGTGGGTTTGGGGAACACATAGTATTTCTGTTCACATCACCACATGCTGCCAGCGTAGACATCATGGCGTCGTTCACAGATGCGATCGTCCACTTTAAGTTGTTCTTTAAAATTCCATGCAGTTGAAATGCCTGACGGGTTGTTAACTTGAGAGTATCGAAGTCACAATAATTAGCTAACTTATCGACCACCAACCATTGCTCGGCAGTTGCAATGCCTCCCGGCAGTCCAATACGAGCTAAAAATGAGTACGCTTTGTCGAGTTTGTGCTTTCTACGATCGTTGCGCACATCGCGGTTATCTTGTTGGTAAATTCCGTGAAACTTAGTTAGTTGCTGGTCATCCGAAGCAATCGAACCCTGAGATCCATCCGCTATACCCTCAAGAATGGTACCGCGTAAATACCCACTAGTAGATTTTATACCCTCGTTTTTATGCAACTTAGAAGCGCTTTGACTATCAGAAATCATATCAATTTAATGGTTAAACACGATAAATATGGCAACAGAAACCATTTCTTGCAAATAATGCTAACAAAAATTTGACTCTTTTCTTTAGTTTGTCACTAAAAAACTAAAGATAAAGAAATAAGACCCAGTCTTGCGATAAAACTAATTCTTTATTAGATACAATTTATTAAATGAAAACAGAGCATCACATACCAGAATCAGCACCCTTTAAAGGCGAAGAAATTCGTTCCTTAGAATCCGCTCTCAACAATTTGAGCGCTGAGCAAATCGCATGGCTTGCGTCTTACCTAGGCAAGCAAGGTGCCTCGACTCAGGCTAAAAGTCCTGAACTTACGATTTTGTACGGCTCCGAATCAGGCAATTCCGAAAACCTTGCCAGCCTATCTGCAAAAAGTGCAAAACAAAGAGGATTTAAATCTAGAATAGTTAACATGGCGGACACTACCCCAGAAAAGATATCTAGTGCAGAGAATTTACTGGTCATTGTTAGCACATGGGGTGAAGGCGACCCACCTGAGACAGCTACTGATTTCTATAATGACTTTATGGCAGAGAGTGCGCCAAAATTTGAAAAAATGCGCTACTCGGTACTCGGACTTGGCGACACCAGCTACGAGCATTTTTGTAAGATGGGCAAAGACTTTGACACCCGACTCGACGCACTGGGCGCTGAACGCGTTGCGCCACGTGTCGATTGTGATGTTGATTTTGATGATGATTATGCGGCTTGGATAGATGCAGCTCTGACTAAGCTAGTTGAGTTGACTGGAACACAAGCTACAGAAACCATCAGCGAATCAACCGTTCCAGCTCCAGTTCAATATTCGCGCAAAAATCCATATTCAGCAGAACTGAAAGAACGAATCGTCTTGAACGGTGAAGGCTCTGACAAAGAAACAATCCACCTAGAGTTTGATCTGGAAGGATCTGGTTTGACTTATAATGTGGGCGATTCACTGGCAGTCGTTCCTCAAAATGCTTCTGATGTTGTAGAAGCCGTCCTGAAAGCTTCCAAGCTCGATCCAGAAACTGAAGTAAGTATCAAGGGTGAGGCATTCAAACTTGGAGATGCTCTCCGATCGGAACTGGATATCACTGCCTTATCAAAGCCAGTCTTAAATCGCTTCAACGAAATAGCACAAAATTCAGAATTAGACGCTATCATCAATGATAAAGAGAAACTTCTTAGCTTCATTGAAGGGCGTGATCTTGCAGACCTATTAAAGGAATATCCTTCCAAAGATCTCAACGCCCAAGCATTAGTCGAATGCCTTCGGAAATTGCCACCTCGGTTATATTCGATCGCCTCCAGTTTAAAGGCGCACGAGGATGAAGTTCATTTAACCGTTGGAGTCGTCCGCTATGACAGTCATGGACGCTCAAGAAAAGGGGTTTGTTCGACTTATCTTGCTGAGCGCATTGAGGCTGGGCAAAAAGCTAACGTATTTGTCACTGCAAATAAGAATTTTAAACTTCCTGAAGATTCTAGTAAACCCATCATTATGGTGGGTCCAGGCACTGGGATAGCACCATTCCGTGCCTTCATTGAAGAACGCGCTGCTACCAACGCCACTGGGGAAAACTGGCTATTCTTTGGTGACCAGCATTACCAAACCGATTTTCTCTATCAGCTTGAATGGCAAGATTACCTCAAGGACAAAGTCCTTACCAAGCTCGACGTAGCATTCTCACGCGATCAACCCGAAAAAGTATACGTTCAAGACAGAATGAAGGCGAACAGCCAAGAACTGTTTAAATGGCTTGAAGCAGGTGCGTATTTTTATGTCTGTGGAGATGCTTCGCGGATGGCAAGCGATGTTGATCAAGCATTGCATGCAATCGTTGCGCAAGAAGGCGGCCTAAGTGAAGCCGCTGCTGTTGAGTACGTTAAATCTCTTAAGTCCGATAAACGCTACTTGCGTGACGTCTACTAGATCTCTAACGCACTGCGCATTATTCCATTCAGTTCGTAGTTGCGCAGGTAATTCGGGATCAAACTTGATCCTGCTCCGATAGCAGCCAAATCAACATGCTCGGCGGTATGTTGATGCGATGTCCAACCAATAGCGGTTGCCTTTATAAATTCTTCTGAAAAGTGATCTGCAAGGGCACCTGCAGGGTATTGAATGCCTGCGTTAATTTTTGCATCAAAACTTCGTACTTTGGCCTGCGAAACATTAATGCCAGTGCTCTTCTCGAAGTATACTTTATCAAGCGATCCATCCGAGATTGCCTTAGCAGCAATTTCTTCCAGAGAGACTGTGAAATGTTTAAGTCGTTCTAAAGCATGTCTTGTCTCAGCGTACCCCGACGCATGCGCGTTTAATTGGCATCCACCGCATCCATGATCGGTGGTAACAATCACTAAAGTATCGGGATTGGATTCTAAAAAATTAAGCGCTATGCGGATACAGCGATCAAACTCTAGTTGTTCATGTAAAATAGCTGCAGCATCATTATCATGTCCAGCATGGTCGACTCTCGCAGCTTCGACGCTTAAAACAAAACCATCTGGATTAGCGGCGAGTTGCTCTAGAGCCACTTCCAGTAGTGTTTCTAAAGTAGGCAACCTCGAGTTCCCTTTTAAACGATCTCGGTCAATGCGATAGGGAAAATGACTGTCGGTAAAAAGCCCTAAAACTTTTTGATCACGAGGAGTAAGATTCTTAAGATCCTTAAGATCACGACAGATCGCGTGCCCTTTATCTAAAAATGCAGGAATGAGGTCTCGTTCGTTATTTTTGAAATGACGCAGACCGCCTCCCAGACAAACATCCAAATTACGTTTTAAATATTGTTCAGCAATTGCATCTTCATCGTCACGCGAAACTGCGTTAGCTAAAAAACCTGCTGGCGTAGCGTGCGTAATACGACTCGTGCTGACTAAGCCAATTGATTTATTGGCCTTTTTTGCTTGAACAAAAATAGGCTCATTAAAATCACCTGATGGACTGATATTGATAACCCCATTATTTACAAGTTCCCCACCACCCCAAGCACTTGCGGCAGCCGCAGAATCGGTGACCGGCGAATCATATGAGTTTGTTTGTTGAAGTGCGTGCACAACATCTGGGCGAGACAGAAGTTCAATCCACTCGAGAGGTTGCTCTTTATTCTTCAGCTTCCAATGCTGCGCTAAAGAAAGAGTCCCCATGCTCATTCCATCACTGACAAGAAAAATTAGATTCTTTGCTTTGAGTTGCTTAAGCGCGTTATTTTGTCCGCGTAGATCTGGGTTTGCCAACACTCCTGATGCACCCAATAAAGCTGCACCTTTAATAAATTTACGTCGAGAAGTATGCTTATGATTCGCCATAGAAATGGTGCACAAAAAGTTTAATCAGATTGTATAAACGCTTATTTCTTTAAATCACTTTCTTTATACCATTTTTCAACAAGCTCTAATATTTCTTCAACAGAATCTGAAGGTTCAAATTTTAAAGCAGCAGAATTGATACAATATCTTAGCCCTAAAGGTTCTGGGCCATCCGGAAATACATGCCCTTGGTGCGACCCACAAAGCGCGCAATGCACCTCAATACGAACCATTCCATAACTGATATCCTTTTTTTCACCCAGAGTTCTATTATCAATCGGTTTCTTGAAACTAGGCCAACCCGTTCCTGAATTAAACTTATCTGTGCTGCTGAATAAAGGCACGTTGCACCCAACACATCGATAAAGCCCTAAGGATTTATTATCGTGATATTCATTCGTGAATGGACGCTCTGTGCCTTGTTCGCGTGCAACTGAATATTGCTCCGGCTTCAGTAAATTACGCCATTCCTCTTCCGTTCGCTTAATTGGAAACCCATCATCAGATAAATCCACATGCGAGGGCAAAGCGCACGCACTCGCGCATTCTGAAATGTCTATTTGTGAGTTTTCCTCTGTATTTTTATCGTCTGCCATAATTACTAAAACATATGACAAACTACCTAAAAACAAAAATAGCGAACAGATATGTTTAAAACTTAGCATCTTTATCTTATTTATAGGAGATCCAAATCGTGATCCCAACCACAAAATTAAGGTTCACTAGAAAATCCTATCCTTAGTATCCAAATTTCTAAGTTCCGAAGGCGTTCCGTTAAACTTCTCTTTTAAGACCGTTAAAACAGATGCATTAATTTTTGTCAGCACCTCTTCGATTGCAGGTAATGGCTCCGTTGACTTTGCTTGTACAGGTGGTGAAGAATCCGTACTTGGAGAAGCTGAAATTGCATCCTCGCTGATGCCGTAGTCATCTTGAATAGGCGCATTAACCTTATTGGAGATCTTATCAGCAGAGTCAGTTTGTACTAATTCCGCGGATGGCAAAATGAAGGCCGAAGTGTCTCGACTACGCAGATTTAGTTTTTTTTTTCGCTCGATCCTTTTTCACCACCGCTTGCAAGCTGCTTTAAAACAGTATCGATAGCTCGCGAGCGAGATTCTTCGGCAGCCTTGAGTAAAACGACTTCAAAATTCGTTTTTTCTGAAAGCCCACTCTGAACAGAATTACTACCATTATGAAGCACATCTAACATTCGCATTAGAGATTCAGTGCTTAATGGCGGACCTAGTTTTTCGGTAGAATCACCATTTTTGATGGCATCGAGCAATGCCTCACGCACTTCCGCTTCTAAATCTACCAAAATTCTAAATAAATCACAGCCTTCCTTAGTGAAAGCATCTACAGATTCAATAATGCCAGCAAAATCTAACGACCCAAGCGAACATGCTAAGCTGTTAATACGCTCAGCCGAAACTAAACCATAAACATCCAGAACATCTTGTTCTGAAATTTCTTTGCCACAAAAAGAAATCATTTGATCTAGAATCGACTGCGAATCACGCATCCCACCATTGGCTAATCGCGCAATTGCCTCAAGGGCTTCAGGCGCGACATTGATGCCTTCAGCTTTTGAAATGGTAGCAAGTTTTTCTACAATAACCGCATTTGAAATTGGGCGAAATTCAAAACGCTGACATCGAGAGATTATCGTGGGTAAAACTTTATGTGATTCAGTAGTTGCAAAGATAAAAATTACGTGTGGAGGAGGTTCCTCCAGCGTCTTAAGTAATGCATTGAAGGCTGCCGAAGATAACATGTGCACTTCATCAATTATGTATATTTTATAAGTGCACTGGGCAGGAGCGTATTGACAGTCGTCCCTCAAATCACGGACCTGATCTACGCTATTGTTAGAAGCACCGTCGATCTCGACGACATCCATGCAGGAGCCATTCATGATAGATTGACTGATGTCAGACTCATTATCTGGCGAAATACTAGGTCCTCCCTCAGCATTTAAAGATTTTGCAAACAGGCGCGCCGAGCTCGTTTTACCGGTTCCTCTAGGCCCGACAAACAAATAGGCGTGTGCGATACGCTTTGTTTCGATGGCATTACTAAGGGTTCGGACAATATGGTCTTGCCCTACCAATTCATCAAATTGCTTGGGGCGCCAGCGTCGTGCGATTACCTGATAACCATCGTTCATTCAGTAACAAAAAGCCTATTTAAAAGCCCAGTGGCAAGGGATTTCTAAAAAGTTCATTGAATACAATAAATAAAAGTGGCCAGGCACCCTACGGCACATGAGATACAAACTACCGCTGCTCCCTTCCGGGCCTGACGGGGTTCGCCTGATCGTCATTGCATAGGACCCGGCCAAGTGTGAAGATGCAGGGGATTCTGTGCTTCTCAATCCTAAAATAGGATTTGCCGCTTATAGCTGAATCGATTTGAGTTATTGCAGATGACTAAAGAGTTTATAGCTAACCAAGAACGAAAACAGTTTTATCCTATCAACGATCAATTTCGTGAGTATTTGGATAACTGTAACCGTGCACGCTCATTACCTGTCATTTACGAAGACCTGCTGCAATTTATCGAATCTTTTCCTCTAGTTGATAAGGAAGGCAACGATACACTTTGGTTAACTTTAATGTACGAACAACAGTATGGCCGAGAAATCTATGAAAGCCTGAAGCACATCTACGTGATGCTACGTTCCGATGGCAACGAACGCGTATTGCAAAATCTTTATATTGATCGAGTTGATTACTGCACCTTTGGAAATACTAAGCCGATGCGAGTGCGCGTCGTGAATCAGCACAATGATAACCATGATTATTTTTATATCAAAAAAGCAGATGCCTCTAGAATCTATGGTTTAGAGCTTGAGGAGCTTCTATCCCCGAATGACATAAACTTTATTGTTCATGGAGATAGCTTAATTGAAGAACATATCATTGGGGTGCCTGGAGATGACTTTATTAAAAATTATCTGCCAAGACCAGATCTTCACTCGGTTCGCCTCGCTAAAGAATTTATTAAATTTAATGAACGGTGTTTTGCACGTCTCCTCGGAGATATGCGTGCCTATAACTACGTGGTTGAGGTAACGCCCGACTTTGAAGAGACCCAATACCGCGTGCGGGCTATTGACTTTGATCAGCAATGTTACGAAGGGAGGCGCTCGTTGTATCTACCGCAATTTTTTAAAAACAACCTCCCAGTAGTTAATTTATGCTCTGAACTCATTAACTACGAAACAAGCCTGCAGTATCAACAGGAAGAACGCAGTCTAATGAAGCGCCGCTTATACGGCGTAAAAGACCGCATTCAAAACCTAAAAAGCTGCATGATCATCGATGAAATTTCCAGTATAGAGAAGGTCCGCCAACTGAGAAATGAATTAGCACACATGCATGCAGTTGAAAAATTCAATGAGTGCAAATCAATGGGAGAAATTACGTTCTTGAACTTGAAAGTAACTCTCGGAGTGGAAATTTAGCTCAAATCCACACTTACACGGGATCTAATTCCCTGCATTGCTCATCAGATGAAGACTTGTAGGGCGTTGCATCCACTGTCTCACTTTTTGAAGATTTCGAGTTACGCTTAGAACCTTTTTTAATCCCATAACGTTGCTGTACATAACGCTCGCCAAGATCCGTGAGTTGCCAGCCGCGCCCTATGCGTTGATACAGTGGCTGACTTTTGCATTTTGCCTGACGCATAGTATTATCAGGGCGATTTGGGAGCTTTAATCCAACACTTAAGGCTGTTTCCTTAAGTAACTTTGTTTCAATTGGAAAAACGCCGTCTTTTGAGTATAACCAAGCTACAATTAGATGGACATTATCTTTTAAGCGATCGTGCTCATGACCGGCAAAAAACGCAGGTTGTTCAATACCTGAGGACTCTTCGACTCGGTATTTAGAAAAGCTGCTAGCTTTGTCTCCATTTAATTTTTGAGTATCACGAGCACCAGAATCCATGAATTGACTACCAAATGCTTCTTGTAGTAACAATTCAGACGCCTTCTCTTGAAGACTGGGATCTAAATTTTTGATAATCTCGTTAATCTGAACGATTTTGCTAACCGTACTTTTCATAACTATTTGTATAATTTAATATTATTTTTATATTTATAGTAAATATACCTATTAAATACTTGTCAACATATAGTCAAAAAAATTTACAAATTAGTGCTTTGAGTCCGATAAATAATTGTTAAGAGATTCCCAAGGAAGTAGCGCGCATTGAAGTCTAGCAGGGAAATTGTGGACACCTTTGAACGCAATAATATCTTCATTAACCTCATTTATAGTTCCTAACCCCTCTTTATCTTTAATAAAAGATAACCCTTCAGATATACATTTAGACGGGTTAGAAAAACTCGTTATAGTTAAAGAATCACATAGGACGGAAGCACTCGCTTTACAAATTGCACAGGAAGCTGTTTCAAAACCAATCGACTTTAATACACCCTCCTCAATATCCAGATAAAACTTGATTCTATCACCGCAAAGTGGGTTCAATCCCTCAACCACATGGTTATGATTCGATATCACGCCATAATGACGGGGGTTCTTGTTATGATCTAGAATGATAGTTTGGTACAAATCATTCAAATCGCTCGAATCAAGACTCATAGTACGTGAAACCCACTTTGAAATTAGCCAAAAAACCGCTGCATCTTCTTAAGTGCTTCGATGAAGCGCTGAACATCATCAAAATTATTATAGAAGCTAAATGATGCACGCGCGGTCGCAGGCACACCAAATCGTTTTAAAAGCGGTTGCGTACAATGGTGACCTGCTCGAATCGCTACTCCATCCGCGTTTAAAAATGTTCCGATATCATGAGCATGAATATCGCCCATCTTGAACGATAGGATTGCGGCCTTGTTTTTAGCAGTACCAAAAATCTTTACATCTGGAAATTCCAACAATCCCTGGGTCGCTGCCTCTAATAGCTTCTGTTCATGATGCATAGCTCCAACTCGATCGATCTGAGCCAAGTAATCAATAGCAGCACCTAATCCAATCACTCCCGCGATGTGGGGCGTCCCTGCCTCAAATTTTCCGGGTAAGCCTTTAAAAGTAGTGCCTTCAAAATCAACAAGCTCAATCATGTCTCCCCCACTTTGATAGGGAGGAAAACGCTCCAGCCACTCACGTTTCGCCCATAAGATCCCCACCCCCGTGGGTCCAAATAATTTATGACCTGAAAACACAAAAAAATCACAGCCCAAATTTTTAAGGTCTATCGCTTCATGCGGCACACTTTGGCATCCATCTAAAAGGACAGGGACGTTGTGTCCCTTAGCGATCTTAATTAACTCCTCTACTGGATTAATTGTCCCAAGCATGTTTGAAGTATGAACAAATGCAAAAAGCTTAGTTTTTTCGTTAATTAAATCCTTAACTGCTTCCACATCCAATGTCCCGTCCTCAAGAACGGGAACCACTTTGAGTACCGCTCCTGTTTTCTCTGCAGCGATTTGCCAGGGCACTATGTTGGCATGGTGCTCCATATGCGTAATTAGAATTTCATCACCTTCATTAAGAACACTTTCCACAAATCCGTGCGCAATTAAATTAATACTTTCAGTTGCCCCTCTAGTAAATACCACCTCCCCTATATCATTAGCGCCAATAAATGAAGCGACTTTCTGCCGCACAGACTCATACGCGTTTGTAGCCATTTCGCTCAAATGATGAACGCCACGATGGATATTCGAATTTTCATTTGAATAGTAAACGTTAAGGGCATCAATGACCGCTTGTGGCTTTTGCGCGGTCGCAGCACTGTCCAAATAGGAAAGTGGTTTATCGCCTATAGTCCTTTTCAAGATGGGAAAATCTTGGCGCACGCTCTCGTGATCAAATTCTGGTAATTGCATGGTTAGGGATTTCAAACAAACTTAATTAACCTCTAAATTAATACAGCTTTTGCCTTTAGCAAACCTCTAAGCGTTAAAACGCCTACCCTTAAGAGTCGTCTTACCCTGAAGTAACTTTGGAAATAATTTCTCAAAATCCATGCCGGGTCGATACGATAACAAACCTTCAAAGATAGCAGGCATCTCAGATTGAGCTGTAAAAGAAACTCGTTTGTTATCATAAAAGTATTCAAAACTGATTGAGAAGGAATGAAGCAACAGACGGTCAATCCCTGTTTCGCTCTTAACGTCACGATTAAACCTAAAACTGCCATAAGTTTTATCCCCGCAAATTGGCAACTTGTTCTTCCGGCATTGAATACGAAGCTGATGTGTACGACCCGTAATAGGAAAAAGCTTCATTAAGCTCATGGGGAAGCCACCAGTAACAGATCTCACTTTCTGGAACTTTGTTTTAGCTTTAATGGATTTAATGCCTTTTCTTGAACCTGTACGAGTCTTGGTAACCTTTTGAAACGTGTTCTCCCAGATACCCATACTCTGCTTTGTAGTCCCTCGTACGATCGCATAATACCCTTTGAAAACCTTATGCCTAAGGAAAAGATCTGTTATTATTGGTTTGAGTGCTTCGTTGAGAGTTAAGAGCAACAGGCCCGATGTTGCGGAATCAAGACGGTTCAGCAACCAAGCTTTACTTTCAGTACCGTCTTCATTTTTCCAGATATAAAATTCTCCCATTAAATCATATCGAGCATTGATCAAAGAATACTTCTCATCTTTTGCACAATTTGGGTGCGACATAAGTCCAGCAGGCTTTTCAAGCGCAATTAGACCATCCTCATTAATAGAGACGACTTCTACTCCTTTACCGAAAGGAATCTTTTCAATTTCTTTTGTATAATTATTCAACGATATATGAATTTGACATCAAGGTTGTGCGCTTCTCCGTAGACACTTAGCATTTCATCAGACCATGGACGAAAAGGAGAACGCTTCGAAATAGCACTTTTACAGATTAGAGTAGCAATTTCAGATGCAGAAGAATGTAGAACTTCAACATTGGAGACCGAACCATCAGCATGCAAGGTTAGACGTATTAAAACATGGGCTGAAACATCAATTGGCTGATAAAATTCGATCTCTTTATACCAACCACTGAGGACAGCTGCAAAAAACTGTTGCTTGTATTCTCCGAATTCACTGAAAGATGCATCAATTGCAATGGTCCCCCTGCGAGATGCAGATGCGTTACTTTTCATGAGAGGCCCACTCAGTAATTTTGGATTTAGACGCGGCCTCGGTTGAGCAGTCACCTGCAACTCTTTATTGAGAATTTGTTCATTCGCTTGGCTCGCTTCAAAAGCAAATACCTGAAGTTCATTACTCTGATCCCCTGTAACATCCTCAAGTTCTCTCGCTTGAATTCCTTTCCCGTCGTTGAGCTTTTCCGAATCGATACTTTTGGATTTTGCAACAGTGGGTGGATTTAATTCCTTCACGATGACCACTGCAGGATTTGAAACACTTTCTTGGGTAGGTTTTTGAGCTGCTGTACTCACTTTGGAGGCTTCTTGCATCACTCCGATAGTTCCTTCTACAATTTTTTGCGATTTGACTTCTTCGCCAGCAACAAAGGGCGCGTCTGTCTTTTCTAGTAAAGCCGCTTCTGCATCAGCAGATTGCTGATTCATAAATGAATAATTTTTTGTTTGGTCAGGCACATTATCGGCAACCTCAGGATTTACCTCAACAAAACGCATTTCTTCAGGCTCTGCGGGCACTAATTCAAGCAAAACGGGCTCCAATTCCTTAACTGAGGAAGTTTGCGTACGTTTCAAAAAATCATTCGGCAGGGTATATACACACATCAAATGAATGAGTGCCGAAAGAATGAGCGCAGTCCAAAACCAAGATGGCCTGACTCCTTCATCAAATAACCGCTCAATCAAAAAGTCTGTCGATTTAATAGTATTCAAATGAGTCTCGAAAATTATGCGTAAATTATTAGTAACTGAAATTATAACCCAGTTCCCCGAAAACTCTCTTAAGTCTCTGAATCGGCAATCCCATGACAGTTTCTACAGAGCCAGTAACGGATTCAATTATCATCTCCCTGCCCTCCTGAATACCATAAGCACCTGCTTTATCAAAAGGATTCACAACTGCGTGATAGGCTTTTATTCTAGCCTTATCGAGCTTCTTAAATTGAACCTCACTGCTGTCCACAAAATCGTAACTAAAATCTGATCCCTTCCACCGCAAAGCAACAGCAGTATATACAACATGCTTCTTACCTGAGAGCATTTCCAGCATGCTCATCGCAGTCGCATCATTCGAGGGTTTCCCAAGTACTTCGCCCGCATACGAGACCGTCGTGTCGGATCCTAAAATCAAAGCCGCGGGGTGTCTATCCTCCAAGAATTGCGCTTTTAGTTGTGCGTTTTTTAAGACCATTACATCTGCCCCCTCATCAAAGTCCTCAATTTCATCTACCCCGGTCGGCATGACCTCAAATTGAACTCCCATACGAGTCAACAATTCACGCCGTCTTGGAGATGCAGATGCTAAAATTAATTTTTCAGGATGCGGTTGTTTCGTTGACATGTTTTCGTATCGTTTAAGTTCTTAAGCTTGCGAAGTATTCAAAATAGTCACGCTATAAAATAAGTATTTATGAAAATAGGGATCGCGCAGATAAACCCAACAGTGGGAGATCTTAAGGGGAACACACAACTCCTCAGGGATGCCTATACCAAATTAGTAGAGAATGGAGCTGAACTCGTAATTAGCCCCGAACTAGCAATATGCGGCTATCCTCCCAGAGATTTACTCCTAAAAAGCCGTTTTGTAGAAGACATTGAAAAATCTTTAGCCGCATTGGCATCCGAGATTCAATCAGTACCGTTTGTTGTTGGTACCATTACCGAAGATGAAAATGGTCGCTTTAATGCCGCAGCTTGGTGCGAAAACGGATCAATCATTACCTACGGCCGTAAGGTATTGCTTCCAAATTATGACGTCTTCGATGAAATGCGATACTTTGAAGCCGCAAAAAAACCGACTATTCATAATTGGAAGGGTAAACAGATAGGTCTCACCATTTGCGAGGATATTTGGTCAGATGAAGAACACAGATCTAATTCAAATTATCCCCAAGAACCTATTATAGAACTCGAAGGTGCGTCGCTGGATTGTATTCTAAATCTTTCAGCAAGCCCTTGGCATACTGAAAAACATGCTCTCAGAGAACGTATAGTTCGTTCGACCGCAGAACGTTGTAATTGCCCTGTAGTTTATTGCAATCTTGTGGGCGGTAACGACGAGCTCATTTTTGACGGAGGAAGCATGGTCGCTGATCCCCGCAGCGGATTATTTGCAGGTTTGGCTTCATTTGAAGCCGACACTTGTGTCGTTGATGTCCATGAAAGTTTAAAACCAAAAGTATCCACAAAATTTAATCCAGTGGGTATCGCTGCTATTCACCAAGCATTAGTTCTTGGTCTACGAGATTATGTTTACAAAAGCGGATTTAAACGAGTGCTCTTAGGATTGAGCGGAGGGATTGATTCCGCAGTTGTAGCCGCGCTTGCAGTCGATGCCTTAGGTGCTGAAAACGTGAGCGGGTACGCCCTGCCCTCTGCTATTTCAAGTGATCATAGTAAAAATGACGCCGCTGAACTGGCGAAGAATCTTAATATAGAATTTCATGAAATAGAAATAGCGGACACCGTATCGACTGCAGAGGCTGCTTTGGCGTCGTTATTTAAAGAACTTCCCCGTGATGTGACCGAAGAAAACCTACAAGCGCGTACACGCGGCCTTCTTCTGATGGCGCTCTCTAATAAACAGGGATCACTTCTTTTGACGACGGGCAATAAGAGCGAACTCGCCGTTGGTTATTGCACCTTGTACGGCGATATGTGCGGTGGTTTAGCCGTTATTTCGGATCTTCCCAAAATGAAAGTGTACGCATTAGCTAGACATATCAATCAGGACAAAGAACGGATCCCAGTTAACACTATCGAGAAAGAGCCTTCAGCTGAATTAAGCCCCAATCAAATTGATATGGATTCGTTGCCACCGTATCCAATACTCGATGGCATCTTAAAACTTTATGTCGAAGAAGGGCTTTCAAGGGCAGAAATTATCGCTCGAGGATATGATTCCGACACCGTTCAATCGATTGTGCGTAAAGTAGATTTAAACGAATACAAACGAAAACAAGCAGCTCCTGGTTTGAAGATTACCCCACTCGCATTCGGTGTGGGTCGCCGCATTCCCATTGTCCAGAAATATGTTAACTAGCAAATTAAGAACCATGACTGACTTCCTCTCTATTCATTATGACATCAGAAGAATTATTTAAGCATGCGCAGAAATTAATGCCTGGAGGCGTGAATTCTCCAGTCCGCGCATTCCGTTCCGTAGGTGGCACTCCATTTTTTACGAAAAAAGCTGATGGAGCGCATCTATACACACAAGACGGAAAGAAGCTTATCGACTTTGTCTGCACTTGGGGACCCGCGATTCATGGCCACAATGACCCTGACATCCGACAAGCCCTAGCCCATGCACTGGAAAAAGGAACTAGCTTTGGAACCCCCAATCCTTTGGAGGTTGAAATGGCAGAACTCATTATTTCGATGGTGCCTTCAGTCGAAAAAGTCCGGATGTGTAATAGCGGAACCGAAGCAACTATGTCCGCAATACGCCTAGCCCGAGGCTACACTAAACGTAGTAAAATTATAAAATTTGCAGGCTGTTACCACGGTCATGTGGACTCACTCCTCGTGAAAGCAGGATCGGGTGCTCTTACACTCGGCCAACCCGATAGCGCAGGCATTCCCTCTAGCTTTGCAGCTGAAACAATCGTACTTGATTACAACGATGCTGAAGGAATCCAACAAACTTTTGAATCCGAAGCTGATTCGATCGCAGCTGTCATAATAGAACCTTTTCCAGCGAATTGCGGCCTCATTCTTCCAGACACAGGCTACTTAGAACTAATTAGAAGCCTCTGCACACGCCATGAAAGTATACTGATCTTTGATGAAGTCATGACAGGGTTTCGCCTTGCTCAAGGTGGTGTCCAAGAACTCGTGGCAATCACACCCGATTTAACAGCGATGGGAAAAATTATAGGTGGTGGCCTTCCAGTTGGTGCCCTAGGCGGCAAAGCAGAAATCATGGATTATTTAGCGCCCTTAGGACCCGTTTATCAGGCGGGTACTTTGAGTGGCAACCCTCTTGCAATGGCCGCTGGAATTGCATCCCTTAAGAAACTTTTATCAGAAAAACCATATACTGGACTTGAAGCTCTTGGGACCCAAGTTCGTGACGCAGCATTAGATGCGGCAAAAACAAAAGGTATTAACCTCCAAGTCCCCCAAGTAGGTTCTATGTTTGCACTCTATTTTAACCCCAAACCAGTTCGCAACTTAGACGACGCAACTGGAGGTTCCATTCATCTATTCAAAAATTTGTTTAAATACTTAATCAATCACGGTGTATATTTACCGCCCTCACCTTATGAAACCTGTTTTATAAGCACTGCGCATGATGGGGACTCCATAACGCAAGCCGCTGAAAAAATTCATAAGGGAATAAATAACCTCTGATTAAAAATGGTATCAAAAACCTTGTTTTTAGAAAATAGAATTTTATTATATAGGTTATTAAGTTTATTTTATACATTTTTTTAATATTCATTTCTAGCATAGCGACCACAAATGCCACGATTAACTTTTCTGTGGAATTCACTGCTGAGGCCATCACAAATCTTAGTAATAGTGAAAAAGCATTATTTACAGATGGAATTAATTTTTGGAGTTCGAAGATTTCAGGTTACAGGGATGGAGTCAGCCGTGATTGGAACCTTGAGGTAGATGTTTTTTCAACCGCGGCATCTGGAGGGGTTCTTACTTTAGGAAGTGCTGGAGCAAGCGGATACGACATCTCTGAATTTGTCCCAGGATCTGAATTAAGACACGGCGTTTTTATTTTCTCAACTGGAGGGCAAGCAAGTTTCAATATCCATAATGATGCGGGTGCATTAGACGCGGATGTAATTCGTCATGAAATTGGCCATGCCTTGGGTATTGGAACTTTGTGGGAAGCAAATGAACTTTACAATGATGGTGATGATACCAACAACTTTTCTTATAGCCTCGGGCTTTCAACGTATTCCCGTACTTTAAGAGATGGAACTCCCGGTCAATACATGGGCCCTGCCGCGTTAGCTGCATACCGAGAAGAATTTGATGCAGATGCGAATTATGTACCAGTTGAATTAGATGGCGGTGACGGAACCAAAAATGGTCATTGGAATGAAGTCGTCGATAATCGCAGAGAAGAAAATGGTCCAGGCTTTGATCAAAATCCAGGCGATGGACTGCCAGCACCTATAGTAACTGCAGGAGAAAATCAGGGCGACTCACTCGATAACGAACTAATGACAGGAGTTAAAAGTGGGTCCATGTTTGTGAGTCAGACTACGATTGCCTCCCTCTATGACATTGGGTTTGAAATTCCTGAACCTAGAACCTTTGCACTTTTACTGGGCTGCTTCAGCTTTCTCTATTTAAAATTGAAACGAAGATCTCCGTAAAGAAGAGCCTAGCATGATCTAGGCTAAGGCTAAAGCTGTGCTACTCCATCGGGAAATCAGCAAGCAACTCGTCCGAAGTCCATGGCTGCGCCCGATCTCCATAAGTGGCATGATAACCATCCAAGGCTTCCACAGTTACTTCTGGGGCGGCATTACCCCATTCTTGACGAATGTAAGTTAGAACCGCAGCAATTTGTTTAGGCTTTAAATTTAAACCTTTGGGACCAAACGCTGGCATATTTCCATTATAGGTATCGCCCTGAACAACTATCGGCCCGTTCAATCCATTCAGTAAAATGCGTGCTAAACGTTCCTCATTTCCCACTACCCATTTTGAACCAACAAGCGGAGGAAACGCGCCTGCAACTCCCAAACCAGATGTCTGGTGGCAAGCAACGCACTGCCCACGGAATACGCGTGCACCAATTTCGGCCAACGTCTTTTCTTCAACTACGATTTCACCAACTCCTCCTTTTGCATCAGGGTCATACGCATCCCAGCGAAACTCTTGCGAATAATTTGCGAAATAAAAACCACCCCAAAAAGTCAGTAGCGAAATCAAAGTCAGTAAACTAATTGGAACTGGCGATAATTTTTCGTGGGGCTCCTTGCGTTCACGCTTCAATTGAGGCGCATGAATATTTTGCACATCCACGTCTTGCATCGCTGCCGTTTCAAGCGCGCTGTTATGCTCTTTTTCCTCTGGATTTGTTGGTTTGTTCATCAGTCCAAAATAGGTGCTTCAGGAAGACTATAATTAATTTTAAGACTCAAAAGATATTCCACTAGAGCTTTAGCTTTACGGGTGGGAACAACTTCAAAGCCTGCTGGTGGCGCATATGGTGAATCACTAGGAATAGCGACTGCATCCTTAGAGCCCTCCCCTACAATTGGCTGTACGTTATACAAAAACGAAAACGGCGCCATATTAGAACCCTTAGAAGTAATTTGAGGGTTATACAAATGCTTGTGATGCCACTCACGCCCACCGTCTCCCTGTAAACGTCCTCCTACATTCACGAGGTCTGGACCAGTTCGCATCGTGCCAAGTAAAACTCTACTTTGGGAAATGTAGTCACGTGGAACAGTCGCACGAACTCCCCACCCACGATCCACGTCTGCACCAAAATTTTGACGACGAGTCTGTTGACTGTGGCAATAAACACACCCCATCTGGATATAAACTTCTTTACCCTGAAGCGCTAAGCCACCTTCTAAAAGTGGATACAAGGGCTCTCCTTCAACCAAAACTAAGTTTCCATTATCATCGGCTTCAAGAGTTTCGGTTGTTTGCTCTAAAGAACCAAATTGAACATGGCTAGTAAGGACAATTCCAGTAAATGAAAAAGCGAGCATGAAGAAGATGCCCAAAAATAAAAGTGGAAGACTTTTCATTAAGCTACCCCCTCCTCTTTAGGATTTAGTAAAGTGGGCGTCTGTTTTGCTTTAACCGAGCCTGCAGCAAACAGCATCCAGAAGAAATTCACAGCGAATGCAATGTGGGCAACTAAAAGTAAAAATCCAGAAACCGAACGCGCTTTTAGCCAAGGCATAGTATTTTGAACGATATCAAGGAATGCAATTTCAGGATTATTCATTTGGAGCCCTTGCATCCAACCACCTATCTGAAGAGAGAAAACCATCAGTAAAATTCCCACTGCGCTACCCCAAAAGTGGATTTTAATCAAGCTTGCTGAAGGCCATTCCCGTTGAAGCATACGAGGCATCATATAATAAACACCACCGTACAAAATCATCGCAAAAAAACCATACGCGCCATGGTGTGCGTGTCCCACTGTGAAATGCGTAAAGTGCGTAACCTCATTAACACTACGCAGCGCCATCGCAGAACCAATCAAACTCACCGCCGTGTAATTGATCGCTCCGAAAACTACAAAGCGGATCGTTGGACTTCGCCACCCTTCACGGTGCAGCCCGACCACGGTCATGTGGTGATTAATGGCAACGACCACCACAGGAATCACCATCATTACTGAAGCAACAATACCCGCAGAGAGCAGCCAAACCGGAACGGGTCCGCCAATCAAATGGTGTACTCCTGCCCAATTATAGAATAGCGCCAGTGACCAAAAGCCTAGCACCGATAAATAATATGAATAGATCGGGCGTCCTAATACTTTAGGAATCAAATAATAAGCCGTTCCAAGAGCCATTGGAGTCAGCCACAAACCCAATACATTGTGCGCAAACCACCAATTCGCCACAGACTGAATGACCCCCTGAGCAGGCGCCCAAATAATCATAATTTGAGCAATGACGTAAAGCCAAGGAAACCAGAAGAGCGCCCCTAAGAAATACCATTGAGAGACATAAACGTGTTCACCCTTCCTAAAGCGAAACGCCATCACGCCCCATACACCGACTAAAATATAAGAAATCGCCAGAAGCGGAGTCGCATAGCGAGGAATTTCCAACCATTCAACGGAAGTGATGTCTCCCTTTACAATACCTGCAATCCCAATACTCACGCCTAGATTCCAAAACGCACCCGCAATCAACAAAAGACCGCCGTGGCGAATGGGCGAGCGACATAAGCGCGCCATAATCCATAAGCAGACTCCAAAAATGATGTTATTGCCAAAACCAAGCGACATGGAATTCAAATGCGCGGCACGCATCCGTCCAAAAGTACTGTACTCACTCCCTGCCGCAAAACCAGGTTCATGCAACTTGATAGCTGCGATCAAAGCGAATGCCGTACCAATTAAAAGCCAAAGGATTGCAGAGGTAGTAAAAAATATTGATGCCGAACGAATGGAACGATCGATTTCGCTCAACTCAGCGCGGATCGAAGGATCATTTGTTGAATAGGGCTCAACCGTTGTTTTAGAAGTATCTGAACTGTTACTCATTAGAAATAATTAACGCTTACGTTTTTCTGGAAAAGAATCTGAAAATTCACCTTCAGGCTCTTCCTCCGTAAATATAACCTTCGATTGGGCATCCATGTTTCGGAAATGACCCTTGTTTGCTGCCCAGTAGAGCATGTACGCAGTCACTGCGAAAAAGAATATCCCTAAGAGGATAATTGGTAAAAGTTCAAAATAATCTTCTACTGGCATTACTCAAGCTATTGGTTTGAGGCTCCCGTGAGGCTGCTTGCATCGACGTTTGCGCTTTCGCTTTCGTTGCTAGTATAATCTTTCAAAGTAAGCTCTTTTGCAAGCTCGATCGGGATTTGGACGATTCCAGATTCTTTATTCACAACCGAAAAACCAGTAAGTTTTGCAATCCCTGAAGCCCGAGCAGAATCTGCTTTCGCCTGACGTTCCGCTACAACTGCAGCATCGACTCGTCCCGCTTGGTTCGGCAGATAAGCAATATAGATGATAACCGCGAATATAAGGATCGCTCCCAGAACTCCAATAAATGTAAAGAAGCGATTAAGGTATGTTGGTTGTTTTGAAGACATTGTTATTTATTCAATGTAGTTTAGTGATTTTACAATATTTGGATCACGTACTGGAATCGGCTCTGCCTTGTTCATGTTACGACAGAACACCCATATGCAAAGACCTCCGATTCCAATGAGTGCGGCAATATCAGAAAACTCGATAGTAAAGCTACGCACAATATAACCGTAGTCATTATCTGCAGGAATTTTACCCGGAATAATATTCCAAAAAAGATCGACGATATGAAAAATCAGAATCCAAGAAGCGATTCCAACCGTCCGCCAGACCACAACTTTTGTTTTGTACCAAAGAAGAATTAAAAAGGGAGTTAGAAAATGACCAAATATAAGCCCCATACTCACTCCCCACCAACCGCTCTTCTCACGAATATTGTACCAAAAAGTTTCTTCAGGAATATTTGCATTATAGACCAAAAAATACTGAGAGAAACTGATGTAGGCCCAGAAAACTGTAAATGCCAACATCATACAACCGATATCATAGCGGTGCGATTGCTTGAGAATACCCTTTAAATAACCTTTTGCCGCAAGGACAACTGAAAGTATCAAAAGCGCACTCAGAGCAGCACGCATAGAGGCTGCAAAAAACCAAACCCCGTACATCGTTGAAAACCAATGATACTCTAAAGATTTCAACCAGTCGATGGCTCCAAGCGTGGCAGCACCTGCGCAAATAAAGAGCCCGATTGAAGAAAGACGACGCGCTTTATGCGTGTTGTTAACATCTCCACTGGTATCAGTATTGAACGACCATCTACGCAACAAACCTGCTATAAGGATAAACGTTGCAAAAACCCCTACTGCTCGGATAGCAAAAAACTCGATATTCAAGTACGGCTGTTTCCAAGTAAAAATAGGATCTTCGCCAACAGTGCCGTGACCCGGAAGCTCATTTACCCCATTCATCCACTTCCAAAGCAAGCCGGGATTCTCATGAAGGAATGGAACTAAAAGCAATGGAATGAATAAAACAAACAAGAGCGGGAATGTACCAAACCAGTACTCGCACTGGCGCCGAATAATAATGGGCCAGCGAGCATGGAAAACATACCAAATCTGAGTCAAGAATAGCATCCCCACCGAAATCGAAAGCCAAAAGGTTAAACCAATCAGCCAACTCATCATGGGGCGTGAATCATTAGTCTCCCAACCTTGAAAAAATTGATAGCCAGCTAGAGCAGAGAAAATAAGACCGACAATGAGCGCGATATTACCAGCTTTTTTACCGTGTATAGTTGTTACTTCGGAACTCATAATTATAATCCTAATTCAGCACGCTGTGCTTCGTTGAGAACATCCGCGGATGCGTTTTGTGATTGTTGAAGCGCCCGTACATATAGAATCGAGGCCCATCGCTCTTCTGGGCTTAAACGATCCTTCAAACCATACATGAGACCCTTGCCATTTGTGATAACATCATAGATATAGCCATCTTCTACCGAACGAAGGCGATCATCGTGATAAGTTGCTGCGAGCACCCCGTAAGGTTTTGTGACGCCGTTACCATCGCCTGCCGCTCCATGACAAGCCGCACAAAAGATTGAATATTTTTCCTCACCTAGCTTAAAAAGCTCGTTCGTTACCGGGATAGGCACGCGTTTGACAAAAGTTCCATCAGGATGCTTGCCTAGGTTATAGACCGAATCACCCAAAGTTGAATCAGAAAATTCGGAACCAAAAACCGCAGCTTGGTTTAGATAATTTCCACGCGCGATCGCGTGCTTAGGAAGCGGACGGTCATTGCGCGCATCGTCAAAAAAGGTGTTGCCAGCTTGTGGTTTGTACTTCGCCTGTCGGTCCATATCTGGAAAAACTTCTATCGGAGTGTTCTTAGTTAAAGACCCACGGAACCCGAGAATCGAAATCGCCGCCACAATGGCGAAACAATAAATAATAATAAAAATTCGCATCGGAAAATTAGGATTTAACCTCCTCTATGTTGCTACCACCAATTGACTCTAGAAATGCTCGAGTCGATTGAGTATCAAATTGCGGGTCACGCGCCTCAATTGCTATTAACAACCGTTCTCCAGAAACCTCTAAAAACTGATCGCTATTAAAAAGCGTATTGTGGTGCTGCGGTAATAAATTTGTTATGAACATTCCCCCGAGCGTACCAAAAGCGGCTAGCAAAATGGTTAACTCATACATAATCGGAAATGGAAATACTGGACTGAAAAATGGTTTACCACCCACAATTAAGGGGTAATCAAAATAATTCATATACCAAACAATGCTCAGTCCGAGACTAAAGCCCGTGATGCCTCCACAAAAAGTAAAGATGGGAACTTTCGAACGCGGTTGACCTTGAGCTTCAGGCATTCCATGAACCGGGAACGATGAGAACGTATCCCATTTTTTGTAACCCGCATCTCGAACTTTTTCAGCAGCGTGGTACAAGCTAGGCGTGTCAGGAAAACTAGCGATGATTGCGTGTGTATCAGAATCAGACATTAGTGTTGCCCTCCTTTCTCGTCGCCACTGTGACCATGAGGATCTCCCTGCGGCATAACATATTTAAGTTCTCCAATCGGCATGAGTGGAAGAAAACGAACGAACATCAAAAAGAGCACGCTGAAAACACCAAACGTGCCAAAGAAAGTAAAGATATCGACTATTGTCGGTGAATAATACCCCCAAGAACTTGGAAGGAAATCGTTCGCCAGAGAAGTAACCGTAATAACAAAACGCTCAAACCACATACCAACATTAATAAAGATCGACATGACCCAAACCAAAGCAGCGTTACGACGCACCGCACTGAACCAAAATAACTGAGGCGTAAATACATTACACCCAAACATCATGTAGTAAGCCCAAGAGTACTGTCCAAATCCGCGATTAATAAAAGCAAAGCTCTCATACGGATTCGCGCCGTACCATGCGATGAAGAACTCCATGATGTAAGCGTACCCAACGATCGAGCCTGTACCGAGACAGATTTTACACATGTTATCAATGTGACGTTGAGTAATAAGATCATGCAACCCATACACCGAGCGCAAGGGAAGCATCAAAGTTAAGACCATTCCGAATCCTGAGAAAATCGCACCTGCAACAAAGTAAGGAGGGAAAATCGTAGTGTGCCAACCAGGCAACTGCGCTACTGCGAAGTCAAATGAAACGATCGTATGCACAGAAAGCACCAACGGTGTTGATAACCCTGCAAGAACGAGATACGCCATTTCATAATTGCGCCAATGGTTACCCGCATTGCGCCAGCCCATTGCAAAAATCGCATAGAAATATTTACGGAAAATGTCTAAAGCTTTTGCGAGCGCGCCTGCTCCCTCGTATGCACCTGCTTTGAGTCGTTGCACTGCGCGATCACGTAAGACCCCTAAGTCGGGAATCATACCCATGTACCAGAATAATACAGAAACAGTACCGTAAGTTGAAACCGCAAAAACATCCCATTCTAATGGTGAGCGAAACTGCGGCCAAATTGCATTCGCATTCGGAAGCGGGAATAACCACCACGCAAACCAAATCCGTCCCACGTGAAATAATGGGAAAATACCCGCGCAAACCACCGCAAAAATCGTCATCGCTTCTGCTGCCCGATTGATTGACGTTCGCCAACCCTGCTTCAATAGACACAGAACCGCAGAAATTAAGGTGCCTGCGTGACCAATACCAATCCAGAAAACGAAATTAACAATCGCCCATCCCCAATTGATAGGATTTGCGAGACCCCAAACTCCAACTCCTGTGCTCACCAAAAAGGTAAGCCCCATTGCAGTAAAAGAGGCGGTTAGTAAAGCTACTGCCATGCAAACCCACCACCATGTAGGTGTTGGAGTTTCAACTATTCGGCAAATTTTGTTTGTAACCCAGTTAAAATCACGGTCATTCGTAACTAGCGGTTGTTCAACCAATTCTGCCGGGTGCACCTTTGCCATAATTGCGGCTTGGGTGGCACTCATTGAACTGTCTTGTGAAGGCGTTGACATTGTATTGCGTTCGTAGATTTAAAGTTAGTGAGCGCCGTTGGAATCCGGTGCGTGAGAGTCATGCGTTGAATGATCTTGCGAATCATGGGAATCACCGTGCTTTGCACTACTTCCATGACCATAGCGTTCGTCGTACTGAGAATACGCAAATGGCTTTTTGTAGTAATCAGGCATACGGCTGTTTGGATTACGTAAGCGCGCTAGATAAGTCGTCCGCGGACGAGCGTTTAAGTACCCCAGTACTGAGTAATCTCGATCACTGGCTTTGAGTTTTGAAACTGCAGAATTTGAATCTGAGATATCCCCAAAGGTAATCGCATCCGTTGGGCACACTTGCTCACAAGCAGTTTTAATTGTACCATCTTTAACGCGAATGTCATCAGATGCACCTGCGAGACGTTTTTGATTAATCTTTGCAGACTCAATCCTTTGAACACAGAACGTACATTTTTCCATCACTCCGCGCATACGAACCGTGACATTTGGATTTTTCTGCATCTTTTCGAGTTCAGGCTCATCTACTTTTCCAAGCGGACCTTTATAGAACTCTCCGATTTGGCGTTTATTCCAATCAAAGAAGTTAAAGCGGCGCACTTTATAAGGGCAATTATTCGCACAATATCGTGTACCCACACAACGATTGTACGCCATCACATTCAAACCTGTGCGGTCGTGTACAGTTGCATTGACTGGGCAAACATTTTCGCAAGGTGCATTTTCACAGTGCTGACAAAGCATTCCCATGAAAGAAACCTGCACATCGTCTGGCACCTCAGTTTGATCATACTTCTCAGCAGAAAAATAACGATCAATTCGCATCCAGTGCATTTCTCGACCCCGTAACACCTGGTCTTTACCAACGATTGGAATGTTATTCTCGCTTTGACACGCAACCACACAAGAACCACAACCCGTGCAACTGTTGAGATCAATAGCCATACCCCATTGCTGTGGTGCTGGAAATTTATCTTCGTTGCCCTTCCAAACTTTAACATTCGGGTCAGGTGCATTAAATTTAGGATGCTCGTAAGCAGAATTACCGCGATAATTGTTCAACGATTTATCTGCAAGCGGTTTAAAATCATATTTGCCGTAATTCGCAGGAGCGTGCGATTCTACGCCCATTTTCTGAGCAAAATTTGGCTTTTTGGCAAAGTCATCCGCATTGCCTTCGCGGATGATTGCGCGTCCCTCCATCGACCAGTGCTCTTGCGTATTCGCCAAGCGGTAAGTGTCTTGAGTCAACTTGAGAGCTGCAGTTGCAACATAACCAAGAGAGTTCGACTGACGTAATTTATAGAAATTAAATCCGACTCCTTCGCCCACGCGACCGATCACAGTACGACCCATCCCCAACGGTAACTGAATGGTATAATTAGCTAAACCTGGAACCACGTGAATCGGCGCTTTGATCGTTTTGCCATCAATCGTCAATTCCGCGAGTACCGCCATCTCTTTTCCGCGATTGAAGACCGCTTTATTAGTTTGGAGCGTTCCTTTAGCGGCCTCAAAGAAAGCGCTGTCCTCATTCATGGGCTTCCTGCTCGGGAAAATAGGAACTCCGTCACGGGCTTCGAGTTTGCGTGCTAAATATGGACTGATATAAATTGCATTGTCCCAAGTTAACTTGGTAATTGGATCCGGGCACTCAAGCATCCATCCATTGTTTGCATAACGACCATCTGAAGTATGAGAAGACGGAGTGAAACGAGCCTCTAAAGAACCCTCGTTCAAAACAACCGAGGCTTTCAATGAAGAGTCACTAGAAACCAACTTAGCAACTTCACTAAAGTTAACCTTGGGGTTTACCGATTTCGGCGCGCTGTCTTCTAATAGACCAACTGAAAGAAAACGGTTAAAATCTGAACCCCCTTCAGTCTTGAAAGTGGCCGCAACAATTGCATACGGATCAGTGGACGCATGGCCACTGAGGCGAGCCAGCAACTCCAATTCACAAATCGAAGGGAATAAGGGCTCGATCATGGGCTGTACCGGAACAAGCACACCATCGAAAGTCCGACCATCCAACCAACTCTCCAAATAGTGCGAGCGAGCAAGCAAAACATTTGCAGATGCGGAAGTTTCGTTAAGATCGCCACTCAGCGCTATACTTTGCTTCGCTTTTGCCTGTGCCTGACTCCAATTCAAATCAGCGGGCGCATTGTAAACTGGATTGCCCCCGAGAATAATTAGATTCTCAACCGTTCCACTATTTAAGCGGGACACTGCAGCTTCAAGCTGTGTATTTGAGGATTGGATAGGCTGGAATTCTACTGGCGCGTTTAGAGCAATATTTAAAGTGTGTACAATTGCCTGGACCGACTTCGGAAGATGCTTGCCTGCAACCACTAACGATTGACCCGAATGCGAAACTAAATCTGCCGCACATTCTTTAATCCATTTAGAATCTACATCCAGCTCACCAGCAATCGCCTCTAAAGACGTCAATAAATTCGAGCCTAGTTGCTTCGCTTTTAAAACCTCTATCGCAACTGCAGCCACGAATGCTCCCATTTCAGAAGAGCTTAAGCGTAAACGGTGGTCTGCCATCGAACCTGTATTCGTAAGAATACTCTCGGCAATGTACAAACGACTCATCTCCTTTGCCGCGCTCGTGTCCTTGACTTTACGAGTCTTGGTAAATGCCCGCGCGTATGCAGTACCTTCCGCGCCCTCACTTATGAAGTCCGAGTCAATTGAGAGAATCCGCTTTGCATTTTCAAATTGCGGAAGTAACTTAAGTCGTTTTCCAAAAACTGCTTCGGACGCGTCCAATGCAGCTTCATCCAGCAAAGGATCGTACTCAGCAAAAATCGCTTCAGGGAGTTTCGATTGCAGCTCGGCTACGAGAGTTGCACGACTTGGCGAAGTGCTGGGCTCCGCCACAATCACAAGGCCGCGCCCATTGTCATTCGAATGTGTTTGACGGATTGACTCTAATAAATCGCGAACCTTTTCCTTTGAAAGCGCACCACCCTTAGCCTTGCTTTTTGTGATACGATCAGGGTCATATAAATCGAGTACGCTTGCCTGTGTATGAATTGTAGTGCCTCCACCATAAGGAGTGTAACTTGGATTACCCTCAATCTTTGTCGGGCGTCCACTATGCGTCTCAATGATGACAGGAATATTACCGCCTGAAGTCGGCATTGAACTTGCATAGTAAGAAGGAATACCAGGTATTACATTCTCTGGCTGTTTAGCGTATGGCAAAATGGTATGCACGGGGCGACGGCAACCAGTCATTCCGAGACCCGCCAAGCCAAAGGAAGCCGCCATAACTTTCATGAATTGGCGACGGTTTACGCCGTCTATTTCAGCAGCGCCTGCTGGAAATTCACGTTCTACCCAATCCTTAAAGGCAGGTGTTTCCGCTAAATCATCTAGGCTTTTCCAGTAACGTGAGCCTGAGTTTTCTAAATCGTTCATTGTAATTTGAAAGTAAAAGTTTCTAGCGGTGACAGCCCGAACAGCTTTGAGGAGGGTTGACTTTCCAGTCGTGAACGTACCCTTCGAATTCTGCCTGACTCGCAGCATCCTCAGGACGTTCCCAATCGAGATTGTAAACCTCTTCCACTGGGCGAATGTATTCTTCAGGGTTGCGGTGACATTCTAAACAGAATCCCATGCTTAAAGGTTTAGCGTGATGAACAACTTCCATTTCATCGATACGGCCATGGCATTCAACGCAACTAATTCCTCGATTTACGTGTACCGCGTGGTTGAAATAAACATAGTCGGGCACCTTGTGAATTCGCACCCAAGGAATGGGCTCGCCTGATTCATAGCTATCGCGAACCACTGCCAACTGCGGGTCATCAATTCGAACCATGCTATGACAGGTCATACAAACCTCAGTCGTAGGAACATTCGAATGCCCAGAACGATCGACATAGGTGTGACAATAGCGGCAATCAATTTCTAACTGACCGGAGTGTAAAGCATGACTGAAAGCAACGGGTTGCGTAGGCGCATACCCCACACGAGTATACTTAGGCGTACAATAATAGGTAACACCGAGAACGACTGCGGTTTTAATCAGGAGAATACAAACAATCACCTTGATTGGAACAGAATTCACCCATTTAGGAAATACGTTAGCCATTGCTTTTGAGTATTAGTAGTTAGTCAAAAATTTAGTAATTAAGAATTTGCACGCTGAACAGTTTTATCTGCTGGCTTCACCTTTATCGGCAAGGACTCGCATTTACCGTGGGACTCACATTCGAGTGGTTTTAATGCTGCTTCCGAGCGAAATGCAAACATGCCTGCGACCAAAACACCCATTCGGGTAAGAAAGTTTTTTCGTGTGCTAGAATTTTTAAGCATTATGGGATGATGAGATATCGTTAAATACTGGGCAGTGGCAAATAATTTCTGTAAAAAAAGTCAGTCTGAGCAAAAAAATTCTTAAAGTTGATTAAATACATCCCTAAAAGTGAGCAAACCCTCTTAAACAATAAGCTTTTAGTTATAATCTAAAGTTAAAAATGGCAACAATCAGTTACGAAACTTTTAATCAATTAGTAGAAAGAAAACTAGGTATTAACGTAAGTAATACCTTTAAAAGGAACCGTTGAACGCGCTAAAACAAAAAGGCTCGAACCGAGCATAATTACTGCCGCCACCACAGGATGCAACCAACCGAAAGCAGCGAGTAGCATCCCTATGCTATTGTAAGCAACAGCGTAATAAAGATTAGCTTTTAATCGAGACTGTATCGCTCTGGCATGCTGAATCAACTCAGGGAGAACAGATACTCTATCGGATACTAACAGTGCCTGTGCAGTCGACTGAGCCAATTCTTCCCCACTGCCCATTGCAATCGCAGCATCGGCCTCTTTCATAGCAGCTGAGTCGTTTATTCCATCTCCAACAAATATAGGAAAATCTCCATTGCGAGCTGATACACGCACACGCTCTGCTTTATCCCCAGCCAGCATTCCTGCATGTATCGCAATCGTTTCAGGAAAATTTAGCTGGGGCTCAGGGTCACCCGTCAAAACCTCCATTTGAATGCCCAAATCTTGCAAGACTTTCCAATTTTCACTTACCCCTGCTCGGAAAATTTCCTTAAGCACGAAGACCGCTATAATTGTGTTATCCAAAAAAACAAAAATGCGTTTTCCGGCCTCTCGCATCGCTAAGTCGTTCAATGCGCCTGGATCCGATGGATTTTTAACCAAAGTTGCCTCCCCTATCTTTAATGATAAGCCCTCTACATCTCCCCCTATTCCTTCACCCGGAAAAATTTCAAGCTGTGAAATCACGTCTGCGAAACCACTATTACCGATATATTTAACAAGGGAAGCAGCAATCGGATGCGTCGATTTCGATTCAATAAGCGAAACTGCGCCCAGCAATTCTTCTCGGCGACTCTGCCACTCTTCAATACATTTAAAATCAACGACTTGGTGCGCACTTTCCGTCAGTGTCCCAGTTTTATCAAAAAAGATAGTCCTCGTTTGCGCAAGGACATCAATAAATGCACCGTCCCTGCTCAACATGCCCGACTGGGCAAACTGATAGAGTCCACGCCAAATTGCTAGCGGAGTTGCGAGACCTAAAGCACACGGGCAAGCAACCAACAAGACTGCCATTGAATTAAAAACAGCATCCATCCACGACGCCTTAATAAACCAAACGATACCGGTAAGAATGCTCATTGAAGCAACCAAGGGTAAAAAATATAGAATCAAACGATTTGCTTGAGACTGCAGGAGCGAGGGTCGTTCAACTCTAGTTTTTAATAATTCTAAAATAGCGTCGAGTGTACGCTCACCAAAAAGTGCTTCGTTTTGAATCTCAAACGCTCCATCAACTGATTGCGTTCCCGCACGAACTCTATCACCTGCACGGCGAACAATTGGCAAGGGCTCACCAGAAAGTGCACATTCGTTAACATAACCTACTCCCTCAACGATTATGCCATCCACAGAAATCGGTTGTCCTGCTTTGACCCGCACTAACTCTCCCTTTTTTAGAGAAGCTACGGCTTGAACTTCCCAAAGATTGTTTCTTAAGACTTCTGCATGCCCATACTGTTTACCAAGATTATGAGTCGCTCCCTGTAGCCGGCTCAAAGAGCGTTCACTTAAAAGACGTCCGATTGTGTGAATCGCAATCACGACCGAAACAACTTCATAAAAAACAGCTCCTTTACCAGTAATGCTCGCAAGCAATGAACCTCCAAAAGCACCCAGCAAGCTAAGCATGAAAAGACCGTCTATTGAAAATCTACGCAATCGAATCATTTGAACGCAGGACCGCATCAACTCTTGTCCCAAAAACAAAAATACAACTAAAGACGAGAACGCTAATAAACTATGTAAAATGAGATAGACCTCACTGCCGTATTCAGGCGGCGTCATATTCAAAGCTAAAGAAAGTACCATACTTTGCCCTGCAAAAATTGCCGCAACTGCAATGCGAAACCAAATCCGATTGATCCCATTTGAATTCCCAACATCCACGCAGTCCGCCTCAGGACTTGAACATCCGCCTGAGATTTCTTCCTTGCGGCGAGGCGGTGCTGTCGAATCTCCCATAATAATCAAAAGAATCTTAATTTAAAGCGAACGCAATTTATACAGCTTAATCTTTGGATAAATCATCCATCAATTGCTGAGTGTATCGACGTAAATGACTCTCCGCATCGACTCCACGCAATCGACAAGCTGCAACTAATTCAAATAACTCCTTACCTAAAGACTCTGTATTCAGATCAGTCGCTCCACTTTCAATCGAACTCAAATCTACTAAACCTTTAGTCTCAATTTGTTTCTTTTGGATTTGTTTAAAAACGTCCTCCGCAAACATCAATGATGGCAACTGAAGTGGTAGATCTTTAAAGGGACCCTTGTTTTCAGGGCCATTTTTCTTTTCAGATGCTTTGATTGCTTCCCACTGTTCCAACAATGCTTCGCTATCTTTAACCGAGGCATCTCCAAATACGTGAGGATGACGACGAATAAGCTTAGCATTTATTCCCTCACAAATAGATTCGAAGTCAAAATTACCTGCCTCGCGACCCATCTGCGCATGCATAATGACTTGTAGCAAAACATCGCCAAGCTCCTCCTCCATGTGCTCAAGGTCTAGGCGATCAATTGTCTGAAGTAGCTCACAACACTCATCAATTAAGCAATCTGAAATCGATTGATGATCCTGCTCAATATCCCACGGGCACCCAGTCTTTGGATCTCGTAATGCCGCTACCGTCTCAATAAGTGCATTAATTGCTGACATAACAAACTAGGCGTCTTCGCCATCCTCAAATAAAATTTCTGCAAACTCTAATAGATTCGTGCGCGGGTAATCCGTTTCTGTTCCTTGCTGGAGATCGCGAACCTTAAGAATGTTTTTTTCAATCTCATCCGAACCATAGATGATCGCAAAACGAGCACCCTTCTGGTCAGCCTCTTTGAATTGTTTTCCAAAGCCTATGTCTTTAAGCGGATACTCTACCTGGTAACCTGAAGATCGTAAAACAGCCGCATCCGATAAAGCCACTGCACGCTCTGCCTCACCTCCGATGATCATGATGAAATCTGGAACATCTTCAGGAATAGCCAAACGCCCTTTCTCTTCGAGCAGATCTACTAAAGTCACATCCCCAATTGCAAATCCAACCGCAGGTAAATCTTGCCCACAAAGCTTTTTGACTAAGTCGTTATAGCGACCACCACCTGCAAGCGCTCGACCTGCACCGCTCGCCTCGAATGCCTCAAAAACAAATCCTGTGTAGTACGCTAAACCTCTAACAATGCTAAAGTCGATTTGAATGAAAGGCTCTACCCCTCTGAGCTGAAGCCCTTCTAGTAAATCGGCCCAATCCTTTAGACGATTTTCAATTTTCTCCTGTAGATCGCTTGAAAGGTCAAAGCTGTCAAAAACTTCTTTTAGTTGGGCTAAATCTCGAACCTTGGCAAGCGCTTCGATGCCTTGTAATAAATCCTCCGCAGCACTGTCAGAATTTAGAACCTTCAGTAATCCCGATAGCGTGGCATCTCGCCCAGCACGCTCCATCTTATCTATAACCCCAAGAATTGAATGGGTTTGGGTCTCGGATAACCCCTGCGCACTCAGTAACAGAATCCATACTGTGCGGTCACTGAGACGGATCATGAAATCCGAATTTGTAAGCTCAAATGCTTTTAAACTCTCAGCCAAGAGTGCAATCAACTCAGCGTCTGCACTGACCGAAGGCTCCCCAAGCAAATCAACATTAAATTGGTTAAAGGCTCGCAATCGCCCTTTCTGTGGCCGCTCGTAACGATAGTGTTCACCAATACTAAACCATTTGATAGGACGCTTTAGACTGTTTGCTTTTGCCCCAACCAAACGAGCTAGCGAAGGCGTCATTTCTGGACGTAAGGCGACCGCTCGACCACCTCGATCTTCAAAATTAAATAATTGCCCAACAATTTCTTCACCTGATTTTTCTACATATAATTCTAACGGCTCTAAAACAGGTGAATCATACTCTTTAAAATTAAAAGCCTTTGCTACCCTACGCCAGTTATCAAAAATAAAATTACGACGTCGACATTCCTGTGGGTAAAATTCGCGAAATCCAGGAAGCGTATCAAATTTCATAGACGGGGATAAAGTTGGAGACCGAGTTAATTAAAGTTTAAGAACTAGCTTAATCCCTCAAGTTAAGCCTGTTCGCTATTTAAGGAGGTAACATCCAAATTTTTAAGGCTCTCTCGCAATTCTTTACCGGACTTAAATTTGATCACCGCTCGAGTCGGAATGATGACATCTTTTTCTGGCTTGTTTGGATTTCGTCCAATTCGTGATTTGCGAACCTGAACTTCAAAGACTCCAAAATTTCTCAACTCAACGTTTTTTCCTTCACTCAATGCACGAGCAATTGAATCCAGAGTTCGCTGCACGGTTTCGCGAACATCTTTTTGAGGAATGTTTGTATTCTCATAAATGTCTAAGACTATATCTCTTTTGGTAAGGTTTTTGGACATGCTCGTATTACTTGTATATTAATATGGACAGCAGATGTAATTACTTACCAAATACTTCCACTACGGAAAACCCTGTCAAACTCGAAACAAAATTTTAGCAAAAAAGAATTTCCGCCATGCACCAACCCGAAGGAAATGCAGTCAACCAGATGTTTTCCGACATCTCAGGCCGTTATGATCTAGCCAATCATTTCCTAAGCGGTGGGGTCGACTTTTATTGGCGACACATTTTAGCCAAGCAAGTCTTGCGTTCAAATCCTAAAACAGTGGTCGATCTTGCTACTGGCAGCGGAGATGTTGCATTCAAACTAGGCAAAGCACTCAACCCTGAAGTACAAATAAAGGCCCTAGATTTTTGTGAGCCCATGCTCGACCAAGCTCGTCAAAAACAATCATCCAGTGGCGATTTCGAGAATATCAGCTTTGAATTTGGCGATTGCATGCAACTTCCCCTTCCCGATGGCTCCGTCGACGCTGTCACTATTTCGTTTGGGGTTCGAAATTTTGAAGACCGCCAAAAAGGACTAAAAGAAATTAGGCGCGTTCTAAAAGATGGGGGTCGCTTGTTTATTCTGGAGTTTTCCCAGCCACAGGTTTGGTTCCGCCCGATCTACTACACCTACCTCAAATATATACTCCCTACACTCGCATCCTATGCTACAGGAAATAAAGATGCTTACAATTACCTTGCGGGAACAATTGAAGGGTTTCCATCCAAGCAATTACTTTGCGATCAAATAAAAGAAGCAGGATTCACCACTGCCACTGCCAAAGGACTTACTTTTTCAATTGTAGCAATACACGAAGCAACTAAGTAAACGCTAAGTTAGAGCAAGCACTTGAGCTTTTAATATCCTTGTGACTGAAGAACTTGAGCCAGTTCAGTCTGAAATGCTTGAACGTCTTCTGGGCTAGGACGGTAATCTGGATCATCACTAGGAACCAAACCAAGTTGACCAGCAGCATCCAATTGCCAGCTCATTTGCTTTCCATCGCTAAATTGCACCGTTCCGCTTACTAATGCTCCAGGGCGTTTGACTGCATCCACTTCGACTGAAACTCCGCTACCATCGCCCACTATTTCCGCATCTTCAACTTCTGTAGCAGCTTCGTCAGCATCGTCTGTAGACTCAGCATCGTCCTCTGAACTCGCTTCAACGGGTTCCTCCACAACATCAGGCACCACTCCTAAATCATCAACAAGAAAACGAACATCCATATATGTCATCGAGACTTCAAAATCTGTACGCATGCGATTCTGAATATCTGAAAGCGAGACTCCTGCACGAACCCAAACTTTTACTTCATTAATTTGCTCTTCCGATAATTCCATTTCTTAAATTGAGTAAATTTTAATGCACTTAAAGCAGGCAATTTCCAACTCTATGCTCGATTACTCGCAAGTTGTTTTACGAGATAATCCACAGCACGCTTAACGGTTGCATCCTGATCCATCATGTTCTCAACCTGCTTACAGGCATGGATAACAGTACCATGATCACGACCACCAAAAGCTTCACCAATTGTTTTCAAAGGATCACTCGTGAGCGTACGTGAAATAAACATTGCAACTTGACGAGGAAAGACGATCGCACTTGTCCGGCGGCGTCCCATTAAATCACTGCTTCGAATCTTGTAGTAATCGGCAACACGCTTTTGGATTTGCTCGATTGTTACTTGCGCAGCGGCCTCCTCTTGGAATAGATCACTCAAGAGCTTTTCAACTGAATTCAAATCCAAACGTTGTTCAATGAGCGCATTATAACTTGCAATACGAGTAAGCGCACCCTCCATGCGGCGCACATTACGAGATACTTTCTCAGCAAGGTACTCCATTACTTCATTGTCTAATTTTAAATGCATGGCAGCTGCCTTTTTGCGTAAAATCGCTACCCTTGTTTCAAAATCTGGAGCCTGCACATCGGTGACTAGCCCCCATTGGAAACGTGAAATCAGACGATTTTCTAGGCGTTCAATCTCATTTGCAGGGCGGTCACTCGCTAAGAAAATTTGCCTACCAGATTCAAATAAATCGTTAAAGGTGTGGAAGAACTCTTCTTGGGTGCTTTCTTTTCCAGATAAGAAATGGATATCATCTACTAGAAGCGCATCTACGGTGCGGTAATACTTTCTAAACTTCGCTAATTTATTTTCGCGAATAGCATGAATGAACTCATTCGTAAATTTCTCAGTAGAGACGTACGCAATGTGTGCTTTTGGGTTATTAATGAGCATTTGATGCGCGACTGCGTGCATCAAGTGAGTTTTACCTAGACCCGTCTCCCCATAAACAAAAAGTGGGTTGTATGCACGACCCGGTGCGTTTGCCACCGCAATGCTCGCAGCATGTGCGAGTTGGTTACCGGAACCGACAACAAAATTTTCAAACGTATTGCGCGGGTTTAAGTGAGCGTTTCTCGAAGGTTGTTGCCGTTGCGTAAACCTGTGATCGCTCGCAGTATCTGCACGATGAACACTACTAGAAGCTTCGCCTTTATTTTTAATTCTGGATGTTTTTGAGTCTTCTTTTACATCAGCATCCACTTCCGAATCTAAAAGTTCTGAAACGCGTACTTTAACAATTGTTGCCATTCCCGATGCGACTCGAGCTTGGTGCGATAAAACATCCATGTAGTTATTTTCAATCCAGATAGCATTGAACTCATTAGGTGCTTCGAGTGTCAATTTTCCAGGAACATCTTCCACGCATGTTAACTCGGCAAACCACATTTCAAAGAGTTCGCTAGGAAATACAGATCTTAGTTCATTCTTTACGGAAATCCAGGTGCTTAAATTGACTGAAGAGTTAGACATTTTTTGAGTTAAAAGATTATTTATTCACATATTTGAGCTTAAATTATGCAAAATTACCTTCGAGAGAACAGTATTTTGATAATTGTAACTTTTAAAAGTGAAGAAAGTTGCGAAAATTGTAATGAAAAAAATAAAATTGATCCTCAAGACACTGATATAAAGCATCTTACGAGATATTGGCGGGGTACTGAGGGTGGAAATAAATTTCCTAAGGTGTATGTTTTTTAGAATTATTACTTATAAAGCAAACTCTTTTAACATCAAAGCCTAAGGTATAATACCTTTGCAAGTGCAACTTCTACACAAGTTATTCACATTTAAAAACGAATAACTTTTTCTTGAAAATCATACAATCTTCAATCACGGCCAGAAATTGATCTCAAAGATAACATTGAGCGGTGATTAAGAGCACTTAAATCCATAATAATTATAACCCTACCGATTAGGATATCATCAATCAAAGATTTAAATCTTAAATAGCCTTATTTATTTTTCTCTACCATGTGCTCAATCAATCTTTGATTGAAATCATTTGCAGAGTCATGACCCATTAATTTGAGTGCTTGTACCATTGAAGCAACCTCTACTAAGCGTGCCATATCACGACCCGGTCGCACTGGTATCTCCATTGCAGGCACTTTGAGGCCAAGAATTTCCATTGTGCTTTCTTCAAGACCCGTACGCTCTTCATGCATACCAGGAGTCCAGGCGACAAAATTAATTACCAAATCAATACTCTTTTTCATTCGCACCGAACGCACTCCAAATAACTCTGCAATATTGATAATACCTAATCCACGACATTCCATATACCCGCGACTCAATTCAGAAGAAGTGCCAACAAGTTCGCGATCACTTAAACGTTGTACATAAGTTAAATCATCCGACACCAAGCTATGTCCGCGTTCAATCAGCGCTAATGCGCACTCACTTTTACCGACACCACTTTCACCACAAATCAAAGTTCCAATTCCCTTAATGTCAGTCAAAGTTCCATGAATATGAGTTCTAGGCGCAAACTTCTCCTCTAAAAGAAGTGTAGCCTCTGTAGTAATCGTTTTTGATTTTAAGGTCGATCGAATCAGCGGTGTTTTATATTCTTCGGCCAGTTGAAGCATTATTTTAGAGGGCGAGAGATTTCTGGAGATAATGATACAAGGAACCTTCCGCTCTAACAGTTCACGAATGACTTTCTCTTCAGCATCCCGCTTCAGATCTCGCAAATAAGCCATCTCCCCAGCACCGAATAATTGAATACGCTTCGATGCAAAGTATTTGAAATATCCAGTTACTGCAAGCGCAGGACGGTTCAAGCTGCGCTCTCGAATCATACCATCTAAACCCTTTTCACCCGCAACAAGGTCGAGTTCTAATGGCTCACGAAAAGACTCAAAAAAATCTCGAACCGGCACTGCTTCCACAAATTTTGTTTGTTGCTTATGATTTTTTGGCATGACTGAAACCCTTTCTTTAAAATAAGTTATTAAATATTAAAATCTTCGCCCAGATAAAATTCTCGGCTTGTAGGATCGTTAATCAAAAACTCACTAGAGCCCTCACTCAGAACCTTTCCTTGATGCATTAAGTAAGCTCGATCTACAATGCTGAGAGTTTCACGTACGTTGTGATCGGTAATCAATACTCCAATACCACGTCCTTTAAGCTTAACTATAATCTTTTGAACTTCACTAACACTGATCGGGTCGACGCCACTAAACGGTTCATCCATTAATAAGAACTTGGGTTTTGTGACAAGCGCTCTGGATATTTCAAGCCGGCGTCGTTCGCCTCCGCTTAAAGTATACGCTTTCTGCTTGGCTAATTCCGTTAAGCCTAGTTCCGAAAGATGCTCCTTAACGCATGCATTGCGTTGCGAGGTGCTCAAAGGTAAAGTCTCTGCAACTGCTCGAATGTTTTCCTCAACTGTTAACTTTCGAAATACAGAAGCTTCTTGAGGCAAGTAACCTAACCCCATCCGCGCTCGCTCAAACATAGGCATTTCGGTGACCTCAGAAGCATCCAAGGCAACCGCGCCATCAGTCGCAGGAACTAATCCAACAATCATATAAAAAGTAGTTGTCTTGCCCGCCCCATTCGGCCCTAGCAATCCAACGATTTCACCAGCTGAAATTTCAATATCCACTCCGTCGACCACTCGGCGTTTTCCGTAGTCCTTTACCAGGTTGTGGGTAGAAATTTTTAGGGCTGTGCTTGTTTCCATCTTATTTACAAAAATCTTCTTACCGTGAGACCGCAACTTATTCTTCAGATAAATTATTCTTTAGATTGATTTAGAGCAGGCAGAATTACAGTAGCCCGTTCGCCATCGTTACCGCCTTCAATTATTGCTCTGCTTTCTCCTTGATTTAAAATCAAACGCTCACCTCTCACCTTACCGCGCGAATCGTCTACCCGAGCATTGCCAGTAAGAACCATGCGGTTTTCAAGCGGTTCAATAGACGCCGAATCAGCAGTCGCTGTACGGCCTTCTTGCTGAATCCTTACTTGGTCCGAAGCATCAATGCTCTCAATCCGCCAAGCTCCTAATTCACCTTCCTCACTTATCTCTGCCTCATTCGTGGCAGAAACTTCCATGTATTCACACCGTGCCTCTAAATTAGTAGCAAAAACTTCAACCGAGTCCTTAAAGATAAATAATTCATTCGATTCCTCATTCGTCATTTCTAAGTATTGGCTTTGAATGATAGTGGGTTCATTTGCTCCTCGAGTAGCATTTGTACTAACTACCGAAGTAGCTTCGGATGACTCCTCCAAACTTTCATAGCCCAAATCCGGAAGTTCAGGAAGTAATACATGTACAACCTCTTCACGCGTTCCAAAAACATAAGACTTATCGGAAGTGAGTTCCATCCTAGCTCCTGAAACAACTGTACCTTCCTTGCTCAGACGCGGTGACTCTGATAACCTTGCAAGGTTTTTTTCAGGATAAAATGTCGCCTTCCCAGCCTGGACAATTGTGCCGTCATCATTGATATAAACATTACCCTCAGCTCGCAAAACGTTTACCGTACCCATGGCAAGTGCATCTTCCGAAACCGAATCCTCGGCGGTTCCGTCCTCCGATGACTCCACAAATAATTTCTCTGCACGCACCGTTACCATTCCAGAAAATATTTCAACCCTACCAGAAAATTCATAAATCGTGTC
This sequence comes from Coraliomargaritaceae bacterium, assembly GCA_965657865.1. Classification (GTDB taxonomy): domain Bacteria; phylum Verrucomicrobiota; class Verrucomicrobiia; order Opitutales; family Coraliomargaritaceae; genus UBA7445. The sequence goes on along the minus strand of CBFHPQ010000001.1, from coordinate 9,333 downwards.
CTCGCCTCTTTCCTGCATCACAATTGTATCTGCGTGGATCAAAGTCACTTCATCTAAACTCGTTGAACCAGACAGACCAAGCCCCCCTGCCTGCATCAAAGTCATTTGAGCACGAGCTCCATTCTTTTGACCTTGAATTGTAACGACCCCTGATTGACTCAAAATAGAGTCGCCGTAAATCAACGCATTCGAGGTAGCAACTTCAACCGCACCCTTTAATTTCAACATATCTGAACTTGGATAAAATTCCGCACGCTCAGCCTTGAGTTGTCGATTGTCCTCAGTCACCAACACTGAACCAATCGCTACTAAATCTTTCAGGCCCGTTAAAGAACCACTCACAGGAAGATTTGAAGCATCCGATCCCTCAGGAGTCACCGCTCGTGCATCTAAGCGATCACTTTCCAAGCGTAAGGTATTCGATTCCGCAATGACTCCACCCGTAAACTTAAAAGTATAATCCGTTTCCGTAGTTTTAAGATTTAAAGCCTCGCTTTGCACCAGAGTCGTTTCCTCGATAGCTGTTTCGTCCGTTTCAGAACTTAAGCCCATGATAGATTGTGAGAACTCCACCCGCGACTCCTGAAGGACATTGATATCTTTACTCGTACCATTCCAGTCCCAGCCTTTTCCGGTAATGGTAAAATTCTTTCCTTCAATTGAAATTGGTGCTTCGGATACTGCACGATTCTCTTCCATTCGAAGGATCGCATCTGGACTGTCTAGACTCAATTCAAGCGCCATACGTGCATCGCCAGTATAAACTCGTAATCCCATCGCCTCGACACGAATTTGCTCGGGGCCATCATAAATACCAACTCCCCCCTTTAAAACCCATTGCGTATATCCCTCGGATCCAAATTTAGGAAAGCGGAATTGTTTTACAGGTGCACTAGGAGTGATCGTGTCTAACCCAGCCCATGCTAACGGCATACACAGAAAGAAAGGGAAAAGTAACGGAAAACAAAAAAGACGCATAGAACCCATATAACTAAGCTTCAAAAAGTCCGCCTTGCCAGTCGAAAATATTAAGTAAATATACGAATCTAGCTCCTCAAATGCAGCGCATCAAAGAATGCAGCCATACGCTTTGGATCTTTAAGACCTGGAGCGTATTCAACGCCACTGTTCACGTCCACAAATGATGCACCACTTGCGCCTACAGCTTCGCAGATGTTTCCTGAATTTAAACCACCAGCCAATACAAAGCGTGTTGTTTCAAACTTCTCTTGAAGTGCTAAAAATCCTTGCCAGTCGCCCGTAACACCTGTCCCACCTGCAGACTGCTCAGAATAACTGTCAATAAGCACCGTTCTAGCGCACTTTAAAATCGAATCCGGGAAAGACGCACTTTCAGGCAAGCGTGGCGCCAGCCATAAATCTTCTGGGGCAATCCACTTTGACCATTCTGGTAGAAGCACTTCGCCCGCATCGAGCGTAAAGTGCAGTTGGAATTGCTTAAAACCTAAAGACTGAGCAGTTTTGATAGTCTCAGTACTCGGCTCTACATCGACAAAAACTCTTCGATCCTCAGGTACCGAGCGGGCTAAATCGCCCAACAAAGAAAGCTCTAGCGAGCGCGGCGAAGGTCTATACCCAATAAATCCAAAGTAATTCGCACCCAGCGAGCGAGCGCACTCCACGTCCTCAGCACGCGTTAATCCGCAAACTTTAACCGTTATTGAAGTATCTGGGTTTGAGGCGGCAGGTGACATGCATGAAACTAAGAGCAGAAAAATGAAACAATCAAATGTATATCGACAGAATTGAAATGGATGCACACTCTATGACTTCCAAAATATGATTCCTAAAAGACTCAGAAAGCTATTTGTAGCGCTCATTGTCGCTCTCAATCTCTGCTGCGCATTCATTGCATTGAATTGCGGAAGCGTTGAAATTTCCTTTACTGAGGTTTTGAGTGCTAGCTTGGGCCCTCTTGGAAAAATCCTTAACTTGCCTGAAGTCAGCGAAGAACATCTTCAAATTATTCTACAATTGCGCCTACCACGTGTCCTTTTAGCAGGGTTTTGTGGAGGCGGTTTAGCACTCGCAGGGGCAGCACTCCAAGGTCTATTCAGAAATCCTCTTGCCGATCCAGCTTTAATAGGCGTTAGCAGTGGTGGCGCGGTCGGGGCTGGACTCGTGATGTTACTTGGAGCGAAATTTGAATATCAATGCGTCCAACTGGGCGGTCCCCTAACTATTTTAATAGCAGCCGCAATTGGTAGCATTTGCAGTACGTATCTAGTATATTTATTGTCGAAAGTTGGTGGGCGTATTCATGTTCCAACCATGCTTTTATGCGGCATCGCCATCAATGCTCTCGGCGGCGCTATAATTGGACTCATGCTTTATTTTGCAGATTTTGACACCCTTAGAGACATTACATTCTGGGGAATGGGGAGCTTCGCGCGCGCACCCAATATGGCAGTTTTCATATCCATTCCGCTAATTGCAGGTGCCTCGATTTTACTCATACAAAAAGCAGACGCTTTAAATATCCTGCTGCTTGGAAACGCAGAAGCAATCCACCTTGGGATCAACCCCCATCCTATTCAGCGTCAAATAATTCTAATATGTGGCACAATCGTTGGCCTCACTGTTGCTCTGTGTGGTGCAATTGCGTTTGTCGGACTCGTCATCCCCCACTTGGTAAGACTTTTAGTCGGACCCAATCACCGTTATCTACTACCTGCCTCCATATTTGCTGGCGCAACTTTAATGATACTCGTTGATGTCTTCTCGCGCTCGATCTTTGAAGGCACCGAACTTCCAATTGGAATCATCACTGCATTTGTTGGTGTTCCCTTTTTCCTCTATCTCTTAATTCGAGCCCGCAGAAAGGAACTCGCATGATCAAAGCATCCAAATTATGTCTTCAGGTCGCTCAAACTGAATTACTCAAAGACCTCGATTTTCAATTAGAGCCTGGATACTTCTATGGACTCATGGGACCCAATGGTGCGGGCAAGAGTACCTTAATTCGTCTTTTAGCTGGCGAACTTCAAGCTAGTAGCGGAAGCATTCAATACGAATCAAAAGCTATTCAATCTTGGTCAATCAGTAAACTGGCGCAGAAACGAGCGGTATTGCCGCAACGTTCAGATCTTTCCTTTGATTATACCGTCGAGGAAGTCGTAGCACTCGGACGCAATCCCTTCAGCCGGGAGCCCAATGAAAACCGTTTAGGTCCACAAGCAATTAGCGAGTGCATGGAATCGCTCCAGTTGACTCCGCTTCAAGAACGAAATTATTTAACGCTTTCTGGCGGCGAACAACAACGCGTGCACTTAGCGCGAATCATGGCCCAACTCTGGCATCCTGAAACTCACTCAACTCCTCGCTATTTATTGCTAGACGAACCCGCGACAGGCCTAGATTTATCGCACCAGCATCAAATTTTAGAGCAATTAAGAAAAACTGCACGGGCGAATACTGTAGTCTTAGCTGCCTTACATGAACCCAACCACGTCGCCAGTTATACCGATCGATTGCTTGTCTTGTACGGCGGAAAACTTGTTGCAAGCGGGCAAACGGATGAGATTCTCAACGATAAGCTTTTCGAAAAATACTTCTGCATACAATCTGAAACACTCCAGACTAATATGCAGACTAAAAACTTTTCTTTCAGCGCAAGTTCTAAGAATTCTCTGGACCAACGGTGAGCTCTACGCATTTGTCCGCGCACAAATAATGGCTGACAAAGGATGCAATTTCAGAGGCTCCGCAAGCATCTAATTTAGCATTGTGTTCCGCATCATCATTAACGGGTAGATTATAACTTAAATTTAGCGCCGAATGCATCGCGCGCGCGCCAATGGTTTGGCGCCCCATCACCCGCGCCGCCTTGATTGTTGCGCGGCAACGCTCCAACTCAGCGGTCTCGACCTTACCCGAGGCAAGTCTCGCAATTTCACGTTTCATTTCATGAATGACTTTGGATGTTTGTTCGGGTTGAGTCCCAGCATACATTGCAAACATACTCGTTTCAGTTCCAATCACACGAGTTGCACCCACGTAATACGCAAGTCCCTTCTTTTCACGAACTTGGTCAAAGAGGTTGCTAGAAAGCCCATTCAATAATTCGCATAACAACTCAGCAGTAACGAAATCTTTGTCTTTAACTCCTACATCAGGAAATCCAAGCAGCACAACCGCTTGCTCGCGTTCCATAACATGATGCTCGATTATCGCTCCACTTTCGGTCGTGTGCTTAGTTGCATCGACTGCTTCAGAATTTTGACTGATGGACGCATCAAGCAACTCAGTTGAAGCATCCAAAACTGTTTCCTTATTAAAATCACCACATACTGAAAGCACGCAATTCGATGCGGTCACTAGGCGATCAAAAAGCGCTTTTAAATCTTCAATGCGAAGCAACTCTAAATCCTCTATTCTGCCAGAAGCCGCAACTGACATCGGATACGTTTTGAAAAATAATTCTCGGAGTCTCCTAAAGCCAACACTCAGAATATCATCCATCGTTTCTTGTATATCTGCGATTTGGGCAGAGCGCTCTGTTTCGAAGGTATCTGCATTAAAAGCTGGAACCGTTAAGGCGTTGCTTAGTAATTCAAACGCAACAGGGAAATCCTGGGGCAAAACCTCAATCGCTAAACTTAGAGTGTTATTTCCTCCACTTGAAGCAAACGAACCGCCTAAGGCTTCTATCCGCGCAGAAATTGAGGCCCCATCCTCCTTTTCTGTGTCTTTCGTCAATAACTCCGCTAGCAAATTAGAGGCGCCTCTTTTATCTGCATCCTCGTACAAGCAGCCGCCTAAAAAGACCGCTCGCAAGTGCACTTTAGGTAAACTCGAGTCCTGCTCCAAAACCAATCGGGCTCCTGATTTTAAGGTATGAACCTCTGGTGAGGGTCGCTCTGTCACTGTGGAAGCAAGGGATCCTTCGGAATCCACCGAATCCTCTACCCGCGGACCCAGCGAAACAACAGACCGACGCGTCTCACTTATATATTTCAACGCTGTCGATTGAATCGTATCTACATCTAGGCTCTGCAGACGTTTCAAATAACGACCCATGTAATTTGCTTCACCAATAACCACTTCACCTAGACCCAAACGAGTTGCTTGCCCATTAATGGTCTTGCGAGAATTAATTTCCGAACTCAGCGCCTGACGCTGCGCTTTCTCCAATTCTTGCTCGGTGATTCCATCTCTTAACAAAGCTTCAAATTCAAAATCAATAGCCGCAATTACTTCACTTTGGAATTTTGGTTCACAGATATAGCTAATCGAAAGCAGTCCCTGTTCGCCAGGGTTCCAAATATGACAACTAATGTACTGAACCAATTTCAACTCGTTCCGAATACGTTTCCAGAGCCTAGAACTTTCTCCCTGCCCAAAGACGCTTGCGAGTACATTCAAAGCAGGTGAATCGGGGTGGCTCAAATTTGGAATTTTATAAGCAATTGTGCCGCGATGAATATTGAAAGGCGCGATCAATGCTTCAACTCGTTCCGCGAGTTGAGTCGGCTCATTTTCAATCCAAGTCGAAGACACGCACCTACGATTCGAAGCACCAAAATACCTTTCTACAGTAGATATACAGTCATCCTCTAAGACCGCCCCTGCTGAGCAAACCACAATATTGTTTGGAATGTATCGGCTCTTGTAATAATCCGATAACACTTCATGTGAAATCGACTCAAATAAAGACCGATGACCAATCACAGGCTCTCGGTAAGGATGTTTTTTAAAAGCAGTTTGAAACAACGCCTGAGTTAGTTGACGATCTGGATCATCGTTACCCATCTCAATTTCTCGCAAAATAACCTTCCGCTCGACTTCAAGCTCATCCGCGGGAAGCGTTGAATTAAATATAATATCAGAAAGAATTTCTACGATGACCTCAAAACTCTCTGCGGGTGCATTAATGTAATAAACCGTGCGATCAAAGGTTGTGTAGGCATTGATCTGCCCACCCAGCATTTGTACCTCTTCTGCAATCCGTTTCCCTTCGCGCTTACTCGTCCCTTTAAAAAGCATATGCTCTAAAAAATGCGACAACCCTGAACCGAGATACGCACCTTCATGAATGCTTCCAGTCTTAACCCATACTTGAACTGAAACAACCGAGCTTGAAAAGTCTGGAGTGTGTAATGCTACTAAACCATTGCTCAAAGTGCGTCGCGAAAAACTTCGAGCATTCAAACGCTCAATTACATTTTGACTCAAATCGCTAAAACTCTCTTTCATCATTACACTTGATAGCAGACCGAGAAGCTCAGTTTCAAGAGTGAATACATTTATTCACCTAAAGCATTCGAGGACGACGAATCGACGGACTTTTGGTCGGCAAAAATGGGGAATCAAATGCTGCAATAAAGTCATACCCACCATTAAAATCTTCAGGGCTGTCACTTTCATTTTTACCCAAAACCCGACAGGAAACTAAATTAAACACAATGTTACCAAAATCCTCACAAGCTCTAACTCCCCACGATTCAAGTACTGAACGCGCCATAGGACCATACTGTTCAATGGCATAAAGACGGATCCCTTCAAGGAGTTGTTGACCTGTTAGATGATTGCTTTTTTCGAGTTGCCCCTGCTCGTGCAGACTCTTGAGACTATAATCTAAAGCTTGGCGTAAAAAATGATACGCCCCGCGTTCGTAGCGTGGGTCATCTTTTATAATCGAACGGATAACTTCGTTAAAATCTCTGTTTAAATTAGACACTACAATAAATGAAATGGTTTGCCCTAACAGGTCAACACCGAGCTTACATTCAAAGCGCCTCGTAAGAAGCGTTGCGAGCTACTATTGCCCACGTATAAATAGATTCATAACGATCCGCAGAATGATCCCAGCTAAAATCCTTCGTCATCCCATTTTTCTGAAGCATTTTATATTCATCGGGTCGATCGTAATAAGTTGAGCAAGCCCACCCAATCGTATCGTAAAGTGCCTCTGCAGTCGCATCCTTAAACAAGAATCCTGTACCCATCTTTGTTCCCTCCACATACGGCTCAACAGAATCAATGAGACCCCCAGTCGCTCGAACAATTGGAGGTGTGCCGTAGATCATCGCGTACATTTGACTCAGGCCACAGGGCTCAAAACGACTCGGCATACATAAAAAATCCGCCCCTGCGGCACATAAATGAGCCAGTTTATTATCAAATCCTATCTTTGCTCCGTAGCGCTCCGGATATTTAGAAGCTAAACTTTTAAAAGCATCTTCAAGCGTTGGGTCTCCCGTCCCAAGGACTACGATTTGAATATCCATTGCCTCCATCAGGCGTTCACTTGCTTTTATCAATAAATCCAATCCTTTTTGCTCCACTAATCGAGACACCACCGAAAACAAAGGAACCTCAGGACGTTGCTCCAACCCAAACGCCTTTTGAAGCTCTGCTTTACAAATCCCCTTCCCTGATAAAGCGTCAATCCCATAGGTCTGAGGAATCAAAGGGTCCGTTGATGGACACCACTCAGTTAGATCCACGCCATTGATAACTCCGATCAAGTCTGCAGCTCTGTAATGAAGAATATGTTGCAGCCCATAGCCTTCACGATCTTGGATCTCCCGTGCATAGGTCGGGCTCACCGTACTGATCTTAGTCGCATGATAAATAGCACCTTTAAGCATATTCACCTGCCCCATTGCCTCTAAGCTATCTGCTCTAAAAGTGCTTTGTGGTAGACCTGCGAACGAAATTGTTTCCGACGGACAATACCCCTGATGCTGCATGTTGTGTAAAGTCATCACACTCGCTGCGCGCCCAATCGATTCCTTCTGCTCAGTTGTATTTAAATAAACTGGAATCAAGCCAGTTGGCCAATCATGGCAATGAATCACCTCCGGCATCCAATCCAAATGGTTGCAAAGATCAATCGCCGCACGACTTAAAAACGTGAACCGTTTAAAGTTATCAGATTCATCACCCGAAGGACCGCAATAAACGTCTGTACTATCAAAATATAAATTATGCTCTAAAAGATAACAACGGGCTGAGCTATCGGGTAATGGCAACTCCCATACCTGAGCATAAGATTCATGCCCTCCAAGATGCACAATCAGAGGAGTTTCAAGCGGAACTGCAGACTCAGCTCCTTCGAGCCCCGCGTATTTTGGCAAGACAATGCGTACATCATGTCCTCTGCTCGCGAGCGCCTTTGAGAGCGAACCAACAACATCTGCCAATCCACCAACTTTTATAAGTGGCACCAGCTCAGGTGTCACCATGAGAATTTTACGAGATGCGCTCAAAGCTATTCAGTAGTTTGTGGAGTCGGATCAGAATCCTCAGAATCAAAGTCATCTTCAAAATCATCTTTTGGAGATAAACTCATATTAAATATAGGTAACAAAATCATAAGACCGCAGCAAGTAACACCTAAAATAAGAAAACCTGTAAAATCATGTACCGAGCCAATGTCACCGATAATCGGTAAAACCCAATGATCATTAATTGCATCCGAGCCGTTATTATAAGCCCAATAGGTTAAAAAGAGCGCTCGCATAAGATTCGTTATCACGGCCAAGCCCATGGCAGTTAAAATCAAGAGCAACTTCTTCCAAAATTTTTGAAGAAAGACCGATGCCAAAAAGGAGCCTGCAAAAAGGCAGGCAGTTAGTGAACGAATACCCGAACACGCCTCTTCAACCCCTACACTCTCAGTACCATTTAATATCAGAACACTGCCCTGTCGTTCTAAGTGAGCACCCACAGCATCGAAAACTGTAAACACTACAAAAGTAACCTTAGATTGAAGAAAAACTAAAATCGCTTTTTGAAGAACCGCTACCATCGGAGCAGAAAGTAACCAAATTAAAGCGGGAAAGATGAATAAAGAGACAAATGCAAAACGCTCCCCTAGAGATAGAGATTCACCCTGAGCGTTACGCTTAAAGAAGATAAAGATCCCGCACAGCAAAATGCCAGCAAACCCAGCCGAAATCGCCAAAGAGGCAGGATTTTGAGGGCCCGAGACGGCCCGAAGTAACCCACCAATGAAATAAAGAGACAAACCAGAAAAGAAACCAATCACCGCGACCGCCTCAAAAAACTTAACAAAAAAACTATTTGACTGAGTTTTTTGCGCCCTATCACTCCCGCCATCCGAGCTGCCAAAAAGAAAGCCCCTAATTAACGGCCATCGATCATACGCAACATAGGCCGCAAACAGCGGTACAAGATATCCAAAACTATACTCATCATTCGTTTGCCACCAAAAAAACTGGTCCCAAATCATGAATAGTACTAGCAACAGAAGTAATCCAAATGCGATTAGAGTTTGCCGAGGAAGATCCAATAAACTCGGATCCTCTATTTTTAATGAGTTGGCATCTTGTTTCATAACTTTTG